>CAWIPN010000008.1:0-52918 GCA_963837985.1 uncultured Alphaproteobacteria bacterium | reverse complement strand
CGGTCGAGGTCCGCGGCGGCCGTCTTATTCTGAACGGCAAGATGGTGAAGTGGGAGCGCACTCAACCGGACATGATCCCGGTCGATCCCAACGTCCCGTGCGGCCGCGATTCCGACCCGATGCGATCTGACCCGGTCTTCGCGAGCTACGTCGTCACTTCCGAGGACGGGGAGCAATATTGCCGCGTCCCGATCGTTCGCGAAACGCTTCCCAACGGCGCGACTTACGACACCATCGACGAGGGCGAAGCGCGGGCGACGATTACGGTCCGGTGAAGGTCGGGCCGGGGCATGTGTTCCTGATGGGCGACAATCGCGACCGAAGGGCCGACAGCCGTTTTGCCGCCGGCTATCCGGAGAACGGCCTCGGCGGACCCGTTCCGTGGGAAAACATCGGCGGCCGAGCGGAGTTCATCGCCTTCTCGCTCGACGGCACGTCGACCCTTCTGAACCCGATCAGCTGGTTCGAGGCGCTTCGCGGGAGCCGCGCCGGATCATCGCTCCGCCCGGCTCACGCCAAGGCGAAATAGCGGGAAGTTACTGGCCCTCGCCGAGTGCTCGGGGGCTTCTGCCCGCCGGAGCCTGGGCCGCCATCGCCGCTGCGCCCGGGCGACATCGACGACGTGAATGTCGAAATCGAGTTCGCTGTTGGCCGGGATGCCCGGCGGCGATTGCGCTCCGTACCCGAGCTCGGGGGGAATTCGGACGTGATAGCTGCCGCCCTTGCGCATATTGGTCAGCGCCTCGGCAAACCCGGGAATGGTCTGTCCCGGCGCAACCGCCTCGGCCCGCCGTGTGCGGCGCTGCTGTCGAAAACGGTCCCGTTGGGGAGCCGTCCTTCGTAATCGATGAGAACCGCGTCCTTTGCGGTGACGAGCGGCCCGGACCCCGGTTTGACCGTGCGGATCACCAGCCCGCTGGGCGTAGTTTGTCCACGGAGCGCCGAGGCGCCGAACCAGGCGAGGCCGATACCAAGCGCGATCAGGAAAAAGACCGCTAGCCAGAATGCGGTTAGCGGACCTTTGTGGCCTTGCGAATGAGCGAAGCTGGTTTGCATGGAGCGCCCGTAGCGCCGCCAGCGAAAGATGGAAAGCTCTAGCGGATGCCTTCACGCTCGGCGCGCTTGCGCTCGAGCTTGCGGGCGCGGCGAATTGCGGCCGCCCGCTCGCGGGCCCGCTTCTCCGACGGCTTCTCGTAGTGCCGCCGCAGCTTCATCTCACGACTAGACGCCCTCGCGCTGCAGCTTTTTCTTCAGCGCGCGCAGCGCCTCGTCGACGTTGTTGTCGCGAACGATGATCTGCATAAACGGCCCGTCAAACTCCTCTCGAATTGAGCTCCCGATCCAACCAACGCCCTCGCGCCTGCGAAGGTCCGTGGCGGTGGAGCGCACAAACCGGTCCGTCGCAACTGGTGCTGCACCGGCCGCGGGGCCCTTAGCAGCGCCCTACGAGCAGTTCAAGCTGCATGGCGCAGCCGAAATGCGGACTTAGGTGCGCAGCGCCAATGGGGCGGAGCCGGATTCGCCTCGAAAGCCCTGCAATTCGGCGCTCGCTGCGGCGAAACGAGGCGGCGAAACGATGAACCGGGCAACTTATGTCGAATCGTTGGGCCTCGTTAACTCTCCTTCTGATATACAGGAGTCATGAGAGCTGGGGAGCAAAAGTCTTTAAATCGTAGGGAATTGCTGCGTTGGGGTGCGCTTGGCGCGGGCGCTGCCGTGTTTTCGTCGGCGGCGGGCTGCGTCGGGCTTCCGTCCATGATTTACAATCCGCCGAGGGTCCCGGCAGACCCGCTGGCGCCGGTCGCGAAGGCGGAGCCTTCGTTGCCGTTGGCGCCCGCAGGTGTCGATCCCCAGCTGTTCGAGCGGGCCAAGGCCGCGCTCGACCAGCATCGCATCTGGTATCGCGACAGGATCGGGATCATCGATTTCAGCAAGGCCTCGAGCGAGAAGCAATTCCACATCGTCGACCTGCACAGCGGCTCGTCGGAAAGCTACCTGGTTGCGCACGGCCGCGGATCGGACCCCGACCATTCGGGCTACCTGGAGCGGTTCAGCAACCAGCCCGGATCGAACGCCACCTCCAAGGGTACCTACACCACCGCCAGCTATTACGACGGCAAGCACGGGCGCTCCATGCGCCTGAACGGCCTCGACGACACCAACGACAATGCGATGGCCCGAGCGATCGTGATTCACGGCGCCTGGTACGCGGAGCCGGAGATGATCGAGAAGCACGGCATGCTTGGCCGATCCGAAGGGTGTTTCGCGCTGCCGACCGAGAGCCAGTGGGACGTGATGCGCCAGCTCGCCGGCGGCCGCATGATCTACGCCGAAAAAATCGCCTGACCCATTGGCGCGGCTACCGCCGCTGCCGCTTCAGCCTCATTGCACCATTTGGCCCGACTCGGACGGGAGGTGTAATGTCGCCGAACGCTCAAGGGAGGCGTGAAATGCGCATCGGCAACTTCGTTCGCCACCATTCGCGCGACGACTTCGGCGAAGGCGACCACCAGGAATATGTGGAAAGCGGGATCAGCGAGATGCTCCTGATCGGCGGCGCCGCAATCGTGCTCGTCGGCGCGTTCGTCGTTTCGCTGCTCTAACGGCGATCCGTCAATTCGGCTCCAGCGCCGCCCGGGCGACGAACTCGGGCGCGTCTGTGCTGTGCTGTGAACGTCCAGGCGGCGTTCGCAGCTGCCGCCAAGCTACGGCCGCTCGCCCGCGACGCCGGTTCCGAGCATTTTGCCCGCGACAACCTGCCCGTAATAGCTTTTCTGACCGCTGAAATTCGCCTTCGCATTTTCGGCGACAGTCCCGTTCTGACGCGGATCGGCGGGACGTTCGTGGCTGTCGACGAAGGCGGCTACATCCCACGCTTCCTGGTCGGTCAGGCTGCCCGGCTGGTCGAACGGCATGTTTGCGCGCACGAACCCGGCGGCGAGGTCGATGCGGGCCATGCCCGCTCCCCAGTTGTAGCTTCGCGGTCCCCACAGCGGCGGGTAGACGATTTTGCCGTCGGGCTGGGCGGCCCCGGCGCCGTCCGGGCCGTGACAGGCGGCGCATTTCGCCTCGTAGACGACCGCGCCGCGCCCGGGATCGTAGCCGGCGCTTGAAAGCGGCGGCGTCGGATAGCCGGATCCTTGCATTTTCGCACCGGTGGGAGCGCCGGTCGCGAGCCAGTGAAAATAGCTTTCGAGATCGCGGTAAACGTCGGAGCCGGGCGGCGGCGGGGCGCCCGACGGGCTGTTCGGAGCGTTCATGGAATAGCGGAAGCAGCCCCGGATCCGGTCTTCCATCGTGTTGATGCTGGCGTTCTTCTTTCGATATTGCGGGTAGCTCACCCAGGCCGCCCACATCGGCGAGGAAATCGGCTTTCCTGCCGCTGTCGAGGTGGCAATTCTTGCAGGCCATCGCGTTACCCACGAAGGGCGCGGCATTGGCCCGCGGATCGTCGAAAATCGCCTTTCCGCGAAGAATCGCCTCGCCTTGCGGACCGTGAGGGATATCCGCCGGATCGGGAGGCGCGAAGGACGCTGGCGTGACATCTGTCGAGGAGCCGCCGGAAGGAGCGCCGGCGGGGGTGAGCGCGAGCAGTGCGATTGCCGTCGCGACGGCCCCGGCAAGGACGAGGACGAATGCGATCCCGGCGCGCAGCAGCGAGAATTGATTGCGCTCCACCGCTCGCCGAACGGCTGCGCGGAGGCTGCCAAGCCAGTCGTCGGCGTCTCCCACCATCGCTCCTGCCCCGCGGCCCTGCTTAGCCGATGTAGGCGAAGCTGTAGCCGTGCTCCTGGGCCCGGTTCACGGTCGATATGCCGGCCGGGACGATCAGCGCCCCCGGGACGAGATTGGACCCGAATTCGGATTCGATCGCGGCGGCATCGCCGGTCTTGCCAGCGATCATTCCGGCAATGGCCTTGGTCGCCAGCCCGCATACCGCGAAACGGACGCCCTTGGGCGCAAGGTCGCTGATTGCGCTCTCGCCCATCCATTCCATTCCGGGCGGCATGGGCTCTGCAGCCGGCGCCCTTGAAAGAACCGGGTTCATTGTCGCGGCGCGCGCGGCCATCTTGTCCTTGAGCTTCATTTTTTCGGCAAACATCTTCCCGTATTTCGCCCAGACGCGATCATTGTAGCCAAAGGGTGTCGCCATGTGGCGGAAGATCACCACCACCGCGAGTTGCTCCGGCGAAAGGCCGTAGTCGGCCTGGTTCACGTGGATGAAGTTGTTCGCATAGCCAAGCGCATCGGGACCGCCGTCGCCGCTTAGCGAATCGAACACCATTCGGTGGCGCGTGCCGGGCTTGTCGAGCCAGGAATTGAGCGACTCCATCGCCGGGCGCCAGGCCGTTGCGGCCGGCCCGGGCTGTTGCGCGAGCGCCGACGAGCCGCCGACCGCGCCAACCCCCGCGAACACCATTCCAGCACCGATAATTCGGCGCCTGTCGGTTCGAAAGTCGTCCATGTGCTGAGCCCTCCTGTCCGGCTGTAGAATATCGCACCCGGCGGCAAAGCGCCACGCGCTGCAGAGGAAGGAACGAATCCACTCCCGCGCGCGTTCGTAACGGCAGCGGAACCTTCAAGCACACAAGTACAGGAGAAACACCCTTGGACATGGACAGCCCGCACATCGTCGAACGCGCCTTTCAGCTCGCACGCAAGACCGACGATCTCAACGAAGTGCGCAAAGCGCTCCGCCAGGAGGGCTATACGAACGTCGACGCCCATCTCGCCGGCGCCTCGATCAAGGCGGACCTTAAAAAGCAGTACCAGCAACACTCGGACTAAAGGCGCACATCAGGTCGGGTGCCAGTCGGGAACCGGGTCGCCCGGTCTCCAGAACGGCAGGCCCAGCCCGCCCCAAAGATCGATGAACTTACGCGCCTCGGCCGGACTTTCCGGCCACGGGCCGATCGCGCGTTCGGCATAAAGCACACCGTCCGTCGGGATTCCCAGTTCCGGAAGGCACTCCAGCGGCATCGGCGCCATCACCCGGCAATAAGGCAGGCCGGCGCGGACCAGCATCGACACCGTCTCCCACCCCTTTGAAATCATTTTTCGGAGGCGCCCTGAAGGCGCTCCCCATCCAATAGCTGTCGCCATGACAACTGGAGCATTCGCGGATTTCGATCGGCCGCGCGTAATTGCGGCGCATCGCCTCATGGGTCGGAAGTAGCGGCTCGCGCTTCATCACCGTCCGGCAATCGAGGCAGGCGAACTTGGCGAGTTGTGGTGCAGTGCGGCCCATATTGCGAACCGCTATGCGCTCGCCGCCTTCACCGATACCGCGGCGTAGGCGCACAGCAGGGTCTCCAGCCCAAGCGGGATCCAGGGCCAGTTTGCGAATGGCGATCCGAGCTGGGCGGCGTTGACGAACAGGAAAATCCCGCAGGTGCACCCGAAAATCGCGGCGGCAACGAGGGCGATCGACCGTGCCGCCGGCGCCGTCGAGCGCGCCACCAGCACCAGTGCAATTCCCAGGATCGCGAAGGTGACGCTGAGCGCGTGCCAGTTGACGGTCGTCAGCGACCCGTACTCGGGCCGGGCCAGCCCTTCGATCATGTAGGGCAGATCTGCCGTCGCGCCGAGGATCGAGCGGGCCAGCGCGATTGCGATTGCCCCCAGCCCGGCGAGAATGACCGGCCAGCGGGCGCGGTCCAGTTGCGATTCCATGATGAGCCCCCTCTTTCCCTCCCCGATGCTGCTGCGGGTCGCGCGCAGCGTCAAGACTGCCGTGGGCGCTGCTGTGGTGGACCGACCACCGGCGGCGGCATCGTCCGGTCTGGCACCAGGCGGCCGCGCCATCGTGGATCGAAGCGACAGGCGCGGACCGGACCACCAGACAGCCTATCCTTTGTGGCGGCCCGGCCCGGCAGCACCCCCCTCATCTAAAGCGGGAACTGCATCGCCCTACATCGCGGGATGAGGGATCTTCGCCTCTTCGACCATCTGCACCGATCCGACGGCTTCCGCCTCGGCCAGCGTGTCGCAATATTCCTGGAACGCGTCGAGTTTCGCGTTCGCGCCGAAGTGGATGACATGGCAGAACTGGACCGAAAGCTGGCGCCCCGTCTTCTTGTACTTGCCAGTGTAGCGGCCGGTGCTGACGACGGTTTCGCCGGCGTCCAGCAGCTTTTCGACGTCGCAGCGGAAGTCTTCGAAGTCTCTCACCGTCGGCTGGAACACGCCTTCGAGCAGCTGGTCGAAGCTACGGTAGGGATTGCCTTGGGCATTCAGCGAATTGTCGGCCTCCTTCCAGTCGATTTTCGCAGCGCAGGCCTTTTCGAAGGCGTTGAGATCACCGCGATTGAACGCATCGTACAGGCCACGCGCGGCGTGGATGTTGTCTTGTGACATGGAGCGTCTCCAGTGGGTGATGCGGTGCGTCGCCCCGCGCGGACCGTGCGTCCGGCGGCGGGCACCGCGATGCGACTCGCCAGTAAAGCTGACAGCCGCGGCTTATAGCACTTTGCGGCCCGGCCGCCCTGATGTGGATCACTTGAAAATGCACCGGCGACATCGGGACCGGAGCGGCCTAACGGCGGCTCATGCGCGAACGGCGGATTCACCAGCTTTTCGAGGTCAGCGTCATCATGAAAGGGCTGCACGCGGCGGCCGAATGCATTGGCGGCGTTGCGCTGGCGGTGACCGGCAACGCCGCGATCCGGCGCCTGGTCGCGGCGGCCACGCAAAGCGAGCTGGCTGAGGACAGCCACGATTTCGTCGCCACGCATCTCGCCGCCTGGGCGCAGGGATTTTCGGTTCAGGCGCAGCATTTCTATGCCTGGTACCTGCTCAGCCACGGCGCGGTGAAGCTGGCGCTGGTCGCGGGGCTATTGATGCGAAAGCTATGGGCCTACCCGACCGCGATTGCCGTGTTCGGGCTGTTCATCGCCTACCAGCTTTACCGCTACGCCCACACGCACGGGATCGGGCTGCTTCTCCTGACTGTGCTCGACCTGGCCGTGGTCGGACTGACCTGGCACGAATATCGGTTGATGCGGCACCATTTGCCGGTCGATTGACGGACATTCCGGTGCGGCGCGGCGTTCCATTCGCAACGAAAGCGAGGAGGACAGGCCATGAGCTATTACATCGCGACGACGCTGAACCTGCCGTTCGAGAAGGCGATCGAGCGGACCGAGGCGGCGCTGAAGGAACAGGGGTTCGGGATCATCAGCCGGATCGACCTGCAGGCCGCGTTCAAGGAGAAGATCGGGGTGGATTTCCGGCCCTACACGATCCTTGGCGCGTGCAACCCGAAACTGGCGCACGAGGCGCTGCAACTGGAGGACAAGGTGGGGACGATGCTGCCCTGCAATGTCGTCGTCCAGGCCAAGGGCGAACGCCGAAACCGAAGTCGCGGCGATCGACCCCGTCGAGTTGATGCGGGCGATCGACAATGCGGAGCTGAAGACGGCGGCGGCGGAGGTTCGGGAGGGGCTGCGCAGAGCGATTGCGCAGCTCGAGGAGAGCGGCGCCGGCGCCTGAGCCGTCACGAAACCGAGAGACGCATGACCGAGGACGCGATGATAGGGCCGGGAGCGATCGCGCGCGCTTTCGGCGCTGCGATGGTGTAGGCTTCGCCCCGGGCGCTCCGCCCCGCGAAGGAAATGATCATGGCCAAGGGCCAGAGACGATCGAACAAGGAAGTTCGCAAACCCAAGCAGAACAAGGCGGCCAAGACCAACGCCTCGCAGCCGTCGCAGAAGGAAGGCGTGGTTCGCGGCCTGGAGAATTTCAAGAACTGAGCGGCCGCCGCGACGCAGGAGCTTTCGTGAGCGGAGAGAACTGGCACAAGCAGCGCGACCGGCTGGTGCGCCTGATCGCGGCGGTCGAATCCGGCGCGGTCACGCACATCGACGAAAAAGACCTGCGCGAGCTGCAGGCGACGACCCCGGTCAATGTCGAGGCGCTTCGGGCGCGGCTGGCGAAATCGAACCCGCGGCTGGGCGACGGCTGAGCGCTGGCGTTGCGGGCAGGCCGCACGACATGGTCGAGGCACCATGCTATAAGGATTCCATCACGGGCATTCTTTCAACGAGCCGCCCGCGACTGAGAGACATGCGCTCCCGCTTGCAAGCCGGAGACGAAGCATGGCCGCCAGGACCCCCAAGCACCCGCACAAGAGCTCCACCGACCGCTGGGAGAATGAAGGCGGACCGCCGCGCCCGGACGAAGGGCCGTCGGCCGATCCGTCGCAACCCGATCTCCAGAAGCTCGGAATCACGCCCGTCCAGCTGACCGTCTTCGATTGTGCAGGCTATCGCTACAGCAACCTCAAGGACGCGATCGCGGCGTCAAAGCGGGCGCTCAAGGCCAAAGCGAACTGAGGTCCGAGAGCATGCGCACGACCAGATCCACAGTCACCTTCCTCCATCCGTTCGTCCTGAACAGGGATTTCGGAGAACTGCCCGCGGGGAAGTACGAAATCGACACCGACGAGGAAGAAATCCTGGCGTCGGACAGGACGGCCTACCGCCGCACCGCAGTCTATTTCTACGTGAGCGACGCAGGGTCGACGCGAATGCTGGTGATCGACCCCCACGACCTCGACGCCGCGCTCGTCCGGGATTTCAGAGGCGAGCGCCGGCGCCGCGGGCTGAATTGTAATCGCCCGCTACTTCGCGCCCGAAAGCACATGGCCGACGCGCGGCGGGTGCGTGTGCTTACGGTCGAGAGCGCCGGGGAGGAGGGTATATTGAAGCACCCGGGCATGGTCGTTCTCGAGCAGCAGCTTGAGGTTGTCGGGCGAGGAGACGAGGCCGTCGACTGGGCCGGTGATGGCGGGCGGCGGCTCGGCTCCCGCGTAAGCGGCGGTGGCGGCGGTCGTGAGCAAAAGCGAGGCGAAAGCGGCGCCGCAAAGGCGTGTGGCGTTCATTGGAGCCCCTCCCGCGTTTTGATCACTTTGATAAATAGGCGCCGAGAACAACGCCGAGGAGACCGACAACCCCGGAAATGCCCGTCGTTGTGACCGCCAACCACCACGTTCTCTTATTTGACCGCCTATCAGTTTCAAGTTGGGCTAGAGTGATGGCTTGTCTGGTTGCGGGGGTCGTCGCCTGAAGCGTGTCGCGGAGCGCGAGATAGTACTGTAGTTCGTGTTCGGGTACCTTGTGGAGTTTGGCGAGCGCGCCCTGGACGCTCTTAGCGTCCGAGATTGTGGTTTCTTCCGAAATTTTTTGAAGCTGCATCATCGCGAGTTCCCCCTCCCGACATGGCTGCGTTTTAGGCGGCAAGTTGCTCGACGTATTCTTCACGCCGTTCCCACTTCAACGACGTGATTCCGTATGCTTCGAGAGCTTCTTCCACGTCTTCCGGCACGGGCTTACCTAATTGTTGACCATCGCGAGGGGTATTGAGTTTGGCGGCCTCGTTTCGCGAGTATCAACCCAAGCGAGAATGAAGTTCTGCGCTGACGCTTTCGTCGGGTTGTTGATGGCCCGCATTATGCGCTCGGGAGCTAAGCGAGATTTTGGGATGACGAAGTCGAAAATGTAATCGAAGCCACTCCGGCCGGCAAACTTTACGTGCTCAGTGAAGCGAACGTCTACTTCGGAAAGCCACCGGGAAACATCTTCAATGAACAGTGATTTAACCGATGGCGCAGACAGGAAGAACATGTCGTTCACGGACAAGATCGCCTGTATCAGCGAATGCTTTTTCAGCGCGAAGTTCCGTTCATCTGCCTCCACGATAATTTCGCCTCCATCAGTCTGGACGCCAAAACCGCGAAGAATGTCTTCGAGAACCCTCTTTCGCTTACCGGAGTTTATGGCGACGCCCGACTGCTGAAGGTCTTCGAGGGTCTCACCCCCGTCGCTCAGTACAATGCGACCATCGGTCGTTTTTCCAAATATCTGAATGTAATCATTGTGCCTGTCGAGATATGGAGTCGTGATCTCGACCCAGTCTCCAACGCGCTCGTAGGTCAGGCGCTTCCGCAGGAACGACCAATACGTCTCAATCAATCTCTCAATGTTCTCAATCATCCGAACAGCCCAACTTGGAAATTAGGTGGCCGAACAACATTGCACCGGGCCATAAACCACTGGAGAACTTCGAAGTTATCGTTGCAGGCCGAGATCATCTCGGACGCGTCCACTGCCCACTTGTCGCCAAATCCCTCTTGATACAGATGCATGTGCGGACAGGGGATCTCTTCGCCATCGGGATTTCGGTGTGGAGCGCCAGCGATATCTAGGCGGGCCAAGACAAAAATGGATCGCGCACGCGTCTGATATGTCGATTTCGTCAATCGAATTTTGTTGCGCCGCACGTCCAGCTTGAATTCCTCGGCACCATCGGTCGAATAGAGAGGCACGGTGAGAATGCCACCCAAGTCCGGCAAATAGGTCGGATCTTGCGTAGGCTCGACTTTGTGCATTGCGAGAAGCGCGTCGGCATCCGCCTGAGATAGCCACATCTCAATAGTTCCCCACGGAGTCCGAGCGCGCCTAGGAAATACTATTTCACAAGAATGTAAACCTCGCCGCCTGACTCTTCGAGGCGGCCGGGACATTGCCGCT
The DNA here is from genome assembly GCA_963837985.1 of uncultured Alphaproteobacteria bacterium. Lineage (GTDB taxonomy): Bacteria > Pseudomonadota > Alphaproteobacteria > Sphingomonadales > Sphingomonadaceae > Sphingomicrobium. The sequence goes on along the minus strand of CAWIPN010000008.1, from coordinate 42,389 downwards.
GCGTCGTGCACTACCTGCCCAGATCGGAAAGGCTCCCGTCAGTTCCGAGCCAGACGCCATCACTCAGATAAACGGCGTCGCCGGAGTTATCGATCGCAAGCACATCGTAAATCTCTTTGAGGCTCGTATCCTCGCCACGGGTGTCACCGCACTCGTGATCATAGTTTCTGAACAGTGTGTCGCAGACTTCATAAACTTCCCTGAGGGTCTGCTGTCGTGCCTGCTCCGAACCACCGTCGATCGTGAAATCCGCAGATTTTTACAAAGCCTCTACCGGCGCTGTCTTGATCGTCGACCGGTTCAACTTGAAACTGCTGCGCGGTTCGGCGTGCGGCCGTTTGCAGCACATGCTGATCAGCGCACGGCTTGAAAGAACCTCTGTCCTCACCAGCGGTCGCCGTCATCAGAGCATATGATCCGCCGCCGCCCACCAGACGAAGGAACACCTCCCCGCCGCGAACGATCATCCAGTTTTCATCTGCGGCGAAACCCGGCTTGCGCGACTGTTGAATTTGAAAATCTCTGATCAAGCTCACTCCCCCGCCGGGACGTAAATCTCCCCTCCCTCCTCGTGGAAGCGCTTGGACATCTCTTCCATCCCTTCTTCCGCCGTCCCGCGATCCGGGTTCTCGCCCTCCGGCATCGGGTTGAGCCGCGCGAACTCGCGCACCTCGGCGCTGAAATCTTCATCGAGCAGAATTTCGGGCCGCACATCGAGCAGAAGTGGGCGGTCTTGGCGCCTTCGGCGGGGAGCGTCTGGTCGTGATACTGCTCGGCGGTTTCGGGATCGAGGCGACAGGTTGAACTGGTCGCGCCAGCGGAACTCGAAGCGCGCCTTCGACAGCGCATCGTCCCACTGCTTCGCCGCCGGGTGGCCCTTGGCGAGGTCGGCCGCGTGGGCGGCGAGCTTGTAGGTGACGACCCCGACCTTGACGTCGTCGCGGTCGGGAAGGCCGAGATGCTCCTTGGGCGTGACGTAGCAAAGCATCGCCGTTCCGAACCAGCCGATCATCGCCGCGCCGATGCCGCTGGTGATATGGTCGTAGCCGGGCGCGACGTCGGTCACGAGCGGCCCGAGCGTGTAGAAGGGCGCCTCGCCGCAGCTTTCCAGCTGCTTGTCCATATTCTCCTTGATCTTGTGCATCGGCACGTGGCCGGGGCCCTCGATCATCACCTGGCAATCGTGCGCCCAGGCTGTCTTCGTCAGCTCGCCAAGCGTGTAGAGCTCGGCGAACTGCGCCTCGTCATTGGCGTCGGCGATGGAGCCGGGGCGGAGGCCGTCGCCGAGCGAGAAGGCGACGTCATAGGCCTTCATGATCTCGCAGATTTCGTCGAAGCGCTCGTAGAGGAAGCTCTCCTTGTGGTGGGCGAGGCACCATTTGGCCATGATCGATCCGCCGCGGCTGACGATGCCCGTCACGCGCTTGGCGGTCATCGGCACGTAGGGGAGGCGAACGCCGGCGTGGATGGTGAAATAGTCGACGCCCTGCTCGGCCTGTTCGACCAAGGTGTCGGCGAAGATGTCCCAGGTCAGGTCCTCGGCGACGCCGCCGACCTTTTCCAGCGCCTGGTAAATCGGGACGGTGCCGATGGGGACCGGCGAGTTGCGGACGATCCATTCGCGCGTGTCGTGGATGTTGCGGCCCGTGGACAGGTCCATGACCGTGTCGGCGCCCCAGCGGATCGCCCACACCATCTTGTCCACTTCGGACGCGACGTCGGAAGCGACGGCGCTGTTGCCGATATTGGCGTTGATCTTGACCAGGAAGTTGCGGCCGATCGCCATCGGCTCGGTTTCCGGGTGGTTGATGTTGGCGGGGATGATGGCGCGGCCGCGCGCGACCTCGTCGCGGACGAATTCGGGCGTGATGAAATCGGGGATGGAGGCGCCGAACGATTCGCCGTCGCGGGCCAGGGCGTCGGCAGTGGCGGCGCGGCCCATGTTCTCTCGAACGGCGACATATTCCATTTCGGGGGTGACGATACCCCGTTTGGCATAGTGCATCTGGGTTACGTTGGCGCCGGCCCTGGCGCGGAGCACGCGCTTGCGGACGTTCGGGAACGGCTGGACTCCGCCGGAGCGGTCGGGTCCGGAAAGCCCGTTGTCCTCGGGACGGGTCTCGCGCTGCGCGACGTCCTCGACATCGCCACGGCTGCGGATCCAGTCGCGGCGAAGCTCGGGAAGGCCGGCCATGATGTCGATGCGGGCTTCCGGGTCGGTGTAGGGGCCGGACGTGTCGTAGAGGGTGACCGGCGCCTCGCCGGACGAGGGCTCGAGATCGACCGCGCGCATGGCGACGCCGAGGTCGCCGACGTGGATCTTGCGAGACCCGCGGATCGGGCCGGTTGTGACTTTGAGTTCTGTGCGAGCGGGTACGTCAGCCATGAGGCTTCTCCTTCCTACGCCGGTGTGACCCGGATCAGGTTCGTCGGATCGCGGTGACTGAACCGCCTCTCAGCCGCTGCGGCGGCTCCCCGGGGAAGAGTTGTTCGTAAAGAAAAGCCCGGCGGCTGGCCAGCCACCGGGCTCATGAAGATAAGCGAATTTGCCTGCTTAATTCTTGCGCGCGGCCGCGACCTCCTGCGGCGTCACCTTGCCGTCGTGGTTGGCATCGACCTTGTCGAACAGCGCCAGCCGCGGCTTGTCATATTCCTCGACGGTGATCTTGCCGTCCTTGTTGGCGTCGAACTGCGCCATCGCCTGGTCGGCAGTGGTGCGCGCACGAACCGCCGGCGCCGCGGCCCTGAATTCGGACATGCTGAGCGAACCGTTGTTGTCGGTGTCGAGCTTCTTGAACTCGGCCTGCATCTTCTGCTCGCGCTCGGCCTCGGCCCGCTTGAGGGCCTCCGCCTGTGCGGCGGCAAGTTCAGCCTTGGAAACAGTGCCGTCCTTGTTGGAATCGAGATGATCGAAGCTGGTCTTCGCGTCCTGCAGGATCGAGGCGCGGCTGATCTCCTGCGGCTGCTGCGGCGACTGGCCCTGCGCAAAGGCGGCCGACGCAGCGGTGACGAGAGCCGCGGCAATCGCGGACGTGGCAAAGCGGATCACTTGGACATTCTCCCTTTCGTGAACTGATTTGTGCGCGCCCCTAGCACAGCAACCTGACTGGCGGGTGAAGCGGCTGAAGGCTGTCTCAGCGCCTGCGCGGTCGCCGCCGGTTAGCCAGCAGGGCGACGCAAATTACGACGACGCAGGGGGCAAGCCAGTCCAGCCACGGGTCGAGGTGGTTCCACACCCGCGGGTCGACACCGCCCCACCAGGGCATGTTGCGGCGAAGGCCGCCGCCGAAGGTCTCGATCCAGCGATACTCGGCCTGAGTGATCTCGCGGGCCACGGCCCACGCGGATGCCGTCGCCGCCCCCGCACCCCAGCTTCGAAACCCGAGCGCAACCGCGCCCTGGAGCAAAAGCGCGAGCGCGACATGGCCGATCATGTCGCCAGCGGCGGGAAGGATTTCACCAGCCTGTCGATGGCAAGCATCTGCTCGAGATAGGCCTGGAGCGAGTCGAGCGGCAGCGCACTCGGCCCGTCGCATAGCGCCTTGTCCGGATCGGGATGCGCTTCGACGAACAGGCCGGCAATGCCGATCGCCATGCCCGACCGGGCAAGCGCCGCCGCCTGTGCCCTGCGCCCGCCGGCGCTGTCGGCGCGCCCGCCCGGCTGCTGGAGCGCGTGGGTGGCGTCGAAAACGACGGGCGCCATCGGCTTCATCAGGTCCATGGCAAGCATGTCGACGACAAGGTTGTTGTAACCGAAGCTCGTCCCGCGCTCGCACAGCAGGACCTTGTCGTTTCCCGCCTCCCGGCACTTGGAAATGACGTGCCGCATCTCGACAGGGGCGAGGAATTGCGGCTTCTTCACATTGATGACGGCACCCGTCTTCGCAATCGCCACCACCAGGTCGGTCTGCCGCGCGAGGAAGGCCGGAAGCTGCAGGATGTCCGCCACCTGCGCGACCGGCTCCGCCTGTGCCGGCTCGTGAACGTCGGTGAGCACGGGCACGTCGAAGCGCGACTTTACGTCGGCGAGGATCCGCAGCCCCTCGTCAAGTCCCGGGCCCCTGAAAGAGCTGATGGACGAGCGATTGGCCTTGTCGAAGGAGGCCTTGAAGACGAACGGAATGCCAAGCTTCGCGCTGACGTCGACGAACTTGCCGGGCCACCTCGAAAACGATCGTCTTCGCCTTCGATGACGTTCATCCCGCCGATGAGGACGAACGGAAGCGCGTTGGAAAACACGAGCCCGTCCCGAACGGCGATCGAATCTGGCAAGGCCTCGCTCCTCCTCCTGGCTGACCGGCATGTGCGCCCGCGACCGGGACGCCGGTACTGCGATCGGGTTTGGGCCTGGCGGCTGGCCGGTCAACCCCTTTTTGCCGCACTGCGCGAAAGTGGCGCTGGCTACCGCTCGAGTGGCGATCGGGGCTTGTTGGTCGGCTGCGCCTTCGCTAGGGATTCCAGCGCATTGCTCGCATGAAGGTTTTTTCTTCTTGTTCAAAGTCTTGGATGAGCGCCGCAAGTCGAGCGCAGTCGAAATCGGAAAACCCGCGCGGCGCGTTTTCGCGATTTTGGGCACGCTTGGCATGGCAACCGGACTCGCCGCCTGCCAAACAGTGGGCCCGAGCCGTGGCGAAGTCGACAAGGCTGTCGAAGTTCAGGCGATACCCGGCCTGCAGGTCATCGACGTGAACGACACCGTAGCCCGGCAGATTGCCGAGCCTGCGGAGCCAGCGAACGTGTTCGCGACAGATCTGGGAGGAGCAGAGCCGGTCGGCACGACAGTCGGCGTCGGCGATGTCGTCGAAGTCACGATCTGGGAAGCTTCTCCGCCCGCCTTGTTCGGGAGCGTCGACCTCGGTGTCGCAGGGCTGTCGGGCGGAAGCCATCCGAACACCCTGCCGCCCTTCGTGATCGACGAAAGCGGCACCATTGCAGTCCCCTTTGCCGGCAAGATCCGCGTGGTCGGAAAGACACCGAACCAGATCGAGCAGGACATCGTCAGCCGGCTCCAGGGCAAGGCGCACCTGCCGCAGGCCGTGGTCAGCATTTCCCGCAACGTCACCGCCACGGCAACCGTCCTTGGCGACGTGAAGGACCCCAAGCCCGTCCCGCTTACGCCTCACGGTGAGCGCATCCTCGACGCGCTGTCGGCCGCCGGCGGCACCGAAGCGCCGCTCGATCGGGTGACGATTCAGATCACGCGCGGAAATGTCGTTCGCCGGATGCCGGCACGACTGATCGTGTCGCATCCGAGCAACAATGTTGTTCTCAAGAGCGGCGACATCATCGATGCACTGTACCAGCCCAATAGCTTCACGGTTCTCGGCGCCGCGGGCAAGAACGACGAGGTCCGGTTCGAGGGTGTCGGCCTGACGCTGTCGCAAGCGCTGGGGCGAGTTGCCGGTCTCAACGGCGAACTCGCCGATCCCAAGGGCGTCTTCATATTCCGCTGGGAAAAGCCGTCGCTGCTTTCGGGAGTCGTGCCCACCGGTGCGGTCGCACAGGATCGAGCTGTCCCTGTCATCTACCGCGTCGACCTGAAGGACCCGAAGACCTATCTCGCCGCGCAGCGGTTCCAGATGCGCGATGGCGACGTGCTCTACGTAGCGCACTCGCGCACGTCGGATTTCCGCCGTTTCCTGAGCGTGGTTGCATCCTCGTTGGTGCCGCTCAACGTCGCCCGGAGCGTGACGCGCTGAGCAGCCCCGGGGCCAACGATGCGCCTTTCCTACTCGACGTAACGCGCCTCGTCTGGCGCCGCTGGGCCGGACTCCAGCCGACCGGCATCGACCGCGTGGCACTCGCCTATCTCGAACGTTTCGGGCCGCATTCGCAAGCCGTCGTCCATCATCGGCGACTGCGACGCATTCTGGGGGCCAAACACTCGCAGGAGCTCTTCGCGCTACTGAGTCAGCCGCGGCCGAGATTCAGGACCGAATTGCTGATGGCCGCGTTGAAGCGGCTCGGTGGACGCCCATCCCGCGGTGCGGGCCGCCTTTACCTGAACGTCGGACACACAGGGCTGGACGACGACGGCTTTCGCGCGTGGGTGGACAAGGCCGACGTTAGACCCGTCTACTTCGTCCACGACCTCATCCCAGTCTCCCATCCGCAATTCTGCCGCCCTGGAGAGTCCGAGCGTCACCGCAAGCGCATGCTGACCGTGCTGGAGACCGGCCGGGGCGTGGTCGCAAACAGCCAGGCTACGATCGACGAGCTCGATCGCTTCGCGCTAGCGCAAGGCCTGTCCCCTCCGCCCTCGCTCGGTGCCTGGCTCGGCGCGCGCTCGTTCCAATCCCCTCAGAAGGCGTCGCTTTCCAGAAAGGCAACGTTTGTCGTCCTTGGAACCATCGAGGCCCGCAAGAACCACCTGCTGCTGTTGAAAATCTGGCGCAGGCTGATCGATCGGCTCGGCGATAAGGCGCCGAAGCTGCACATCATCGGCCGGCGCGGATGGGAAGCCCAGGACGTCTTCGACCGGCTCGACGGCGACGCTTCCCTCCAGCGGCACGTCGTCGAGACTAACAATTGTTCGGACGAGGATCTCGCCACTCACCTTGCCTCGGCGCGGGCGCTCCTGTTCCCAAGCAAAGCCGAGGGATATGGCCTCCCGCTCGTGGAAGCGCTCGGCTCCGGGGTCCCGGTGATTGCAAGCGACCTGCGGGTGTTCCGCGAGATCGGCGATGGCGTTCCGATGCTGATCGATGCAGACGACGATCGCGCCTGGGAAGCCGCTATCCTCGACTTCTCGCACCCGGAGAGCGCCGCGCGCGCGGCGCAGGTGCAAGCGCTGGAGCGGTTCCGGTCACCAACTTGGGACGAGCACTTCCGCGCTGTCGAGGCGTGGCTTCGGTCGCTTCCTCCAGGCCCAGCCGCTCGATCATCGACCCGATAAGCTCGGTCACCGCAGACTCGCTCGCCAGTCCACCGCGAACCAGGCAGCGATCGACAAGGACCCGGCGGAAGGCTTCGTAGAGCCCCGGCTCCGGCACAGTCGGCTCGCTCCAGAAGCTGTCCAGATGCCGTTGGTGAGTAAGCCCGGGCATGTCGTAAATCGCCTCGCCGATCGTGCACACGGGCGTGTCCTGGGCCAGAGCGAGAGTCGCCGACGTGCTGTTCACGCACACCAGCCCCCGCGCTTCCTTCGTCATTCGGTCGAGATCGCCGCCGTCGACGAAATGCAGGCGCCCCTCCAGGCCCAGGCGTGTGGCGTGCCTGGCGGCGAACCGGCCCCAGTTGAAAAAGCCGCAGTCGAGCGGGTGGGCCTTCAAAAGCAGGTGAACGTCGTCGGGCGCATGAGCGGCAAAGCTTTCAATCACGTAGCTCGCGGCGCTCTTCATATCCGGAAACGGCGAGTGAGCCCGAATCTGGTAATCGCCCGACAGCTGGAGCGGCAGCACGAACAAGGGCTGGCCTTCGAGAGAGTCCAGCACCTTCGCCGCAACCTTCGCCCGGCCCGCAGACTGGGCGAACTTCCACAACCATCCGAGCCCTTCCATCACGATCGAGCCAGACCGGTGCGAGCGGTAGTGCGGATAGCGCAGCCGGCCGGTGACGACGTGATGGTAGTGCCAGTAGGAGTCGCGGGCGCGACGCCGAAACGTCGCGCCGATCGGCGGCAGCTCCGGCTCGGGACCGAGCCGAAGCGCTTCCTGCCGAAACCAGCTCTTCACCCGGCTGAGAGTGGAGCGCGCGTTCACGCCTTCGAGCTCGAAAGTCATCCAGTCGGGCCGCAAATAGCCTTCCTCGAGCACGTGCGTGCGAACGCCGCGGAGCGCCGCCATCCCGTGGGCGGAGACATGGTAGGGGCGGCAATCGCCGAACAGCACCATGTCGGTGATCGCATGCTTGCGAAGGAAGTTGTCGAAGAAGACGGGCCACTCGGAAAAACGCCCGCGAAAATCGATGCCGCCGTCGCTCCAGTCGTAACGATCGCCGCCGCTCAGGTTGATTCGATAGACGGCGATCCCGCGCGCTGCGACGGCTTGCCCGAGGCGCCGGAACAGCGGCCCCGGGGGGCCCTGGAGGAAAACGACGGAGCGCGGGTTCGGCTTCATGTCCTCACTGCCCTGCCAAGAGTTTCGAGCCGCCGTCGCCAGCTTCCCTGGAGCCGCCGAAGCCGGACCACGAACCCGTCGCCCCGGCCGGACGGTTCCAAAAGGCGCCGGATCAGCACTTCCGGGCCGCACGGGAGTCCGGTTTGCGGGTCCAGATAGCGAGGATAAAGCAGCAACACGGCTGCGACCAGTTCATCGAGGCTCCGCGTCGCGGTGCGGCGGAAAGGCACGTTGCCAAGGTCCCGCGTAAGACCCCAGCCGGCATAGAACGGGACGCCGTGCGTAGTGACCTTCTTTCCCCTCAACAGCGCCTCGAATCCGGCCAGCGAGGTGTTCACATGCACGTCGTCGACCATGTCCAGCAATGCGGAAATCGGCTCGTCGCGAACGATCTCGTCTGCGGCCTGGAGGCAGCGGTCGTCGTCGATCGCACCGAGCCGGTGACCGGCTTCGACGTCGGGGTGCGGCTTGTAAAGGATGTAGGCGTCGGGGGAGTCGCGCCGCACCCTGCGCAGAAGCTCGAGGTTGCTGGTAAGGCCAAGCCCGCCGGCAATGACGGCGCGGTCGTCCTCGACCTGCCCCGGGACGAGGATGTGGGTGCGATCGCCTGCGCGGCGGGCGAGCGCGCGCTGGCCGGCCGAATATTTGCTGATTCCAGATTGGACGATTCGCTCCCGAAGACGGCGGGCACGATCGATGAGAACGAGGGGGAAAGTCGCCATTTTCCAGCAGCTGTTCGAGCTCGCTGGGGCGTTCCGGATCGAAATGGGCGCCGAGGCGGTCGACGACGATCGAAAGCGGCGGAACGCAATCGGCCCCGAGGCCGTCCGAGCGAATGAATCCGTCTTCGACCTCGACGATATTCGCGCCTTCGGATTCAATCTGCGCCAGCAGCGCCGGCGGCGTCCGCGCCCGCCACACGGCAACCGTGCGCTGCCCGCGAAGACCGCGCGCACCGGACCCGAACCGAACGCCGGCCGAGCCCGGCCAAAGCAGAGGCGCGACGGTCCTGCGTTTCCACGATGCGAAGCCGATACAGGCGCCGATGCTCCTGTTGGAATCGATGAGCGCCCGCCAGTTACCGCACTGGGCGACGGCCTCGGCGACACCGATCGTTTCGCCCGTGCAGGGATCGCGATAGGTGAAAGCGTCGACGACTTCGGCCCTGAACAGCCGGCGCAGAACCGCTTGGTCATCGCTCGCGAGCGCGGCAAAGCGGCCGGGCCCGACGCAGTCGACGGGGACTCCGGCGATCGCCGCCAGAAGGGCCAGTTCGTCGTTACTATCGCAAAGCACGGTGGTGGCGCGGGAAAGCAGGTGCCAGGGATCGCAGGGACCGCTCACGCTGCTCGATGTGCCGTTGCGGCTGGCCTTCGCTTCGCCGTCGTTCCACACGAGGACCGCCGCAGCGGGTCCGAGCTTTCGAACCTGTAGCGCTCGCTCGCGATCCGCGCGGATTCGAACCAGCGTGTAGGGCTGTTCGGGAAGCTCGGGCTGCAGGCCCCAATACGATCCGCCGACACGCCGGTCGCAGACGGCTCGGATCAGTTCGTCTATTTCGAAATCGGAGAAGGCCGCCGGAGGGCCTTCGGCGGGCTCGGCGAACCTTTTGGGCCTTGATCGCGGGAACGGCGGCACTCGAAGAAGCGGGCGCACCGCGTTGCCGGCCCGTGGTGAAGCGGCCGCTTCCGGGGCATCCGGGTGCTTCTCCTGCCCGGCGCTGCGACTAGAATTGGACGCTAACATTTTCCATTTCGGTCATTTTTCAAAGCGGCCCGAGCACAACCGCTATAGAAAAAGGCCCGCCTGGAGTCATCGCAAAACTCCGACCGAACTCTTGGTGCCGAAAGCCGCAGCCTAGGTCGCACTGGCGCAATAGAGCTGGGCGGTTCGCTCGGCGCACTCAGCCCAGCTGAACTGCGCCGCCCTTTCAATGCCGCGGCTGCGCGCCTTTTCGCGCCACTGGCGATCGCTCAACGCCATTTCCAGCGTTTGTTCGAAGCCCGCGACATCGTCGGGGTCGACGTAAGCGACAGCGTCGCCGCAGACTTCGGGGAGGCACGAGCGGTTCGCGACCACGGCCGGCACTCCGCTCGCCATGGATTCCAGCGGCGGCAGCCCGAAGCCTTCGTAGGTCGACGGGTAGCAGAACAGCCGCGCGCCGGCGTAGAGCGCCGGCAGAAGCGGCTCCGGAACGAATCCCAGCGGAATAAGCCAGCCCTGCTCCGCCGCCTCGCGGATCTGCTCGAGCAGCGCGTCGTTGAGCCAGCCGGACCCGCCAGCCAGGGCGAGCGGAGTCGATTTACGAAGGTGATCGGGAAGATTCCCCCAGGCGCGCAAAAGCTGGGCGATCTTCTTGCGCGGCTCCAGCGTGGAGACGCAGAGCGCATAGGCCTGAGGCGTCAGCCCAAGCTGGCCCAGCGGCGGGCGAAGCTCTTCGGTGGAGTGCTCTCGATACCGGCTGTCCACGCCAAGATGGATCGCGCTTACCTTGTCTTCGGAAAGCGAAAACTCGGCCAGAAGCTCGCGTCGAACCGTCTCGGTGTCCGTGATCACGTGCACTGCGCGATCGATCGACCGTTCCAGCTGGCGCTCGAACGCCTTCAGCCGCTCCGGCGGGTGCGTTTCGGGAAAGCGGAGGACGGACAGGTCGTGGACGGTGATGATTCCGCGTTCTGCATCCGGCGGAAGGAAGAAGTTGGTCCCGTGAACGAGGCTGGACGCGAGCCGCCGCCGCGAAAGCCGTTTGCGAATGAAGCGCGGCAGCAGGTTTCGCTGCCGGGGGCTGCTGCTGCCCTCCAGCAAGACTGCCGGGTCGGTGACGAAGCGGCCGTTACGGTAGAAATCGACCGTGTCGATCCCGGGCTCACCGGGGATTCGCTTGCACAACTCCCACGTGTAGCGGCCGATTCCGCTTAGCTGCGGGCCGAGCGAGTCGACCACGAGCGTCACGTCCACGCGTCAGCCCTCGAGCATCCAGCGCAGCGTCGATTCCAGCGGCGGCATGTCGAGAGGGCCGATCGCACGCTCGAGCCGCTCGCGCGAACCGCACAGCGACTTCACCTCGTTGCTTCGGGCGAATTGGGGATTGATTCGGACCGATAGGTCACGGCCGGAGATTGCCCGGACCATTTCGAGGAGATCAGATATGGACGTCGCCTTGCCGGAGCAGACGTTGAACGTCCCTCCGATCGCTTCGGGCGTGCCAATCAGGCGCTCGTACGCATCGACCACTGCGCGCACGTCCGAAAAGTCGCGGGCGACATCGAGATTGCCGAGCTCGATTTCGGCTTCCCTGCGGCGAATGTGAGCGACGATTTTCGGTATCAGGAACTGCTCCGACTGACCGCGGCCGGTATAGTTGAACGGGCGAACCACGATCAGCGGAAGCCGGCTGGAATAGGCCCCGGCGACGATTTCGCTGGCGGCCTTGGTGATGCCGTAATCGTTCACGGGGGCTACCGGAGCATCCTCGTCAATCATGCCCGAGCGCGTGTTGCCGTAGATGTTGGCGCTGCTCGCCAGCAGGACCGACTGCGGCCGGCGCGCGGTCCTTGCGAGCGCTTCGAGCAGGTTGCGCGTGCCCACCACATTGGCCCGGTACATCGCGTTGATGTCCGAATGGCCGACGAAGGCAATGGCGGCGAGGTGCACCACCCTGTCGGGCGCGACCTCGTCGACAACCGCGGCGATGCTTTCGAAATCGCCGAGGTCGACGGGGTGTAGCTTCGACGCACCGTCGGCTTGCGCTTCCCCTTGCCCGAAGGATGTGCCGTGCACCTCGTGTCCGCTGTCGGCGAGCTTGCGGGCCAGGTAGCTCCCGGTGAAGCCGGTCGCGCCGGTGACGAGGATCCTGCTCAAGACGCCATCGCCCCGGCGATCAGAACGACGTCCCGTCGCGATTGCGCCGAAGGTCGGCCTCGACCATGAGCGCGCACAGTTCCTCGAGACTGGTCCGGGGCTCCCAGCCGAGCTTTTCCCGCGCCTTTGACGCATCGCCGATCAGGAGATCTACCTCCGCTGGGCGGTAGAATTTCGGGTCCACGCGCACCACCGTCCTGCCGGTCGCCGTGTCCACGGCCGTTTCCGATTCTCCGGAGCCGGAAAATTCGAGGTCCACTCCGGCTGCCTTGAATGCCATCGCAACGAAATCGCGAACGGTCTCGGTGCGGTTGGTGGCAAGCACGAACGTGTCGGGCTCGTCGGCCTGGAGCATCCGCCACATGCCCTCGACGTACTCTTTGGCGAAGCCCCAGTCGCGCTTTGCGTCGAGGTTGCCGAGCGAGACGCAGTCGAGCTTTCCAAGCTTAATCTTGGCGACCGAATCGGTGATCTTGCGAGTTACGAATTCGCGACCGCGAAGAGGGCTTTCGTGATTGAAGAGAATGCCGCTGCTCGCGAACATGTCGTAGCTCTCGCGGTAGTTCACGGTCATCCAGTGAGCGTAGAGCTTGGCGATTCCGTACGGGCTGCGCGGATAAAAGGGCGTCTCCTCCGTCTGCGGAACGGCCTGCACCTTGCCGAACATCTCCGACGTGCTCGCCTGGTAGAAACGCATCTTCGGGTCGACGATCCGGATCGCCTCGAGCAGCTTTGCCGCACCGATACCGGTGATTTCGGCAGTCGTTATCGGCTGGTCGAAGGATACTCCGACGAAGCTCTGCGCGGCGAGGTTATAGAACTCGCTGGCGCCGGACTGCTCGATCAGCCGAATGGAGGCGGAAAGGTCTGTGAGATCGTGCTCGACGAGGTGGAGATCGGGGTGGTTTTCAACCCCGAGATCGTCGATCCGCCAGAAGTTCACCGAACTGGTGCGGCGATACGTCCCATAGACTACATATCCCTTCGACAGCAGGAGTTCGGCCAGATACGCGCCGTCCTGTCCTGTAATTCCGGTTACAACTGCACGTTTCATCAAATCTCCAGGGTAGAGCTCATCGACGCTTGAGGCGGGAAAGAAGCAGCGCTCCTATCCCAGCAGTCTTGCGCGAAGCAACCGAATGCACCGGTTCCGTTGGCTGCGGCAGGTCGTACCGAGCCCACCGTGATTTTTCCGGTGGATTGGGCGGAGCCGTCCGGAGTCTCTGATCGACGAGCGAAACCACCCGCTGGTACAGGCGGCGGTCGAGCGCGGTGAGCTGCAGAAGCCTCTCTCGAAGGGCGTCGCTGATCCGCTTGTCGGCGGGCTGGGAGGCGGTCACGTTTACGGGGCGCAATGACTCCGGCGCGGGGATTCCGATCAACTCCGCGAGCGATGCCACGAATTCGTCCAGGCGTTCGTAGATTCCGAGGCAGTCATACATGGACACCGCCCGAAACGCCGCCGCGACCGTCGCCTCCTCGTCGAGGTGCGACGTTCCGAAGATTCGCGCGAAATGACGAGCCTGTGGGTTCAGGAGGTACGCCTTGAGAACCGGCGCAAATTCTTCTCCCTCGCTTTCCATGAAGGCATGGACGGCGTCGTAGAGATGCGGGAGTGCGGCACGTTCGTGGTTTCGCATGACGAAGCGAATCCACGACAGGACGCGGCCCACCGGCTCTCGCAAGAGCGTTGCGTACTGGTACCGGGGATCGAGGCCTTCGCCAGGGGCAAACAAGACGTGCCCCGTGACGATCGGGAATTCCCGGCCCTGCGCACGGAATTCCGCGTGTTTTGCCACCAGCTTCGAGCGGACGATACCGTTGCCGAGCACGTCTTCGAGCCAGGCGCTAATCGCCTGGCCGGCGGTCTTGGGGACGTGATCGAAGATCAGCCGGCCGGAGTAGGCGTCCGGTCCACCGGGCGACATTCCCTCCCTTCGCCTGGTCGGGAATTGTGCCTGTGGGGTGAACATGCGGTGGCAATTCAGCTGTGGTTCGCCGTGCTAGGGCAATGGCGTGAACGAGCAATAGAGATCGTCCACGCATCCGGCCGAGACCATGTTGCGGTGCAGGAAAGCCAACGCGAGGTCGTCACTGGCAATGTGCTGCGGCGTCTTTTGCCACTGGTACACGTAAGGCCAGGTCCGCCGAAGCATCGACAGGAAATCGGGCGGGTTCATCCCCCTGAAACAGGCGAGAGTGAAGGCATTGAACTCGACGAAGGCTGCCGTCTCGAACCGCTCGTATCGTCGACGTCGCACCCGCGATCACGTCCGGCTCGAAGCCTTCGACGTCGATCTTGAGCAGATCGATGCGGTCTCAAATTCCGTTCGCGCGCGAAGTCGTCCAGACGAACAACATCGACCGACAGTTTCGGATCGGTGGCCAACGGTCGCGTCGCTGCGCAAGTGGCTCGCCGAACTGGCGATCGGGTCGAAGTAAAAATCCAGTTTGCCCTTCTCTGCTCCAACCGCCGAATTCACTGTTTCGACGTTGGAAGCGCCATTGAGGGAGACGGTACGATTGAGATGCGAAAATACAGCCGGATTGGGTTCGAAAGCAAAGACGGGCGTGCGCAGCGGCTCGCGATAACTGTCGTGAGGCCGATATTCGCCCCGACATCCACGACCACGGCGTCCGGGGGGAAGCAAATGGGCGATGTAAGCGAAAAACTCGTCCGCCGAACCGCTGCCGAGACTTTCGAAGTATCGATCACCAGCTTTGCCGGAAATGGTGATTTCGTGACCGACATAGCTTATCGTCCTCTCGGTCACCTTGATTGCCTTGCCGAGGCGATAAAGTCGTTCACGCACTGCTCCCGAAGAGATGAAACTGCAGGACTTTCCTCGTCGGAGACGCGACCGTCGTCAAGGGTTCAATGGCAGCTCAGTCCGGCGACGATGCTCGCCGGGGACGGTTCAGTAGCGCGCCCATTGCGACTGCGACGGCGGGCGCGAATGCTCGGTCTGTGAGCGCTTGTCCACCAGCGGCACGACGCGCTCGTAAAGCTGCCGGTCGAGCGCGGTCAGCGCGCGCAGGCGATCGCGCAACTTGGGTGTGATCTCGTGAGCGGCGGGCCTCGTCCTGGTGACGTTGACGGGCTGAAGCAACTCAGGCGCGGGAATGCCGATCATCGCAGCAAGATCCGACAGGAATCGGTCCAGCTGTTCGTAGATTCCCACGCAGTCGTAGAGGTCGACTGCCCTTGCCGCTCGCTCGACCTTCTCATCGTCCGCTGCATCATCGGAACCGAGTATCCGCGCGAAGTGGGTGACCGCCGGATTATGCAAGTGCGGGTGCAACAGTTGCGAAAAGTCTTCGCCGCCGCTTTCGAGGAAGGCAGAGACAGCGTCGAACAATTCCGGGTGAGCTTCGCGCCGGTGATTGGCGATTACGAAGTGCAGCCACGAGATGCTCCGGTCCACCGGCTCGCGAAGCAACGTCGCATATTGGAATCGCGGGTCGAGCCCCTCACCTTCCTTGAAGAAGATGTGTCCGCTGACGATCGGGTATTCGGCGGATTTTTCAAGCAGTTCCGAGTGGACGGCAATCGTGCTCTTCATGACAGTGCGCTCGCCCAGCACGTCCCTGAGCCAGCCGTTGATGGCCTGACCGGCGGTCTTCGGAAAATGGTCGAAGACCAGGCGGCCCGCATACGGCTGCGGAGTCCCACGCACTTGTTTCTCCCTCGTGCAAGCGTATCGACTGACAATCCCTCGTTGTGAATTCGACGCCCGTCAAGACGCCATCTTGCCCAATTTCCAACGGGCCGATGCCGCGCGCGGGCTGCTCGAAGGGCCATTGTCTCCAGCGATGCTTTGAGCTTTTGGCCGGGCGCGGTAGTCGGTTCCATCGAGCGGGCTTGTTCCGTGAAAGGGGCGGCTAAGACGATGATCTTGGAACGACATTCGCCTGGACAAGCTCGTCTACATGCACATGCCGAAGACGGCGGGAACAAGCGTCAACCATTATTTCGCGCACATGCTTGGCCGCGAGAACGTCGGGTGGCTTGGCCGCAACGTCACGCGTAGGATCTGGAGTCGGGCGCGAACCGGACGCCGTTACAGTGATCGGCGGGCACTTCACGAGAGGGCAGGCCACCGGCATCCCGGGGCCCGCATTTATGCGACCACTCTTCGCGACCCCGCGGAACGGATTGTCAGCTATCATCGCTACATGATGAAACTTCCGGAGGGGCGGCACCCGCCTTGGATGACGGGCGATCTCTTGACCGACTTCGCGGCCCCTTCGGGCGGCACATGCCAACCAGCAATGCAAGTATATGGGAACAGAACCGACTGCCCGTCGATATTCGAGGCGCTTCGGAAGGCCGGTTGGCGCTCGCCATTGGACGAACTGACGCAGCTCATTCACGCAATGACGACGGCGATGGGTCTCGAGCCGAAGGAGGTGCCGGTGGAAAATGTAGCGGCGCGCAAGCGACCCAGCTGCGCGCGGACGTCATCGAAAATATCGCCGCACTCACGACCGAAGACCAGAGCTGTTCGACGCGTTGAGCAGCACACAGACGCTGTCAGCGCGGCGCACCGTCCCGTGACGGCGCTCGGTCCTCCGTCACGCCTTAGGTGTCGGCAATCGCACGCGCTCCGGCCAGCCACTCTGGCATGACGATTTCCACAAGTGCGCGGGCGCTGTCTTTCCAGCTCGTTGCGACTGGCGGGTCCGCTTTGGACAGGTCGCCATCCCGCCAGCGCTCCAGCCAGGCGAATATGGGTTGCCAGCGTGCGCCCGCTCGCGTTTCGAGGGAAATAGGACGCCCAATCGCCGCCGATTTCGCGGAACACCGGAATGTCCCGGGCAAGAACCGGAACCCCGTGGTGGGCCGCCTCGACAATCGGCAGGCCATAGCCCTCGTCTCGCGAGGCGGCGATCAGGCATGCGGAATCGCGGTAGAGATGGGCCAGCGCCTGGTCGTCCGCGTTCTCGAGCCACTTCAGGCGAGGCTCCGTCCGCTGGAGAGAACGCAGCCGATTGACGACGTCCTCGACGATCCAGCCTTGTTTGCCGACAATGCAAAGCTGGACATCGTGCCCGTCCGTCCAGAGGCGTTCGAAAGCGTCGAGGACGAGCGCGTGCTCTTTTCTCGGCTCCAATGTTCCCACCATCAGGAACGTCGGCTTCTCGCCGAGATCCGCGCCGCCGTCTCCGAGGAGCCCGCGATCGTCGGGATAGAGGTGAAAATCTGCGCCCAGCGGGAAACTGGTGATGGTGGCGTTCGGCTCGATTCCGTTCTCGCGCGCATAAGCCCTCAGATCGTCGGCGACAGCTTCCGAAATGCAGACCGCGAGGTCGGACTCCAGCACCATGTCGGCCCAGCGGCTGTGGCCGGCTTCTGCGCCGGACACGAAGCAGTCGGGGTGGCGAATGGGAAGCAGGTCGTAAACCGTGAAAGCAACCCGCACTCCGGACGCGCGGAGACTGCTCAGGTATTCGGCCATATGGGTGACGTCCGCGGAATTGAGATCAAGCCCGAGAAGCACGTCCCCGTCCCGGATATCGGCAATGTCATCCTCCAGACCGCCGACGTCCACGTCGAGAAACCTCGAGACGAACTCGCGCGCGTAGCGAAAGCGCCGCTTTCCAGGCAATAATAGACCGGCTCCACCTTGATCGGGGAATCCTCGCCCAGCAACTCCCTCAACAAGCTCCTGACCACGCGCTGGATTCCCGATCGTGCATCGTACTGAGCAAGGTAACTGACGTCGACGAACAGCCGCTTTCTGGCTGCCCGACCTGCTGGTCCAGGCGCTCCGCAAGCACTGCCGTCGACCATTTGTCGAGCCCCGCCGACCGCACCTTTTTGAAAAACCGCTTTCCGCCCGGGACGCCGCGTGAGCCTGCTCGATCGCGTCGAAATACAGCTCCGCGCACAACGCGGGTGCATGGTGCTCGCGCATGTAGGCAATCGCGCGATCGCAGAGTTCCTGGCGTCGTTGCGGATCCGACCGGAGCTCCTCAAGGCCTCTGCCAGCTCACCTGTTTCGAATTCGTCAGGAAGACCGATCACGATGTCCGACGGAAGCTCGGCCATTGCGCCGTTGGCGTTCACCACGAGAACGGTCCCGCTGTTGAGGCAGTCGAGAGCCGCGCGCGAGGTCTCCCCCCTGCTCTTCGTGCGCAGCTGCACCGCCACATCCGACGCCTTCAGATAACGATAATAATCCTCTCGGCGCACCCAGCCGGTGATACTGACATTGCTCAGTTCGGCGTCCTCGATCAACTGAAGCAGCGCTTCTCCGTACTCCCCGGCATTGTTCTCTCCGACGAAGACGAGCCTGCAGTCGGCTTCGCTGCCGTAGCCGGCCGATTGCCACGCCTCTACAAGCCGGTCGTTGAGCTTTGTCGGGCCGAGAAGGCCAAGGCTGCAGACGACGAATTCGTCGGGACCGATTCCCAGCCCTTCCCGAGCGTCAGATTTCTCCTTTGCTGCCGAGTCGGCGCCGCGGAGCAGCGGCACGACGCCGAACTTCGGGGCGACGTCCGGACCGAACCACTTTTGGGCGAGTTCGAGGCTGTTGCGCGAGTGGACGATCACCCGGTCGGCCGACTCGATCACCGATCCGCTGCAAGGGTACCTCCAGTCGACATCGTATTCGTCTTCGCAATCGCGCTGATACTGCAGTGCCGGATAGCCGTGCGAGCGGTACAGTTCTCGTTGCCAGAATCCCGGAACCGACCCGTTTCGCTGTCTGTGAGCAACGACCCCGCTGAGATATAAGTCATGGAGGACGACGACGCCGCCGGTCCTTTCAAGCTGGTCGAACATCTGTTCGTGGAACGGGGAATTCCCGAAATGGTAGAGGAAACGGTCGTATTCCGAACTGTATTTGCGGAAATCGTGGTTCGATCGGACCTGCAGCGAACCGCGGACGAACTGATCGGCGATGGGCGTGGCCACGTCCTGCAGGATGACGTCGATGTCGTAGTAGCGGCTAAGGTAGGGAAGCAGCTCCTCGCTATAGTCGGCGATCCCGGACCGTGCCGGTGCGATTGGCGAGAGATAGGCCATCCGCGGGCGCTCGGACACGGGCGCTACGCTTGCGGCCGACTTCTCCGCGACGACCTTTTCCATCGTCTGGATCGCGCGAGTGGCCGTCTTGTCCCAAGAAAATTGCGAACATTGCTCGCTTGCATTCGCCCACAGGCGCGACCGGTAATCGTCGTCCGTAAGCCCCCGCTCGATCACGGCCGTGATCGCCTGCTCGTCCGAAGGGTCGAACATCGCTTCATCGAGCCCGACCACCTCGGGAAGGCTGGAGCGATCCGACGCGATTACGGGCGCGCCGCAGCACATCGCCTCCAGCACGGGCAGGCCGAATCCCTCGTGCCGCGACGGAAATACGAACAGCTTGCAAGTGCCGTACAGCGCGACGAGTTCGTCCTCGGGAACGAACCCCGTAAGAACCAGCTCCTGTTCCTCTAAGCCGCTTCTTGCGCCAGCGACTGCAGGCGGGCTCGATCGGTATCATGAATCGAACACACGATCGCGAGTTGGTGCTCGTTGCGGATCGCCGGCGGAAGGTTCGCGTAGGCCCCGATCAGCGCCTCGACATTCTTCCTGTGCTCGATGCCGCCCGTGTAGAGGACGAACGGTTTCTCCAGCCCGAGCTTGCGCTGCGCGTCGCGGAGCTCGACCTCGCTACTCTCCAGCGGGCGAAATTGGGGATCGGCGGCAGTTCCGATCGCGGTCACTTTCGCCGGATCGACCTGAAGGAGCTCGACGGCCTCTCTCCGCGAGGATTCGGAAATCGCAAGTAGCCTGTCCGCGCGCAACAGCTGCCCAAGCCGATTGCGGTACCAATGCTCGAACTGCTCGTTCGCGAAGTAGGTTTCCGGATAGGAAAGCGGAATGAGGTCGTACAGCGTTGCGGTCGTAGGGATCGAACTCACAGTGCCAACGCTCACGACGGCATCGTCACCGAAACCCTCGAACGGGCTGCTGATGTGAACCACGTCGGGGTTGAGCGTCGACAAGAAGTACTCGCGATAGGCTTCGGAGGCGACGCGACGCGCGTCGTTGGACGAGTCGTTGAAGCTTACCGAGTTGAGCGGCGTCCAGACGTGGATTTGCTCCGGATCGAGAAGCTTCCGAAAATGCGCGCGGATGCTGTCCACGCTTTCGGGAAACGCGCCGTTTAGAGCGAGCACGACTTCGTGATCGCCGCGATTGCGGATGATGCCCTCCGCCAGTGCGCGCGAATAGCGGCCTATACCGCGCGGTCCGGAGTTGCGCGACTGTGCGCCTTGGAGGTCGATGACGATACGCATGAGTTTCTTTCGTGTCAGGCCGAGATCAGGCGGCGGTACAAGCCACGCGCATGAGCGCTAAGCTGGCGCAGCGCGAGGGTGTGCGAAGCATCCTCCTTCGGCTGCTTGAATTGAGCGGCGCCCGGTCCCCGGCCGATCCATCGAACGGGAGGGTCTGGATCGACTGCCCGAGCGCAGAAATTTGTGCCGAGTTCCTGTTCACTGCCCCCTCGATCGTCGCAAGTCTCGCGCCGACATTCATGCGTTCGAGAGCGAAGTGAAGGCGGCCGAAGTCGTTCTGCGCGGCACGGAAGCGTCGTGAAGCGATGCCGTCTCCCTCGTTCGGCAGCAGCGGCGCGAGAATCCACCCGAAAACCGGATTGCGCCGCCATGCGGCCCTCCTGAGAAGTCGGTCGAGACCGGCAATTCCAGGATCGTGCCCGGGGGCTTCGGGCGACCGCCTCAATTGCGCAAGAAGCTCCAGCTTGGAATGACCATCGCGAATGCGGCCGGTATAATAGTCCTCCCCTTCGGGATCCGGCTGTCGCCCAAGCACCGTCACGTAAGCGCAGCGAACGAAGCCGACATCATCCCACGAAAGCAGCTCCTCGATGGAATCGGCCCGCAGATAGGGGTTTCGAATCCCCGGAAGATTGACATTCTCCTGCCTTGCCCTGGCTTTTAGCTCGCGATCGAAGCCATCGATGGACAGGTTGTGCGCCGATCCCTCGGCAGAGCGCCGGAGTTCCCACAGCAATTCGAGCTTCGAAGCCCCCCGCCCGAGGAATCGGGCGTTGTGAGTCTCGCCTTCGGCGTCGGGCTCGCGGCCCAGAAGAGTAACATAGGCGCAGCGAATGAAGTCGATGCCGTCCCACGACAGAAGCTCCGAAAGGGAATCTGCCGGTTCCAGTGCGCTTCGTTTTTCCGTCGTTTGCATATCGTTCGGGTTCGCTTCCGCTTTCCGGGTTGGTGAGGGGGCGCCGCCGGGCTCCGATGTCTCGGCTCCGGGCGGCCTCCACTGATCCAGCGCTGATGACAAGGCCGATTGGCGATTGCCACGAAGAATTGTTGGTAGCCACCGCCATCGCGATTCGCGCTCTCGGCGCACGGTGGAAATAAGCGCGTCGGCCTGCGTCATCGCTTTGCGCAAACGTGCGGCGAGCTCCTGCAGCCGCGCGATTTCGGCGTCGCGGTCGCCAAGCCGGGAGTGCGCTTCCGCAATTTGTTGTTCGAGCCGCTGCTGATTGTCGCGGGCTTGCCGACCTTGATGGTCGAGCCTCTCCTGATGCGCCTGCTCCGCCGCACGCATCTCGCGGCGCAGGTCCTCCTCGGCGATGCGCGCCTCACGCCTTAGATGCTCTTCCGCTTGTCGTCGTTCGCGCCAAAGGGCAGCCAATTGCTCACGATGCGCGGCTTCGGCAGCCACTCGGCGCTCGTTCGTCGCCGCCGCCTCCTCCCACGCCTGCCGCGATTGCTGGTACGCTTGGTTCAGCGCATGGATGGCCTCGGCGCGCTCCCTTCTGACACGATCCAGATGGGCAGCGAGCTCGGTGGCATGTTGCCGCGATTGCTCCAGTTGCTGCGCCGTCGACGCAACCGCATTGCGAGCGCTCGCAGCCTCTTCGGCGAGGCGCGCCGAATCCGACTTGGCGGCTTCGATCTCCGAATTGAGTTCTTCGACCATCGCCCTGGTCGAAAAGTGCGACGGCGAGACCCGAAACGCATCGAACACGTTTGGCGGCGCTGCAAACCGCTCGGCGAGATCGCTGTGCGCGCTGTGCAGGAAGTGGCGATTGAGTCCGTCGAAATAGACCTCGCTGTAGTCGCGCTTGAGAAGCTCATCCATCCACAGGTGCTGCGAAGGCTCCTCTGTGGACGGAAGTGTCGACTCGACGACGAGGACCCACGGGCGGCACTCGCTATCGCCCCAACTGCGCAGCACGTCCGCCTCCATTCCCTCGACGTCGATTTTCAGCCAATGAAAATCCTCTTCTTCGAGGGCCAGCAGGTTCTCGAGCGTGACGCAGCTGACGATCGTTTCGCGGCACTCGAACCCGCGCTGGCCATGCTTTTGCGCGATGTCCGAATCGCCCGTCGAAAGACCGGTTCCGACCACTTCGTAGAACGGGATTGGACCTTGGGCGGTGCTGACGGCAGCTTCGATGACCTTTTCGTCAGGGCGAGCCTTGCGCAGCCGCTCCGCGGAGCCTGGCGTCGGCTCCACGTGAATACCGCGCCACCCTGCATCGTAAAAGCCAAGGCTGACCGAATCGACAACGGGATCGTGCGCGCCGACATCGAGATAGCGGCCCTTTTCGATGTCTTTCAAAGCGCGCCACAGCAGAACGTCCTCGAAATTCTGCGCATGGGAGACGAAGTTCACGATGCCGCGACGGACCGTGCCGATTCACTCGCCGCGGGCTCCCTGAAGCCGATTTCCTCCAACAGCCGCTCGACGCACCAGGACCACGACGGAAGCGCGGACCCGGTTGGCTGATGAGTCTTCGCCAACTGCATCAGAGTGGTGATCTCGCCGGCCAGTGCCGCCGGGCTATCGTCGCTGAAGTAGCGGACGTTCGAGAGGCCTTGCTCGCGAAACTCGGGCAGGTCGCGCGCCAGGATCCAGCGCCGGTGCATCGCGGCCTCCGTAAGAGGCAGCCCGAAGCCTTCCGCGTGAGAAGCAACGATGACCGCCTGGCTGACCCTGTAGAACAAAGTGAGCGCCTCGTCGGTGGCCCCTTCCACCCAGTGGAGGCGGCGGTCCAGTTCGGGGTGATTTCGAATGCGCTGCTGAAGCTCCGACGTCTTCCAGCCGGCGCTTCCGATGATGGTCAGCGACGGCGCGGCCTTCCCTGCCGACCACAAGACCTCGAAGGCATCCAGGACCTGGTCGTAGCCTTTACGGGGCTCGACGGTGCCAACCATGATTGCTGTCGGCGACTTGCGGGCCGCCTCCAGCGCAGCGGCAGCGCCATCGCAGACGCCGCGAGAGGGAAGTGAGCTCGCTATGTCGCCGGTAAGGTGAAGACGCCCAACGTCCGGCCGCCATTGTGGCGGCAGCGCCGAGAGCTGCTCGTGAAGGTCGTCGGCTACGCGATTGGAAATGCACAAGAGCCGGTCGGAAAGACGGCAGACCGCATCGAACCACGCCGAGAAATGCTCGGCCGTCGAATCCTGGAACCATTCAGGCCTGCTGATTGGAAGCAGGTCGTACACGACAACCTGCACGGTGGCGCCATTCCTTCGCCAGGCCTGAAGCTGCTGCTCCCACCGGGGCAGGAAATGAGCGGCGAGATCAAGGCCCAGAAAGCAGTCTCCGGGCCGCACACCGACAGGCACGCGCCCTGGCCCGGAGTGGTCGGCCAGGAAATCAGACGGGGCAAAACAATAGCCGCGAGTGTGGCTTGCGCAGACCGGAACGGTTTCGAAGCGATCGCTCGCCAGGCTTGCGAGTTGCGACCACACGGCCCGAACGACGCGCTGGATTCCAGTGCCCCCGTCCTGGCGCAAGATCACCGAGACGTCGACCAGCAGGCGAGGCTTTCGCGGGGGCCCGTTGTCGGCGAAAGCCCGCTCGTTTCGAGCGAGCCAGAGCCGGCTGGCCGCGGCGCGGACCGACCGGTGAACGCTTTTCATGCAGCCTTCGCGGGGCGCGGCCTCGCGCCATCGTAGAAGGTGAAGGCCTTGTCGAGGGTGTCGAAGTTGTAAAGCCGGCCGTCGAGAAGGGCCGATGCCCGATGGCAATGATGGCGGATGAAGTTCGCATCGTGGGAGACCACGATCATCGCTCTGTCGGAACGCTTATTGAACAGCTCCTGCCGGCACTTTTCCCTGAATCGCGCGTCTCCGACCGCGATGATCTCGTCGATTAGATAGCAATCGAACTCGACGATCATCGAAATGGCGAAGGCAAGTCGAGCGCGCATTCCCGACGAATAGCTTCTGAGCGGTTCGCGAAGGTACAGGCCGAGCTCCGAAAAGTCCTCGACGAAGTCCAGGCTGTCCTCTGCGGAGACTCCGTAGATCCGGCAGATGAAACGAAGATTGTCCAAACCGGTCAGCGACGGTTGGAATGCACCGCCGAACGCGAGCGGCCACGACACAGACATCGACCGCTCGACACGCCCCTCGGTCGGCTGCTCCGCGCCGCTGATAAGCCTGATCATCGTCGATTTTCCGGCACCGTTGCGCCCCAGTATCCCGACTCGCTCGCCCGGCCTGATCTTGAAGTTCACGTTGTCGAGAACGGTTACGTCGCCACCGCGCGTTTCGTACCGCTTAACGACATCCACCATGCTGATCATTGGGGGACGACCTTCCGGCTGACTTTCCGCAGCTGCGCAAGGCCGACCAGCATCAAGGTGATATTGAAGAGCGACATGTAGGCGAGATCGTAATGCGCGTGGATGCGCGAACCGAAAAAGCCTTCGCGTACATATTCCACGCCGTGGACCATCGGCAGGTAGAGCACGTAGTGCTGCGCGGTCTTCGGCAGCGCATCGACGAGATATGCTGCACCGGAAAGCGGAAACAGCAGGTAGGCCGCAGGGTGCCAAAGCTTGTCGACCACTTCATATTCCTCAGCGAACCCGCCGATGAAAATCCCGAGCGAGAAGCCAAACCAGGCCACCATCAGCCATCCGCCCACGACCTGCAGGACGTTTTCGGGCGGGGCGATCATGCCGATTCCGATGAAAACGGTCGAAAGAACGACGAACGATGTCGTGGCGCCGCCGGCCTCCAGCGTCAGGCGGGCCAGCATGATGTCGAAGATTTTCACGTTGCGATGGTACATGAGCGACAAGTTCGGCTCGATCGAACCGGCGGTCCGGGCGGGCATGTTCCGCCAGAGGAGCACCGTCGAATATCCCGTCAGTCCAAAGGCCGCGATGGGGAGGCTCGACCCGTGATTCATTCCCGCCAGGGTCCAGATCGCCGTCACGCCAAGAGTGAACATCATCGGCTCCACGAAGAGCCACAAGAAGCCGATGTTGTGACGCCCGTAGCGGGTGAGAATTTCGCGCATGAGAAGCGCGTGAACCACGCGCCCCTCGATCCTGAGCGAATCGAAGAATCCGGTCGTGTCGGCTGCTTTCGCCGTCATCCACGATGCTCCCGGATTCCGGCGAGCAGCATCGACGAAATGCCCCAGGCGACCAAGCCAAGGATAAAAGTGGCGAGAATGCTTCGGATCCGGCGCGGCTCGGCAGCCCTGTCGGGACGGCTCGGCTGAACGATCCGTTCGACGTAGGCCTGCTTGCGATGAGCTTCGCTTTGCGCTTCCTGGAGCGCGGTCAGCGCCGCGGCAACGCGCTTGTCGGCAAACTGCCGCTCGAGATCGAGCCGTTCGTATTGCACTGCCGTTTGCGACAGGGACCGCCGCCCACCGGCCACTCGACCCATTTGCGTGTCGATTTCGTTGGCCAGCCCCTGCGCGCGCGTCGCAAGAACAGGAACCTGCGGGTTTTCAGGAGCGATCTTCCGAAGCTGCAGAAGCTGCATCCGCGTAGAGACGAGTTCGTCCTGAAGCTTGGACACGGTTTCGAGCTGAACCCGTGCCTGCTCCTCCGGATCCACGACGCCGTGACTGTTGCGGAACTGCGCCAGGTTCAGCGAGGCAGTGCGAGCAGCCGCCTTGGCAGCCTGCACTTCCTGTGCGGCGAACTGCACCACGTCATTGCGACCGCGGTCGTTGATCCGGTTCACCAGCGCTTCGGACCGCTCGAGCAACTCGCGGTCGAACCGATACGCATCGTCAGGAGTGAACGCTCGAACCGTGAGACGCGAAATGGACGAGGTCGTGTCGTACTGGATATCGACCTTGCCAAGATAGTAGTCGTAAAGATCCTCGAATGTCCCGCTGAATCCCAGCGGATTGAACCGGTCGAAAATCGATATGGTTTCGCTGCCGTACGCGCGCCGAACGGCACCGTTGCGGTTCAAGTCGCGCAACGCATCTCGCGACCGGACATATTCCTGGGCCGCGTAGACTTCATCGCCGCCTCTCGAAAAGCCGGTGGATCGCAGCAACACGCCAAGCCCAGAGGTCGTCTGCTTTTCCGGAGTTCGAACGACGAACTGCGATTCGGAGACGTACACGTCGGACGCGAGGAAACCGAAGTAGACGATCGCCACCGCGGTCGGGAACACTACCGTCAGCCAAAACAGCCAGTTTGCATGCGCGAACTCTTGCACGCGCGCCCGCAAGCAGCGTTTGCCTATCGGTCGTATCGACGTCTGCGTCGCGGATTTTCAGCATAGCTTCGGAACACCTCAAAAGTCACGTTACGCGACTTCACCAGGCGTTCCCCCGCACCCGCAAGTCGGATCTGTTTCGTACAGCGTAATAGCAAGTCCTTTCTAGGCTGCTATTGACCCCATCGCCGCAAGCAGCTTCTTCACTTCTTGCGATCGGCCGCGCGGCAATATCAAAAGCCGCTGCCCGGAAGCAACGATTATGAGGTCCCTGACCCCGAGGGCGGCGACCTGAACGCCGTCGCTTCGGATGTAGCAGTCATCGCAATCGACGACCGTCACCGGCCCAGGCGGGCACGGCAGCTGAACCAGTTCCGCAAGCGCGTCCCAGCTGCCGAGGTCCGACCAGCCAGGCGACATCGGCACGACGGCGACGCGCGAAGAATGCTCCATCACCGCATAGTCGACCGATTCATTGGGACAGTCGCGTAGCGCGTCGAGGTCGGCCGTGAGCCGGGCGCCATCGCGCTCGCAATCGGCAATTGCACGCTGTGCCGAAAATGCAATTTTCGGCGCGTGTAACGTCAGCTCCTCGATGAAAGTGCCGGCGCGGAACAGGAAGATACCCGCGTTCCAGTAGTGCTTGCCATCGGCCACCATCTGCTCCGCGGCCGCGAGCGGCGGCTTCTCGATGAAGCGGACCACGTCCTTCGCGGCGCCTGCGCTGCAAATATCGGCACCGGCCTGGATGTAACCGAACCCGGTATCCGGGCCGGTCGGATGGATTCCGAACGTTACGAGCCGGCCAGCTTGAGCGGCGGGCTCGCCAAGCGCAATGGCGGAATGAAAGGCGCCAAGATCGTCAATCGCGTGGTCACTCGGCATCACCAGAAGCAGAACATCCTCGCCGTGCATTTCGCGAGCGGCGAAAGCCGCCATCGCAATCGCCGCGGCAGTATTTCGGGCACAAGGCTCGAGAATGATGCTCGCGTCGAGGTCATGCGCCCGGAGCTCCCGGTCGCACAGGTGGGCGTGGCGAGCGTTGCTGACGATGATCGGTGATCCAAATCGCTGCCGATCCTGGACTCGCTCGAGAGTCATCTGGAACAGGCTTTTCGCACCCGTGAAGGTCAGGAACTGCTTGGGCGTGTCCTCGGTCGAACAGGGCCACAAACGACTGCCCGCACCGCCGCTCAGCACAACGGGGATCACCGCCCCCGGCGCTTGCACCGGCGATCGATAGTCGTCGTCGTCGTTCGTGGACGAGGACGCCGCCTCGGCCATCACCTTGGAATTGCGACTCTCGAAATTCATACTCTCGCCCCAACGCGATTTGCTACTCAAGCTGCGGCCGAGCTCCCGCAGGCACCTGTCGGGCGAAAACGGCCCCGCCAGAACCTCTCGGGCACTTGCCTCATCGGGTGTGTCAGTCAATAGCCCGCCCCAATAAAAAGCGTTAATTATCGCCGCAAAAACGCGCGTTTACGACGATGTGCCGCAGGGGCACGCCGACGCGAGAGGACGCATGAGGTGCGGGACGGTTCCCGGCAACTATCGTGTTCGCGATGGTGTTTTCGTGGTCCAGATCGGCGCAGTGTGCCACCCTTCCCACAGTGTGGTGGAGCGGCGCTGCCGAGGCCGCCTTCCTGCCTGTTGCGTATGCGCCACAATCGGCGCGAATCGACGATTCGATGGAACCGGAAGCCCCCCTATTGCGTCTCGCGATGGCAAGAAGGAACTTCACGGAAGCTATTGTGCAAGTTAAATGATCTGCAAGGTTATTGACGGATCGGAGTACAATGGTTGGGGCTCCTTCGATTGACGATCCGGTTTGCGGGGCCCTTTTAAAGACAAAGGCAATCAAGTCGATTGGCCCGTAATTTCAGGACTTTAGATATTCAACGCAAGGCAGTTTTAGTAAGAAAGGGTGAAAAATGAGGCGATACAACACCGGCGCACTTACAGCGCTCGTCCTCGTACTCGGCTTGGGGGCCACTCAGGCCAACGCTCAGGGCCTTCGCGGGGTCAGGGCCGATCTCGACGGAGGACTCACGCAATTCAGCGCCGCTGGCGATCATGATTCCCACATCGGCTGGGGTGGCGCCGCAGGGGTCGACTTCGATCTCGGCGGATTCGTCCTCGGCGCCGAAGGTACCTTCTGGTGGGCGCCAGCAGAGGTGCATACGATCGACGGACCCGGGCTCGTCGACCACAAGACCTTCCAGGAATATGGCGTTGCCGCCCGAGCGGGCTTCCAGGTCACTCCGTCGACTCTCGTCTACGGAAAGGTCGGATATGTCTGGAACGAGCAGCGCAAGCGCTTCACTCCGTTCGACCCGGTCACCGGCAATCCCGACAGTGCCAATCCCGGCTACTATTACGATCATTACACCACCCACGGAATTCAGTGGGGCGGTGGTATCGAGCAGCAGGTCAGCGGTCCCTTCTACGTGAAGGCCGAGGGTCGCTACTCCGACTACAACAACCACACCCACGCACTGACGGGGCTCGTCGGCGTTGGCGTGCTGTTTGGAGCAGCCGCGGCAGCGCCGCCGCCGCCTCCTCCGCCGCCGCCCCCGCCGCCGCCTCCGCCGCCTCCGGCGACGCAGACGTGCCCGGATGGAACGGTGATCTTGGCGACCGAGACGTGCCCGGCTCCGCCGCCGCCGCCTCCGCCGCCGCCGCCGGCGCCAGAGCGCGGGTAATATCCTGCATCAGCAACTTCGAGGGTGGGCTTTCGAGCCCACCCTTTTTTTTGCGCCTAGTGCTCGTTGCGATTCAACAGGCACTTGGCGGTCGTTACCGAGCCTTCGTCTTCGTTCGAAGGATCACCGATCACGAGTGAGCGAGACGCCGGCGCGACGTTCGCGCCGGGCCACCGACCCATTCCGCAGTTAGAGGCGAAGCGGCCGCCCGAATTGCGGATAATGTTGTCGCGCAGCTCGACAGGCCCGGTCAGCGAATCCACGTTCAATCCGACCATCGCGTTGGCGACCGAATTGTCCTCGATCCGCCCGCCGCTCATGCGTCCGGACCGCCAGGGCGCCGACCCGACCATCAATCCGTACCCGCATCGCCGTGCCGGGCCGCAGTCGATCGAATTCCCGCGGACGATCGTATTGCTGTAATCGCCACTCGTCTTCGGCCACGCCTGCAGCATCAGCTCCGCGAATGAGCCGGAGCTGAAGCTACTGCTGTGGCGAAATCGGTTGTTTTCGATCCGGCAGCTCCGGCAGCCGCCGAAAATGAGCTGGACGTCGGTGTTGTCGATGAAGAGGTTGTTTCGAACGACTGCATTACTCGTGTCGTGGATGGTCACTCCGTCCGACCAGATCTTGCCAGGCCGGTGGTCGCCGTTGGGGCCGATGACATTGTCCTCGACGGTCGGGGCCGCTGCGCTCCTGGTAATCTCCAATGCGGTATAGCAGGTGAAGCCGCGCAGCACCGATTTTCGGATCGTGAAGCGCGAACCGGAAACGCGCATGCCGCCGCCGAGCGGGCGCCGCTCCGAACGGCAATCCGCTACCCGCTGCGGGGTTCTTCCAGTGCCGACGATCGCTAGGTGGTCCAAAGCGACATAGTCTGCGCGAATTGTCAGCGGCATCGACGAAGGCAGCACCGCGTGACTAGGCGGGTCCAGCAGAATCGTCGCGCAGCGGCTTTGTCGGAGGTAGCCGCACCCGCGTCGGTCGCCGCTCAGGCCCGCAGTCGCAATGGTCACTGGCCTGCTGATCGCAACCTGCGATTCCACCCTGTAGACTCCGGGCTTGAGAACCAGGCGGCCCCCGGGAGGGATGTGATCGAGGCAATCGACGAGCGCGGCAGATGCGTCCGCGGGGGCGTTTGCCTTGGCATCGAGCGCCCGACAGCTTTCGGCGGCTGCGGCGGTCGGCCACGAACAGCCGGCGGCGACTGCCAAAAGCGGCAGGAAAGCGAAGCGAACAAATGTTCGCCCCTGCGCTGACGCCTCCAACTTTGCTAATCCAGCTGCATGGTGAATCAATCGGGTCCGCCGCAATGTGCTTCCTCCTTTTCGCTCCGTGCCTGCACGGGTCCGCAGGCGCGCGCCATTCCTGCGGCGCTCAATCGCCGCGAAGTGCGAGCAGCAAGCAGGTGCTTCCGATGATTAGCCGAACGAAGCTGAACGCCAGCTATTCCGAACGCCTCGGGAAGTTCCCGCGCCGGCCGAATTGCAGCTGACGTGGCGGTAACCGCGGACAAGGAGGCCGGGAGGCATTCAGCTGGGCGCCTGCTCCGCTGGTGGCGCGCTCCGCTTTGGCTTGCGGCGCTCTTCACCGGGGCGAAGTCATTCGCCGACAATCCCATCATCGGTTCGCGGCGGTTGAACCGGGCCGGGCTCCACGTCTGGCGCCTGCGCGCCGCCCACGCGCTTGCGGAGCGTCGGCGCAGGCGGCTCGCCCGCACCGTGCCCGAGCCGTTGCGCGACGCTTTCGAACGCGACGGGTTCCTCGTCGTCCCCGACATGCTTCCCAAGAGCGAGTTCGAGGCGCTGAGCAGGGCCATTCTCCAGGGCGACTTCGAATCGCGCGCGCAGCAGCAGGGGGACACGATAACCCGCCGCGTTGTCATCGGGCCCGAGCTGCGCAGGCGTATACCGCAGCTGGGTGCCCTTCTCGACGGAGACAAGTGGCGAAGCCTGCTGGCCTATGTGGCGACTGCCCGAAGCGAGCCGCTCTGCTACGTCCAGACGATATCGGGGGGGCTTGCCGAGGCTCCCCCGGACCCGCAGGTCCAACTCCATTCCGACACCTTTCACCCATCGCTCAAGGCCTGGCTGTTCCTCACCGACGTCGGCGAAAACGACCGGCCGCTGACCTATGTGGCGGGCTCGCACCGCCTCACTGCAAAGCGAATTGACTGGGAACGGCGCAAAAGCGTCCAAGTCCTCGACACCGACGACCGCCTCTCCCAGCGCGGCTCGTTTCGAATTGCACCCGACGAGCTCCCAAGCCTCGATCTTCCGCCGCCGACCCGTTTCTGCGTGTCCGCGAACACGCTGGTGGTCGTCGACACGTGTGGGTTCCACGCCCGCGCCGATTTAACTGGGCCGAGCGTCCGCGTCGAAGTGTGGGCCTATTGCAGGCGCAACCCCTTTCTTCCCTGGACTTTCGGCGGCCCTTTATCGTGGAAGCCGTTTGCGGACCGCCAGGCGGAGGCGCTTCACAAATTGCTCGATTGGCTGGACCGAATGGGCGTTCGCAAACAGCATTGGAAACCCGCGGGGCGCCGACGGCCGGTCGATCCCTGACGGCACTCTCTCGCAGCGGGCGGGTCGTGCAAACGCTGCCCGAGGTCGGCCAGGCCGGGATAGAGAGATAGCACTTGACGGCCGAGTCAGCCGCAAGCGCCAAAGCCGATTTCCATTCGGATTAGTGGTAAATTTTAGTGCGTTGACAGGCGGTTTGCTCCGGTGCAGCTTTCGATTGCGGTGGCAGTCGCGACCGGATTCCAGGGAGCGAGAGTGGAGTATCGACCAGTAGCTGACGTGAGGCCACGCCAGTACTCCCTTCACTGGGACGGCACGGGTGCCGAAAGCGGCTTGTTCCGGTGATTGCCCGCAGGACGTCCTCGGGCGGCGCCGTCTTCGCAGCAGCAGCAGCCATCGCAATCGGAGGAAGTGCATGCGCAATGACTAGGGGGACGGAGTCCGACATCCGCTGCACGGTTTCCGGTAGCGCGAACCTGCCGCCGGAGATCAGCGACCGCTCACTGTGCGATGCGATCTCGCACGCGGCTGCACCGGTGCTTGCCGAAACCGGAGTGTCGCCGGGCGCGGTTACCGTTGCCATAGAGGTGAAGTCGCCGTCGCGGATGGGTGCGGTCGTATCGCTCGGCAAGGAAAGCTCGCCGCAGCAGCAGGTCGCGTCCTCAGACCGGCCGATCAACAGCGGTGCGGTAAAGATGCTTGCGGATGCGCTAGCTCGCGAGCTTGCTCGGATGGCAAAGTGATCAACCGGGGGGCATAATGACGGACATTCCGGCGAGCTCGGCTACGAACGCCACAATTTCGATTGGCGAAACGGTCAGCAACACTCTCGAGACGGCGGGCGATCACGACTGGTTTCGGATCACGCTGAACGCCGGCGACAAGATCGTCATTTCGCTGGCCGGCTCAGGCGCGGCTCCGCTCGAGGATCCCTACCTTTATCTTCGCGACAGCGCCGGCAACCTGGTTGCCAGCAACGACGACAGCGGCGGCGGCCGCGACTCCCAACTGGTTTTCACGGTCCCGACGAGCGGCACCTATTATGTCGACGTCGGGGCATGGAACGAGCAATATGCCGGCGATTACCAGCTCTCGGTTCGGCCCTACACGCCGCCCCCTGTCTACGATTACGACCAGATCGCGGATCAGCTGGTGAACGGCTATTGGGGCGGCGACTGGCACCATTTCAACGTCAGCCAGGGCGGTTCGCTCACAGTCGACCTGACCGGCCTCACCGCGGACGGGCAGACTCTTGCCCGAGCCGCGCTCGACCTGTGGTCCGACGTCATCGGGGTGACTTTCACAGAGGTGACGTCCGGCGCCCAGATTACCTTCGACGATTCCCAGGACGGCGCGTTCACCAACGCCACCTTCACCAATCACATCACCACGTCGGCGCAGATAAACATTTCGACCCAGTGGCTGACCGACTACGGCACGTCGCTCGATGGGTACGCGTTCCAGAGCTACCTTCACGAGATCGGTCACGCGCTCGGGCTAGGCCACGCCGGCAATTACAATTCCACTGCAACTTATGCCAACGACGCGCTGTTCGCGAACGACGCCTGGCCCGAAACGGTCATGTCCTATTTCGCGCCGCACGAGAATGACTATTTCGTCAGCCGCGGGTTCGACGACAGTTTCGTGATGACGCCGATGAACGGCGACATCGTTGCAATGCAGGCGCTCTACGGCCTGTCGACCACGACCCGCACCGGTGACACCGTCTACGGCTTCAACTCGAACGCCGACCGGGCGGTCTTCCATGCCGACCAGTTTCCTGACGGCGCTTACGCAGTCTATGACAGCGGCGGCACGGATACGTTCGACTTCTCCGGCTTCTCGCAACCCGGCATCATCGATCTCAACCCCGGCCATTTCTCCAGCGTCGGCGGTCACACCGGCAATGTCACGATCGGGCGCGGCGTCGTCATCGAGAATGCCATAGGCGGCGCAGGCGACGACACCATCATCGCAAATTCGGCCAACAACCTGCTTGAGGGCGGGGGCGGCCACAACACCGTCTCTTACGCGTACGCAGCCGGAGGAGTCACCGTCAGCCTGGCGATTTCGGGCGCACAGGATACCGTATCAAGCGGGACAGACACGCTCGTCTCCTTTCAGGATCTCACCGGCTCCAATTTCGACGATCGCCTGATCGGCGCTAGCGGGGCAAACACGCT
Source organism: uncultured Alphaproteobacteria bacterium (assembly GCA_963837985.1). GTDB lineage: Bacteria > Pseudomonadota > Alphaproteobacteria > Sphingomonadales > Sphingomonadaceae > Sphingomicrobium. Next base: position 8,598 of record CAWIPN010000008.1, on the reverse strand, counting down.
CACCGGCGGCTTGGGCAACGACATTCTGAACGGCGGCGCGGGCGCCGACCGGATGTACGGCGGCATCGGCAACGACATTTATTATGTGGACAGCGCGGGCGACCAGGTGATCGAGAACGCACGCGAAGGGACCGACACCGTCTACAGCACCATCAGCTACACGGCCGGAGCCAATGTCGAGAACGTCCGGCTTCAAGGTGCTGCGCCCCTCAACGCGACCGGCAACGCTTTGGACAATCTTCTCGCCGGCAATTCGGGTGCGAACGTCCTGTCCGGCGGCGCGGGAGCCGACACGTTGTTTGGTCTCGACGGCAACGACGTCCTGGTCGGTGGCGCGGGCAACGACACGCTCAACGGCAACGCCGGGGTCGATACCGCGGTCTATTCGGGGCTGTTCCGCAGCTATGGCACGGCCTTGAACAATGCGGCCGGCACGGTGACCGGCGGCGCCGAGGGCGGCACCGACACGTTGACCAGCATCGAGCGCGTTCACTTCCACGACGGCACCTTCGTGTTCGACGTCAACGGCGTCGCGGCTCAGGTGACGCGGCTCTACGACACCGTGCTTCACCGGGCGCCCGACGCGGCCGGCCTCGATTTGTGGGTCGATGCGATGGAGGACCAGCACCGAACGCTTCATTCCGTTGCCACCGCCTTCCTCAACAGCCCCGAGTTCCAGGCGGCGACCGGCCATCTGTCGGACGTGGAATATGTCGACTTCCTCTACCAGAGCGCGCTCGGGCGGTCCGCCGACGCTTCCGGCGAGGCCTATTGGGTCAACAAGCTCCAGACCGGCGCTGCCGACCGCGCCGACATCCTGATCGGCTTTTCGGAATTGGCGGAGCATCGCGCGCTGACCGCGGGCATCGTCGGCCACGGCTACTTCAACACCGATGACACCTACCAGGCGATCGCCTTGCTCTACGACAGCTTCGCCGGGCGCCTGCCGGACCAGCAGGGGCTGATCTACTACGCCGAACTGCTGCGCACCGGCGCCCGGACCCTCGACCAGATCGCCGATGGCTTTGCCGCCTCGCCGGAGTTCCAGCACCTGACCGCCGGCATGACCAACGCCGAGCTCGTCGAGTTCATGTACCAGAACACGCTCGGCCGGGCCTCGGACCCTGCCGGCGCGGCTTACTGGATCGCCAAGCTCGACAACGGCATGGACCACGGTGACCTGCTGATCGGCTTCTCGCAAAGCACCGAGCACTTCCGGCTGATGGCGTCCTCCATCACCAACGGCATCGCCGTGCTTGGCGGCACCACGCAGTCCCCGCAGGCGGAGGCGCAAACAGTCACCGGCTGGCCCGAGAGCAAAGCGGCCGAGCCAATCGCACCGGACGCGGCATTCCACCTGGAGGCAGCTTCCGCGTCGCTCTCAGGCGACGACCAACTGGCGCATTGGCATCACCTGCACGTGCAGCCAGAATACATGCTCTTATGATGGCGTGACGCCGTCCAACACTCTGCCCTGTTCCGCTCCGCTCGCCGCATGTCGCCATCCAGCGGAGAAATGCTCGAAATCGGCCACTTACGAGTTGAACCGACCGCTGAATTGCTGTCTTCGCACACCTGATGATGCAGACACTCAATCGCACATGCCGCTAACCCACCTCGACCGGCTTGAAGCCGAGAGCATTCACATCCTTCGGGAGACCGTCGCCGAGGCGGAACGCCCGGTCATGCTTTATTCGATCGGCAAGGATTCGGCAGTCATGCTGCACCTTGCCCGAAAGGCCTTCTATCCTGCCCCGCTTCCCTTCCCGCTCCTGCATGTGGACACGACGTGGAAGTTCAAGGCGATGTACGAACTCCGGGAGAAGGTCGCCGCCGACCCGGCGATCGAGCTGATCGTCCATCGCAACCCGGAAGCTCAAGCGCTGGGTATCAACCCTTTCGATCACGGCCCTCGCCACACCGACATGTGGAAGACGGAAGGGCTGAAGCAGGCGCTCGACAAATACGGATTCGACGCCGCTTTCGGCGGAGCCCGGCGAGACGAGGAGAAGAGCCGCGCCAAGGAACGCATCTTCAGCTTCCGCAATGCCAACCATCGATGGGATCCGAAGCGACAGCGACCGGAACTCTGGTCGCTTTACAACGTCCGCAAGAACAAGGGCGAGAGCGTCCGTGTCTTCCCGCTGTCCAACTGGACCGAAATCGACGTCTGGCAGTACATCCTGCGCGAAAACATAGAAATCGTGCCGCTCTACTTCGCTGCGCCGCGCCCGACGGTCGTTCGCGACGGACTGATACTGATGGTCGATGACGAGCGCTTTCCGCTCGACGGCGAAACCCCGGTGGACCGCACGGTCCGGTTTCGAACGCTCGGCTGCTACCCCCTCTCCGGCGCAGTGGAGAGCGAGGCGTCCACCGTCGAAGAGGTGGTTGCCGAAATGCTCCTTACCACGACGTCCGAGCGGCAGGGGCGGGCCATCGACAAGGATTCGGGAAGCGCGTCGATGGAGAAAAAGAAGCAGGAGGGGTATTTCTGATGTCGCGCGTCCTCGACCAGGATCGCGATCTGATTGCCCGCGATGTCACCGCCTGGCTCGCCCGGCACGAGCGCAAGGACATGCTCCGCTTCATCACCTGCGGAAGTGTGGACGACGGCAAGTCGACCCTGATCGGGCGACTGCTCTACGATTGCCGGCAGGTCTTCGACGACCAGCTCGAGGCGCTGGAGGCGGAAAGCAAGTCGGGCGGCGCGAACGGCGGAAAGCTGGATTTCTCGCTGCTCGTCGACGGACTCTCGGCCGAGCGCGAGCAGGGAATCACGATCGACGTGGCGTATCGCTTCTTCGCCAGCGAAAAGCGCAAGTTCATCGTCGCCGACACGCCGGGGCACGAGCAATATACGCGCAACATGGTCACGGGCGCCTCGACGGCCGATGTGGCCGTGCTCCTGATCGACGCCCGAAAGGGGGTGCTGACCCAGACCCGGCGCCATTCCTACCTCGCCAAGCTCGTCGGGATTCGCCACGTCGTCCTGGCGATCACGAAGATGGACCTGGTCGATTACGACCAGGGCGCTTTCGACGCCATTTGCGAAGATTATCGACCCTTCGCCGAACAGATCGGGGTCGAGCAGTGGCAGGCGATTCCCGTCTCCGGAGTGGAAGGCGCGAACGTCACCACCCGAAGCGAAAAGACGCCGTGGTATTCGGGCCCGACGCTTCTCGAATATCTCGACACCGTGGAAATCGACGCCAGCGCCGATGCGGCCAAGCCGCTGCGGATGCCGGTGCAGTGGGTGAATTGGCCCGACCAGGGCTTTCGCGGCTTCGCCGGCCAGATTGCCGCCGGGAGCATGGGACCGGGAACCGAAGTGCGAATCCTGCCATCGGGGCGAACGACTCGAATTGCGCGCATCGTCACCTTCGACGGCGACCGTGAAGAAGCTGTCGCCGGCCAGTCTGTGACCGTGACGCTTGCCGACGAAGTGGATTGCTCGCGCGGCGACGTCATCGCTGCCGCGTCCGATCCGGCAGAAACGGCCGATCAGTTCGAAGCGACCATCGTCTGGATGAGCGACGACGAGCTTTTGCCCGGGCGCGGCTACTGGATGAAAATCGGGACAGAGACTGTCACCGCAATGGTCCAGGAGCCGAAGTACGAGGTGAACGTCAACACGATGTCGCACCTTGCCGCGAAGACGCTCGGGCTCAACGCAATCGGCGTTGCGGAAGTCTCGACGGATCGGGAAATCGTGTTCGAACCCTATGCGGTCGAAGGAAGCAGCCCCAACCGGGTGCTTGGCGGCTTCATCCTCATCGACAAGGCGACCAACGCCACCGTCGCTGCCGGGATGCTCCACTTCGCCCTTCGCCGGTCGATGAACATCCACCGGCAGCATCTGGACGTCGGGCGCGAAACGCACTCCGCGCTGAAGGGCCAGAAGCCGGCGGTAGTCTGGTTCACCGGGCTTTCCGGAGCCGGCAAGTCGACGATCGCCAACATCGTCGAGAAGAAGCTGGCAGCCCGCGGGCGGCACACTTTCCTGCTCGACGGCGACAATATCCGTCACGGCCTGAACCGCGACCTCGGCTTCACCGAAGCCGACCGGATCGAAAACATCCGGCGCGTTGGCGAGGTCGCAAGGCTGATGGCAGACGCCGGGCTGATCGTGCTCACCGCCTTCATCTCCCCGTTCCGGGCCGAGCGTCACATGGTGCGCCGCATGGTCCCCGAAGGCGAGTTCATCGAAGTGTTCGTGGACACGCCGCTGGAGGAAGCGGAGAAACGTGACGCGAAGGGGCTTTATGCAAAGGCGCGGGCCGGGGACCTCAAGAACTTCACCGGTATCGACAGCCCGTACGAAGTGCCGGAGAATCCGGAAATTCGAATCGACACCACGAAGATGACTGCCGAAGAGGCCGCCGACGTCATCGTCGAAAAGCTGCTGGCGAGGCGGTAGGTCACGTCATCCCGCGGAGACGCGGCCATCGACGCAATCCGGAGCGCGGCGCCCGCTGGATCGGTTCGCGGCGCGCGGACTAAGGACGGAGAAGCCTAGTCGCCTTCGCCGGGCTCCGGAGTGAAATATTTCTTGTACTTGTCGTCCTCACCCTTGTGCTCGTCGGCGTCGGCCGGGCTTTCCTTCTTGCGGGTGATGTTCGGCCAGTCGGCGGAGAAGGTCGTGTTGAGCTCGAGCCATTTCTCCAGCCCGCTCTCGGTGTCGGGAAGGATGGCTTCCGCCGGGCATTCCGGCTCGCAGACGCCGCAGTCGATGCACTCGTTGGGGTTGATGACCAGCATCACCTCCCCTTCGTAGAAGCAGTCGACGGGGCAAACTTCGACGCAGTCCATATATTTGCATTTGATGCAGGCGTCGGTGACGACGTAGGTCATTGTGGTGATGCTCCCTTTGCGCGCTGGCTAAGTCGCGCTGCCTGTCCCGTCAACGGGAAGCTCGGCGTAACAGGCGCGTGCCTCCGCCGACGGGCCGCGGCGCGACGGCAGCGACAGCGCCCTGACGATGCGCGTTCGCCCGTTCAGCGGAAGTGCCACCACGCTCCCGATGCGAACGGGCTCACTCGGCTTTTCCACCCGCTTTCCGTCGATGCGGACGTATCCGGTCGCAACCAGGGCCTGTGCAGCGGTGCGGCTCTTCACCAGCCGAATACAGTACAAGAAGCGGTCGACTCGCAACGCGTCACAGCCTCCATTCCGCAGCCACGCGGCTGCGCCATGCTATTGGAACGCTCAAGCACGCAGGAGAGAGCCGATGGAATCACCAGCCGACTGGGCAATCGAGAGTAGCGGAAAGGCGCTGACCCGCACGTTCGAGTTCGAGGATTTTTCCGAGGCGTTCGCCTTTCTCACGCGCGTGGCTCTCCATGCGGAAAAGGTGAACCACCATCCGGAGTTCACTTCCGTATGGAACCGCGTCGACTTTCGCCTGACCAGTCACGATTCAGGCGGAATCACTGACCGCGACCGGAAACTGGCGGCGGCAATCGACACGCTCTCAGCGCGCTAGGCGGCCCCCCGGACCTTGCGCCTTGCGGGAGGCTGATTCGGCGCGCCCGCGTCGTAAGCGCGAAGAAGGTGGCGATCGTCCACCTTCCACGGGTGAAAGCCGGGAAGGAAAAAGCTTAGCCACGCACCGGCAATCTTTCGGAACATTCCGGGCCTGATCCACAGGTACCAAAGCAGCTTCGCCCACGCCCGAAGCCCCGTCACTCCGTCCTGCCGCATCAGGTCCAAAGCGCCAGCTGTCCGATCGACGACGAAGTTGCGAGTGACGTAGAGCATCACCTTCGCCTTCACCTTCCATCGTTTCGACCGCGGCCAGTCACGAGTCGCATGCAGCCAGGTGTCGTAGGCGACGCCCTTGTGCTCGATTTCCTCCGTCGCGTGCCACCGCCACAGGTCGGCGGTCTCGGCCTCCGCGTCTTCGAGATGACGCGGATCGGCGAGCAGCTCGTGCGCGAGAATGGCCGTGAAGTGCTCCAGCGCCATGGTCGCTGCAAGGCTGACGATGGGCGGCTTCTCGCGGGTGACGGCCAGCCGCTTCTCGACCTGCGTTTCAAGGCGGGAAAGGTCGTAGCCGGACTGCTGGGCGCGCTTGTTGAACGCGTCGTGCTCGCGGCTGTGGATCGCCTCCTGGGTCGTGAACCCCTTGATTTCGGCCGCAAGCCGGGGCGGCGCGCCGTCGCGAAAGCGCCGAACGCTCTCCACGAAGAAGGCTTCGCCCACGGGGAAGGTCGTGGACAGGGCATTGTAGATGGCTGTCGCTTCGACTCGCCCGCCGTGCCACAGTCGTGGAGTTGCAGTATCGCGGCCGAAACGTCGGTCGCGAGGCGTGATCCGCAGGTCTTCGGGGGCGGCGATGGCGCTTGTCATGGCATGAAGATAGGATAACTTACAATAATGTCAATAACTCGCAGACGCCTGCCGCCGGAGCAGGCCCGGGCACTTGCGCTCGATGCCGCTCGTCGCTTGCTCATCGAACGGGGGCCGCAGGCGGTGACGCTAAAAGGTGTGGCGGCGCAAATCGGGCACACCCATGGCAATGTGCTCCACCACTTCGGATCGGCTGCCGGCCTTCAATCGGAACTTGCAAGGTCGATCGCCGAGCGTGTCACGGAGTCGATATCGGCGGCGGTAGAGCGCGCGCGCGCGGGCGAGGCGGACCCGCGCGACGTCGTCGACCAGACGTTCGACGCGTTCAGCCGCGAAGGCGCTGGAGCGCTTGCAGCCTGGATGGTCCTTTCCGGCAATCGGGATGCACTCGACCCGGTGCTCACCTCGCTTCGCAAGCTGGTCGCGCAGCTTGGTGCGAACCACGATTCCGAGCGCGTCGCGCGCACGACGCTTGCACTCGTGCTGTCGGCGCTTGGGGATTCGCTGCTTGGAGGAGCCGTTGCCGATTCGCTCGGCTTGCCGAGTGACAGTGCGCGCGTGGACGCTACGGAGCGCCTCCGGGCAAGCCTTCAGAGCGATTCGGATCAGCGCTGATCCGGCGCTGCGTCGCTTCGCGATGTGCTCAGTCGAGCGGCGTACCGGAATGGTAGTTGCGAGGTGCGGAGACCTGGAGCCTTGCTCCGGCCGAGTCGACGAGGTCGCCGGCCAGGAGAGGCGTCACAAACTCAACTCCGAACCAGCCGCGATCGCCCCAGGCGACCCGCGCCTGAAGCTCCGTCGACCCGCAGACGAGTTCCACGGTAGCACCGGTGGCCGGCACGTCGTCGCATTCGACGAGAGCGCCGGCTCTTGAAACGTCACGGATTCGAACGGCGACGGGACCGGATCCCGAATCGAGCTGGGCGGAAAGGAACACGCGCGACCGTTTGTCGTCGCGTTTTGGAACCGTCACTACGCCCATTGCTGCCCCTCCCCGTTTTGGATCAGCCAATTCCGGCAATCGCAGAGCCAGCCTAAGAAATTGCTAACGCAAGCCCCGGTGGAGCTTTGCGCACTTGCCGCTATAGCTCGCCGGAATGCCTCCACATGCACCGCCACGCGAATATCGAAGCGGCTCCGACGAGCGCACGCTGAGGGACGCGCTCGGCTCCTTTGCAACCGGCGTTACGGTCGTCACGTGCACCAACTCGGAGGGACGGCCGCTCGGTCTGACGGTCAACAGCTTCACCTCCGTGTCGCTCGATCCTCCGCTCTTGCTGGTGTGCATCGCACGGGCGGCGCGCTGCGCGGCGGCGATGGCGAACGCGCAATTCTTCGCCGTGAACGTGCTTCAGACGGGGCAGCAGCCCGCCTCCATCCGTTTTTCCAGCCGTGGAGACCGGTTCGAGACCACCCCCTGGTCCACCGGCGAAACGGGCGCGCCGCTGCTCATGGACTCGCTGGGTGTTTTCGAGTGCGAACGCCACGCCGTCCATACCGCGGGCGATCATGACATCGTGATCGGCCGGGTCGTTCGAGCAAGCTTCGACCCGACGATGGATCCGCTGCTGTTCTTTCGTGGGCGCTACCGCCAACTCCACTTCGATTGATTTGCGCGGCGCGACAGTTGCGCTAGGCAGTCGCCCATGCTGGGACTGGACTTCATCAAAGCCAATCGCGACGCCGTCGAGCGCGCAATCCGGGACAAGGGTGTCGACCTCGACCTGGGCGAAATCCTCAAGCTCGACGCAAACGTCAGGGCTCTCAAGACCGAAATCGATGGACTTCGCGCCGAGCGGAACGCGATCAGCGGCCGGTTCAAGGACGCAAAGCCCGAGGAAAAGGCCGAACTTGGAAAGAAAGCGAAAGAGGCCGGCGCCAAAGCCTCCGAGCTCGAATCCGATCTGGCGACCGAGCAGGAGGCGCTCAGGGCGCTGATGCTCCTGGTCCCGAACATCCCCTTCGAGGGGGCGCCGGTCGGGCCGGACGAAAGCGCCAACATCGTCATCAGGACCGTCGGCGAGCCGCCCAGGTTCGAGTTCGAACCGCTCGACCATGTCGCCCTTATCGAAAAGAATGACTGGGCCGACCTGCAGCGCATCGTCGAGGTGTCGGGTTCGCGGACCTATTGCCTGAAGGGACGCCTCGCGCTTCTCGAGACAAAGCTCATGGGCTGGGCTCTCGGCAAGATCGCCGACGAGGGATTCACGCCGATCACGGTTCCGGCGATCGCCCGGCCGGAGGCGT
>CAWIPN010000007.1:0-112763 GCA_963837985.1 uncultured Alphaproteobacteria bacterium | reverse complement strand
CCTGTCCGCCGGCCGGCGGTGCCGCTTCTCCGACCAGCAATTCCTCGATGTCGGGGATGGGACGGTCGGTCATTTCCTTGTTCACGGTCAGCACGATTCGCCGCTCGGTCTCCTTGTGGAGCTTCTTTCGAAGCACTCCGAGCGCCTTCGGCGGCACCACGATGACCAGGTCAGTGTAATCGTTCGACAGCGCCCGCCGGTTCAGCTGGTCGGCAGCCTGTTCCACCCAGCGATCTTCACCCTGCTGGTGAAAATCGGCTTCGGCGTAGGAATCCCGGCCCGTCCCGACGCTCTGCTGCACCAGGCCGGGAGCGTCGGTCTTGATCTCCTTGTCCATCGGGTCGGCGCGCTCGTCGTGGGACTCGGTTCTCAGGTCGATCATTCCCGAATCGCCGTGGTTGCGAAGGAACAGCATCTTCTTGCCGTCACCGACGAAGATGAGGGCGCCGTGAGGAATGGCCATGAACGGTATCTCCTTAGGGTTTCAGCGTCGCACTATTACCTGGCCAACGCCGCTCCGCAGGCGCCCGTTCCGCTACTCTTCGGGTTCGCCCGACGCGAGGTCCTCGCCGACTTCGGCAGCGGGCACCGGTGCGATTTCGTCAGCGCCCGAATCCATCTCCTCTTCGTCGCTCTCGTCGATCTTGGCGACGCTGACGACATGCTCGCCCTTGGCGACGTTGAAGATGGTCACGCCCTGCGTATTGCGCCCGGCAATGCGGATGTCGCCGACGGTGGTGCGGATCATCTTGCCCTGGTTGGTAACCAGCATCAGCTGCTCGCCCGGAGTAACAGGGAAGCTTGCGACGACGCCGCCATTGCGTTCGCCGGTGACGATATTGATGATCCCCTGACCGCCGCGGTTGGTGCGCCGGTACTCGAACGTCGAGGACCTTTTGCCGTAGCCGTTCTCGGTCACCGTCAGCAGGAACTGTTCGAGCTCGACGAGCTCGTTGTACCGCTCCGGCGAGAGTCCTTCGGCGGAGTCGTTGTCGCGCCACTGCGGCGAACGCAGATAGGCTTCGCGCTCTTCGGCCGTCGTCCCGGTGCCGCTGAGAATCGACATGGAAATGACCTCGTCGTCGCCGAGAAGCCGAATTCCGCGCACGCCCGTCGAGCTTCGCGACTGAAACTCGCGCACGTCGGTCGCGGTGAAACGGATCGCCTTGCCGTTGCGCGTGGCAAGAAGCACGTCGTCGTCCTCGGTCAGGAGCCGAACGCCGACCAGCCTGTCGGTCGTGTCCTCGGGCTCGTCGGCCCCGTCGCCGGCGACGAACTTCATCGCGATCTTGCCATTCGAGGGGATGTTGGTGAACGCGTCCATGCTGTTGCGCCGGACGGTGCCGTGGCGGGTCGCGAACATGATGTGGAGTCCGCCCCACTCCGACTCGTCCTCGGGCAGCGGAAGAACGGCCGTGATGACCTCCCCGTCGCCCAGCGGAAGCAGGTTGACCATCGGACGGCCCTTCGTGTTCGGCCCGCCTTCGGGCAGCCGCCACACCTTCATCCGGTACACGCGCCCGATGTTGGAGAAGAACAGGACGGGGTTGTGCGTCGACGTGACGAACAGGTTCGTCACCGCGTCCTCTTCCTTGGTCATCATGCCGGCGCGGCCTTTGCCGCCGCGCTTCTGCTCGCGGAAAATCGAGAGCGGCGTGCGCTTGATGTAGCCGGTCATGGTCACCGTCACGACCATGTCCTCGCGCTCGATCAGGTCCTCGTCCTCGATTCCGTCGGCGGCGGGGGCAAGCTCGGTGACCCGCGGAGTCGCGAACTCGGCTTCGACTTCGTCGAATTCCTCGCCCATCACCCGGTAAAGCCGCGCCCGGTCCGCGAGAATGTCGAGCAGGTCGCCGATCGAATCTGCCAGCTCCTTGAGCTCGCCGGCGATTTCGTCGCGGCCGATCGCGGTGAGCCGGTGAAGCCTCAGCTCGAGGATGGCTTTCACCTGCGCTTCGCTCAGCTGGTACGTCTTGTCGCCACTTTGCGGTTCGACCGCTTCGACGAGCGCGATGTAGGGACGAATCTCGTCCATCGGCCAGCTTCGGGCGAGCAGCTTGGAGCGCGCTTCGACCGGGGAAGCAGAACCTCGAATCAGCTTAACCACCTCGTCGAGGTTGGTGACCGCGACCACCAGCCCAAGCAGGAGATGGGCGCGTTCGCGCGCCTTCATCAGCTCGAACTTGGAACGGCGGGTGATGACCTCTTCGCGGAACTTGACGAAGCTTTCGATGATATCGCGCAGAGTGAGCGTTTCCGGCCGGCCGCCGCGGATCGCGAGCATGTTGGCCGGGAAGCTCGACTGCGCCGGCGTGTGCCTCCACAGCTGGTTGAGGACCACTTCGGGGGTCGCGTCGCGCTTCAGGTCGATGACGATCCGAACGCCCTCGCGATTGGATTCATCGCGAATGTCGGCGACGCCCTCGATGCGCTTGTCCTTGGCGGCTTCGGCGATCTTCTCCACCAGGCCCGACTTGCCGACCTGGTAGGGAATCTCCGTCAGCACGATCGAGCGGCGGTCGCCCCTGCCCTCTTCGATCGCGTAGCGCGAGCGCATCATGATCGACCCGCGCCCGGTGGTGTAGGCGGAATGCACTCCACTCTGGCCGAGGATGAGTGCGCCGGTCGGGAAATCGGGAGCCTTCACATGCTCCATCAGCCCTTCCGACGTAATCGCGGGGTCTTCGATGAAGGCGCGGCAGGCGGCAAGCACCTCGCCAAGGTTATGCGGCGGGATATTGGTCGCCATCCCGACCGCGATTCCGCCGGCACCGTTGACGAGCAGGTTGGGGAAGCGCGCGGGAAGGACCTGCGGCTCGCTCTCCGACGCGTCGTAATTGGGTTGGAAAGCAACCGTGTCCTTGTCGATATCGGCAAGCAGGAAGTTGGCGACCTTGGCAAGCCGCGCTTCCGTGTAACGCATCGCGGCGGGCGGGTCCGGGTCCATCGATCCGAAGTTTCCCTGCCCGTCGACCAGCGGCACCCGCATCGACCAGGGCTGAACCATCCGCGCCAGTGCGTCGTAGATCGCGCTGTCGCCGTGCGGGTGATATTTACCCATGACGTCGCCGACGATGCGGCTCGACTTGCGATACGGCCGGCCCGCGACATAGCCGGCCTCCTGGCACGCGTAGAGGATCCGCCGATGTACGGGCTTGAGCCCGTCGCGAACGTCGGGAAGAGCACGGCTCACGATGACGCTCATCGCGTAATCGAGATAGCTGGTCTTCATCTCCTCCGTGATGGAGATGGGAGCGATGTCGCTGGGGTCGCCGGGGTTACGCTGTTCGTCGGCCGGCGGTTCGGTGGCCAAGGGAAATCCAATCTGTAACGGTCGTGAATATACGGCGGACAATGCGCTCGAACGGCGCCTGCCCCCAGATAGGGAAACCTAGCCGATTGTGAACCCGCGCGCCACCCCCGCGCACGCGCTCGCGCACGCGCGCGAGAAACCGCGGCAGCCTTTCGCGCTCGGGGCAGTTCAATGCGCGTTCATTGCCGAAATGCCATTGGGTTGGCGATTTGGCCGCCCCGCTTTATTGGCGGCCCAGACCGCTTTCCTGTCACAATCGGGCCGGCGACAACGACCGGCGAAGGAGAAACAATGAAATCGACGACGACGGCTCTTGCACTACTTTTGGGCGGGACTGCTCTCGCCGCTCCAGCCTATGCGCAGCCGAATGCCGGCGGAACCCGCGGAATCCAGCAGACGGCGAACAAGATCGACCGCGAGAACGCGGCGCAGGCAAAGCAGGCCGCGCAAAGCGGTGACCAGGGCGCCTCGGGTTCGACTGCGATCAAAACTCACACCCCGAAGGTCTCGGGAAGCGCCGGCAAGGCAATCACCGCCCTGCAGAAGGCGGTGAACGCCAAGGATGCTGCCGCTATTGCCGCCGCTGTGCCGGCCGCGCAGCAGGCAGCGAAGACACCGGACGACCGCTATGCCGTCGCAATGCTGCAGCTGAAGGCTGCCGCCGATGCCCAGAATAATCCGGCGATTGCGAACGCTATCGAAGCGATGCTCGCGTCGGGTGCGGCAACGCAGGAAGAGAAGTATCCGCTCTACATGAACCTCGCCAACACCTACACGGCGATCAATCAGCCGGCCAAGGCGGCTGAGGCCTACACGCAGGCGCTCCAGCTCAATCCGTCGAGCGTCGAGGCGACGGCGGATCTTGCGGAAGCGAAAGTTGCCGCCGGTCAACCCGCCGAGGGCCTCGCTCTGCTCCAAAAAGGCATTGCGCTGCAGTCGGCGAACGGGGGCCGCGCGGACGAGAGCTGGTACAAGCGAGCCGTCGCAATCGCCTATAAGGCGAAGTTGCCGCAAGCGACGACTCTCAGCCGCGAATGGCTCCAGGCCTATCCCAGCAAGGACGCCTGGCATGACGCGCTGGCGATCTACCAGAACGTAGCCCCGCTTTCCGAAGCGCAGACGCTCGACCTCATGCGGCTGAAGCGTGCAACGGGCGCCCTCACCCCCGCCGACTATTTCAACTACGGCGATATCGCGGTTCGCAAGGGCTTCGCCGGCGAAGCGAAAGCGGTGCTCGACGAGGGATTCGGAGCCAATCTCGTCAAGCGCAGCGACCCGAGCTTCAGCCAGCTCTACGCACTCGCATCGAAGAAGGCGCAGGGCGACAAGGCGACCCTGCCCCAGGCGCCGGAGGCGAGCGCCAACGCCAGCCAGACCATTGCGGCCGGCGATGCGTGGTACGGCTACGGCGAATATTCCAAGGCGGCCGAATTCTACCGCGCCGCTCTCGCCAAATCCGGGGCCGAGCCCAACGTGGCGAACCTCCACCTTGGAATGGCCCTCGCCCGCCAGGGTGACAAGGCCGGCGCGGTCGCGGCGTTCAACAAGGTTGCTGGCGACGAAGCGCCGATCGCGAAATACTGGCTGATCTACGCAAAATAAGCCCGACCCGGCGCGGGGTCGCCTTCCTGGCGACCCCTCGTCAAATGCGCGTTACCTCTGTCTCGTTTCGGGATAGTTAACGAAACCCTGCTTCCGCTGCCCGCCTGTCCAGATAGAGCGGTCATTGGAGAACGTCGGGTGAGAAAGCGCATGAGGTCGAAGAGTGCGGTATGACGACAGGCTGAGGACTGTGCTCGCACAGCCGGCACAGTCGTCGCACGACCGCGCCGTGCGCTGGCGCCAGCTGGTGGAGCTGGTCGCGAATGCCTCTGCCGATACCGACGGCGAACTCGTCGACCAGGCGATCGCCTGCATTGCCGCAGATGCTGCCGCGGTCGACGAACGCCAGCGTTCAGCCACTGCTCTTGCCATTGCCCGTCTTCCGCTTTCTCCGAAAGTCGTTGCGGCGTTCGCCGCCGACAGCATCCCGGTGGCAGCACCAATCCTTGCGAATGCGCGGCTGACCGCATCGGAATGGAAGTCGGTCGCCGCCGCGGCGAGCGAGGAGTGCCGCGCCTTCATTTCCGTGATGCGATCCGGGGAGACTGCGGCGCCGGCTCCTGCCGCCGCCCCACCTTCGGCTGCGTCGGCTCTCCCAGCTCCGCCTCCTCCCGACAGATCCGCTCCGGAAACGGGGCTGCACGCGCACACGGTCCCGTCGATCAGCGACCTCGTGGCACGTATCGAGCGCCTTCGCGAGACGCGCGACTCCACCGGCCAGCCCGAAGAGCCGGCAAAGCCGGAAAGTCCGCGGCTGTTTCGCTGGGAATGCAACGAATCCGGCCAAATCGACTGGGTGGACGGAGCGCCGCGCGGCGCCCTCGTCGGCGCCACCATCGCGGGTGGAAGCGCCGGCCGCGGAGTGAACCGGGCTGTCCAGCGCGCTTTTGCGGCGCGAACGCCTTTTCATGACGGAATCCTCGACCTGCCCGACGGCTGCCTGGTCGAAGGACGGTGGACGATTAGCGGTGTGCCCGCGTTCGAACGTTCGACCGGGCGATTCGCAGGCTATCGCGGGCTCGCAGAGCGCCCGAAGGGCGACCTGGCCGGGGTGGCTCGACCAAGCGATCCCGATTCCCTGCGCGAGCTTGCCCACGAAATCAGGACTCCGCTGAACGCCATCATCGGCTTCGGGGAGATCATCGCCGGCGAGTATTTCGGGCCTGCCGAAAGTCGTTTTCGCGAGCGCGCGGGCGATATCGTCGCCCAGGCGCGGCTTCTCCTTAGCGCGGTGGAGGACCTGGACTTCGCCGCGAAGATTCGCTCGTCGGCGAGCGCGGGATCTCGAACCGACATCGGCGCACTCATGGAGCAGCTTGCCCCCGCCATTCGCGACGAAGCTGCGGCGCGCAACGTCGAAATCGAAGCGCCGGGCTCGAACGACACCCTCGAGGCTGCAATCGAAGACGACATTGCCGAACGGCTCATCCTTCGAATGTGCAGCGCCGTCATTGGCCAGGCCTCCAGCGGCGAGTCCCTGCGGCTGGGAACGGAATCGCGCTCCGGCTCTGTGACCGTATCGATCACTCGCCCGGAAGGACTTGGTCAGCTGTTCGGCGACGATGTGTTCGGAGCGGCGAACGATGCATCCTCGCCGGGCTTTCCGTTGCGGCTCGCGCGCGGACTCGCCCAGACCGCGGGGGTCAGCCTCGTCGCGTCGGAACACCGCATTTCGCTAATCTTTCCGAGCGCCTGACTTGGCTCGGCAAAGCGCCGCGTCTATCCGGTCCCTCACGCACTCCACGGGCCTGTAGCTCAACGGTAGAGCCGGCCGCTCATAACGGCTAGGTTGCAGGTTCGAATCCTGCCGGGCCCACCATTCGCAACGCGCACGGCGTTAGCGGCCGGGCGGAGCGATCCGCGCCTTGTGGCCCTTCAGCCGAAACGCCAGCGCAAGCAAAGCGGCAGCGGTCAGAAGCGCGTAAAAGCCGATGATCCACCCGATCGAGAGGATCGAAGCGCCCGGAACCAGCGCCATCACCGTCAGGATGGCGACGCCGAGCAGGATCGAAAGCACCCCCGCAATCCCGAGCAGCCATTCCCCGGCAATGTCGCGGCGAAGCCTGATCGCGGCGCCGATCTGAGTCACTCCGTTGATGATCGCCCACACGGAGATGATGACGAGAAGGACGAAGGCGTAGCTGATCGTGCTGAGCGCCGGCCACGCGAAATAGATCACGCCGACCGCTATCCCGATCAGCCCGGCGATGATGAGGCCCCACCAGCGTTCCTTGTGGTGAGTTGCACCGGCAACGCCGCTCACGACCAGGCTGATGCCGTCGACGAACGCGAACACGGCGAACAGCATCGCCAGCGCGGTTATCGCGCTGAACGGAAACAGGATCGCGAGAATTCCAAGCGCAAGTGCAAGCAGCCCGCGGACGAGGAACCACATCCAGTTGTGGGCGGGCAGGTTTCGGCGCACCTCGCCTCCGAAGCTCGGGTGCGGGTCGGATTTGCTCCAGGTCTCGGTCATTTCACCTGTTCAATGGCGCGCGCGTGCGCCGGTTCCGCGCAGGTGACGAAATGGTCGGGGAGACAGGATTCGAACCTGCGACCCTCTGCTCCCAAAGCAGATGCGCTACCAGGCTGCGCTACTCCCCGACTTGCAGCGCCGCTTACGCGCAGGGAAATAACCACACAACCGGCAAGCGCGCATTCACCCGACAATCGCCCTGACGCTACTCGCGATTGCCGTCGTTGCTTCTGGACTGGTTCTTGCCGTCGTCGGCAACGATGTCGCTGTTATTCACCTTTGCCGCCGTTTCGTCGACATCGTTGGCGATCGCCCGCCCGATTCCTTCAGCGGTATTGCCGGCGTCGGAAGCGACGTTTTGCGCCGTTTGCTGGTCATACTGCACGGTCATCTGATCGTTGTTCGAATCGGTCGAAACATTGCACCCGCCGAGAATGAGAAACGGCGCCAGCAGACAGACTTTCATGGCCCAAACCTCCTGTTTAGCCAGCGAAACGCGGCTGCAACGCTTCCGCTCCGCCCTCAAAGCAGCCTCGGCTGGTCTCCCTCCGGCGGTTCGAACAGGTCGCGCCGAAGCGGAAATTTGGCCTGCGCGAGCCCGTGTTTCTTCGCCGCGATCGCAAAACGGGTGCGCAGGAGTTCCGCCCACGGGCCCGACCCGCGCATTCGGCTGAAGAAATTCGGGTCGTTGTCGCGGCCGCCGCGCATCTGCCGGATCACGGCCATGACCTTCCCCGCACGGTCGGGGAAATGCTCGTTCAACCACTCGCGGAACAAGGGCGCGACCTCGTGCGGAAGCCGGACCGGAAGGAAGAAGCCGCCCCGAGCGCCGGCCTCGACTGCCGCTTCGACGATGCTCTCCATTTCGTGGTCGGTGATCTGCGGAATCACCGGCGCGATCGCGACGTAGCAGGGGACGCCTTCCGCATTGAGCGTTCGAATCGCCTCGACACGCTTGCGCCCGGCGGGAGCCCGCGGCTCGAGAATGCGGCTGAGCGACGCATCGAGCGAAGTCACCGAAAGCGCCACGGACGCAATTCCCATCGCCGCTGCCGGCTTCAATATGTCGAGGTCGCGAAGCACCCGATCCGACTTGGTGGTGATGGTGAACGGGTGCCTGCACTCCAGGAGGAGCTGGATCACGCTTCGGGTGACTTTCCACCGTTCCTCGATGGGCTGATAGGGATCGGTGTTGGTGCCGAGCGCAATCGGCGCACAGCTGTAGCCAGGCTTCGACAGCGCCTGGTGGAGGAGGACGGCTGCGTCGGGCTTCACGAACAGGCGGGACTCGAAATCCACGCCCGGCGACAGGTCATGGTATGCGTGGCTCGGCCGGGCGAAACAGTAGATGCAGCCGTGCTCGCAGCCGCGATACGGGTTTACCGACCGATCGAAGCCGATGTCGGGCGATGCATTGCGAGTCAGGATCGTTTTCGGCCGTTCGATGGTCACGGTCGTCCGCCGCGTCGGCACTCCGTCGAGCGCCTCGACCGAGTCGAGCCAATCCCCCTCCTCCACCCGCGCCTCTAGATTGAAGCGCGTGGGCGTGGAGTTGCTGGGCGCTCCGCGCCCCCGGAACCGGCTGGAATGTATCGACTCGGCCGACATTGCGGCAGTGTAGCCAAGCGCAAGAACAAAACAAGAACTTGATCGCCGGCTGGCGCTGCGGCCAGCGCCGGAAGGTGTGGATTTCGCGCCGGTGATTCTGGAACCGTTCAGGTCCCGGTGGTAAGCCTTTGCCCATGAAGGTGGGATTTGCATTTTGCGCGGCCCTTGCCGCTGCGCTCTCCGCGCCTGCGCTTGCGCAGGAACAGCCGATCGAGCCGATCGACGTCCCGCCGAGCATCGAGCAGGGCGTCGACCTCATCTACATCGACCCGGAGATCAAGCCGGAGATCAATCGGCGCAACGCGCTTTTGCAGAGCATGGGGTTTCAGGACTGGACCGGCGCCCCGATCGACCTGTTCGTGCCCGTCAACGATCGTTACACGGAGCTTCGCCGAGGGCTGATGAAGTACAAGCAGCGCTGGGGTTCGCTTCCGCAGCTGCAGATTCCCGAAGGCGCGGTGATGAAGGCCGGGTCCAGCGACGAGCGCGTGGCGCTTCTTCGTCAACGGCTTGGATTACCGGCCGGCGACAGCTTCGATTCCGCGGTGGAGAAAGTCGTTCGCGACTATCAGTCCGCGCATGGGCTGACAGCGGACGGCATCGTCGGCAACGGCACCATCGCCTCGCTCAACAAGGGTGCCGATTATTACGAGCGCCTGATCATTCTCAACATGGAAAGAGCGCGCCGGCTTCCGGCGGCCACTGACAAGAGCCGGTACATCCTCGTCGATTCAGGCGCGGCTCGGCTGTACATGTACGAGAACGGCAAGGTCGTCGACAGCATGAACGTGATCGTCGGCGACAGCGACCGGCAGACGCCGATGATGGCGGCCGAGCTTCGCTACGTGCAGCTCCGCCCCTACTGGAACGTGCCGCCCGACCTTAGCCGGACGATCGTCGCCAAGGCCGTTCTCAAGGAGGGCCTGAAGTATCTTACCGATCGTAATTACGAGGTCTTCGACGACTGGTCCGACGATGCGCAACCGATCGATCCGGCAACGGTCGATTGGCAGGCGGTCTATGACGGAAAGGTGAAGGTCCGGCTTCGTCGCGGACCGGGGCCGTGGAATTCGATGGGCGACATCAAGTTCATGATCCCCAACGACTTCGGCATATATTTGCACGACGTTCCCGATGCCGAACAACCGATGTTCAAGTCGGATGACCGCTGGATCAGCAACGGCTGCATTCGTCTCCAGAACGCAAAGCGGCTGGAAAAGTGGGTCTTCGGCAATCCCCCGCCGCCCGAAGGCGCGCCCGACGAACGCGTGGACGTGCCCGACCCGGTACCAGTCTACATCACCTACTTCACCGTCGCTCCAAGTGACGACGGCGTGGTGTTCCGGCCCGATCGCTACGGCCGGGACGAAAAGCTGCTCGCGCGCGTGAAACTGGAGAGCGACACGCAAACGGCATCCGCGAAATAGTCAGCAGCCGCACTTGGGTTTCTTGCGCGGCTTGGGTGCGGTCGTCGCATATTCGGCGGGCGTAAGCTGCGAATTGCGGTCCGAATCCATCGTGTGAAACTTGTCGATCGTGGTGTGCGCCCACTCCTCGAACGACAGCTTTCCGTCCCCGTCCTTGTCGAGATGCTTGAAGCGCGTTCGTCGTGGCGCAAGAAGCTCGGCGAGAACGATCTTCCCGTCATTGTTCTTGTCGGCGCGGTCGAACCTTCTGGCCTCACGGCTCTTTGGCGTGGCTTCCGGTGCTCTCGCGGGCTTCTGCACAACCATCGAGGCAACGGCGGATTTCGGCGGCGGCGACGGTAGTTGCGGGCCCTGCTCGGCGTGCCCCTGCCACATCAGGAAGGCGCCGGTAAGCATCAGGAAAGAGGCTACTGCCCCGGCCAGGAAACGAGTCACGCCAACTCCGCCATTGGAGGAGATTCGGCGAAAACATCGTCCAGACTGGACGTGTTGCTGTCAAGCGATACGCCCGCTCCAGCGGTGGGCAAGCATCGCCAGCGCCCGTCCCTTCCCGAACTCGCTTTCGCTTCGATCGAGATCGCGAGCGGCGGCGCGTGCAAGCATCGTCAGCGGCCGAACGCCGCGCGAGAAGCGATGCGCGCCAATCGCGCCAAGTCTTTCGCGCGCGGGCCGGAACAGTTCGGGCACACCGCGCCGCCCCACCGACGCCAGCGCGTAAAGCGCACCGGCATCCTCCAGCCTGTCGTCCGATGCTTGCAAAAGGCGGCCGCCAATCGCGAACAGGATCGCCCCACGCTGCGAAACGAGGCCGGCGTCGACGTCCTCGTCGAGCAACGTCGCCCAGCCCGCTTCCAGTTCCCCCAGCTGCTTTCCTGTGACTCCGTTCGGCAGGATTTGGGCTGCCGCCGCTTGCAGTCTCGGCTCGGCAGGCGCCGGCTCTGTATCCAAGGACTCCAGTTGCTCGCGCCACCAGGCAAGTTTGATTCGCGCAAGGGCAGGATCGGTCGCCCTCGCGACGACATCGGCCATCGCCGAATCTATCTCATAAAGCGCCCGAAGCGGCCCGCGCGCGACGACCGGCGTATGGATCAGCGCCAACTCCCGGTCGGCGCCGATCTGGTCCTCAGCGATAGCAGACCTTCTTGGCAGCCTCGACGACATCCTCGGCCTTGATCAGCGCCATTTTCTCGAGATTGGCTGCATAGGGCATCGGAACGTCCGCGTCCGTCACCCGAAGCACCGGCGCGTCGAGGTCGTCGAAGCCCTCGATCATCGCGATTGCGATGAGCTCGCTGGCAATCGAGCAGGTCGGCCAGCCCTCTTCCACGACCACCATCCGGTTCGTCTTGGCGAGGCTTTGAAGCACCGTCTGCTTGTCGAGAGGCCGCAGGGTCCTCAGGTCGATGACCTCCGCGTCGATACCCTCGCTCAGCAGCGTCTGCGCAGCTTCGAGCGCGACTCCGACACCGATCGAGTAGCTGACCAGGGTCACGTCCTTGCCCGGCCGGACGACTTTCGCCTTGCCGATCGGAAGGACGTAATCGTCCACCTGCGGCACGTCGAAATGCTGGCCGTACATCAGCTCGTTCTCGAGGAAGACGACCGGGTCCTCGGTCCGAATTGCCGCCTTGAGCAGGCCCTTGGCGTCCGCGGCGCTGTACGGTGCAATAACCACCAGCCCGGGCACGCTCGCATACCAGGGAGCGTAATTCTGGCTGTGCTGGGCGGCCACTCGCGCAGCCGCTCCATTGGGCCCGCGGAATACGACCGGGCAGCGCATCTGTCCGCCGGACATGTAATTGGTCTTGGCCGCCGAGTTCACGATCGCGTCGATCGCCTGCATGGCGAAGTTGAAGGTCATGAATTCGACGATCGGCCTCAGGCCCCCCATCGCCGCTCCGGTGCCGAGGCCCGGCGAAGCCATATTCGGTGATCGGCGTGTCGACGACCCGCTTGGGTCCGAATTCCTCCAGCAGCCCCTGCGTGACTTTGTAGGCGCCCTGGTACTCGGCGACTTCCTCCCCAAGAACGAACACGCGGTCGTCGCGCCGCATCTCCTCGGCCATCGCATCGCGAAGCGCTTCGCGGACGGTGATTTCCGCCATCGCCGCGCCTTCGGCCGCGTCCGGGCGATCCATGTCGCTCGTCTCCTCGGCATCGTGCGCGAGAGTGCGCGCCGCCGTCTCAACAAGGTGCGGTGTGGGCATCTCGGCCGGATGCTCGCGGGTCTTCTGATCCGACGGCTTGGGGATCGACTGGTCCGGTCCCTGGACCGCCTCTTTCTCCTCGACCGGCGCGGCGGCTGGCTCTGAGCTCGCCCCCTCGCTGTCCAGCAGGGCGATCGGCTGTCCGACCTTCACGCCGTCGGTTCCCTCGGGCACCAAAATCTTGGAAATCGTGCCCTCGTCTACCGCCTCGAACTCCATGGTCGCTTTGTCGGTCTCGATCTCGGCAAGAATGTCGCCCGAATTGACCTCGTCGCCTTCCTTGACCAGCCACTTGGCGAGCGTGCCCTCTTCCATTGTCGGGGACAGCGCCGGCATCTTCAGTTCCAGCGCCATCAGTAGGACTCCACCAGGACGTCGGTGTACAGCTCGGACGGATCGGGCTCCGGCGCGTCTTCGGCAAACTTCGCCGCTTCGACAATCACGCTTTTGATTTCCTTGTCGATCGCTTTGAGCTCGTCTTCCTTCACGCCCATCTTCTCGAGCTCCCTGGCGGCGTGCTCGATGGGATCGCGCTTGGTGCGCATGTCCTGAACTTCCTCGCGCGTGCGATATTTGGCCGGGTCGGACATCGAATGGCCGCGGTAGCGGTAGGTCATCAGCTCGAGGATGATCGGCCCCTTCTCGCGCGCCCACTCAAGCGCCATTTCCGCAGCCCCGCGGACCGCGAGCACGTCCATTCCGTCCACCTGCACGCCCGGGATCCGGTGGCTTTCGCCGCGCTTGTAGAAATCGGGCTCGGACGCGGAGCGCGCGACCGACGTGCCCATCGCATACTGGTTGTTCTCGATGGCGTAGATGACGGGCAGGTTCCACAGCTTGGCCATGTTGAAGGCCTCGTACACCTGCCCCTGATTGGCTGCGCCGTCGCCGAAATAAGCAAGGCAGACGCCTCCGTCTTCGCGATACTTGTGAGCGAAGGCGAGCCCGCTTCCCAGCGGCACTTGCGCCCCGACGATCCCGTGACCGCCGTAGAAGCCGTGATCGACGCTGAACATGTGCATCGACCCGCCCTTGCCCTTCGAAATGCCGGCTTCGCGGCCGGTCAGCTCAGCCATGATGACCTTGGGATCGATCCCGTAGGCGAGCATGTGGCCGTGGTCGCGATAGCCGGTGATGACGCTGTCCTTGCCGACCGTCATCGCGCTCTGAAGACCGACCGCGACCGCCTCCTGGCCGATGTACAGGTGGCAGAAGCCGCCGATCAGCCCCAGCCCGTAAAGCTGCCCTGCCCGCTCCTCGAAGCGGCGAATGAGCAACATCTCCTTGTAGAATTCGAGCAGCTTGTCCTTGTCCGCCTTGAACCTCTTGGGTTCGGGCGGGCGCTCGATTTTCGGCATGTCGGGTGGCGCGGTCTTGCCGGCGCTCTTGGATTTGGAAGCAGCTTTGGCGGAACGCGCCACGGCACTCTCTCTTGAAGGCTGTGAAGGGGCGCCGCGTCTATAGGTGCGGGTGCGCACAGCGGCAACCATCAGCCTGTCATCGCAGAAACGGCTTCAGCTCGCCGGACCGCATCGCAGTCCAGGCGGCAATCTGCGCATCCGCCTCGGACTTGAGCGTTGCGAACATCGCCACGTCCTGTGCCGTGGGCGCGTAATCGCCTTCGCCGACGAGCGAGCCCAGCGCCGCGATCATGTTGTTCAGCTTGACCGGATAGTTGAGAGCGTCCTCTCCCGCATGCGCCCTGGGCTGGACGAGCTCTTCCTCGATCGCATTCATCTTCGCGATGGCCGCATCGATCTGCGGTGCAAGCGCCGGGTTCGCAGCCTTGCGCGCCAGCAGTGTCGAGCGCGCAGCGCGAATGTCGAGGACGGCCTGATTCACCGTCGTCAGCTCGGTGTTGATCTGACTGTGAAGATCGAACTGGGCGCGAAGCGCCTCGGCCGTGGCCGTGCCGCGCGGATCCGGTTCGATGACGAAAGGCCGCGTTTCGCTTTTCCCGTCGACCGTCAGCCGCACCTGGTACTTGCCGGGCAGCGCGCGGGGGCCCCGGACGCTCCCGGCCCAAAGTGGCGAGTGCGGGATTGCGGTCGCGCTCGGATAGCGCATGTCCCAGACGAAGCTGTTCAGCCCGGCATAATGGGTGAGCTTCGCGGGCTTGGGACCGAAGCCCTCCTCCTCGTCCTCTTCGCCCTTTGTCCGCCTTGCCAGCCGGTGCCGGTGGAATTTTCGCGCCCGGGTCGCGGGCCAGCGGCACCTTCCCTGCAAGCTCCTGTGGCGTCGGCTCGGGCTCGGGGAAGCTGCGGATCACATTGCCCTGCGCGTCGAGGATTTCGAGCTTCATCCGCTTTTCCAGCGGGTCCGGCTCCTTGTCCTTTTTCTTGCTCTCCTCTCCCTCCTTCTTCTCGTCGGGGGAAGGTCGCGCCGTGCCGAATGCAGGCGATAGCCAGTAATCGATGACGGCCCCTGCCGGCGGGTTGGCGCCACCGAAATAGCGCAGCGCCCCCGGTCGCGTCGGGAAGACCGTGTGATTCGTCGGCTGCGGCGCGAAGAGATAAGCCTTGGCGGTCTGAACCGACGGCGACCATTGCCGCACCGGCGCCAGGTCATCCAGGATCCAGAAGGCGCGGCCGTGGGTCGCAAGCGCCAGCGAATTGTCATGGACCGCCAGGTCGTGGACCGGGACGACCGGCAGGTTCAGCTGCAGCGGCTGCCAACTCGCTCCGCCATTGTACGAGACGAATACGCCCCTTTCGGTGCCGGCATAAAGCAGGCCGTCACGTGCCGGGTCGGCGCGGACGACATGGACATAGGCGCCGTCCGGAATCCCCGCCACGATCGGAGTCCAGCTGGCGCCATAGTCGGCGGTCTTGAAGGCGTACGGATGAAAATCGTCGAGGCGGTGGCGATCGGCCGCGACGTACGCCGTGCCCGGATGCACCGGATCGACGGCAACCATGTCCACCGTCGCCCATTGGGGCATCTGCGGAGGCGTGATGTTCTGCCAGTGAGCGCCGCCGTCGCGGGTCAGCTGGACCAGCCCATCGTCCGTCCCGACCCAGATTTCGTTGGGGTCCCTGGGTCCTTCGACGACGGAAAAAATCGTGTCGTAATATTCGACGCTGGTATTGTCTTTCGTCAGGGGGCCACCCGACGAAACCTGCTTCGTCTTGTCGTTGCGAGTGAGGTCCGGGGAGATAGTTGTCCAGCTCCGCCCCTGGTCGGTCGATTTGAAGAGCACCTCCGCTCCGAAATAGATCGTGTGCGGATCGAACTGGGACACGGCGATCGGCGCAGTCCACTGGAAGCGATGGCCGATGTCCTTCGGCGCCCAGCCCATGATGTTTCGAGGCCAGGGCGTGATTTCCTGGGCCATGTCGATTCGATGGTCGTAGCGGGTCAGCGCAGCATCATAGCCGCCGCCATAGACGATGTTGGGATCGGTCGGGTCCGGGACAATGTAGCCGCTCTCGCCGCCGCCGACTTCATAATAGTCTTCGATCCCGACCCCGCCGGAGCCTCCGGCAGTGGCGATCGACAGGCTCGAATTGTCCTGCTGCGCTCCATAGAGCCGAAAGGGAAACTGGTCGTCGGTCGCGAGGTGATAGATTTGCGCGGTCGGCTGGTTCATCTCGCTCGACCAGGTCTGCCCACCGTCAACGGTAATCGTCGCTCCGCCGTCGTTGCCGTTGATCATTCGCTTCGGGTTCGTCGGGTCGATCCACAGCTCGTGATCATCGCCATGGGGCGTGTGCAGGTTCTTGAAGGTTTTGCCCGCGTCGGTCGAACGATAGAGGCCGGTGTTGAGAACGTAGACGGTATTCGGGTTCTTGGGATCGGAGAACACCGTGTTGAAATACCAGGCACGCTGCCGGTAATCGTTCTTGTCGTTGACCAGCTTCCAGCTCTCGCCGCCATCGTCCGTGCGGTAAAGGCCGCCCTTGTTGGCTTCGATCATCGCATAGATGCGCTTGGGATCGCTGGTCGGGGCGACATTCACCCTTCCCCAGATGCCCTGCGGCAAGCCGTGGCCGCTAACCCGCGTCCAGGTGGAGCCGCCGTCCGTTGACTTGAAAAGACCGCTTCCCGGCCCTCCGCTCTCCATGATCCACGGGTGGCGGTACGCCTGCCACATGCCCGCATAGAGCACGCGCGGATTGGCGGGGTCGAAAGCGACGTCGGACCCGCCGGTCTTTTCATCGACGTAGAGGACTTTCTCCCAGGTCTTGCCGCCGTCGGTCGAACGGAAGATCCCCCGCTCCTTGCTGGGGCCGAAGACATGGCCGAGCGCGGCGACGAACAGCCGGTTCGGGTTCTTGGGATCGACAATGATTCGGCCGATCACCTGCGTGTCCTTCAGGCCCGCAGCGGCCCAGGTCTTCCCGGCGTCGGTGGATTTGTAGAGGCCGTTGCCGGTGACGACGTTGCCGCGAATGTTGGTCTCGCCGGTTCCCGCATAGACGATATTGGGGTTCGACGGCGCGACCGCCACCGCCCCGACAGCCGGCGACGCCTCGGGGAACTTGTCCCACAGCGGCTTCCACGTCATCCCGCCATCGGTCGTCTTCCAAAGACCTCCGGACGCGGCGCCGAAGTAGAAGGTCGTCGGATCGCCCGCGACACCCGCCACTCCAGTTGCCCGGCCGCCGCGAAACGGCCCCACCAGCCGATACTGAAGCCCCTCTAGCGGCTTCACATGGACTTCGGCTTCGGCCTTGCGGCTGGGGTAAGCGTGGACCGCGGCTGCGGAAACGGAAACGAGTAGCGCAAGCGCGATTCTGGATTTCATCTGTTGATCCCCTGGCGGCAAGACGATGCCGGAACTGCGGCGAAGCTAACAGATGAACGGGCAGCCGCAATGGCGGGGACCCGCCGTTCGTCGATCAGTTCAGGGGTACGATGACTTCGTCGTCGCGAACCAGGCCGAGATCGCGGCGGACCAGCTCGTCGGCCATGTCCGGATCGGCCTTCTGCGGATCGAGCAGCTTGGAATGGTGCTGGAGCCGCGCCTTTTCGGCGTCGAGGCGCGCGAGCTCGACCTTCCGCTCGTTCAGGCTGCGATGATAGCCGCCCCACGCGAGAAGCCCGTTTGGCCCGGCAATCGCATAGCCCGCGAAATTGCCGACGACGAGCAGCGCCAGTGCCGGCCACAACATCCGCCGGATCAGTCCAATGCTGCGCTTGCCGCCCATGTTCATAGGAGAATCACGAGTGAGTCGGACTTGCAAGCAAAATCCGTGATTTGGGCCGATAAGCTGTGAATCACGCGCCCTTGTAGGCGTGGATCGCCTTGGCGCCCGGATAGACCGCCCTCGCGCCGAGGTCCTCCTCGATTCGAAGGAGCTGGTTGTACTTTGCCACGCGGTCCGACCGGGCGAGGCTCCCGGTCTTGATCTGCCCGGTCGCAAGCCCGACCGCGAGATCGGCAATGGTCGAATCCTCCGTCTCGCCCGACCGGTGCGACATGACAGCGGTGTAATCGTGTGCCTGCGCCAGCCTCACCGCCGCGATCGTTTCCGTCAGCGTTCCGATCTGGTTGACCTTGATGAGGATGGAGTTGGCAACGCCCTCTTCGATCCCGCGGGCAAGCCGCTTGACGTTGGTAACGAACAGGTCGTCTCCGACGAGCTGGATGCGATTGCCGAGCGCCTCGGTCATTGCCTTCCACCCGTGCCAGTCGTCCTCGGCCATGCCGTCCTCGATCGACGCGATCGGATAGTCGCCGACCAGGGCATCGAAATAGCCGACCATCTGCTCGGGGGTGAGCGAAAGGCCCTCTCCTTCGAGCTGGTAGGCGCCGTCGCGAAAATATTCGGTTGCCGCCGGGTCGAGCGCGAGAAGGACGTCGGAGCCGGCCCGATAACCGGCGGACTCGATCGCGCGAACGATCAGGTCCAGCGCCTCACGCGCCGACTTCAACTCGGGAGCAAAGCCGCCTTCGTCGCCTACCGACGTGCTCAGCCCCTTCGAATGCAGGCTCGACTTCAGCGCGTGGAAGACCTCGGCCCCGCAACGGAGCGCTTCGGCAAACGAGCTGGCGCCGGCAGGAATGATCATGAACTCCTGGAAATCTATCGCATTGTCCGCGTGCGCCCCGCCGTTGACGATGTTCATCATCGGCACGGGAAGCATGTTGGCGCCGCTGTCGCCGATGTACCGGTACAGCGGCAGTCCGGCGGACGCGGCCGCGGCCTTTGCGCAGGCGAGGCTCACGCCGAGGATGGCGTTGGCGCCCAGCCGCCCCTTGTTCTCGGTCCCGTCGAGAGCAATCATCGAGGAATCGATTTCGCCCTGATCCGCGGCATCGAGCCCAGCGAGTGCCTCGGCAATCTCGCCGTTGACCGACTGAACCGCTTTTTCGACGCCCTTTCCGCCCCAGCGAGCCTTGTCGCCATCGCGAAGCTCGACCGCTTCGTGAGCACCCGTCGAGGCGCCCGACGGGACCGCCGCCCGTCCGAAGCTCCCGTCCTCAAGTGTGACGTCTACCTCGACTGTGGGGTTGCCCCGGCTGTCGAGGATCTGGCGGCCGCGGACTGCGGTGATTGCGCTCATGGAAATCCTTCTTACGTAAGCGTAATGAAACTGACGGACTGAACACTGCCGCGCGCCCTATAGTCCCGCCCCTGCCGTGCGCAAATTTCCATGGGCAGACGGCGGAACGAGCGCGACGGTGCAAGGGTTAAAGTCCAAAAGGAGGACGAACCATGGCGCAGCGAGACAAGAACCTTCCCGAGGGCACCGACACGGTCATTCCCGGGGCAATGGATACGGACACCGGCGACGTGACGGGGACCCGGAGCCGGCGAGGCGGCGGATCGTCGTCCAGTTCGCGGCAATCCGGTTCGAGCTCGGAAGGCGGAGTCATGGAAAAGATCCGCAGCGGCGGCGACAAGCTCGGCGAGCAGGCCGCGGGCAAGGCGCGCGACTTCCTTGGCCAGGGCATCGAACGCTCGGCCGAAGCGATCGGCAACGTCGCCAAGCTGATCGGCGATACTGCGTCTGGGATCGATGAGCGCCTCGGCGAAGACTATGGCAATTACGCCCGCCGCACCGCGCAGACACTCGAAAACACGGCCAACAAGCTGTCGGCCAAGGACCCGGACGAACTGATCGACGATACGCGCGATTTCGTCCGCAAGAGCCCCGGCGTTGCGCTCGCCGGCGCAGCCATCGTCGGCTTCGCGCTTGCGCGCCTCGTCAAGTCAGGCCTCGCGGCTACGGCCGAGGATGAAGACGAAGACGAAGACCGCAACAGCCGCTCGCGTCGATAAGTGCTCAAGACGACCCAGCATTTGCCACCGGAGAGTCCGATGGACAGATCGATCGGCGAACTGGCGAGCCAGCTCGTGGACGATGCCAAGGCCTACGCGAAAGCCGAGGCCGGTGTCGCCAGGGCGATTGCCAACGAGAAGGCGAACGCGGTCAAGGTGCCGATCGCTTTGCTCGTCGCGTCGCTTTTCATCGCAATGGGCGCGCTCAATGCGCTGTGCGTCGCGATTTTCGTTGGACTGGCGATGCTGATGAGCCCGGTGATCGCGGGTATCGTCGCGTTCATCCTTATAGGCGCGGTCGCCGCAATTCTTGGATGGATAGGCGTGTCCAGGCTGAGGAGCGCGCTATGAGCGCCGATAGCCCGATGCCCGACAGTCCAGGCGTCCAAAGCGCTCGCGAGCGAGCAGACCAGGCGCGCCACCGGATGATGACGACGCTGCAGCAACTCCAGCGGCGGATCGCGCCCGGAACGCTGGCGAAGGACGCATGGGAAGGCGCAAAGCACAAGAGCGTCGACCTCGCCGAAGACGCTGTCGATGCGGTTCGAAAGCGCCCCGTCGCGGCGACCGGGGCCGTTGCCGCGCTGGCCGTCTTTCTTGCCCGCGAGCCGTTGATGGACCTCGCCGGCAAGCTCTGGAACGGCAAGGACACACCCAAAAAGACGAAGAAGAAGCCGCTGGTCGGCTCTCATGAGAAAATGGAGGCTAGATGATGACGGACAGGAACGAGAGCGCGGGCAACTCCGCGGGAGAAGGATTCGCCGGCGAGGTCAGGCAGCGGGCGATGGAGGCCTATGATTCGGCCCTGGACAGCGCTTCGTCCGCGACTCGCAAGGCGGGCGACACGATCGGCGAATCGCCGCTGATGGCAATCGGCGCTGGCATCGCCGCCGGCGCGATTCTGGCGGCCGTTCTTCCGACCAGCCGCCGTGAGCGCGACCTTTTGAAGCCCTACGGCGACCGAGTCACCGGCGCGGCGCGCAATGCCGCCGATGCCGCTCGCCAGGCGGGATCGGACAAGCTTCGCAACCTGGGGCTTACGCCCGACGTGATTACCGACAAGGCGAGCGAAGCGGCCCAGGCGACTGCCAAGGCGGCAATGAGCACCTTCCGCAACGAGGCGACGAAAAGCTGACCGGTTCGCAAGCGGCGCCTTTGCTGCTAGCGGGCTCGGCATGAGCAAGCTTCATCTCGTCTTTGGTGGCCGCGTGAAGGATCCGCGCGGCCTCGACTTCGACCTCGATTCCATCGACACGGTCGGCATCTACGGCAATTACGCCGACGCCGAGGAGGCGTGGCGCGGCGCCGCACAGCGAACCGTCGACGATGCCGAGATGAAATATGTCATCGTGCACCTGCACCGGCTTCTCGAGCCCGACGAGGACGAGATCAGCAAGCCGAAGACCGCCGTCCCTCCGGCACAAGCCGGGTCCTAGGCCAAACAGGCGCGCAAGCGGCCGAATGACGGTCGGCGTCCCCGACTGTCGTCGGGGCGGCACGATCAAGCCCTACGCCACCGCCACATCAGCAGTGGACGCTGCAGAAGCAATCCGGACAGGAAACCGCCGACGTGCGCCGGAGTGGCCACGAGCACGCCTTCGAAGCCGGCAAGAGCACCGGTCATCAATTGCAGCACGATCCAGGCGGCAAGCAGCCAGAGCGCGTTAAGCATCCGGTTCAGTGGTTGCGAACGGACTATTCGCTTTTGCTGTCCGAAGCTGAGCGCGAAGGCTCCGATAACCCCGCTGACCGCACCGCTCGCGCCAACCATCGGCACGGCCGCGTGCGGCGCCACCAGCCATTCCGCGACCGCGGCCGTGTAGGCGGACACCACATAGAGGAAGACCAGCGCTTTCGCCCCGAGGACGCGCTCGACCTGCATTCCGCACCAGACCAGGACCAGCAGGTTGAGCCCGAGATGGAATAGCCCCGCGTGAACGAGCGTTGCCGTCAACGGCGTAAGGAAAGCGGGAACGGCAGCGCCGATGAACTCGGCGCCGCTCCAGCGGGCAGGGATGAAGCCCATGGTGATCGCAGCGGCGTCATCGAGACGCAATAGCGTCGCCACCAGCCAGAAGAGTGCTGTGACGACGGCAATCCAGGCTGTCGCTGTCCGCGGCAGGCGCATCAGGCGCTCCGCCGGCTCAGATGAACTCGACCTTCTCGATCTCGTAATAGCGGTCGCCCGACGGCGTCGACACCTCGACCTCGTCGCCGACCTCGCGGCCGATCAGAGCCCGCCCGAGCGGCGAATTATAGCTGATCTTGCCGTCCTTCGCGTCGGCCTCCGACTGGCCGACCAGCTGGTAACGCACGGTCTTGTCGTCCTCGTCGACCAACGTCACGGTCGCTCCGAACACGACCTTGTTGCCCGACAGGGTCGAGGGATCGATCACAATCGCGCGGCTGAGCTGGTCCTCGAGCTCGGCGATTGCGGTTTCGATGTGGCCCTGCCGCTCCTTGGCGGCATGATATTCCGCGTTTTCCGAGAGATCGCCATGCGCGCGGGCGGATTCGATTGCTTCCACGACCGCCGGGCGCTCCACGTTCTTGAGCTGCCGCACCTGCTCGGAAAGCCTGCGGTGGCCTTCGGCCAGCATCGGCACATTTTCGCTCGCCATCGTCGTTGGCCCCTTTCAAAGTCCGCGCTGCCCCCAAAACCGTCCTTGCGGCGCCGTCATGGCACCGTGGTCGAGGCGCAGCTGTCGGATGAAATCGTCTAGTTCATTCAGGCGGAATAATAGGATTGCAGCGACCGCACTTCAAGCGCGCGTCCACGCAGCGTGCCAAGCGACCGAGCAACCGCCAGGCTCGCCGCCGCAGTCGTGAAATAGGGAACCTTCCGCTGCAAGCCGGTGGCGCGGATCGATTGACTATCCTTCAGCGACTGCCAGCCTTCGGTCGTGTTGAAGACGATTTGGACCTCGCCGTCGGTCAACTTGTCGACGATGTGCGGCCTGCCCTGGGCGACCTTGTTGACCGTTTCCACCTCAAGACCTTGCGCCCTCAGGTAATCCGCCGTCCCGCCCGTCGCGATGACGTCGAAGCCGAGCTCGATCATCGCCTCGACCGCAGGGACGATGTGCGCCTTGTCGCTGTCCTTGACGGACACGAACACGGTCCCCGACGTCGCCAGAGTGATTCCGGCGGCTAGAAGCGCCTTGCTGAACGCCGCGTCGAAGTCGGTGTCGATCCCCATCACTTCGCCGGTGCTTCGCATTTCCGGCCCGAGCTGCGGGTCGGATCCGGGGAAGCGGGCGAAGGGAAAGACGGATTCCTTGACCGCGACGTACGGCAGCCTGCGGTCGATGGGATCGAAGTCGGCCAGCTTCTCGCCCGCCATGACCCGCGCCGCCATCTTGGCGACCGGCCGCCCAATGGCCTTGGCAACGAAAGGAACCGTTCGGCTCGCCCTCGGATTGACCTCGATGAGGTACACTTCCCCGTCCTTGACCGCGAACTGGACGTTCATCAGCCCCTTGACCTGGAGCGCTGTCGCTAGCGCGGTCGTCTGCCGCTCGATTTCCTCGATGATCGGATCCGACAGGCTGTGCGGAGGAATTGCGCAGGCGCTGTCGCCGGAATGGACGCCCGCCTCCTCGATATGCTGCATGACCCCGGTTACGACCACGTCCGTCCCGTCGCTAATTGCATCGACGTCCACTTCGATGGCGTCGCGCAAATAGCGGTCTATCAGCACTGGCGACGTGCCGGAAACGGCAACCGCGGTGGCGATGTAGTGATCGAGCTGCTCGGGCCCGTCCACCACCTCCATGCCCCTGCCGCCGAGCACGTAGGAGGGCCGCAGCAGGACCGGATAGCCTATTCGTTCGGCGACGTTCAGCGCCTCTTCCCGGCTCCGGGCGATGCCGTTGTCCGGCTGCTTGAGTCCAAGCTTCTTGACCAGCTTTGCGAAACGCTCGCGGTCCTCGGCAAGGTCGATGCTGTCGGGGCTGGTCCCCAGGATCGGAACGCCCGCCTTCTGCAGGTCCTGCGCAAGCTTGAGGGGGGTCTGCCCGCCAAGCTGGACGATAACTCCCGCCAGTTCGCCCTTTTCCGCCTCGCGAGTGACGATCTCGAGAACGTCCTCGGCGGTCAGCGGCTCGAAATAGAGCCGGTCGGACGTCTCCGGGTCGGTCGAGACCGTCTCCGGGTTGCAGTTGACCATGATGGTCTCGAGCCCGCTTCCGTCGCGGCCCAGCGCGAAGGCGGCGTGGCAGCAGCAATAGTCGAACTCGATGCCCTGGCCGATCCGGTTCGGGCCGCCGCCAAGGATGATGACCTTCTTCCGGTCGGAAATCTCCGCCTCGTCGACCGGGTCCTCGAACAGCGGCGATTCATAGGTCGAATAGAGGTAGGGCGTCGCCGCATCGAACTCGGCGGCGCAGCTGTCGATGCGCTTGAACACCGGCCTCACTCCAAGCCGCAGCCGGTGGCTTCTGACCTCGTCCTCGGTCACACCGCCCGTCATGTGCTTGAGCACGTCATGAACCAAGCCCGACGGGCCCGGATCGGCTGCCGCGCCCGACGAGCGGAACGATAACTGCGCCAGCCGTGCGTCGGAAAAGCCGAGCGCCTTCAACCGTCGCATGCCCGGCGCATCGCTCGGGAGCCCGGCCGTTCGAACTTCTATCTCGGCCAGAACAATGTCGGCCAACTGCCTCAAAAACCACGGATCGAAGCCCGCGATGGCGTTGATCCGCTCGACCGTGAACCCCTGCCGAAGCGCCTGCGCCGCAACCAGCAGCCGTTCCGGAGTCGGGCGCGACAGCGCATTCTCCATCCGCGCTTCGTCGGCGCCTTCGAGCTCGCGAACCGGGTCGAGCCCCGTCAGCCCGGTCTCAAGCCCGCGAAGCGCTTTCTGCAGGCTTTCCGGGAAGCTCCGGCCGATGGCCATCACTTCGCCGACCGATTTCATCGACGTGGACAGCACCCCGTCCGTACCCTTGAACTTTTCGAACGCGAAGCGCGGGATCTTCGTCACCACGTAATCGATGGTCGGCTCGAAACTCGCGGGCGTCGCGCCGCCGGTGATGTCGTTGGAAATCTCGTCGAGCGTGTAGCCGACCGCCAGCTTGGCCGCGACCTTGGCGATGGGGAATCCCGTCGCTTTGGACGCCAAAGCCGAGCTCCGCGAAACGCGCGGGTTCATCTCGATGACGACCATCCGCCCGGTCTTCGGATCGACTGCGAACTGGACGTTGGAACCGCCTGTTTCGACACCGATTTCGCGAAGCACGGCGATGCTCGCCGAGCGCATGCGCTGATATTCCTTGTCGGTCAGAGTCAGCGCCGGCGCGACGGTGATGCTGTCGCCGGTGTGCACGCCCATCGGATCGACGTTCTCGATCGAACAGATGATGATGGCGTTGTCGTTCTTGTCCCGGACGACCTCCATCTCATATTCTTTCCAGCCGACGAGGCACTCGTCGATCAGCACTTCGGTCGTCGGCGAGGCGTCGAGCCCGTTGCGGACGATGCTTTCATATTCCTCGCGGTTGTAGGCGATCCCGCCGCCCGTCCCGCCAAGCGTGAAGCTGGGGCGAATGACCGCGGGCAGTCCGACGGTGTCGAGCGCCTCGTTGGCTTCTTCGAGACTGTGGACGATCGCCGAGCGCGGACTCTCCAGCCCGATCTTGTCCATCGCGTCGCGGAATTTCTGTCGGTCCTCGGCCTTCTCGATCGCCGCCGCATTGGCGCCGATCAGCTCGACTCCGAACTTCTCGAGCGTCCCGTCCTTGGCAAGCGCAAGCGCGGTATTGAGCGCCGTCTGCCCGCCCATCGTCGGCAGCACCGCGTCCGGCCGCTCTTTCTCGATGATGCTTGCGACGAACCCGGCGGTGATCGGCTCGATGTAGGTGACGTCGGCAAGCTCCGGGTCGGTCATGATCGTCGCCGGGTTCGAATTGACGACGATGACCCGATAGCCTTCGGCCTTCAGGGCCTTGACCGCCTGCTACCCGGAATAATCGAACTCCGCCGCCTGGCCGATGACGATCGGCCCGGCTCCGATGATCAGGATGGATTTGATGTCGGTGCGCTTAGGCATTGACGCGGTGAGCCTGCTGAACTGAAGTGGAAGCGTGCCGACGCAATTCCCTCTCACCCTTCAGGGGGAGAGGGTAGTGAGAGGGGGCGCGTTGAAGCGGCACATCGAAGCTCGAAATCGCGCAAAGCGACTGCGGCGGAATATGAGCGAACCGGAGCGCCGACTTTGGTACCGCCTTCGCGCGAATCGCCTTGGGGTCAAGTTCCAGCGGCAAGTGCCTTTGGCACCGTACATCGCCGACTTCGCAGCACGATCCGAACGGTTGATCGTCGAGGTCGACGGAGACACCCACGCGGGTCGGGAAGCGTACGATGCGGCGCGGACTCGAGCGATGGAAGCCCAGGGCTACAAAGTCCTGCGGTTCACCAACAGCGACGTGATGAACAATCTCGACGGAGTCCTTGGCGCAATTCTGACGGCGCTTAAATCCTCTCGCCCCCGGGAGGGGGAGAGAGCGACTCCGCGCAGCGGAGCGGAGAGAGGGGGAGCCGAAGAAAAGCCCCTCTCCCTTCGCCGCTAGCGCGGCTCTTCCCTCCCCCCAAACGGGTGGGAGGGGACATTGCGCCCGGCCCCGATGATCAGGATGGATTTGATGTCGGTGCGCTTGGGCATCAATCGGATCGCCTCATCGAAAAATTCCCCGGTCTTTAGCGATCAGAACGACGACCCGCTTTGAGCCCGCTACTCTCTTGACGGTGCAGTCACCGACCTTGCGACTTTGACCAACCGACATGTCACCTACGGCATCGAACGCGGCGTCCAATTGGGCTTGGTCGACGCCACACTGCTTAGCGATTTGGTCGGGCTCAATTTCGCACCCGCACAGCGAAATCATAAGAGCAACAGCGAGGAGCTTCACCCCATCATCCCCACGAACTTCTCGAACAAATAGAAGCTGTCCTGCGGGCCCGGGCTCGCCTCGGGGTGGTACTGGACGCTGAACGCCGGCCGGTCGGTCAGCTCAATCCCGCAATTCGAGCCGTCGAACAGGCTGACGTGGGTCTCGCGCACATTCTCCGGCAAGCCCTCCGCGCTCGACCGCGAAGCCGTGGTTCATGCTGGTGATCTCGACGCGCCCGTCCTCGAGCCTCTTCACCGGATGATTGGCGCCGCGATGGCCCTGGAACATCTTGGCTGTCCTGCCGCCAACCGCGAGGCTGAGCATCTGGTGGCCAAGGCAGATGCCGAACAACGGCTTTCCGGTCTCCAGCATCTTCTTGATCACGGGCACGGCATATTCCCCTGTCGCCGCCGGATCGCCCGGCCCGTTCGACAGGAAGAAGCCGTCCGGGTCGTGGCTCATGATTTCCTCGAACGTCGCGGTCGCGGGAACCACCGTCACCCTCGCCCCGGCCTCGCACAGGTTGCGGAAGATGTTGCGCTTCGAGCCGTAGTCCACCGCCACCACGTGCGGGCGATCATCGCCGTCCCCGCAGATTTCGAAACCCTCGCCCCACTGCCACTTCCCGCCGGTCCAGCGCTCCACCTGCAGCCGGCTGACCTCTTTCGCCAGGTCCATGCCTTCCAGTCCCGGCCAGTCCGCCGCTTGTTGCTGAAGCGAGTCGAGGTCGAAGTCGCCCGTCTCGCTATGCGCGATGGCAATGGTCGGCGGCCCCTCTTCGCGCACCAGCTTCGTTATCGCCCGGGTATCGACTCCGGAAATGCCGATCCGGCCCCAGCGTTTCATCCAGTCGTCGAAATCCTGGCCCGCGCGATAGTTGGACGGCGCGGTGACTTGATCTCGGACCAGGCACCCCAGCGCGTGCGCTTCGGAGGCTTCGACGTCCTCGTCATTGGCGCCGACATTGCCGATGTGCGGGAAAGTGAAGGCGATCACCTGCCGCGCATAGGAAGGATCGGTCATCACCTCCTGGTATCCGGTCATCGCGGTGTTGAAGCACAGCTCGCCGACTGCTTCCCCTTCGGCGCCAAAGCCTTTGCCCCAGATCGTGCGTCCGTCGGCGAACACCACGACTCCCGTCGCGCCCTTGGGTTGGGGAGCGCGCGTGAGCGTAGCGTCGGCCATGGGCTGGAGGAGCCTTCCGTGAGCGGTTGAACAGCGATGTCGCTAAGGCATCGCAGCTAGGGTGCATGGGCGCGCCCGTCAACGCTGTAAAACTCCGTCCGGCGCGCTATCTCTGAATTTTCCCGCAAACGAATGGACGATCCATGATCCGCGACGACATCAAGGCTGCGACGATTACCGCGATGAAAAGCGGCGACAAGGACACCACCGCCACGCTTCGGATGGTCTCGGCGGCGATCAAGAACCGGGACATCGAAGCGCGGACGGGCGGCGCTCCCGCCGACGACGACCAGCTGGTCACCGAGGTCCTTCAGAAAATGATCAAGCAGCGCCGCGAATTGGCCGACGTGTATCGGAACGGCGGCCGCGCGGACCGCGCCGACAGCGAGGAAGCCGAAATCGCCGTCATCGAGCGCTTCCTGCCCAAACAGATGAGCGATGAGGAAGCGCGCGCCGCAATCCAGGCGATCATCGACGACACCGGTGCGTCGTCGATCCGCGACATGGGCAAGGTGATGGGCGAAGTGAAAAGCCGCCATGCAGGCGAGCTCGAGCCCGCCCGCGCCAGCGCATTGGTCAAGGAAATCCTCGCCGGGTGATCTGGCCGCTCGCGGCTGTGGAAAACTCCGCGCTTGCGGCTTGCGGGAGCGCGATTCGCTGCACAAGGTGAGGCGGTGACCCTTACCCCCGCCTGGCTTGACGAACTGCGCGCGCGCACGCTCCTGTCGTCCGTCATCGCGCCGCACGTGAAGCTCATTCGGGCCGGGCGCGAGTTCAAGGCCTGCTGTCCGTTCCACAACGAAAAGACGCCGAGCTTCACCGTCAACGACGACAAGGGCTTTTATCACTGCTTCGGCTGCGGAGCCCACGGCGACGCGATTCGGTTTCTGACCGACAACCGCGGCCTGCCGTTCATGGACGCCGTCAAGGAGCTTGCCGCCAAAGCTGGAATGGACGTGCCCGCGCCCGACCCGCGCGCCCGCGAACGCGCCGAGCGGACAGCTACGCTGACTGACGTCATGGCGGCGTGCCAGAAATGGTTTGCCGAGCAGCTCCAGGGCATCAGCGGCTCCGCCGCCCGCGAATATCTGCGCAACCGCGGCATCGGTCCCGAGACCATCGCCCGCTTCGGGATCGGGCTCGCCCCCGACAGCCGCAATGCGCTCAAGCGGGCGCTCGGCGACCTTGGCGAGGACAAGCTCGTCGAAACGGGAATGCTTATCCAGCCGGATAGCCCGGGCTCGAGAGGCGGCGAGAGCTACGACCGATTCCGCGGCCGCGTGATGATCCCCATCCGCGACCAGCGCGGCCGAGTCATCGCCTTCGGCGGGCGAATCCTCGGGGACGGCGAGCCCAAATATCTCAATTCCCCCGACACCCCGCTCTTCGACAAGGGCCGCACCCTTTACAACATCGATCGCGCCGGCCCGGCCAGCCGCCAGGCAAAGCGGCTGGTCGTGGTCGAAGGCTACATGGACGTGATCGCACTCGACCGCGCCGGAATTGCCGAGGCGGTCGCCCCCAACGGGACCGCGGTGACCGAAGCCCAGCTCGAGCGCATGTGGCGCCTCGACCCGGCGCCGATCCTCTGCTTCGACGGCGATTCGGCGGGGCAGAAAGCGGCGATCCGCGCAGCGCTTCGAGCGCTGCCGTTGGTACAACCGGAACGGACGTTGCGTTTCGTCGAGCTTCCGGCCGGAGTGGACCCTGACGATCTCGTGCGGTCCGCCGCGGCCCCGGTTGGATTGGGTGGGGCCGCGCAACGAAGCGGCCGCGATGCGCTTGAAGCCCTGCTCGCCGAACCCGAAGCGCTTGACCAGCGCCTGTGGCGGCACGAGCGCGATGCAGCGCCGCTGACCACTCCGGAAGCCCGCGCCGGCCTTCGCCAGCGGCTGGTCGAGCATAGCCAGGCCATCCAGGAGCCGGAGCTTCGCCGATTCTACCGCGATCAGTGGCTTGCCCGCTTCGAAGCCGAATTCGGATCGGTTCGAAAGCCGTTCCAGGCCCGTCCGCAGAGCCGTCCGCAAAACCGCTTCGACAAGCGGACCGGAAAGTGGCTGCCCCCGGCCGCACCGG
Source organism: uncultured Alphaproteobacteria bacterium (assembly GCA_963837985.1). Taxonomy (GTDB): domain Bacteria; phylum Pseudomonadota; class Alphaproteobacteria; order Sphingomonadales; family Sphingomonadaceae; genus Sphingomicrobium. The sequence continues at coordinate 82,750 of CAWIPN010000007.1, read as the reverse complement.
CAAGCGATACTGCGCGGCGAATCGGCCGGTCGGGCATCGACACCGCCACCGCCCGCGCGCTCGTCGTCGGCTTCGCGCTTTTCCCGGAGGTGCTCCACGAACATGTCGAGCAACTCACCCACCTTCCGATTGCAGAGCGGGGCCTCGCTTCCTTGAGGGACCGAATTGTCGATGCCGCGCTTGCGCATCAGCAACTTGATCGCCAGAAGCTCGCCACCATATTGGACGCTGCCGGAGCGACCGCGGCCCTTGAGCAGGCGCGGCGGACCGGCGGGATCGGCTTTTCCTTCACCCGTAGCGAGACCGACCCTGAGCGGGCGGTGCGCGACCTGGGGGTCGCAATCGATGCGCTTGCGGCGGAGGAAGAAATCGGTGCGGCTCTAGCGGACGCCCTCAAGCGTTTCGGAGCCGGAGATGACGATGCGATCGAGGATCAGCGAAGGCTGCTCGTCGCTCGCGAGGAGATCAAGCAACGGCTGGCGTCACTCGTCGGCACTGAGTAAGCGGCCCGGGAAGTCTTAAGCAGAGCGACATATGGCGAAGAACGAAGCAGCAGAAACCGAGACCCAGGACAGCGGCGATGCGCCCCTGATCGACCTCAACGACGCGTCGATCAAGAAGCTGATCGCGCGCGCCAAGAAGCGTGGCTTCGTCACCTACGACGAAATCAACAAGGCGCTGCCGCAAGATCAGATGAGCTCGGAGCAGATCGAGGATATCATGTCCGCGATCAACGAGATGGGCATCAACGTCGTCGAGAACGAGGAGGAGGCCGAAGAGGACTCCGACAACGACAACACCTCCAAGGACGACGAGGTCGACCCGCTCGACGATGGCGGCCCCCGCCCCGCTGCAGCGACCAAGAAGGAAGCCGTCGACCGGACCGACGACCCGGTCCGCATGTACCTGCGCGAAATGGGCGCGGTCGAACTGCTCTCCCGCGAGGGCGAAATCGCCATCGCCAAGCGCATCGAGGCCGGCCGCGACACGATGATCTGGGGCCTTTGCGAAAGCCCGATGACCTTCAACGCCATCATCGAATGGTCGAACAACCTCAACGAAGGCACGATGCAGCTTCGCGAGATCCTCGATCTCGACGCCATGCTGTCCAAGGGTCCCTCGCCCGAGCAGATCAACGAGGAGGAAGAAGGCGGCGACGACAGCGAGATCAGCGAGAAGACCGCCGGCCCGACCATCAAGGAAGATGAGGACGAGCCCGAAGAAGAGTCGGCGGACGACGATGACGACGACAATGTCGAGCGCCGCACGAAGCCGCAATCGTCGGACGACGACGAGGAGGACAACGCCCTCAGCCTCGCGCAGATGGAGGAGGCGCTAAAGCCGACCGCTCTCGAAAAGTTCGCGACCATCACCTCGCTGTTCAAGAAGTTCGCCAAGCTGCAGTCGGCGCGCCTGGATGCGCTCGCGGCGGGCGAGGACTTCCCCGACAAGGACGAGAAGAAATACCAGAAGCTGCGCGAGCAGCTCACTGCCGAGGTCGAAAGCGTCCAGTTCCACCAGGCGAAGATCGAATATCTCGTCGACCAGCTCTACGGCTACAACCGCCGGCTGATGACCCTTGGCGGGCAGATGCTCCGCCTTGCCGAGCGCCACCGCGTCCCGCGCCGTTCCTTCCTCGAGCAGTATACCGGCCACGAGCTCGACGAGAACTGGCTCGACGAGGTCAGGAAGGTGGACAAGAAATGGGCCGCCTTCGCCGCCAGCGAAGCAGAGACGGTCGAGCGCATCCGGGTCGACATCGCCGACGTCGCCCAGCAGGTGGGAACCTCGCTTCCCGAATACCGGCGCATCGTCAACATGGTGCAAAAGGCCGAGCGCGAGGCCCGCATCGCCAAGAAGGAGATGGTCGAGGCCAACCTTCGCCTCGTCATCTCCATCGCCAAGAAATACACCAACCGGGGCTTGCAGTTCCTCGACCTGATCCAGGAAGGCAACATCGGCCTGATGAAGGCGGTGGACAAGTTCGAGTACCGCCGCGGCTACAAGTTCAGCACCTACGCCACCTGGTGGATCCGGCAGGCGATCACCCGCTCGATCGCCGACCAGGCACGGACCATCCGGATCCCGGTCCACATGATCGAGACGATCAACAAGCTGGTCCGCACCGGCCGCCAGTTCCTTCACGAGACCGGCCGCGAAGCCACGCCGGAAGAACTCGCCGAGCGCCTCTCCATGCCGCTCGAAAAGGTCCGCAAGGTGATGAAGATCGCCAAGGAGCCGATCAGCCTCGAAACGCCCATCGGCGACGAGGAAGACAGCCACCTCGGCGATTTCATCGAGGACAAGAATGCGGTGATCCCCGTGGACGCGGCGATCCAGGCCAACCTCAAGGAAACCGTGACGCGAGTCCTCGCCTCGCTAACCCCGCGCGAGGAGCGCGTGCTTCGCATGCGCTTCGGAATCGGCATGAACACCGACCACACGCTCGAAGAGGTCGGGCAGCAGTTCAGCGTCACCCGCGAGCGGATTAGACAGATTGAAGCCAAAGCCTTGCGGAAGCTCAAACACCCTTCCCGCTCCAGGAAAATGCGTTCCTTCCTGGACCAGTAACGTCGCAAGGCTTTTCATTCTCAGATTGAGGGCGAGCCGGAGGCAGCCGTGAGGTTGCCGGAGACGACCGACGACAGGAGGTCAACGCTCTGAGAAAGCTGAAGCACCCTTCCCGCTCTAGGAAAATGCGCTCTTTCCTCGACCAATAGCGTCATCCCGGCCTTGAGCCGGGATCCCGCCTTCACTTCAGCGGCAACGGCTCAAATCCGAAATCCTCGGCCAAATCCCGCCAGGTCGGATTCTTCTCGTGGATCAGCTCGTACTTCCAATCACGAGACCACCGCTTGATCCGCTTCTCGCGCAGGATCGCCTGCTCCATCGTCTCATGCGCCTCGAACCAGACGAGCCGCTTAATTCCGTACCGCTTCGTGAAGCCCTCAGCTACCTTTCGCTGTGCTGCCAAATCCGCCTAGGCAAGTCCGACGTTACGCCGGTGTAGAGCGTGCTGTGTGAGGCCCGAGCCAGAATGTACACGCACGGCTGCTTTTCCATCGGCCGATAAAGAAGCAAGGCAGATGCCGGATCAAGTCCGGCATGACGACTGCCCGGAGCAGTCGGAAATGACGGACTCGCCACAACGCCCATCCCCGTCACCCCGGACTCGATCCGGGGTCTGCATTCACTTCCGTACGGCTGTTGTTTCTCTCCCCCGCGTTGCTAGGACGGCCCCGCCGAGTCTTCTGGCCTGTAGGGGGAATAATGAAATCGAAGTTCGTACTCGTTGCACTTGGCCTGACCGGCTGCGCTACCAGCCAGGAAGCGATGCTGAAGCAGGATTCGCTTCTCACGATGGAAAGCTCGAAGCCCGCCGGCGTAGTCGCCGGATGCGTTGCGCAGCGCTTGAACGCCGGGCCCGCGATGGGAACGGACGGGACCAATTTCTGGGTCACGCGGTCGAGCATGATGGGCGTGGTTGTCCGGTACGATTTCAAACCTGCTCCGTCGGGAAGCGGCTCCATAGTCGAGTATCGAAGCCGCCTCCGCATCAACAACGGCTTGGACAAGGTGAAGAGCTGCCTTTGAATCCGCCGTCACCCCGGACTTGATCCGGGGTCCGCATTTTCTTTCACGTTCGTTGCGAGCGAGCGGCCTCAGCCGCGCCGCGCCGGCCCCGCCTTTGCGTCAGGGGGCGCGTTATTGCCTCTCCCAACGAATGGCGGCATTCTCGTGCGGCTCGGCAACGGGGGGAGGTCGCCGGAGTGAGCTACAGGTTGGACCCGGACACGCTCGCACTCGAGGAAGAGGCCGCGGGCGAAAACTTCATCGTACGGCACTGGCGCGGGCACCTCTCGCTGCCCGTAAGCTGGTTCGTTGTCGGAATCCTCTTGAGCACGGTCGTGGTGGCGATGCTCGCTGCAGGTGTGGCGGCCGTTGAGGCCTCCGCAACATCGCTCCGCCTCATCGCAATCGCGTGGGTCACCTTCTTCATCTTCTTTGCGATCGTTCGCATTTGGGCGACCGTCGGTATCTGGCGCTCGGCCGGATTCCATGAGGTGCGGGGCGGCAGCGCAGGCTGGGCGACGGTCGCGAAGTTCTTGCTCGTCGTCGGCATCATCGGCTCGCTCGGACAAGCCAGGAGCTACGCGTTGCAGGTTTCCGAATACGGGCAGCTCGCGATGGGCACCGACCCGATCGGCGCGCCTGCGAAGGTCAGCGTTGCGAATAAGGGCCACACAATAAAGCTGGATGGCCCACTCACGCTCGGGACCGCGGATCGCGTGAGGCAGGTCGCCGCGGCCATGCCGGACCTCCGGACCGTGCAGCTCAACTCCCGCGGCGGGCGCATCTTTGAGGCGATGCGCTTGGCAGACCTCGTGAGGGAGCGGAAGCTCGGCACCAGCGTCCCCCGCACCTGCGAGTCCGCGTGCACGCTCGTACTGCTGGCTGGGAAGAACCGGACCGCCGCCACAGGAGCCCGCGTCGGATTCCACCAGCCTGACTTCCCCGGCTACACCGCGGACGAGCGGCGCGCCGCTATCGCGACCAACTCTCGGCAGTACGTTGAGGCGGGAATAGACAGCAGCTTCATCTCTCGCATGATGGAGACGCCGCCAACCAGCATGTGGTACCCGAGCCACCAAGAGCTGATCCAGGCCGGCGTTATCGACGGGGACGAGATCGTGGTGACTTCCGGCACAGTCCAGAACGATTGGCTCGTTCGCCGCCTCGCTTGGGAGGCCGCCAACCTCAATAAGAGCGCACCAGTGACGCTGGACGAGTATACGGTGCTCAAGTCAGCTCGGGCGAAGGGCCACGAGCTGTACCTCCTCCACAGGCTCAAGACACCAGTTGTCGTCTCGGAGGCGAAGGCCGCCAAGCCCTCCCTCACCGCAAGCATAAAACAGAAGGCCTGCGGCGACGAAAGCACCCGCGAGCTGATTGAGGCGGGGGCGACCTTCACGTATCACTATGATCAGTCGAACGGGCAGCCACTCTACGACATCAGCATTGGCAGCTGCGGATAGCCAAAGCGGCTGCTTCTTCGAAACAGTGGCGTCGCATTTGCGGAATTAGGAACGTCGATCGGTAACTGCGGTGGGCGGCGGCGGCCTTCGAGCGCACTACCGGCTCGAAATAGAGCGGGCACAAAGCCCATGTTAAACCGTTGACCCTCCATCGGCAGGCTACTTTCCAGCCTTCTGCCGACAGAGAGACCATCCGCGCTCCCGGCCTACAGCAGGTGAGTGCCAGTGCATGCCCTCCTAATCGAAGATGAAGCCCTCATCGTGCTCGCGATCGAGCAGGCGCTTCGGCAGATCGGCTTCAAATCGTTCGAAGACGCCAACAGCGTCGACGACGCCGTGGCCTCGCGCGAAGGCGCACTGCCCGGACCTGATCGTCGCCAACCATCACCTGGTCGACGGCACCGGCACGGATGCGGTGCTCGCCATCTGCCCGGACAATGTCATTCCGGTCGTGTTCGTCACCGCCAATGGCGAAGACGTGATCGAGCGGCTTCCGGACGCGATCGTCGTCGCCAAGCCGTTCCTCAGCCACGCGCTGCACGAAGCGGTCGGCGTGGCGCAGGACAATCCGTTCGTCTGCCCCAGCTAAAGCGCGGGTACGCTCGCATCGGTCAGAGCGTGAGTGGGTTCGAATCCGGTTCGAGAGCGGAGGCTGGCGTCCGCGCGGCGGCGGTCGCTGCCGTCCTTTTTGCGACTCCGTCCTCGACCCGCTGCAGCATCTCCGCGCGCTCGGCCCACATCGCCGCGCTCGTTTCCATGCGCTGGCGCTGGTTGAGATTCAGCATCGACACCGATGCCAGCAGGTCTTTCGCGGAACGCTCGCGGCAAACCGCTGCGCTCTCGCGCTTGGATCGGCTGGACTCGGCCTGGTGGCGGGACGCGACATGGGGAATATCGAGCCTGTTGTTGAGGTCCATCGGGTTTGCTCCTTGGCTTTCAAGCGGGAGCACGCGCCGGTCTCTCTGTCGCGCTTGTGCTCGGGGCAGGTCCTGCGCGATTGCTCCTTCTACCACGCCAAAGATGAATTTTCTAATTCAGCACGTATATCGCAATCTTATAAAACTATTTATTTGCTTTTGCCATTGTAACTTCGGATAGTCGGCCCCACATACTGTATTGCTACCAGTCGCAATCGACGGTTTTCGGCGCTAAGTCGCTCCTTTCTCCATCTTTATACGCCTCCTAGCGGGAAGACGGCCAATCCTGGCCTGTCCGAACCAAGGAATTCCACATGAAGTATTTCGGCACAGTCAAGTCATTCGACACTGACAAGGGTCATGGCACCATCAAGCCGGAAGCAGCCGGCGACGAGCTGGGCTTCGAGCGCAGCGCCATCAGCTGGGGCAAGGAAAACCCGCCGACGGCCGGCCAGCGCCTGTCCTACGATATCGGACACGGCAGGGACCAGAAGCCCTGTGCGGTGAACCTGCAGACGATCTGATCGGGCGATTTCGGGCGGCCCGCGAGGGCCCCCGGCGTTTCGTCACGAGAAAAAGCGCTCGGTCCCGGGGACCGGGCGCTTTTTTGTGCGCGGGAGCCGCTTTCGAAAATTCGCTGTCCTACAGGGCTGCGAGTGTGAGAGGGTGGCGGCGGCTCTTTCAAATCGTCGGACCGCACAAAAGGCGCATGGTAGCGGCTTACCCGTTCCTCTCGAACTTCAGGAACTTCGCACCGCAATCGCCGCGCAATGTTTCCATGAGTGAAGATCGTAAAGATTGGGCTCTTGTGGCGAGGAAGCCCGCACTGCCTCTGTTCCATCGGAATCTGCTTCGTGATCCGCGTGGCGTTTTCCGCCTCGGTCACCGACCCGCTGTTGACCGTCTTGCCGCGAAGCGGGCTGACGTCCGGGCACAGATGGAACACGTGCGGCGTGGACGATTTCGCCTGTCCCGCCTCCGGGGCGATCCAGTAGACGACGTCCAGCCCTTGCGGGTGCGGCGCAGGCATCGCCCCCGCTTTTCAGTCCCCATTCACCTGCGCCACGGCTAAGGCGCATTCGCCAGACGCGCACTTTTTCGAGAAGAAACGCTTTCTCCCTTGCCTTCCTACCGGCTTTCTTCCCCCGGCGAGCGCACGCCCTTCCAGCGGCGGGTCGTCGGCCTGGCGCTGGCGGTCGGAGTCAATCTCGTCCTGCTGCTGGTGCTGCTCACGCTCGGCGTGATCCCGGTCAAGCTGCCCACGGCGACGCCGGCTTTGGTCGTGGATCTCATCCCTGCCCCGTCGCCCTCGCCCGAGCGCGCCAGCGTGGCGGCCAAGGCGCGCACCACGCCGCATCCCCTGCCCCCCAGGAAGCCCAAAGCTGTCCCCGAAAAGCCGAGGCTCCCTACCCTTCATCCGCTCGACATGATCGAGATGAGCAACGAGGAATTCGCGGCCGCCGACATCTCCAAACTTCCCAAGTCCAGCGAGGGCTCGGGCGCGAGCGATTCGAAGGTGGTCGGGCGCGGTCCCGACGGGGAAGTCCTCTACGCCGCCGAATGGGCGCGCAAGCCGACCGATGCCGAGCTTTCCGGCTATTTGCCGCGCAATGCGCCCGACGGCTACGGCCTCATCGCCTGCAAGACGATCCCCGAGAACCGCGTCGACGATTGCATCGAGCTCGGGAACGATCCGCCGGGATCCCACCTCGCCAGCGCCGTGCGCCAGGCCGCCTGGCAGTTCAGGGTCCGTCCCCCGCGCAAGAACGGGCGACCGCTGATCGGGTCGTGGGTGCGGATCAGGATCGATTACTACACTGCGCGCGAGTAAGATCAGAGGGCCGCCCGAATGGCTTTCGGGTGAGCTGTAACATCAATGAGCCGCAACGGCGGCCTCGCTTCGACTAGTCGATCGCCCACACAAGGGTGAACACGGGCGCTTCGCCGATACTATGACTTGGCCGCTTGCTCGCGAAGCCGCTTGGCGGCCAACCAGTGGGCTTCGGAAACGCCGATACCCGGCTCGAACACGTCCGCAATCGGAAGAACACGCACGCGAGGGGTTTGCCACTTTCGTTTGGCTGGTTCGCTTGCCTTCCGCAGCGCCGCGCTCTTTCCCATGGATCCGGTTCCTTCGCTATGTAGGCTAGAAACGACGACACTAGTCGTTTGTCCCCCTCGAGATTGGACCAATGTGGAACGAAATTGTCAGGCGCGACCCGTCGCCGGGTGGCGCTAGCGCTCTCGATTCCGCGCGGTTTTGAGCCGAATTCACCTTGGGGTTGGGGCCTTGTGTGCCAAACTTGGATTGTATTTTCGCAAAACCAGCATTGCCGCCGTTCTGCGTTGCCGTTAGCCCCAGAATGGTCCGGTCTACTCTGGGTTCTCGCGCTATGCGTTGGGCAGCACAGGGAGTGACGGTGAAATCATGCATGGCTGACGACGCTCGGGAGAACCCCAACGGATCTCGGGACACGTTGGAAGTCATACGACTGTCGAAGAAGGACCTTGAGGACGCGAAGCGCCTGCTTTCGTTGTTGACCGTTGCCGAGGTGGATTTTTTGAACGACAGACGCACATCGCGCGACGGCACGGGTGAGCAGTTTCCGCAGCAGAAGGCTCTCGAGATCCTTGCCCTGCGGCGAAAGCGCTTTTCGACATTCGGAAAGGCGATGTTCGGAGAACCGGCCTGGGAGATGCTGCTGCTGCTCTACGGAACCGGCCGGCGCCAAACCATCTCTCGCCTGGGCGATACCTGCTCGATTTCGAAATCCACCGCCATTCGCTGGATCGATTATCTCGAAGCGCAGCGCTGGGTCGCCCGGAAATCGCATCCTACGGATAAACGGGCCATAATCGTCGAGCTGACGGAAAAGGGAAGAGAGGCGATCGAGTTGTACCTTTCCGAAACAGTCAGCGCTTCCGATTAGTCTGCTGTCAACTTTCTGTTATAGTTCCTTCGAGCGCGGTTCGAGCACGCGCCCAGTAGCTCGGGGGTATGCGTCAGAAATGGAAAATTCCCAGTCAGCGGACGGAAACCGTGGAGGCTGCTTGGTCGAAGCCGTCGACCTGCTTGAGAGAGCATTGCAGTTAATCGACCAGGTTCCCGGACACACCGCCATCGGAGCCAGGCTCCAGAACGTGATCGATGATTTGAGAAGCTGGACCGAATTGGACCAGAATTCCAACTCAACGCGGTGCGAAGATTTACGCGCACATTAACGATTACAGTTAAGTTTTGCTCTCTCTCCAAGGGGGCAACATGTCACACTGTCAACTGCAATGGACGCCACAGATCGCGTCGCAGAGTTTGCAACACGCCTTCGGCACTGATCGCGCCGACCTTCGGGCAGTTCAAGTCATTCGCCGGGCGAGGCGGCGGCGGTCGGCGTATTTTTCGGCTTCGCTCTTTTCCGATCCAGCGTGGGACATGCTCCTGGAGCTTTACGCAGCCGAGCTGGAACAGCGGCGCCTGTCTGTCACAGGCGTGTGCGATGCCGCAGGCGTGGCAGGAACAACCGGTTTACGGTGGATTGAGACTTTCGCTAGGGAGGGTCTGATTACGAAGCGGGCCGACCCGCTCGACGCGCGGCGAGTGTACGTTGGCCTTTCGCCGAATGGAGTGGCGGCAATTCGAGCCTATTTTGCCAGCGAAACAACCGAATTGCGCGCGGTTTCCAGCGCAAGTTAGACCGGCAGTAGAGTGGGCAGCCACCGGCGAAGGCGCGCGCCCCTCCTCTTCGGTAACTAGCCGCTTGTGCTCGGCTGTTCGGCGGAAAACCCGCACTGTCTCTGCTCCATCGGGATCTGCTTGGTGATCCGCGTCGCGTTTTCAGAATAGGCCTGGGTCACCGATCCGCTGTTGACCGTCTTGCCGCGCAGCGGGCTGACGTCGGTGCACAGGTGGAAAACGTGCGGCGTGGACGATTTCGCCCGTCCCGCCTCCGGAGCGATCCAATAAACGACGTCCAGCCCTTCAGGGTGCGCCGCGTCCTTCGTCGCCTCGGCAACCGTCTTGCTGTCGCGGGCGATGTCCTTGGCCTGTTCCGCGACCTCCGGAGAGCAGGCGGTGGTCGGCTGGCCGCTTTTGATCTGCTCGGCGCAGGCGTTCATGTCCTTCGTATATTGCTCGACCGACGGCGGGTTGTAGCTGACCCCGAACAAGGTCGCGACGACCGCCAGCACCACGCCGACCCCGCCCGCGATTGTCTTGTTCTTGGGGTCCATGTCCTTGTCCATGAAAATGAGGACGAGGAGTGGAAGGAAGGCGACGACGGTGACGATCGCGCCCAGCTGGTTCTGGAAGAAGAATTTGGCGGGCTCGGACCTTTTGGCCGGATCGTGCCTGTTTGCGCGCTTCCACATCAGGCTTCCGCCGATGGCGAAGACGGCAATCCCGGCAAGGATCGCGATCAGAAGCGGCAAGTTCCCCTGGTCGAACTTGTGCTGCATCAGCAGGACGACGCCGGCGACTTCCCCGCCGATGGCGACGACCCAGGCGATTGCGGCGAAAATCCTCAGGCGGGTCGCGGCGGCTTTCTGGTCCTGCGTGGCTCGCCATTCCTTCGTAACGTCGACGTCGTCGGCGCGCGCTTCCTCTGCCATATCCATGATCCCCCTCGGGCCAGGTTCGGCCCGTGGCGAGACTAATCCAGGTCGGGCGGGACGAAAAGCGGGCAAAGCCGCGGCCCCACCATCCAGCGGCAGACAGGACGGATTTTCGCTCCGCCCGCTTCACGCTACTGCTGTTGACTCGCCACTCACCGGGGCGCACCTGCACAGTCGGCGCGAGGGGCTGAAACGCCGCGCCAATCGAGAATCCCGCGTTTGCGTATCGAGCAACAGGGGAAATCATATGAAACAGACGATCAAATATGCCGCTGCGGCGGCCGCCGGTGCGCTTGCCGCCGGGTCGATAGCCTATGCGCAAATGCCGCCGGCGAACCCGCCGACTTCGGTCGTGACGCTCTACCACGCCGCGCCGGGGCAACAGCTCGCGCTAGCCAAGTGGCTCGCACGGCAGGACCGGGTCGCCGAGGCCGTTGGGGGAAAGCCGGCGCAATTTTACGTCCACACGGACGGGGACAGCTGGGACTTCATGTCGATCGCTCCCGCAACGACCAGGGAGCAGGACTCGGCGTTCGCTGCGGCTGCGGCGAAGATGGGCGTGCCCACCGGGCCGCGACTCGCTCTTGACCTGCGCAGGTACATCAACAGCCACACCGATACCTATGCGATCGGGCCGACCACGGCCGCGCAATATGTCGCCGCCGTCGGTCAGTAGCTGACCAAAAGCACACGCCACCGGGACTGCGCACGCGGCTGTGCGGAGTCCCGGTCGCGGATCCGGCCTACTTCGGCCGCCGGAGTTGCGGCGGGCCCAAAGGCAGAAAGAGCGCGAAAGATCCTGACGGCTCGCCCTTGCTTTCGCCCGAGGGCGAAGGGACATAAACCCATGTTAAAACGTTGAGCGCTTATGGCGTCGCATTCGTATGAGTCGTGTCGGCACGGAAGTTCATGAACGAGCTTCCGGCCCAACCCCGGGTGAGTTCTCTTGCATGCACTTGTAATTGAAGATGAATATTTCGTGTTTCTGGCAGTCGAGCAGGCACTTCGGCAGATCGGCTTCACCTCGTTCGACGATGCCAATAGCGTGGAAGAGGCGGTGAACGCTGCCGAGCGCCAGTGCCCCGACCTCATTATCGCCAACCATCAGCTGATAGACGGCACCGGAACCGACGCCGTTCTCGCCATCTGCTCGGGGAAGGACATCCCCGTGGTTTTCGTCACCGCCAACGGCAACGAGGTTGCGCGCGCGCTTCCCGACGCGATCATCGTGGACAAGCCGTTCGCGACTCACCTGCTCCACACGGCCGTGGGACAGGCTCAGGAAAATCCCTTCGCCTGTCCCTGATGCGCGGCAGCTGACGCTGCCGTACCGCGCCCGTCCTACGGGTGGCTTTCGGCGCCCTGCGGAATGCGCTGCGCGGGTTCGCCGGCCCCGCCTTCGCCCCAGGCCTGGTCGGCCCGGCTGATCCCGTCGCCGTCGAGGTTCTTCTCGACGAAGTCCCAGTTGACGATGTTGCCCAGCACCTCGCTGACGAACTTGGGCCGCTCGTTCTGGTAATCGAGATAGTAAGCGTGCTCCCACACGTCGATCGTGAACACCGGCTTCATGCCCTCGTGAACGACGGGCGTGTCGGCATCGTGGAGCGACGTAATCTTGAGCTGGTCGCGATCGAGCACCAGCCACGCCCAGCCGCTGGCGAAGTGCGTGACCGCTTCTTCGTGCAGCTTGTCGAGCATCTTCTGCGGATCGCCGAACTGGTCCGCGATCATCTGCTGCAGCTTGCCGCCGGGCTTCTGCCCTCCGGCAGGCGCCAGGCACTGCCAGAAGAAGCTGTGATTCCACACCTGCGCGCTGTTGTTGAACAGCCCCTTATCGTTCTTTTCGGAAGCCGAGCGGATGACTTCGGAAAGAGAGCGGCCGGAAAGCCCCTTCTCCTCGGCCATTGCGTTGGTTTTCTTCACATAGGCCGCGTGATGCTTGCCATAGTGATAGTCCATCGTCCGTTCGGAAATGTACGGGGCCAGCGCGTCCTTTGCATAAGGCAGGTCGGGCAGCTTGAAAGACATCGGTTCTCCTCCTCGCTCTTGGGGTGTTCTGGTGAAACGGTTGAGAGCGGCTCTTGGCTCCGGCCGTTTCGGCTCAGCGCCGATGTAGTCCGTGACGCAGCCGGAACAAGGTAGCTCGAACCGCTTTTAGCGCGATCCGGCGTCCAGCAGCTTGTGGCGCTTGAGCGCATGGCGAAGCTGGTCGTAACTTAGCCCGATCGCAGCAGCTGTCGCGCGCTGGTTGAACCGGTTGGCGTTCAACGCCTCTTCCAGAAGCGCGCGCTCGTAGGCGTCGACGGCGGCTCGGAAATCGTCGGTTTCGACCGGGACTTCGATTGCGCCCTCTTCCGGCTGCGGCTCGGGCGCCGACTGGCTCGCCTGCGCCGGCTGCGCTGCCTGCGGCTGAAGCTGCGCTGTCGGGGCCGTGGGCTTTGGAGCCCAGGGCGAATTGAATGGATCGAACTGGATGGAATTGATCGGCCGTTCGGGATCTTCCCAGCGATAGACGGCCCGCTCCACGACATTGCGAAGCTCGCGGACGTTGCCGGGCCAGTCGTGGCGCTCCATCTGCTCGACGATCTTGTCGCTGAACCCCGGCCAGTTGGGCCAATCCAGCTCCACGCCCATGCGCCGCCCGAAATGCTCGGCGAGCAGCGGGATATCCCCGCTTCGTGCGCGAAGAGGCGGAAGAGTCACCACCTCGAAGGACAGCCTGTCGAGAAGATCGGCGCGGAACCGCCCCTGGTCCACCAGCGTCGGCAAATGCTCGTTGGTCGCAGCAACGATGCGGACGTCCACCGATACCGGCTTGGAGGCTCCGATCCGGGTAATCTCCCCATATTCGACGGCCCGAAGCAGCCGGTCCTGCGCCGGCGAGGACAGGGTCGCGAGCTCGTCCAGGAACAGGGTCCCGCCATCCGCTTCCTCGAAACGCCCGTGACGAGTCTTGGCCGCTCCGGTAAAGCTACCCGCCTCGTGGCCGAACAACTCCGCCTCGATCAGGTTTTCCGGCAACGCCGCGCAGTTCATCACGACGAGCGGCCCCGACCAACGCGGACTGAGGCGATGAAGGCGCTCGGCAATCAGTTCCTTGCCGGTTCCCCGCTCGCCGATGACGAGCACGGGCCGGTTGAGCGCGGCCGCCCGGCTCGCGCGCTCCACGGCGTCCAGCACCGCATTGCTCTGTCCGACGAAGGTGTCCGGCCGCTCCATGAATCCCGCTCAAGAAATCTCCCCGACTGTTGGTATCAATCACCACCATTTGGCAAGATATTTCGAAACGCAACATGGTGCAAATTCAAGGAATTACCGGTATTCCGTGAAAATCTGCAGGCTGGCACGCATCGTGCATGAACTTTGGCAAAGGGACCCTTGAATTTGATTAGCGGAGCTACAGGATGAGTATTTTTTCCCGGACGCGGGACATCTTCGCTGCGAACATGACCGAGCTTCTCGACCGGGCCGAAGACCCGGCGCGGATGATCCGGATGATCATCCTCGAAATGGAAGAGACGCTGGTCGACGTTCGGGCGAGCGCGGCCAAAACGATCGCCGACGGCAAGGACATGCGACGCACCCTGGCTCGTCTCGACGAGTTGCAGGGCAGCTGGACCGAAAAGGCGGAACTGGCCTTGAGCAAGGGCCGCGAGGATCTTGCCAAGGCGGCGCTGATAGAACGGCAGAAGGCTGCCGACATGGCGAGCGGCCTGCACGAAGAGCTGAAACTCCTGGACGATACGCTCAAGGGCTACGAGGCGGACATCGCCAAGCTCCAGAACAAGCTGCGCGAAGCCAGGGCTCGCCAGAACGCCATTGCCCACCGGCTGGAGAGCGCGGTCACACGCGCAAAGGCGCGCGAGCTTCTCAACGGGAACCGGACCGAGGACGCGTTCAGCCGCTTTGAGGTGCTCGAGCGGCGGGCCGACTTCGCGGAAGGCCGGGCGGAGGCGCTTGGAATGACCGGGCCGAAGAGCCTCGAGGAGGAAATTTCCGAACTCAAAGCGTCCGAGAAAGTCGACGCCGAACTGGAAGCCATGAAGGCCGCGATGGCGGCAAAGGGGAATAAATAATGGAAGACCTGATCCCGGTTCTCGCGATCATCGTCCTGTTCATCGGGCTTCCGTGGCTCATTTTCCATTACGTGACGAAGTGGAAATCGTCGGCGACGCTCAGCGTCGGGGACGAGCAGTTGCTCGACGAGCTTCACGACATGGCGCGGCGGCTCGACGACCGCATGTGCACCATCGAACGGATCATGACCGCCGAAAACCCCGAGTGGCGCCAGTCGTGCCTTCCGGACGCCGGAACGCCGCTCGCGGACGACATCCTCACTCGGACGACCCGCACTCGCCGCGGAGAGCAGGCATGAGCACGCAACCTCCCAGCCGGACCAAATTCTACCTCGACAAGAAGCATGGCAAAGTCATGGGCGTTTGCGCCGGCCTTGCCGACTACACGGGCTTCGACGTCACCCTCATACGAATCCTCCTGATCCTCGGCATTTTCATGGGCGGCGGCGCCCTGATCCCGGTCTATTTCATCACCGGCTGGGTCGCCCAGGACCGTCCGCGCGAGCTTCAGGACACCGACCCGGAAGAGACGAAGTTCTGGCAGAACGTCCGTAGTTCGCCGTCGCGCACCACCCGCGACATCAAGTCGCGATTCCGCGACATCGACCGGCGCCTCGCCCAGATCGAGCACTACGTCACGGTCGAGAACCGCTCACTCGCCCGCGAAATCGAGCAGCTCCGCTAACCTGCCAAAAAGGGGTATTGCGCAATGGACCCGCAAGTCGCCGCAGCATTCAGCTTCGTCACGCAAATTCTTCCGTGGGTGACGGTCATCGTCATCGCGAGCGTCGGCGGGTCGCTGCTTCACAACTGGCTCAGGATCAAGAACGGCTATCCACTCCAGAATTCGTGGGGCCTGCCTATCCACCCGAAGACGGACCGCGAGGCGGCAGAGCGAATCACGCTGCTGACGAATGAAAACGCCAAGCTTCGAGCCGAAATCGGATCGATGAAGGACCGGCTTGAGACGGTCGAGCGGATCATCACCGACGAGCCAAATCGGCTTGCGCGCGAAATCGACGGGCTCAACGTGGACAAGGGGGGACGCGCCTGATGTGGGAAGATCCGTCGAGCTGGATTTGGGTACTCATCCCACTGGCAGCTATCGCGATCGCGCCATTCAAGATGTGGCTGCGGGTGAAAGAGCGCCAGATTGAAGCGCAAACGGACCTTGCCGCCGAAAAGAGCGCGCAATATGCCGCCCATATCGAGCGACTCGAGGCGCGGCTTCGCGTCGTCGAGCAGATCGTGACCGATGCCGGCGCGCAGACCGCCAACCAGATTGAAGCGCTGCGCGAGAAGCGGGCGATCGACAGTGAAAGTGCGGAGCGGCGATGAACCCGTTTGAAATGGTCGTCCTGATCGTCGCGATCGTCATGATCGCCAGCGTGTTCAAGGCGCGAGCGCAGGCGGGCGGGAGCGCATCGGCCGATCCCGCTTCCGACGCCGAGAACCGGCGCCTTCGCGAGGAAGTGAAGGAGCTCAAGGACCGGGTTAAGGTCCTCGAGCGGATCACGGTCGAGAAGGAAAACAGCCTCGCCAAGCAGATCGAGGAACTTCGCGACCGCTAGAAGGCGCCGCCCTGCCCTGCTACTCGCTCGCCCATGAGCGGACTGCCACCTCTCGCCGAGATCTACGACGAATATGAATTCCTCGAGCCCGAGGATCGCTACCGCCTGCTGATCGAGCTTGGGCGCGGGCTCGAACCTATGCCGGACGGTCTCAAGACCGATGCGACGAAGGTGCGCGGCTGCTCGGCCGACGTGTGGGTCTATCCCACGACGACAGACGACGGACGCCTGCATTTCCTCGCCGACAGCAATGCCGCGATTACAAAGGGGATCGTCGCGCTGGTGCTGTCCGCCGTGCAGGACAAGCCGGCGCGGGAGGTTGCGCAGACGGACATCGAAGGCGAACTCGCCCCGTTCGAACTGTCGCGGCACCTCAGCGCAAACCGCACGCAGGGCGTTCCGAACATGATCACCCTCATCCGCCAGACGGCGACGCGGCTTCAATCGTGACCGAGCAAGGGCCGGGCTTCGACCCGCGCGCCTTCTTCGAAGTCGCCCGGAAGATCGGCCACGGCCGCGCGCTTGGCCTTCACTTCCGCGGCTCGGGCGAAAATTGGGCCGAGCTTTCGCTGCCCTGGCGCGAGGAGCTGGTCGGAGTGCCCGAATCCGGCGTTCTCGCCTCCGGCGCGATCGTCAGCCTGATCGACACGGCAAGCGGGACTTCGGTGTGGGTCAGCATGGACCGTTTCATGCCCATCCTTACCGTCGACCTTCGGCTCGATTATTTGCGCCCCGCCGCGAAGGGCGAGACCATCGTGGCGCGCTGCGAATGCGTGAAGGTGACCCGGCGGATCGCCTTCGTTCGCGGCCTCGCCCACGGAGACGAGGATCAGCGCCCGATCGCCCTGAGCGCCGCGACCTTCATGATCAACCGCTAGTCGCGATCACTCGCTGGTGCCGAGCGCCAGCCTGCGTTCCTCCGCCAGGCGAAGCACGTCATAGGCGGCCTTCACCTGCTGGAATTTCTTTGCCGCCTCTTCGTCGCCCGGCTTGAGATCGGGATGATTTTCCTTGGCGAGGCGACGATAGGCGGCCTTTACGGTCTTGAAATCGGCGTCACTCTCGAGCTCCAGCGCGTCGAGCGCCCGCATTTCGTCGCGGCTGCGCGTTTCGTCGCCCGGCCCCGCCCACTGCCAGTGGGCCGATTTGCGAAACCCGTTCGCACCGCTCGATTCTTCGGCGGCTCGGCGAGCGGCCTCTTCGGGACTCAGCCCGGCGAAGTAATTCCAGTTCCGGTTGTACTCCGCCGCATGGGATTCGCAGAAATACCACCGCTCGTTGCTGTTGGGCGCCTTGGGCGCGGGCCGGTCGCCCGGTTCGTCGCAGCCTTCGCGGTCGCACAGGCGCACCCGTGCAGCGCTTCGGCCGCTCTTCCCGTAGGAGCGCCAGCGGGGAAACCCCCAGTCGTTCGATCTGTTTTGCCTGGCCATTGCAGCTACAGTAGGTACCGCGGGGCAGCCGCGCCAGTGCCTACTCTGCAGGAGCGCCTGTCAGTGCGGCGACCGCGCATATCGCCAGCATCAGCGCGATGCCTGCTTGCACGACCAAGGGCTTTCCGATCCGCCGCGCGACAATCAGCGCAAGCAGGCACTGGACGGCGTAGAACGTCGCGAAGGCCCGCGAGGCGACGGCAACGACGCTGAACGGGTTAGTGAGCCACACCACTGCAATCGCCAATGCGCTTGCGACGATGAAGGCCATCGGGATCGTCAGGCGCTTTCCGGAAAGCTCTACGGCGAGCCCGGTCGCGCCGATCGAATCCGCCACCGCGGCGCTCAGCTGGCTTGCGACGGCGGCACCCAGCACGATGATTCCAAGAGCCGGCGCGATCCCCTTCATCACGTCCAGGATCCCGGCCACGCCCTGCGTGTCCGCCGCCGCGCCCAGGAAAGGGGTCAGGAGGATCAGGAAAGCGAGATAGATGACCGTCGAGATCAGCTGCGCCTGCTTCATCGTTTCGACGCGCAGCCGGCGGCTGTACATTTCGCCCATGTAGCGAGAGGTTTCGAATCCCTGGACGGTAATCAGGAGACCCAGCAACAGCGCGACCGATCCGCCTGAGATGTTGACCGGCGGCAGGACAAGCGGCTGGCCAGAGCGAAGGACCCAGGCCGCAGCCAGGGCAGCGAGCATCCCCACGATCAGGCCGAGCTTTATCGAGACGCTGCCGTGGGCCACATATTCTATCCGCCGAAGCGAACCCGTCATCGCAAGCAGCACGAGCGAGCCGATAATTGCCGTGACGAGCACGTTGGAAACGAACTGCGATTCTATGCCGGCCGCGCGGGTCGCAAACGCCGCCAGGAGCTTGAGGTAATAGGCGACCGAAATTGCGTAGGCGACGGCAAGCGTCACCTGCGACAATTGCGCGATTCGCCTGAAAAAGGCGCCTGGGGCAGCGTGCACCAGAAGCGGCTCTTCGTAGGCGATGTTGAAGCGGATCACTTCTCCGACCGCGTAGGCGATAGCCAGGAGCAGCATCATTGCAGGGGCTGCGGCGGCTCCGAATTCCTTGGCCAGGATCGGGCCTGAAATCAAAAATCCGCTGCCGATGATCGAGGCGAGAGGCGTGACCGTCGCGATCCAGCGATTCCTCCTGCTGAAGGGGCTCAGCGTCAGCGCCGCGATCACGATCGCTGCGGCCACGAAGGCAAGGATTACCGGCAGTGTAAAGATTTCGCCCACGCGCTCACTCCTTGCCGGCCAACGCGCGTGTAGCGAAACGGATGCGGCTCGGGGAGCGCGAAAAAATTGCCAGAGGGCCTGTAAGCCGGGTTCTGTCCATCCCCGCTTTCGCGAGGACTGTGCGGCCATTCGTCTAGCCCCGCACTTACGCGCGGGATCAAGCGACCAACCCGGGCGGCGAGCCGGAACGTGGCTCATGCGCCGCCCCTATTCGGTCTTGCACCCGGTGGGGTTTACCGTGCCGCCCCTGTTGCCAGGAACGCGGTGCGCTCTTGCCGCACCCTTTCGACCTTACCCGTCCCCAAGTGTGACCTTGATACCGGGCGGATTGCTTTCTGTGGCACTGTCCCTGAACCCTGCCGAAGCAGGGTCCGCCGGGCGTTACCCGGCACCGTCGTTCCATGGAGCCCGGACTTTCCTCGCCCCCGGATCAGCTCCGGGGCCGCGGCCGCCCGGCCCTCTGGCGGGTGCGATATAGGCGCGCGCAGCCGTTCGCGCGAGTTCGTCCAAATGCTTCAGCCGCGGGACACCGGCCAAAGGACGGCGCAACTGCCGATTTTTTCCGCGCGGCGGCCCGACCAGCGGTCGATCACTATCGGCTCGCAGCTCGCGAGCGGGATCGAAGCGTTGGCGCTTTGGACGAGCTCATGGCCGATCTCCATGCCGCGCGCGTGCCAGATCAATCGGTGCCAGCGAAGCAGCGGCGTGTACCCCGGCGCGCCGAGGTTATGAACGCCGGGATCGACCACGGTGAGCTTCCTCACGCCCCTGGCGTGAAGGCGCGCAAAAAGGTCGCCGTAGGTTGCCTGAGCATAGGACTCGCGGGCCGGGAAGAGCTCGTACCGCCACTTGGCGGCGCGATACGACAACTGGGCGCCCGTCATCAGCAGCACGAGCGCGAGCACGATGGCTTGTGCCGCTTTGCCGTCCCGCCACAAGGCGCGAACCCAATGCACGAGGTGGCGAAGCGTGAGCACCGCGAGGATGGCCATCCATGGAAACATCGGCAGGGCGTATTGGGCCAGGCGGCTCGATGCCGCGCTCAACACCAGCAGGCAGGTGCACACGATCGACGCCGAATACACGAGCAGCAATTTTTCGCGGCCGGAGCAGCTCGCCAGTGCCAGCGGCGCTGCCACCAGGAACGGGCCCGCGACGAACCAGCCAAGGAACAGCTCGTGCACGTAGAAGAAGGGGCTTGTCGGCTTGACCAGCGCCTGTCCGAAGCGCCCGAAGATGTCGTTGTGGACAGCTGCGGCGAGATAGCCGGGTCCGGCTGCTTCGCGGGCGGCGTAGAAGATCAGGAGCGGTGCGACGGCAGCGATTGCGGCAATGGCATAGCGGTGCCAGGTCGAAAGCACTCGCCCGAGACGGCCAACCGCCACCAGGTAAACCAGAACTCCGGTTACCGGGATGAACGCGGCGATTGTCTTGGTCATTGCTGCCGCGGCGACCAGTCCGCCGATCGCGAGCATGGACGCAAGTCGCGGCCGCGCGCGGTGGATTGCGAAAAACAGCAGCTGCAGGCCCGCCGTGACGAAGAAGGTCAGCGGCCCGTCGAAGTCTGCGGTTCGCGCGCCATGATCGCCGAAAAAGCCTGGACTGAGGACCAGGATGGCTGCCGCCGCGAGTGCAGTAGCGAGCGATCCGCTGACGCGGCGCACGAACAGCAACGTGCAGCACAGCGTTCCCATCGCGGCGAGCCCCGAAGGCAAGCGAAGCGACCACTCGGACGGGCCGAACAGGTCCATGCTGGCGGTGGTCAGCCAGGTGAAGAGCGGCGGCTTCGTATTCCACAGGTCCGGCTGGAAATTGTACGTGGTGACGAGACTGAAGCCCCTGATGTGCATCTCGAGCGCATTGATTGCATTGCGCGATTCGTCCGGGAGCGCGATCGGCGGCACCTTGCCGTCCACGAAGAGGAACAGCGCGCTGGCGAGGAGGAACAGCGCAATCGCAACACGATCGCGCACGAGCGGATCGAGTTCACGGATCCGGCTGGCCGGCTGGAGATAGTGTTGGACGCTCGCCACCTCGCGTCACTACACGCGGGCCCGTTAAAATTCGGTGCGCGAAGGCCTTCTCGGGCCAGTCCTTAGTGCGGGCGCGGCAGGAGCAGCGACAGCAATTTCGCCCGGCACTCGCCATCGATGATGCCGTCGATCCGGTCGGGGCGGAAACGGCGCTGAAACGCGATCACGGCCTTCTTCGGCTCGCCGACGTCATAGCCGAAGCGTTCGAGCGCAAGCAGGAACCCGGCGTCGGTCCAGAAGGGATCGACAAGCTCCCGCGTCGGGCTCGGCAGCGCCAGCCGCCGCTTCGCAAGCGCTTCCCACGGGAACAGCTCGCCGGGATCTTCCTTGCGCGCCGGAGCGACGTCGGAATGGCCGACGATATTGCCGCGGCCGATTCCGTGTCGCTCCTTGATGTCGGCGACGAGCGGGATGACAGCGGCAATCTGTTCGTCGGGAAACGGCCGGTAGCCGAACTCGTGGCCGGGATTGACGATCTCGATCCCGACACTGGCCGAGTTGACGTCGGTAACGCCGCGCCAGTGCGACTTGCCCGCGTGCCAGGCGCGCTTGGTTTCATCGACCAGCCGGTAGACCGTGCCGTCTTCGTCCACGAGATAGTGCGACGACACGCCTGCTTCCGGGGACGTCAGCCGGTCCAGCGCATCCTCGGCCCCGGGCATCCCGGTGTAATGAAGAACGATCATGGAGATCGGCAGCGCGCGCTCGTCAAAATTGGGCGAGAGGCGCTCGATGCAATCCATTCCGCCAAAAGGCGCAGAATTGCGCCAGCGGTCAACCCTTGGCAGCGGCCCTGCGCTCGCCGGAGCGCTTTTCCACCGCAACGCCGCTTTCGGTCCGCCGATACAGGCCCCGCGCCTCGACATCGGCTCCGAACCGGTTGGTCTGGCCTATGACGGTTTCGCCGGCCCCGAGCATCAACCAGCCGTCGTCCGCAATTGCCGATGCGATTCGCTCGAAAGCCAGGGTTCGCTTCTCGCTCGTCAGGTACAAAAGCACGTTGCGGCACAAGACGATGTCGAAAGCGCCGGGATGCGGAGGCGCTTCGAGCAGGTTGTGCGGCTGGAAACGGACGCGCTTGCGCAAATCCTCGACCGCGCGCCAGCCGCCGCCGCTTTCTTCGAACCAGCGGATCGTCTGGCTGATTCCAAGGCCGCGCTGGACTTCGAACTGGCTGTAGGTCCCGCTTCGCGCACGATCGATGACGCCCGACGACACGTCGGTTCCAAGAATGTCGATCGTCCAGCCCTGCCATTGCGCCGGATTTTCGGCGAAGAGCATAGCAAGCGAATAGACTTCCTGGCCGGTCGAACATCCCGCCGACCAGATCTTGATCCGTCGACTCGACTGCCGCGTTTTCGAAAGCCGGGGCAGCGCGTGGCGAGCCAGCAGATCGAAGGGGGAGCGGTCGCGGAAAAAGTAGGTTTCGTTGTTCAACAATGCCTCGATGACCTGGTTTGAAAGCCCCGGCTCCTTGCCCATCACCAGGATGGTGATCAGTTCGTCGAGGGTGGCTATTCCGCGCTCCCGAAGGAGCGCCGAAAGTGCTGTTTCTATGCGCCAGCGGCGGTTCATGGTGAGCTGCTGCCCCGTGCGCGCTTCAAGAAGCCCGGCAAGAATTCGGCTCGAGCTGTCGCTTACCTGCACTTCAGCTCTCCGCTCCGAGCGGCAATGCGCCGCCCTATTCTCTCCGGCGACATGACCGCACAGGCGAGCCCCGCCTCGATCACCGTGCGCGGCATTCCGAATACGGCGCAACTCGCCTCGTCCTGCGCCATGACGGACCCCCCGCAGGCGACCAGGCGCGCGGCTCCAACGACGCCGTCCCGGCCCATCCCAGTCAGCACCACGCCCAGCCCACCGGTGCCGAAAAGCGCCCCGACAGAGGCGAACATGGGGTCCAGCGACGGCAGGCATCCGCTCGGGGACGGTTCGCGAGCGAGCTTTGCCACCGGCCCTCCGGGCGAGTCTTCGACCGTCAGGTGAGCATCGCCCGGGGCAATGACGATTCGGTCGGGAAGCAGTTTCAGACCGTCTTCGGCGACCAGCGCCTCACGGCAGGCTGCGATGCCCAGCTGGCGCGCGAACACGGACATGAAGGGCGCAGGCAGGTGCTGGGTCACGAGGATCGGCACGCCCAGAACGGGCGGAAGCGCCTGGAAAAGCGACGCAATCGCGTGAATGCCGCCCGTCGACGCGCCAATCGCAAGCAATGCGAGTGGGTCGGCGGCCATTGCCCGCATCGGCCCGTAACCCTGGAGCCTGATCGGCTCGACCAATGGGGCAACCTGGTCTGCCCTCCCGATCGCCTTGAGCTTTGCCAGCAGCACCTCGGCGAAGCGGCCGTTGAACCGGCCCGTACCGGGCTTGGGCATTGCGTCCGTCGCGCCAAGGGCAAGCGCCGCCACCGTCTGCTCCTTGCCGTCGTCGGCAAGCGAGGACACGATCATGACGCGGGCGCCGTTCGCCGCTCCGAGAATCTCCGGAATCATCTTCAGCCCGCCCGCGCCGGGCATTTCGAGATCGAGAAGAACGATGTCGACGGACACCGTCCGAAGCGCTTCGATCGCATCCTCAGCAGTGCCCGCAACCGCGGCAACTTCGAATTCGCCGCCGCTTTCGATGATCCGCGACAGGACAGCCCTGGCGATCGTCGAATCGTCGACCACCATGAGACGAATTCGTCGCTCTTCGGATACGCCGCCTGACTGGCGATCCCGCGACTTTGCGAGCGCCCGCTCCACGACGCGGCTTCTTAAGCGACGCCGACGAGCTGAAGCTTCACGTGCAGCGTCTCTCGGTCGAACGGCTTCATCACATATTCGTCCGCGCCGGCCTCCAGGGCGGCCCGGATGTGCGCCATGTCGTTCTCGGTCGTGCAGAACACGACCTTCGGCTGGGCGGCGTGACCGCGCTGGCGAAGCATGCGAAGGAACTCCATCCCGCTCATCACCGGCATGTTCCAGTCGAGAAGCACGACGTCAGGCATCTTTTCCTCGCAACGGGACAGCGCCTCCTGCCCGTCACCGGCTTCGTCCACCTCGAACTGCAAGGTTTCCAGGATGTGGCGGGCAACCTTTCGGATCACCTTCGAATCATCGACGATCAAACAGCTTTTCATGCTTCCGAGCTTCCCCGCTGAATACGCTTTGCTTGTTACCCACCAACTGTAACTAATGGCTTAAGCCGCCTTCGCCTCGACGCCCGCGATCAGAGTCGCGACGTCGATAAGCAACAGCGGCCCGACCTCGGTTTCGACCATGCCCCTGGAGACGCGTTCCCATCCCGGACCCATGGCCGCTCGGACGGCGGCGGGCTCGCTGGCGATCTCGACCACGTCTTCGACCACGTCGACGATGAGCGCGTAATGGTGGCCTTCGAGCTCGACGACTGCCGCTTCCTTGATCGCTGCGGAGGTATCGCTCGTCCCCAGCTCGAGCGCGGCCACGCAGTCGATAACGGTCAGCACGCGGCTTCGAAGTGCGGACAGTCCGGCGACGTGCGGCGCGGCCCTGGGCACGGGGATCAGCGTGTCGAGCTCGACCACCGATTCAACCGCCGCCGCGGGAAGCGCGACTCGTTCGCCCGCAATCCTGACGATGAGCAGGAGCTCGTTCATCCCTTCCCTCCCGATGCCGATTTCAGGGCCATCAGCAGGCCCGCCCGGTCATAGCGATAGATGCTCCTGTCGCTCTTGCCCGAAGCTTCCGGCTCGGAGCGGAGAACGATGGTGCGAGCACCCTTGGCGGCAGGCCTGCCGCCGGAAGTGATCGCGAGGTCCGTCTTCCCGTCGTGGTCGTCGCCGACGACCCGGTAGCCGACGGCTTCCACGATGGGCCGCAGGATGTTCTGCATCCACGGATCGTCGCCGGGAAGCCGGCAGAGCGGCTGCTCGCCTGCTTCTTTTGGCGCGGCGCCGAGATGGTTTGCGAACAACCAGTGCGCGTCCACCAGCTCGGCAGGCTCGCCGCCGATAAGAGTAACGGCGCCGATTTCGCCCGGGTTGTCCGCGGGGATGACATCCCTGTCGATCGTCGACAGGTCGATGACTTCCTCGAAGGCGTAGCCGATCTCGTGGGCACCGTCGTTCAACCGGAACACGCGAACCTTGCCCTCGCCGATGTCGCCCTTCACTCCGGCAAGCGGGAGAATGGAGTCGCCGAGCTGCACGCGAAGCTGGCCCGCACCGGGCCGGATTGCGCTCGCCGCGACTTCCTCGATCCTGTCCACCACCGCGAGGCGCAGCGCCCGGCGAGCGCCGTCGAGGCCCCTGAACAGAAGCACCGCGACCTCCTGCGAGGGAGCCACCGCGGAGTCTTCCGCAATACGGGCGGCACGCTCCTGCGCCTCCAGCTTCACTCCACCCACGTCGGCGAGACCGGCGGGATCGAACAGCAGAATCGGGCTTCCATCGTCGGCGAGCGTCGTCCCTGCATAAAGTCCGGTCGCCATGACCTGCGGAGCGGCCGGCTTGACCACCAGCTCCTCGTGGTCGTGGATCCTGTCCACCGCCAGCGCGTAAACGTCGCCGCCGGCGGGCCGGAGAACCACGAGATTTCGGTCGCGCTGCGCAACCGCGCTGTCGAGGCCGAGGATGTCGGCGAGCGCGACCTCGGGAACTCGCCTGCCGCGGATGGTCGCAACGCCGGCGCCGCCGAGCCTGTCGAGCGTGACCGATTCGCCGTTGGCGCGGACGATCTCGACGATCGCGGACCTGGGAATGGCGAAATGGTGCGAGCCGATCGAAACGGTGAGCGCCGGGATGATGGTAAGCGTCAGCGGAACCCGGAGGGTCATTCGCGTGCCTTCGCCGGGAGTGCTGTCCACCTCGACAATGCCGCCGATCCGCTCGACGTTGGAACGAACCACGTCCATCCCCACGCCGCGGCCGGAAATCGCCGTCACTTCCTTGGCCGTCGACAGGCCCGCTTCGAACATCAGCGCCAGTTGCTCGCGCGGGCTCAGCTTCGCCGCCTCGCCCTTGTCGATGACTCCGGCGTCGAGCGCTTTGGCGACGAGGTGGTTGCCGTCGATTCCGCGTCCGTCGTCCTGGATGTCGATCAGGATCTGGTTGCCCGACTGCCGCGCCGACACCGCCAGCAATCCGATTTCTCGCTTTCCGGCCTTGAGCCGTTCGGCCGGCGTTTCGATCCCGTGATCGACGGCGTTGCGGATAATGTGGGTCAGCGGATCGCGGATCATTTCGATCATCTCGCGGTCCAGTTCGACGTCGCCACCCTCGATATCGACGAGCACCTGCTTGCCGAGCTCGGCGGAAAGATCGCGAACCATGCGCGGAAGCGCGACGAAAAGATTTTCGATCCGCTGCATGCGGGTGCGGGTAATCGCATCGCGCATTTCGGCGATGATCGACGACAAGCGCTCGAACGCGCCGTCGACGGACACGTCGGTGGAGGATTCGCGAAGCCTGCGGGCAAGCTCGTTGCGGGCCAGCACCATGTCGGAGACGGTGCTCATCACCCGGTCGAGAAGCTCGACGGAAAGACGAATCGTGCGCGGCGGTGCGCCCCTCGCCGTTTCCGCAACGGGCGCTGGCGCCGGAGCTGCTGCGCCTTCCGCGCCGGGCTCGAGCGAATCGATGAGGTCGCTGTCGTCGCCGTCGGGAATCTCTGCCCCGCTGTCGATTGCGGCAATCATTTCCCCGATTCGATCGATGATCGCCAGCACCGCCGTGACCAGCGACCCGTCGGCCTGGCGGCGCCCGGAACGGACGTCCGAAAGCGCGTCCTCGGCGGCGTGGCTGAGCGCCTCCAGCCTCGGAAAATCGAAGAAGCCGCAATTGCCCTTCACGGTGTGAACGAAGCGGAAAATGGAATCGAGCCGGCTACGGTCGTCGGGATTGGCTTCCCACGCGACGATCTCGCCGCCGAGAGCTTCGAGCATCTCGCGCAACTCCGCTACGAAATCGGCAATCAGGTCATCCATCGACGAAGCAGCCCCCATGGCCCGGAAGTCACCGGCCTTATGGGGGCGAGGAGTTAATGCTGCGTTAGCCCTGTCCCGCGTTCAGCGAACGGTTTGAGCCGGAAGAGCCGCGCCGATGACGAGCAATGTGTCCGATGGCCGCGAAAGCTGGATCGTGCCGCCTGCCTCGGTGACGAGCGCGTGGGCCAGCCAGGCCCCTGCAGTCCTCGGCTCGAGGCCCGCTTCGCCGCCGTTCACAAGCACGTCGGCGATTGCCGGATCGAGCACGATCCGAGCGCCTTCGGCCCGGATTGCGATCTCCGTCCCGTCACCCGTCTCCGCTCCGACATCGAGCCGTCCGCCCCGAACCAGCGAGTCGGCGGCAATCAGAGCCAGGTTGAGAAGCAGCTTGGTGGCGCTCTTGGACAGCTTCGCGTCGCCTGCCATCCAGCCGAGGTCGATCTTGCCGGCCGAGCCGAGAAGCCCTTCGATCGCAACCTTGGCTTCGCTGCTGTCGACGGCGTCCCCGAAACCGCCGGCAGCGCCGAAGGCCAGGCGAAAGAACTTGAGCTTGTTCGCGGTGACTCGCGCACTGTCCGACAACAGCTCCAGGCAGCGCTCGCGCATCTGCGGATCGTCCTCGTCCGCGAGAAGCTCGATTCCGTTGTTGAGCGCGCCGACGGGGCTCATCAGGTCGTGGCACAGGCGGGAGCAGAGAAGGCTTGCAAGGTCGAGAGCGTCCATGGGCCGGCTGTGTAACGGGCGCGAGCCGCTTCGTCATGGTCGAACTTGCCAATCGGCGGCTGCTTGAACCTCCGTTTCGGCGGCACAATATCTGTGGTGTGGGGGGACAACAGACAATCGAGGCGAAGCTCGAGCCGGTGCATTCGGGCTGGCGACTGGACCGCGCGCTTGCCGCGGCAGTCCCGACGCTCTCGCGCGAGCGGCTGAAGGCGCTGATCCGCTCCGGCGCGGTTACATCCGGCGAAACAGCGGTTCGCGATCCGGCCACCAAGGTGCGCGGCGACGAGCGGTTCGTCCTCACCGTCCCCGAGCCGGAGCCGGCGCATAACGAAGCGCAGGATATTCCCCTGACCATCGTCTTCGAGGACCCGCACCTGCTGGTCGTGGACAAGCCCGCGGGGCTGGTCGTGCATCCTGCCGCTGGAAACCGGGATGGTACATTGGTGAACGCCCTCCTTCACCATTGCGGTGGATCGCTGTCGGGCATCGGCGGAGTCGCGCGACCCGGAATCGTTCACCGAATCGACAAGGACACGTCCGGGCTGCTGGTGGTTGCGAAGACCGACGTCGCTCACGAAGGCCTCGCGAAGCAATTCGCCGCGCACAGCGTCGAGCGCAAATATCTGGCGATCGTCTCGGGCATACCAAAGATTGGGTATGGAACGATCGACGCGCCGCTCGCGCGGTCCGCCTCCAACCGGAAGAAAATCGCCATCGTCGAGGCCAAGGACCTGGGGCGCCGGGGAAAGCGCGCCGTTACGCACTGGAAGCGGCTCGAGATCCTGGACAATTCGGCGCTCGTGCAATGCACGCTCGAGACCGGGCGAACGCACCAGGTCCGGGTCCACATGGCCTCCATAGGCCATCCCCTGCTCGGCGACCCCGTCTACGGCCGCTCGAAATCGCATCGCGAGCTTCTGAAAAACCTGGGTTTCCAGCGGCAGGCTTTACATGCCGCAAGCCTAGGCTTTACCCACCCCGTAACAAAGCACCGCCTATCGTTCTCAAGCGGCATGCCGGCGGACATGCAGGAACTGTTCACTCGTCTTCGGGTATAAATACTAGGCGACCAGGCGCTCGAAAGAGGACAAGAAGCGCCGGCGCAGGGAGAATGGATCGCAATGGCAGCACAGTCGGGCGGAATCGTTTCGCTACCCGCTTCTGGCGGAGAGGCAGGACTCAACCGCTATCTCGCCGAGATCAAGAAGTTTCCGATCCTCGCTCCCGAGGAGGAGTTCATGCTCGCCAAGCGCTGGCGTGAGCATGGCGACACCGAAGCGGCCGCGAAGCTGGTCAATTCGCACCTTCGCCTCGTCGCCAAGATCGCCATGGGCTATCGCGGCTACGGTCTTCCGGTCAGCGAGCTGATCAGCGAAGGCAATATCGGCCTGATGCAGGGCGTGAAGAAGTTCGAGCCCGACCGCGGGTTTCGGCTCGCGACCTATGCGATGTGGTGGATCCGCGCTTCGATCCAGGAATTCATCCTGCGATCGTGGAGCCTCGTCAAAATGGGCACGACGGCCGCCCAGAAGAAGCTGTTCTTCAATCTTCGCCGAATGAAGAACCAGATCGATGCGTTCGAAGAGGGCGACCTCAAGCCCCAGGACGTAACCAAGATCGCGACCGATCTCGGGGTCAGCGAGGATGACGTCGTGTCGATGAACCGCCGGATGGCGCGTGGCGGCGATACCAGCCTCAACGTCACCATGGGCGAAAGCGAAGGCGGCGAAAGCCAGTGGCAGGACTTCCTGGTCGATACCGATCCGCTGCAGGACGAATTGATCGCGAACGACGAGGAAACGCGAGTCCGGCACGACCTCCTGATGGATGCGATGGACAGCCTCAACGACCGCGAGAAGCACATCCTGACCGAACGCCGCCTCAGCGACGATCCCAAGACGCTCGAGGAGTTGAGCCAGGTCTATGGCGTCAGCCGCGAGCGAATCCGGCAGATCGAGGTGCGGGCGTTCGAAAAGCTCCAGTCGTCGCTGATCAAGCTCGCAGGCGAGAAGAAGCTGCTTCCCGCCGCCTGAGCGTAACCGGGCCGCCTCACTTTTTCTTCTGGTTCTTCTTTCTGTTCGGCGCGTCCGGCGTGGCCTCGGCCATCGAAGGTCGCTTCTCCGGAGGTTCCGGCTTGTCGTCGTGCGCGACGTGGTCGGCTGCCCAGGCCCCTCTCCTCCCCATCGGAAGCGGCTTGCCCGTGGTGCTGTCGCGCGACGTCTGGTGCTCGATCTCGCTGTTGAGCTCGGCGCCGAAAAGGAGCGCATAGGCCGACAGGTAAATCCATGTCAGCAGGACGATAACGGTGCCGAGCGAGCCGTAGGTCGCGCTGTAGTCGGTGATCTTGCTGACGTAGAATCCGAACGCTGTCGTCAGCATCAGCCACGCGATGGATGCGAACAGCGACCCGGGCGTGATCCATCGCCATCGCGCCTTCTGGCGCGAGGGCCCGTACCGGTACAAGCTCGCTGCGACCGCTGCGGCGACGATGACGAGCAGAAGATAGGCCAGGGCTCTTCCGCCGGCGACGAGAACTGGCGAAGCGTCAGGGGCAAGTCGGCCGAGGAAAGCGACCGCCGTGGTACCAGCAAGCGCCACGACTGCGACGATGACCGCTGCGAAGGTGATCGCGAGCGCAGTCATGTAGAACCGCAGCAGGCTTCTCTTCTCCTGCTCCTCGTAAGCGATGTTGAGGGCGGTCATGATCGAACCCGCGCCGTTGGTCGCGCCGTAGAGTGCGACTGCCAGCGCCACCGCGATTCCCACGCCCTTCGTTTCGCGCGAGCTTTCGACCACGCCGAGAAGCTGCTGGCGGATCAGGTCGGCTACGTCGGGCGGGAAAATACCGGTTAGCATGCGCATGTTGGCGATCACCGTGGCGCTGTCGGCAGCAAGTCCGTAGGCGAGCACGACCAGGCCGAGCATCGGAACGACGGCGAGGAATCCATAGTAAGCCACTCCGGCCGAGACCAGGCCGACATTGTCTTCCCACGTACGAGTCCACGTGCGCGACCCGATGTCTTTCCAGGCCTGCCGGGGCATTTGCCACGGCGATGATGCACGATGTCCCCGTTCTCCCGATCTGTCTTTTGCGCGATTCGGCATCAGGCGAACAAAACACGAGCCGGGACACCGTTCCGGGGGGCTTGCGTTCGTTTCGATTCCGTCCGACGCTGCAGGTTTCGAAGAGCGCGTGAGCGCCTTCACTTGAGAAGCGACTCGCACGCCCGCTGAACCGGACGAGAGGAGAGTCGCATGCCCCACGCAAATGGCGTTCAAACCAACGGCACTCGAGCAATCGCGCTGGTCGGACCGGCCGGCGCGGGCAAGACCACGCTTGCCGAGGCGCTCGTCCACGCGGCGGGAGCAAGCGATCGTCACGGCTCGGTCGCCGACGGAACGAGCATCGGCGATTCAAGCCCCGAGGCGCGGTCGCGGGGCGGATCGACCGAGCTTAACCTCTACAGCTTCGACTATCTCGACGACCACTTCGCACTCGTCGACACCCCCGGCTCAGTCGGGTTCACCGCCGACGGCGCGCGTGCCATTGCCCTCGTCGACCTGGCGATCGTCGTCGTCGATCCCGATCCGGACCGGGCTCCGCTGGCGGCACCGGCTCTGCGGGCGCTCGACGAGCAAGGCATCCCGCACATCGTTTTCGTCAACCGCATCGACCAGGCGCACGGCCGAATTCGCGACCTCCTCTCGGCTCTCCAGCCGGTCAGCGTGTCGCCCCTGATCGCGCGCCAGATCCCCATTCGCGCCAAGGAATTGGGGGACGAAAGGATCACCGGGTTCGTCGATCTCGCCCTCGAGCGGGCGTTTCACTACAAGGGCAGCGACAGCGAACAGATCGACATCCCCGGCGAGCTCCAGGACCGGGAGCATGACGCGCGTAACCAGATGCTGGAGCAACTGGCCGATCACGACGACGAGCTGCTCGAGCAACTGGTGATGGAGCAGACTCCGAGCAACGAAAGAGTTCTGTACGATCTGGCACGCGAGACGGGCGAAAGCCTTGGCGTACCGGTACTGTTCGGTTCGGCACTGAGCGGCTGGGGAATCGGGCGGCTGCTCAAGGCGCTTCGCCACGAGACTCCCGCGCCGGATGGCGCCGCGGCACGGCTCCAGGTCAGCGATCCCTCGCTACACGTGTTCAAAATCCACAATGGCGGAACGGTGGGTCGCCTTGCGCTTGCCCGTGTCCTCGGCGGCGGCATTGCCGAGGGCGCCGACCTGAAGACCAGAAGCGGCGAAACGGCGCGCCTTGGCGCACTCTTCCGGATGCAGGGGGACCGGACTCACAAGATCAGTGAAGCACGCAACGGCGACATCGTCGCTGTCGCCAAGATCGATTCCGTGAAGTCCGGCGACTGGCTGAGCAGCGGCGCGATGCCCCCGCCGGTGGACGTCGACTACCCGGCTCGCAACTGTGCGCTGGCAATCCAGCCTGCCGACCGCAAGGACGACGTCAAGCTGTCGGGAGCGCTGCACCGGCTCCTGGAAGAGGATGTGGCGCTCGTCCTGGAACAGGACGAGGGAACGCACGAAATGCGGCTGCGGGGAATCAACGACGAGCATCTGAACACCGTCATTGCCCGGCTCAGGCGCCGATACTCGGTCGAGGTGGAATCGCGGCCGCCCACCATCGGCTACCGCGAATCGATCCGCAGGTCCGTCACGCAAAAGGGGCGGCACAAGAAGCAGTCCGGAGGCCACGGCCAGTTCGGCGATGTCGTCATCGACGTGAAGCCACTTCCGCGCGGGTCCGGCTTCCAGTTCAGCGAAACGATCAGTGGAGGTGCGATCCCCAAGCAATGGATCCCTGCAGTCGAGGAAGGCGTGCGCGAGGCGATGCGCAAGGGACCGCTTGGCTTTCCGGTCGTCGATGTCGCCGTGGTGCTGACCGACGGAAGCTATCACAGCGTCGACAGCTCGGAACTCGCGTTCCGACTCGCCGGGAGGTTGGCGATGGCCGAAGCCCTGGAAGCCGCTCACCCGCACTTGCTCGAGCCGATGCACAAGGTGAGCGTCGTCTGTCCGTCCAGCGCCACCAGCCGAGTCACTTCCGCCGTTGCAAGCCGGCGCGGGCAAATGCTCGGCATGGCGCCACGCGACGGCTGGACCGGCTGGGACAGGATCGATGCGATCATTCCCGAATCGGAGCTCTCCGGACTGGATGCGGAGTTGCGGTCGCAAAGCCAGGGCCTCGCCAGCTACGAAGCAGCCTTCGACCATCTGGCAGAGCTGAACGGCCCACTTGCAGACAAAGTGGTGCAGCAAAGAGTGCCCGAGCCGGCATAGGCGGTAACGACAGCCGTTCGTCTTTCGCCTAAGCGGCGCCAATGCGCCATTGGTTCAAAGACCAGCACATGCGTTCGCTGCTGAAGAACAGCAGCTATCTCGGCGTGTCCAAGATCGTCGCGGCCATTGCGTCCGTGGTGACCTTGGCGCTCACCGGCCGTGCGCTCGGCGTGCTGCTGTTCGGCGTTCTCATCCTGATCCACAGCTATGCCCAGGCGGCAAGCAGCCTGAGCAAGTTCCAGTCGTGGCAGATCGTCGTCCGCTATGGCGGGCAAGGCCTCGCCGCCGGACAGCCGGACCACTTCAAGGTCGCGACTGGATTTTCCCTCGGTCTCGACCTGTTGAGCGGCGTAGTGGGCATGGCCGTGGCGATGGTCGTGCTTCCGTTCATCGGCGGCTGGTTCGGAATCCCCGACCGCTACATGACGATCGCGCTGCTCTATTGCTTCGTCATTCCGACGATGCAGGCGATGACTCCAGTGGGCGTGCTTCGGACGCTCGACCAATTCGACCTCCTGAGCTGGGGCGGAGTCGTGGACCCGATTTCGCGAGTCGTGCTCACGGCGGGGGCATGGGCCCTCGGCGCGAGCTTCGAGGTCTATGTGGCAATCTGGTTTCTCACCGACCTCGCCGGTGACCTCTACACCTGGTGGCTGACCTGGAGGGAGCTCAAGCGCCGCGACATGGCGGACGCTTTCCGCCCCGTGTTGCGCCCTCACCCGCTCGAAAAGGCGTGGGGCTTCGCAATTCGCGTGAACCTGACGTCGAGCCTCGCTGCAGCATGGGGACCTATCGCGCGGCTGATCGTCGGCGGCCTCCTCGGCCCGGCGAGCGCGGCCTTGTATCGCGTCGCGGCAACGCTTGCCGACAGCGCGCAAAGGCCCACGGACATGCTCGGGCGCGCCTTTTACCCGGAGGTCATGCGAATGGATCTCACAACCAAGAAGCCGTGGAAGCTGATGCTGCGCGGCGCTGCATTGGCCGCGATGTTCGGAGTCGTCGCGGTCTTGCTGGTCTTCAGCGCCGGCGAGCAGCTCATCCGCCTCATCTTCGGCGCGCAGTTCGTCGGCGCCTATGCCGCCCTTGCGGTGCTCGTCATCGCGCCGCTGATCGCGATGCTCTCCTTTCCCTTTCCGCCGATGCTCTACGCGCTGGGCCGCGACGATGCGCCGCTGGTCGCGCGCGTTGTGGGCACCCTGCTCTATCTCGCCATCGTGGCGCCCTTGTCCTGGCGATTCGGCCTTTCGGGAGCAGCGGCCGCTTTCGTCGTGGCCAACGCCGCGATGGTCGTCGTTCTGGCCGTCCAGCTCGCACGCGAATATCGCCGGGTGCGGCGGCGGTGAACTTCCCGCGCATATGGGTCATACCGGGCAATCGCCCCGGCGACGACGCACAGGTCTATGCGCTGGCCGAACAAATCGGACTCCCGTTCGAGACACGCAAGCTCAAGTTCAACTGGCGCGCCTGGATTAGCGGCAGGCTCATGGGCGCAAGCGCAGCGTCGGTGAACCGCGACTTGCGAGAGCGGACCCTGGCGCCGCCGTGGCCTGACCTCGTCATCCACGTGGGAAGGCGAGCGGTGCCGGTAGCGCAATGGATTCGGAAGCAAAGCGGCGGGCGAACGCTCCTGGTCTTTGTCGGCCATCCGCGGGTCCCGCCGGAGGCGTTCGACCTGGTGTTCACCACGCGCCAATATCGCACCCCGCGCGGAGAATCGATGCGGCTGCTGCCGGTGGCGATGAGCCGTTATCGCGATCGCCCGGCCGCCGCTGAAGCGGAACGCCGCTGGCTCGAATCGCTTCCGCGCCCTCGCCTGCTCCTCATGCTCGGCGGAAGCACGAGATACTGGACGCTCCGCCCCGCCCAGGCCGCCGAGCACGCGGCGTTGCTTGCCGATCGGGCGGAACGACTCGGCGGTTCGCTCATCGTCGCGCGAAGCGCCCGAACAAGCGACGCCGTTCTCGATTCGACCGAGCGGCGTCTTCAGTCCGGTCGATGCGAATGGCGGGTCGTCCGAAGCGACTTCCCACGCTTCCCTTTATTGTTGCACGATTGCGACGAGCTCTATCCGACCGCCGACAGCATCTCGATGATTTCGGAGGCTGCGATCGCCGGCAAGCCCGTCGGAATTGTCCCGCTGCAAAAGAACCTTTTGGGTCGGTTTGCGCTCGGCCGGCAAATCAGCGACCGGAGCACCATGCGCGACTTGCGGCGCTTCTGGACATTCGTGCTCGACGAGCAGATCGCCGGACCGATGGAGGAGCCGGTCACGGCCTGCGTGTCCAATCCCGTCGTCGAGGCCGCGCGCGAAGTGCGGGCGCTTCTCGAAACCCGCTTCGGAAAGCTTCCCGCTTGAGCGAGAGCGAAGCACCGGTCTGGGTCCTGCTCGGCGAGCGAACGGGCGACAACAATCAGTTGCTCCGGCTTGCCGGCGAACTGGGGCTTCCCTTCCGCCCCATCGAGCTTCGCTACAATGCATTGCGGCTCATCGGGCCGCGCCGTCTTGGCGCCACGCTCGCCAGCCTGGAGTCGAAGTCGCGGGCCCAAATAAAGCCGCCGTGGCCGCGCCTCGTCCTTGGAATAGGGAACCGAAGCGTGCCGGCGGCGCTTGCGATCCGGCGGCTCTCAGAGGGCAAGGCGAAGCTCGTTCGGCTCGGAAATCCGCGATTGAATCCCGCCCGTTTCGACCTGGTTATCACGACCCCGCAATATCCCGTCCCCGATGCTCCGACCGTCATTCGGTTGCCGTTCGGACTCAGCACCGCGCCCGCGCTCGAAGCAACGCCAGCCGAAGCCGAATGGCTCGACGCGCTGCCGCGGCCGCACCGGCTGTTCCTTGTCGGTGGCGACACCTTCATGTGGACCGTCACTCCCGACATAGTCGCGCAAGCGGCCAGCGCCCTTCGCGCCAAGCCGGGTGGAAGCGTGATTGCAGTCACCAGCGCCAGGAGCGGCCCCGAGCTTTGCGATTCCGTTCGCTCGGCACTCGACGCGCATCCTCACGGTCTCCTTGCCGAGGGATTTCCGCGCTACCCCGTGCTTCTCCATGACGCCGATGAGATCGCCGTTACCGCCGACAGCGTCGCCATGGTCTCGGACTCGATTGCAGCTCAAAAACCCGTCGGCCTCGTCGAGCCCAGGCAAACGGCGGCCGGGCGGTTTTTCTACGGGCTCGAGAGACTGGGCTTCGACGTGCCCGTGCGCGACATCCGCCGTTTCTGGCAATCGGTGAGAAGCCGCCACCTGGCCGGGACCGTCGCCAACCCGGTCGTGGCGAGGCTGCGGTCCGATCCCCTCGCAACCGCTGTCACCGCAATTCGCGAGGTCCTGTCAGCCTAGGCTGCAAGCGCAAGCTGCGCGTCCCAGCCGCGATAGCGGTCGATCAGCTCAAGACTGTCGTGGCGGATGTGATTCGCAGCCATTTCGCGCCGAAGCTCCTGGTCCGAGACCTCTCCGGAATCGTACAATTCCGCCAGGAGCGAAAAGACGAACGCCTCCTGGTTCGGGTCGGGATGCGATCGGTAGCGGAGAAGGAGCCTGTTGATCAGGTTGACAGGCCACGAGCGCTGAAGCGTGAAATCGACCGGAAGGCCCGACTTCCACGGCTGCGTGCGCCGCTTGGTCGTGTGAAGAAGCTTCGTTCGCTCCGTAAGCCGGTCGAAGTCGTTCCATTCGGGCTCCAGCAGACCAATGGTCGAAGGGTCCTCGCGGCTCAGGTCGATCCAGTCGAAATAGTCGAATTCGTGTCCGAAAAGCCCGTCGAGATAGTCTTCCCACCGCCAGTGCTTCAGCTTCGAACAGTCGAGAAGCATCACCGACGTGGCGATATAATCCGGGCGCCGGTTGTGGCCGGGCCTCGGCACCGCCCAGATGGCCTTCCCATCGAGATCGCGGTGGAACAGCTCGCCGACGTCGCCGAGCGCGAACACATCGGGATCGGTGACGAGTGCGACACCTTCGAAACCCATTGCGGTGGGGGGATAGAAACGAAGCGGTGTGAAGCTCTGCAAATCGTCCGGATCCCACGCGCGCAGCTGCCCGCCGCGAAGGATTGTCTTGCCCCGCTCCATCAGCCGCGGAAAATCGCGGGTGTGAAGAATGCGCACGTCGAAGCTGGCCGGGTCGCGCGCGTTTCTCTTGTAGCTGTGCGCGGAAATCTTCGCCCCGAG
This sequence comes from uncultured Alphaproteobacteria bacterium, assembly GCA_963837985.1. Lineage (GTDB taxonomy): Bacteria > Pseudomonadota > Alphaproteobacteria > Sphingomonadales > Sphingomonadaceae > Sphingomicrobium. Next base: position 45,682 of record CAWIPN010000007.1, on the reverse strand, counting down.
ATGCTGTCGCTCGTTGGCCTGGATGAAAACGGTCGGCTTTGCAGCGGGACTCATGACGTCTTCCTAATCCAGCCCGCGAACGACCGCCACTGGGCACCATTCGCCAAGCCCGTTGTCCGACGCAAACGACTTGGGGATCGGGTCACCCTGCCCGATTCCACCGCTCACATAGACGCAATCGAAGCCCATCCGGGCAGCCCCGAGGATATCGGTGTGGAGTCCGTCGCCGATCGCCAGGACCTGTTCCGCTGCGGGGTTCCCGGCAAGATCCATCGCGTGGCGATAGATTGCCGCATAAGGCTTGCCGTACCACTCGACGCTCCCGCCCATGTCGAGGTACAGATCGGCAATCGCCCCGGCGCAGGGCTCTCTTGCTCCGCCGCGCACCACGACCCGGTCGGGGTTCAGGCAGTGCATGAGGACGTCACGCTCGGCGAGCGAACGAAGCTGCTCGCTGTAATCCGCCACGTCCCTTCGCTCCTCGTCAAGCCCGGCGCAGGCGAGTTGGGCGAAATCCGCTCCGTCCGCGATCTGGACTCCGCGGCCCTCGAGAATTGCCCGGTCGGAGGCGGTGCCGATGAAGCCGACCGGCCGCGGAACCTCCTTCAGGCAGGAGATTCCCGCTTCTCCGCTGGTCGCGATCCCGTCCCACAGCCGCTGGTCCAGCCCAAGCCGAACTCAGCTGGTCCGAAACGGCTTTGGCGGTTCTTGGCGCGTTTGTGATGAGGATCGTTTTCAATCCCGCGTCGCGCCAGCGCTCGAGCCGCGAGGTTGCGCCGGGATAGAGTCGGACGCCGTCGTGGACGCAGCCCCAGATGTCGCAAAGGATCACCCGATAGCGCTGCTCGATTTCGTCGAGCTTGCTCATTCGAGGCCTGCTTGCGCAAGCGCATCCTCGATCGGGTCGATGTCCTCCGGGTTGTTGAGCTCGCGAAGAGCGAACGGCGGAGTTTCCACGTCCACGACCGCGACCGGGATTCCGGCGGCAAGGAAGCGCAGCTGCTCCAGCCCTTCGAGCTCCTCCAGCTCGGCGGGAGGCATTTGCGCGTAAGCGGCAAGAGCGGACGGCCGATAGGCGTAGACGCCGACGTGGAGCCGCACCGGCGACATTTCCGCCGCAAGCGCTCCGTCGGGCAAATGCGGGATGAGCCGCTTGGAGAAATAGAGGGCCCGGCCCGACGAATCGGTCACCACCGATGTTCCGCCGACGCGGCCGGAAGCCTCTTCCGCCTGCAACGCCCGAACCTCGGCGGTCCGCAGCCGGAGCGCTGGCGTCGCGACATCGACATCGTCGCGGGCAGCCCGTTCGATCAGCGCTTCGACGAACTGCGCAGGCGTGAGCAGCGCATCGCCCTGGAAGTTGACGACGAGGTCGGCCGTGTCGAGCTGGCGGAGCGCTTCGGCGCAGCGTTCCGTCCCGTTGCGGCACTCGGGCGACGTCATGATGACCTCGGCTCCGAACGCGCGGCAGCTGTCGGCGATCCGGGCGTCGTCGGTGACAACGAACACCCCTTTGGTCCCCGCGACGCGCCGCGCCGCCTCCACGCTGCGCTGGATCAGCGGCTTGGCGATCCCCGTGGCGCCCTTCAGCTCCACCAACGGCTTGCCGGGGAAGCGGGACGATTGGTACCGCGCCGGAATCAGGATGACGCTGTCCACGCCGGTTTACCTCGCGCTCGCACAGTCGTGGATATGGAGGACGCCAACCGGGCGCGAACCTTCGGCACCGTCTTCGACAACGAATATCGAGGTAATCTTGAACTCCTCGAACACGGTCAGCGCGTCTGCGACCAGGGCGTCGGGCGCGATCGTCTTCGGATCGGCGGACATGAATGCCTCCGCGCTGTGATCGAGGCCCCGCTCGATGTTTCGGCGCAGGTCGCCGTCGGTAATGACGCCTACGAGCCGCCCGGACTCGTCCGTCACTCCGACGATGCCGAGCCGTTTTTCGCTCATTTCGACCACCGCGTCGTGCATCGAGCTTGACCGGCCGGTCAGCGGGAGCTGGTCGCCCGAGCGCATCAGCCGCCGGACGGGCTTCAGGCGAGCACCAAGAGCACCGCCGGGGTGAAGCCGCCCGAAATCAGTGCGCGTGAATCCTCTCTGGCGCATTGCGGTCATTGCCAGGGCGTCGCCAAGCGCGAGGCTCATCGTCGTTGATGTCGTCGGTGCGACGGATTCCGGTCCGACCTCGGCCCAGTGCGGGAGGATCAAGGGAATGCTTGCCGCTTTTCCGAGCGGCGAATGCGCGGCTCCGGTGATGGCAATGATCGGAATGCCAACGGCGTCGAAATGATCGATCACCGGCTCGAGCTCAGGCGTCTTCCCGGACAGAGAGATGAGGATCGCGACGTCGCCCTTCGACGCGATTCCGAGATCCCCGTGAATGGCTTCGGCAAGATGCATGAAGGTCGCAGTGGTCCCCGTCGACGCGAAAGTCGCGGCGATTTTTCGCGCAATGTGACCCGATTTGCCGAGCCCGGCCACGATGACCTTTCCGGTTGCCCCCGTCACCAGTCCGATCGCGCGGGTAAAGTCGTCACCCAGGCTGTCGGCCAATGCGTCGAGCGCGCGCGCCTCGTCGTGTAGGATGCTTCGCCCGAATTCGAGCACGTCGCCGTTATCGTCCCTGCTCATCCTCGCGCCCTAGACAGGCTGATCGTCCCTGTGAAGCTTGACGAAGCGCAAGCGCCCAGCTTGTTGTCCCTCGAACACTTCCGGAGAATTTCGTGGCCAAACGTCTCACCCGCTACATCCTCATTGCACTGGTCCTCGGGATTATTGCCGGTTGGGCAACCAATTTCTTCATCGACGACGGCACGCCGGAGTCTGCTGCACGGCTGAAGGAAATCGCAGGCTACCTCAGCATCGTCACGACTCTGTTCCTGCGGCTGATCAAGATGATCATCGCGCCGCTCGTCTTCTCGACGCTCGTGGCCGGAATTGCGCACATGGGCGATGTCGCCGCGCTTGGCCGGGTCGGCGTTCGTTCGCTGGTGTGGTTCATCGGCGCAAGCCTCGTCTCGCTCACGCTCGGCCTGATACTGGTCCACGTCTTCAATCCAGGCGTGGGGCTCAACCTGCCGCTTCCGCCGGCGACTGCCGCAAGCGGCGTCGAAACGACCGGGTTCAACCTCAACGATTTCGTGACTCACGTCGTCCCGGCCTCGGTATTCGAAGCGATGAGCAAGAACGAGATTCTCCCGATCGTCATCTTCTCGCTGTTCTTCGGAGTTGCCCTGACCGCCATCGGCGAAAAGGGGCGGCCGATCGTCGCCGGCGTCGAATCGCTGGTTAAGGTCATGCTCCAGGTCACCGATTACGTGATGCGCTTTGCGCCCTTCGCGGTGTTCAGCGCAGTCACCAGCGCCCTTGCCGAACGCGGTCCGGAAATCATCGCCACGCTCGGCAAGTTCGTCATCAGTTTCTACATCGGTCTGGGCGTGCTGTGGGCGGTGCTGATCGGCGCGGCCTTCCTCATCGTCGGAAAGCGCACGCGCCACCTCGTTCGCTACGTTCGCGATCCCGTCGTGCTCGCTTTCTCCACCGCGTCCAGCGAAGCCGCCTATCCGCGAACGCTGGAAGCGCTCGACCGGTTCGGCGTGCCGCCGCGGATCGCCAGCTTCGTCCTGCCGCTCGGCTACTCGTTCAATCTCGACGGGTCGATGATGTACATGACCTACGCGTCGATCTTCATCGCCCAGGCGTACGGGATCCACATCAGCCTCGGCGAGCAGATCACGATGCTGCTCGTGCTGATGGTGACGTCCAAGGGCATGGCGGGCGTGCCGCGGGCGAGCCTCGTCGTCCTTGCAGCGACGATGACGATGTTCGGAATTCCCGAAGCGGGAATCCTGCTGATCCTGGCGGTCGATCACTTCCTCGACATGGGCCGATCGGGGACGAACGTGGTGGGCTATGCGGTTGCCTCGGTCGTCGTGGCGCGCTGGGAAGGCGAGCTCGATCCAGAAGAGCCGGCAGACATCGAGCCACCGCACGCGCCGTCCCACCGGCCGGGACCGGCGGTGGACGCCGACCACTTTTAGCCGAAGGGCGTGTCGATGCTCGGCGGCGGCTGAGTGAAGAATTCGGGTCCTTTGGCCGTCATGTGCCAGCAATCCTCGAGCCGCACTCCGAACTTGCCGGGAATGTAGATGCCGGGTTCGTCGGAAAAGCACATTCCGGGCGCCAGCGGAGTTGTTTCGCCGTGAACGAGGTTGACGGGCTCGTGGCCTTCCATTCCGATTCCGTGGCCGGTCCGGTGCGGCAGGCCCGGTAGCGCGTAACCCGGGCCATAACCCCAGCTTTCGTACGCAGCGCGAACCGCATCATCGACTGCTCCGGCCGGAACTCCGACCCTGGCGGCAGCGATTGCGATCTGCTGTCCGCGGCGGACCTGGTTCCAGACCTTGCGCTGCTCGGGAGTCGGATCGGCGCCGAAAACGAAGGTTCGCGAAATGTCGGACTGGTAGCCGTGCACCGTGCAGCCGCAATCGAACAGCACCACATCGCCGCGTTCCAGCTTTTGCGCGCGCTTGGTTCCGTGCGGAAGTGCGGACGCCTCGCCCATGAGCACCAGCGCGAATTCCGGGCTTCCGCCCATCGCACTCGTCGCCGCGTTGATCTTCGCGGAGAAATCGTCCGCGGTCATTCCCTCTTTGGCGTCCTCGCCCGCGCTTCGCATTGCGCGGATCGTGATGTCGTTCGCTGCCTGCATGAGCGCAATCTCGTGAGCAGACTTGATCATGCGCTGGGCACGAACGACGGGATTCGCGCTGACGGCTTTCATGCCCGGCAACAGGTGCCGCAGTCGGTCGAAAATGAAGTAGCGGTCCGTTTCCTCGAACCCGACCGGATCTGAAGCGACGCCACGCTCGCGAAGGAAATCGGCGACGAGCCGCAGCGGCTCCTCGTCTTCGTTCCAGGTGCGGATTTCCGCAGGGATAGCCAGCGTCTCGGCCACCGACGGGCGCTCGAAAAAGGGCGTGACGACAACAGGGTCGCCGTGGGCGGGAATGACGGCGGCCGTCAGTCGTTCCGATCGCCACCACTGCACGCCGGTGTAATAATCGAGGCTCGCGCCGGGCTCGATGACGATCGCGCCAATGCCGTTGCGCGCCATCAAGGCGCGGGCGGTCGCCAGCCGCGCCAGTCTTTCGTCGCTCCCGATCGGCGGCGGAACAGTGACTGGCGAGAAGTCCGGAGCCAAAGCCGCGGCGGCGCGCGCGGGAATCGCGGCTGCCACGCCCGCTGCGAGAGCGGCGCCCATCAAGCCGCGGCGGTGAATGTGAAGCTGGCGCATAAGTCCCCCCGATTTCCGCCGCCCGACTGTTGCACGCCGCGCGCGATTGGGCCAGCAGCCCCCACGCACATTTCACTCATGCTTTTCGACTCGGCACAGGAAGGCCGCACCGTTCCGGGACGAAAGGAAACGGTGGCGATGCTCGCGGGGCTGATGGCGCTCAATGCGCTCGCCATCGATTCGATGATCCCCGCCCTCGCCGCAATTGCCCGCGACTTGGGGGTCGCAAGCGAGAACGACCGCCAACTCGTCGTCATCATGTATCTCGTCGGCTTCGGAGCCACCCAATTGATCTGGGGGCCGCTCGCCGATCGCTTCGGCCGCAAGCCGGTGCTTGCCGCTGGCCTCCTGCTCTATGCGCTCTTCGCGCTCGCGTGCGGGATTGCGACCGGTTTCGGACTGCTCATCGCAGCGCGAATCCTGCAGGGCGGCGCTGCAGCCTCTTGCAGAGTGCTCGTCGTGGCGATGGTCCGGGACCTGTTCCACGGCGAAGCAATGGCGCGGGTGATGAGCCTGGTGTTCATGGTCTTCATGGTCGTCCCGGTGCTCGCGCCCACCATGGGGCAGGCCATTCTCCTCGTCGCTCCGTGGCGCGCGATTTTCGTGGTCCTTGCCGCCTATGCGGCAGCGATGCTGGCGTGGACCTGGCGCCGGCTTCCCGAGACTCTTCAACCCGCGGACACGCGCAATCTCCACTGGCGAACGATGCTTTCGGCGGCATGGGAAACCGTCTGCGAGCCGCAGTCACGAGGATATACGCTGGCGATGACGCTCGTGTTCGGCTGCCTTGCCGCTTACATCGCCTCCGTCCAGCAGGTCATTGCCGAGGCCTTCGATGCGCCGGGCGCGATTGCTCCCGCCTTCGCCGCAGTCGCGGCGCCGATGGCGCTTGCGTCGTGGACGAATTCGCGAGTGGTGGGCCGCTTCGGCTTGCGGCGCGTCGGCCACAGCGGGGCGGCGGCCTTCGCCCTGATCGCGCTCGCGCATGCGGCAATCGCCACCTTTTCGGACGAAAGCCTCGTGCAATTCATCGCAATCCAGGCGCTGGTGATGGTGGCGTTCGCCTTTACTTCAGCGAACCTCAGCTCGCTGGCGATGGAGCATATGGGAAGGATAGCCGGGAGCGCCTCTTCGGTTCAGGGGCTGGTGACGACGATCGGCGGCTCGCTGGTCGGTTTCGCGATCGGCCGAGCGTTCGACGGAACGGTCCATCCGCTCGTGTGGGGAGTCGCCGCCGCTGCAACCGGGGCCTTCGTCGCCGTAGCCCTTACGGAGCCGGGTCGGCTTTTTGCCACTCACGTACGCGAGGCGGCGCCGGTGCCCGGGCCGCCCGCAGAGCTGTAGGACGAAGAGGCCGCGACGAGCGCGGCCCCAACGTCCTGCAGTTACTGCGTTCGGCGATTACTCGGCGGCTACCCCGTCGGCATCGGGTCCGGTCATCATCGCCTCGCCGACTTCCTCGGTCTTGCCGCGGATGGAATCTTCGATCCGCTTCGCGACGTCGGGGTTTTCGAGGAGATACTGCTTCGCGTTCTCGCGCCCCTGGCCGATCCGGATAGAGTCGTAGCTGAACCACGAGCCGGATTTCTCGACCAGCCCTGCTTTCACGCCAAGATCGAGGATTTCGCCGACCTTGGAAACACCCTTGCCGTACATGATGTCGAATTCGACCTGCTTGAACGGCGGAGCGACCTTGTTCTTGACCACCTTCACCCGAGTGGAGTTGCCGATGATTTCGTCGCGGTCCTTGATCTGCCCAGTCCGGCGAATGTCGAGCCGGACCGACGCATAGAATTTCAACGCATTGCCGCCGGTCGTCGTTTCGGGATTGCCGTACATGACTCCGATCTTCATCCGCACCTGGTTGATGAAGACGACGAGGCACCGCGAACGGCTGATCGAGCCGGTCAGCTTGCGAAGAGCCTGGCTCATCAGCCGCGCCTGAAGGCCGACGTGGCTGTCGCCCATCTCGCCCTCGATTTCGGCGCGGGGAACGAGAGCGGCAACGGAGTCGATGACGAGAATGTCGATCGCATTCGACCGCACAAGCGTGTCGACGATTTCCAGCGCCTGCTCGCCGGTGTCCGGCTGCGACACGATCAGTTCGTCAATGTCGACTCCCAGCTTGTTCGCATAGACGGGATCGAGCGCATGCTCCGCATCGACGAACGCAGCCGTTCCACCCGCCTTCTGGGCTTCGGCGATCGCGTGCAGCGCAAGAGTTGTCTTGCCCGAGCTTTCCGGCCCGTAAATTTCGACAATTCGGCCACGCGGAAGACCACCGACACCAAGAGCGATGTCCAGGCCGAGACTGCCGGTCGAAATCGTATCGATCTCGATCTTCTCGCGGCTGCCCAGCTTCATCGCCGAGCCTTTGCCGAATGCGCGGTCGATTTGTGCCAGCGCTGCGTCGAGCGCCTTTTGCCGATCCATGGTGGAAACTTCCAATCCGCTTGAAATCACTTTGAGCTGCGCTGCCATGCTGTTCACCCCTTCGTCAATCGACTTGCGCCGATTCGTCCACACCATCGCGGGAGACCGAGCCCCGTCCCGTGAATGGACGTACGTACCGCATTTGTTCTACTAGAACAAGGCGTGAACAACATTACTCGTCGGAAGGAGAAAATCCCCAGTCGTCGGCGCGCGCCGGCTGCATGTCGACGATTCCTGCGGGGCCGAGCGTTACGACGTCGGCATGGCCAAAGCCCTTAGAATAGTCGCTGATCGTGATCACTCGCGGCGCAGCGCGAATGACGGCCGCTGTCCTGGGGTCCGGCGGCGGTAGCTCTTCAAGGGCAGGCCTTCGCCGGACGATCAGGTCGAGCGCGCGCTGGCGCTGTTCCTCGGCGGTGACTTCCGACGCGAGCGCGGCGATGGAAAGTTCCTTGATGTCATGCGGGCGGTCGACATCGCGCCCGACCGCGATTCCCACCCGCTGATCCCGCTGGATGTTCGCGAACTTCTGCCCGTCGCGCGAAACGACGAAGTAGATGAGGAGCTTTTCGTTGGCGAAGCTGACGAGAGTCGTCTGCGGCCAATCGTTGGGCATGATCGTCGAAACCGCCATCAGGCGATTGGAATCGAGAATTGCGATTGCGTCTTCTTCCATCGCTGCCCTTCAACGCGATTAGCCGCCCATTCGCTCCACGAGCTTTAGTCGGCGTTTCCTGCGCTGTCGTCCTCCAGCAGGTCCAACGCGGTACCGGTGCTGCCCTGCCTCAACGAATCGGCCGTGACGACGATCGTCGTTCCCGGTCCCACGACTTGCGCGACCAGCTGCCGGAAGAGTTCGGGCGCGCGGAACCTGCGCCACTCGTTCGGCGGGACCGGAGATGCGGCGGAGCCTTTGCCGAGGTCCAGCTCCATCCATTGCGGACCTGTCGAATCGACGTTTTTGAACGCATAGGCCCATGTCCCGGTCACTGGCCCGTCGACCGTCACCGGGCCGGCCCCGATCACGACGCCGTCGCGAAGGACGACGGCCCGCGAATCGGCCGCGCTCACGACGATAGACACGGGCCCATCCGTCGATTTTTGCGGGCTCCATTCGATCGACCCCGCACCAGCGTCCAGCTCGGGAGCGGAAACCAGCTGCGGGCCGGCCGCGACGCGCGGAATCGTCGCAGAATCCGTGACGACGACGGTCATGCCGAGTCGGGTCACTCCATAAAGCAGGCGCGCAAAGCCGAGCGGCATCCGAATGCACCCGTGCGATGCCGGGTAGCCTGGAAGATGGCCGGCATGAAGCGCCACTCCACGCCACGTCAGCCGCTGCATGTAGGGCATCGGAGCATCGTCGTAGAGGCTCGAATGGTGCACGACTTCCTTTTGCAGGATGGTGAAGACACCGGTTGGGGTCTCGCGGCCGGGGCGGCCGGTCGAAACCGTCGATGCACCGATCGGAATGCCGTTTCGGTAGACCGTCGCGCGTTGCGTTTTGAGGTTGACGACCACCAGCACTGGCCCGCTGGGCGCCACCTGAGGCGCCCATACGTATTGGCCTGCCTTCAAATGGGCGACCGTCTCAACGACCGAACCCGATCCAATCGGCACCTGCTGGCCCGCAGCCGGGACCGCGACAAGAGCGCACACCGCGGCAATCGCGAAACAAATACGCACGTGACCTCTCTCTTAGTGGGCAAGAAGCAGCGGGACCGGCGCTTCCTTGAGCATGCGCATGGTGGTCCCGCCGAACAGGCGTTCGCGCAAACGCGACTTCGAAAAGGCGCCCATCACGGCCCAGCCGAACCGGCCGCTCGACAGTTTTGAAAGCAGCAACGGCTCGACGAAGTCGCTGTCAGGGACCCGCTTTTGCACGATCTCGGCACTGATCGAATGGCGGGAAAGATATTCGGCCGCGCTTTCCGCATTGCCTTCGTCGTCACCGCAATTGATTTCGCAAATCGTGACCGAGTCGCTGAGCGCGAGCAGCGGGACCGCCGCTCGAAGGGCAGCAGCCGCGGGATCCGATCCGTCCCACGCCACCAAGGCGGGCTCCGCGGGCCGGAACCCCCTGTCGTCTCCGACAGCAAGGACCGGCTTTCCGGCTTTCATCACCAACTGCTCGGCCAGCGTCGTCAGTTGCGGATGGACCAGGCCCGGAACCTCGGCGTTGACGACAACGAGGTCGGCAAGATCGGCCGCCTCTTTCATGGCCGGCTCGAATGCGCCGGTCACTTCCAGCCAGTCCCACGGCACGTCCTCGAGCGCGAGCCGCTTTTCGACTGCAAGCCGGTTCTTCGCTTCGTTTTCCTTCTCGGCTTCCAGGATCATGACGGCGCCTGACATGCCGTAGGGGTCCGCGGTGCCAAGGCCGAACTCCGTTACATGAAGGCACGTAAGGTGCCCGCCCAGAGCGCGCGTCGCATCGAGCGCCGCCTGCAGGCGCGGCTCCTGTCCGTCATCGTCATGGACGAGAAGCAGAATGTTCTTCATCGCGACTCCCCTTGAGGAGTGCGAGGATAGACATTGCCGTCCATCCCGGAATCCGTAGCTTTACGGACACGGGGAGATCAGCGTGCCGGCACGGCGTCCTTGCGGAAGGCAGCGTCGCGCTTTTCGCTTGCGAGAGTTTCCCTGACCATTCCCGCCACCGGGCTTTGCACCTGGTCGAGCGCATTTGCGAGGTGCTCCATCGCCCCGTTCAGCCGTTGGGTGGGAACGTGATTGGGAAGAGCGCCGAGCGACAGGCGGATCGCTTCTTCCACTTGCGCCCGCTCACGCTCAGGCAGCCTCGGCAGCAGGGCCGCGTAGGTCTCGTAAAGCTCGGCGAGAGTCTGCGGTTGCTTCGACTCCGCCGAAGCCACCCCCATCGCCTCCAATAGCTGCAACGCCTTCTTCAGCGTCAGGTCCGGGTAGACGATCGGAGAATCCTGTGCCGGCTTCGGGCCATCCTCGGTCCACTCCCAAACGAGGCTCCGGATCGCGCGGCAAATCAGGATGGGCGGATGGGGGTTGGAAACTGCCGTCGAGGTATTGTTCCAGGCGATAGTGGCCAGCTGGTCGACGCCCACCTGCGGGTTTTCGCCGAGACCCGGCTGAGTGCCGATGTCGAAACCGGCTTCGAGGCTGTCGCGCAGCGCCGCGCACGCATCGTCCGTCAGCTCCGTTGGCGAGCGAAGCTCCGCGAGGCGATCGCCGCGGCCGACGTACACGCCCTCCGTCGCGCAGATCACCAGCTCGGCATCGGGAGCACAGTCCTTCAGCGACTTGGATAAGGAATCGATCGCGACTCCAGTAACGGTTCCATAGTCTCGGGCGCTGTGCACCAGCCGCACCGGCAGGTCCTCGGTCGCCGTTCGCCGCGTCTTCGCCAGCAGCTTGCATTCGCCGTCGCGGGCATGACGAATGTTGGAAACGATTTCGTTGATCACGCTGCTTCCGCGCATCTGTTCGATCGTCGTGAAGATGAGAACGATGATGAGCAAAAGCGCGATCACCGTCAGCACGATGGAAATCAGGGCTCCGAACAGCGGGTGATGGACGTCGCGTGTCGTTGCCAGCGTTATGAGCGTGTACAAGCTCAGGCCGACGAAGAATCCGAAGTAGAATTGGTTCGTCTTGCGAGTCCTGAACTGCTGGAGAATCTGGTTGCTGAAGGATGCCGCGGCCTGCTGCACTGCGACGAGAAGCAGCGAAAAGGTGATCGAAGTCACGGTGATCATCGCCGACGCGATCGTTCCCAGAAGGCTTCGCGTCGACTGACGGTCGCCAAACAGGTTCTCGAGTACAGTCAGGATCGGCGTCTGCTTGACGAGCTCCTTGGAGAGCGCGGCGTCGAGCTTGTACGTGACGGCAGCAAGGACGAGGAACAGGAAGACCACGAGAAGCGGAATCGCCACGAACGAGCCGAGCGATCGCAGGCGCTGGAAGAAACGCGCTGCCAGGTTCACGGTATCAGTCTCATGCCCACTGCGCCTAATCAGCGCAGAACGGCTGTTCCGGTTCCGAAATCTCCCGCCAGCGTGGCGGCGATGGCTATTCGCCCAGAGCGGCTTCGATCGCCGGAGTCACGCGATCGACGGTGTACGGCTTTTCGATGACCGGCGCATCGGCGAACTCGGGCGGCGGCGGCTCGACATGGCCGCCGGTGGCGATCACGAACGGAATATGCTTTTCGCGCAGCTTGCGCGCGACCGGCCAGGCCGTTTCGCCATTCAGGTTGACGTCGAGAATGGCGACGTCGAAGCCGCCCTTTTCCGCCTCGGCAACAGCGTCCGCGACGGTCTCGCAACTGGCGTGAACGGTGTGGCCGAGGGTTTCGAGGAAATCCTCGAGCATCATCGCGATCAATGGCTCATCTTCGACAACGAGAATGCAACGCGCGGACATAGCGGGTTGGAAATAGAGCCGAAAAACGGTCCGGCAAGTTATTTCTCCGCAATTGCGCTTCGCGCCGCCTGCGCGAGCTCCTGCACGGAGAAAGGTTTGGGAAGGAAAGCGACGTTGTCGAGGTCGATCGACTTGCGAAGCTGCTCTTCCGCATAACCCGACATGAACAGGATCGGCAGGTCGGGCCGCGACTTGCGTGCCTCGCGGACCGTCGCGGGACCATCCATCCCCGGCATCACCACGTCGCTGATCATCAGCGCAATCTCGTCGCCTCGCTCGATGACCTCCAGCGCTTCCTCGCCGTTGTTGGCGGTGACGACGGTGTAACCGTGACGCGTCAGCGCGCGTTCGGCGACCGCTCGGACCATCGGCTCGTCCTCGACCAGCAGCACGGTCCCGCTGCCCCAAAGCTCGGGCTCCTTCGGCTTCGGCCCGGCAGGTGCTTTGCCCGTTTCCGCTTCGACCTGGTGAACGGGCAGGTAGATGACGAACCGCGTCCCCTGCCCCGGCTTGGAATCGGCAAAGATGAAACCGCCCGACTGCTTGACGATTCCGTACACCGTCGACAGGCCCAGGCCGGTGCCCTTGCCGATCTCCTTGGTGGTGAAAAAGGGCTCGAAAATCTTGCCCAGCACGGCCGCCGGAATTCCGCAGCCGGTATCGGTCACCGAAAGCGCCGCATAGTCGGCAATGGGCAGGATGTCGGAGCCGATTTCGGCAACCTGGTCGGCTTTGACGGCATAAGTCTGGATCGTCAGCGTTCCGCCGCCGTTGCCCAGCATGGCATCGCGCGCGTTCACCGCCAGGTTGACGATGACCTGCTCGAGCTGCCCGGGGTCGGCCCGGATCGATCCGAGATTGCGGCCGTGCTTGACCACCAGGGTCACCGTTTCGCCGAGCAACCGCTTCAACAGGTGCGAGACCTCGGCGACGACGTCGGTCAGCTGCAGCACTTGTGGGCGCAATGTCTGTTGCCTGGAAAAAGCGAGCAGTTGCCGAGTCAGCCCCGCCGCCCGGTTCGAGTTCGATTTGATCTGCTGAATGTCGTCATAGTCGCTGTCGCCGGGCGTGTGCCGCATCAGCATCAGGTCGCAGTGGCCGATTATCGCGGTCAGGATGTTGTTGAAGTCGTGTGCAACGCCGCCGGCGAGTTGCCCCACCGCCTGCATTTTCGTCGCCTGGGCCACCTGTCGCTTGAGCTTCGCCTCCTCGCTGTTGTCCTTGAGCAGGAGGAGCACTGCCGCATCGCCAAGGCCGCGCAGGCCGGCAATCGTCAGTGCCACCGGCTCCTTGGGGCTTCTCGCCAGGCGAACGGCGAGATCTCCCGACATGGCCGGCCCGCGGGCGTGGCGCCGAACGGCATCGGCGACAGCGGCCTTGTCCTCCTTGACGACGAGATCGCCGGGATAGACGGCGCGGGAGGTTTCCAGCCCGGCCGCGGTTCGAAACGCGTCGTTCATCGTCAGGAAGCGCCCGTCCCGATCGACCAGGGCGAGCCCGATTGGCAGGATGTCGAGCATGGCCTGCAAGTGCTGCGAGCTCGAAAGCGGAAGGCTGTCCGGACTGTCGAACAGGTAGAAGATTCCGAAGTCGTCGACTTCTGCGCCGTCCAGAGGCACTCGGACCGCGCGCATCGGCCGGCCGAGATCGCCTTCGGCGGTCAGCCGGAATTGCCCATCCTCTTCCTCGGCGACGACGAGTTCGGTAAGGCTGGGGGCCTCCCTTTCCCGGCCCTCCAGGGCCCGCGACTGGAAAAGCGAGTTCCAGGCCAGCAGCCGCCCGTCCGGGTCCACAAGGGTGGCAAGGATTCCCGCCGTTCCAAGAAGTTCTCCGGCCTGTCCGCGAATTCTGTTGGCGGCGAGTGCAACGGGATCGCTCGCCCGCGGCTTGAGCAACCGCCACAAGAGCAGGTCGCTTCGCGCTCCAACGCGGTCGACCTCCAGCGCGAACACGCCCGCTCCGGTCTCAATTCCAGCCGCGCAGCCGCCGCCCTCGCGCCAGGCGATCGAGCGCGCGGTCGCGGTCGCCTGCGCCGAGTCCGCATTGGCCGGCAGCTGTTCGGGCTGTCTGTTGCCGAAGCGTTCGCGATAGCTGGCGTTGGCCGCCAGCAGCTTCCCGCCGGAATCCGTCAGCGCAGCCGCATCGGAGGTCACGGCGAGAATCGAGCCCACCAAGGAGAAATCCGGAGCCTCGGCAAGCTGGACGACGTCCGGCGCGGCCGCACTCGGCTGACGCCTGACGAGAGCGATCGTCGGCAGCGCAATTGCGCATACGACGAGGAAAGCGATCGCCGCCATCGTCGCGCCGGCGATCCACAGCAGCCCCGCCCCAGTCAGGGCGGAGGCTACTGCGATTGCCGGGACGAGCCAGGGCGATGCACCGGCGATGGGCCGCGATTCCAGGAGCGGGAGCTCCTGCTGCAACATCGCTTCGGCTATTCCCCTACCAGATTCGGACGCGGTCCTCGGGGGCGAGATAGAGCGTCTGCCCCGGCTGGACGTCGAACGCCGAATACCACGGATCCATGTTGCGGACGACATCCGTTCGCACCGGGCACGGAGAGTGCGGGTCGGTCAGAAGCTGCTGCCGAAGGGCCTCTTCGCGGCTCTTGCAGCGCCACACCTGCGCCCAGCCGAGGTAGAAACGCTGATCGGCGCTCATTCCGTCGACGACCGGCGGCGCCTTGCCACCCAGCGACGCGATATAGGCGTCATGGGCCACCGTCAGGCCGGCGAGATCGGCGACGTTTTCGCCCATCGTGAGCTGTCCGTTCACATGCATGCCGGGAAGCGGCTCGTACGAGCTGATTTGCTTCGCATATTTGTCGAGCCGGGCGGTGAACGCCTTCGTGTCGCCCGGAGTTCCACCAGTCGATCAGCTTGCCGGTCGCATCGTACTTCGCGCCCTGGTCGTCGAAATGGTGGCTGAGCTCGTGCCCGATGACCGCGCCGATTCCCCCGTAATTGACGGCATCGTCGGCATTCGGATCGAAGAAGGGTGGCTGCAGGATCGCTGCCGGAAACACGATCTCGACCATGGTCGGATTGGCATAGGCGTTGATCGTCATGGGCGTCATGCCCCATTCCCAGCGCCGAATTGGGCCGCCAAGCTTTCCGAGCTCATAGGCGTGCTCGAACTCGTTCGACCGCATCTCGTTGCCGAGCAGGTCGGTCGGGTCGATCGCAAGCCCGCTCATGTCGCGCCACTGGCTCGGGTAGCCGATCTTGGGCGTGAAGGCGGCAAGCTTCGCGTGCGCTTTTGCCTTGGTCTCGGGAGTCATCCAGTCGAGCTGGTCGATCCGTCTGCCCATTGCCGCGATGATGTTCTTCACCAGCTGATCGGCCGCGGCTTTCGTCTCGGGCGGGAAGTATTTGGCGACGTAGAGCTTGCTGACATCGTCGCCGAGCGCGTTGACCGTGAAGCTCACCGCGCGCTTCCACCGCGGCTCCTGCTCCGGCGTTCCCGAAAGCACGGTGCCGTAGAAGTGGAAGTGCTCTTGATCGAACGCCTTGGGCAGATAGGGCGAATAGCGGTCGATCGAGCGAACCAGTAGCTGGTCCTTCAGGACGGAAAGCGGAGCCTTCCCGATCGCCGCGGCCTCACCCTGGAATGCGCTGGGCTGGGCGACGACCACGTAATCGACGTTGGCGCCGGTCTTGTGGACGAAATTCGAAAAATCGAACCCGGGCGCCTTCTGGTTGAGCTGCGCCAGGGTCATCTTGTTGTAGGTCTTGGTACTGTCCCGGCTCTCTGCGCGAGTCCAATGCGCCTTCGCAATCTGCGTCTCGTAATCGAGAATGGCCTTCGCCCTGGCGGCAGCATTGGTTTCGCCGGCAAGCGTCAGGACCTTCGTCAGGTGCTCGACATATTTCGCTCGCGTATCGGCGAGCTTCGGATCCTTCGACAGGTAATAATCGCGGTCCGGCATCCCCAGGCCGCCTTGGATCATGTTGATCGCGTACAGGTTCGGCGACTTCTCGTCCTGTCCGACGAACATACGAAACGGACCGGAAATGCCGATTTTCTCGGCCTTGGCGTAGATGTCGTCCAAGGCAGCCTTGCTGCTTACCGCGCGAACCTGGTCAAGCCAGGGCTCCAGCGGCGCCAGGCCCTTTGCCTCGACCGCCGCCTCGTTCATGTAGCTCGCGTAGGCCTCGCCGATCCTGCTGTTCGGGTCCTTCGCCTGCTCCTCGATGATTGAGCGCGTGCGCTGCTTGGAAAGGTCGTCCAGAACGTTGAACATCCCGTAGCGCGACTTGTCGGCGGGGATTTGCGTCGTGTCCGCCCACGTACCGTTGGCGTAGCCGAAGAAGTCGTTTCCGGGTGCAATCGCCGGGTCCATTCCGCCGGTATCGAGTCCGAACGCGCCGTACGTCGGCTTGGGGGCGGGCGCGACCGGAGCCGGAGCCGGAGCCTGCGGAACGACGGCCGATTCAGGCGGCGGCGGAAGGTCGGCAGGGCGAGTGGCGCAACCGCCAAGAATGGTTCCGGCGGCGAGGACGATAAACAGTGAACGCATTGGCACTTTTCTCCCGGGATTTGGGCAAGCGTATATGAGCGGTTCGCCGAATCCGTCAAAGCCGCTTGCAGAAAGCAGCCGCCCGAACGCAGAAGGTCCCGATGGCCGGACCTTCCCTCAGCGACGTTGCGCCAGACCCCGAGTGGCTTCCGCATACCTACGACGTTTCCGGAACGCAGCTCACGTTCGTTCGCGTTCCCATGCCGGCTCGCCCGCAGCTCATGTTTCTTTCGGACGAGCATTTCGCCGATCAATTCGTCAAGGCGACCTTCCCCGTGCGGGACGTGACGGCGGCTGCGGTGCATGCCCGGCAGGCGCCGATCCACTTCATCTTCCATACGAGTTTCTGCTGCTCGACCCTACTTGCAAGGGCGCTCGACATTCCCGGCAAGTCGATCGCGCTTCGCGAACCCGACGTCCTGATCAACCTCGCCAACCGATTCATTCGCAGCGAAGTCGGCGAGCGCGACCGCCTCGAGCTCGTTCTCCGGCTCCTGGAGAGACCTCCCGAGCGCGACGAAACGGTGATCGTCAAGCCGACGAACTTCGCCAATCGCCTGCTTGAACCGGCGCTGGAGTTGCGGCGGGAATCGCGAGTGGTGCTGCTCTATTCGGATGTCGAGACCTTTCTCAGGTCGCTGCTCAAGCGGGGGATGTTCGGCCGCATCTTCGGCCGCAAACTGTTCAACCAATTGAGCGGCTGGGCCCCGCTGCAATTCGGCTATTCCCCGGCTGAACTGCTCGAGCAGACGGATGCGCAAATCGCTGCGCTCGCGTGGCTGATGCAGATCGATCACTTCGATCGAGTTGCCCGAAAAATGGGCTCGCAACGCGCCCTCGTGCTCGATTCGGCATCGCTTCTCGCCGATCCGGCGAGCGCACTCGGCCGCATCCAGTCACTGTTCGACCTCAAGCTGGACCCTGGCGAAATCGACGCCATCGCCACGGGCCCGGCTTTCTCCAGCCACAGCAAGTTCACCGGCCGCGACTTCGATTTAAAGGCGCGCGAGGACGAGCACAGGGCCGTGAGTGAAGTCCATGCCGAAGAGATCGGAATGGTCGCAAAGTGGATCGAGGCTGTCGCCAGCCAGCTTGGAGTTCCGATTACGCCCGGATCATGAGCGCGAGATGCGAGCGTTCCGGCGTCGGCGAAGCTTGCTCGACAGCCACAGTCGCCAGACGACTGCGGTAAAGAAGTAGCCGACGACGGCCGCGGCGATCGCCATGGTCAGGATGCCGAGCGCGATGGGACCGGACGCATGGTGAATCCAGAACAACAGGCGCGCAAGTTCCCCCGAAGCCTGCTCGGCGGCCGCTGGATTGCCCACGGCCGCATCGGCGCGCAGCTCCCACATGCCGGTCCGGTAAGCCAAATAGTACATTGCCGGGATCGTCAGCGGATTGACGACCAGGGTGAACGCGGCAGCGATGGCCACGTTGGCACGAAGGGGAATCGCGAGAAGCGCCGCAAGCACCGTGTGCATGAACGGAATGACGATGCCGATGCCGAGCCCGATCGCGACGCCGCGCGGGACAGAGCGCCGGTGCATCCGCCACAGCTCAGGCTTGGACAAATGTTTTGCGAACGGTCGAAGCAAACGGTTTTCGTGGACGGTGTCCCGCGTGGGAATGTGCCGAGTGAGCCAGCCGAAACGGTTGCGCACCAGCTCAGCCACGCTGCCGAAGCAGCCGCTGCTGCTCCCGCTTCCAGTCGCGCTCTTTCACCGTGTCGCGCTTGTCATGCACTTTCTTTCCCCGGGCGAGAGCAAGTTCCACCTTCGCCCGCCCGCGCCCGTTGAAATAGATCGAAAGCGGCACCAGCGTCAGCCCCTGGCGCGTGACCGCGCCGTTCAGCTTCGCAATTTCCCGCTGTTTCAGGAGCAGCTTGCGCTGTCGGCGCGGCTGGTGATTCATGCGGTTACCGTGGCTGTATTCGGGGATGTGACTGTTGATCAGCCAAACCTCATCGCCTTCGACCGTGGCATAGCTCTCCGCGATCGACCCCTCGCCCTGGCGAAGCGACTTCACCTCCGTCCCGGTGAGCGCGATTCCCGCCTCGAACCGGTCTTCGACGAAATAATCGTAACGCGCACGCCGATTCTCGGCGACGACCTTCGCTTTGTCGAACGTGGCTGGAAGTGGCTTGGGCAAGCAAACGCTCCGTTGGGAAGGGCCGGCAAAGCCCTCCCCTTCAGCTTGGCAAGTAGGAATAAACAGGCGGTATCTACAAGGCTTATGCGGGCCTTGGACGAGTCGCTACACCAGTCCTGCGTGCTCGAGCGCCGAATCCACCGCCCGCTTGGAAGCGTCGGACGCCTCCACGATCGGAAGTCTGAGCTCCGTCGGAAATCCGGGGCGGACCCTCGACAGCGCATATTTGACCGGTCCCGGCGACGAATCGGTGAACAGGGCCGTATGCAGCGGGTACAGCCGGTCCTGCAGTTCCAGCGCATCGGTCCAGCGGCCCTCACGCATCGCCTTCTGAAAGTCCGAGCAGAGTTTCGGAGCGACGTTCGCCGAAACCGAGATGCAGCCGACGCCGCCCATCGCGTTGAACGCCAGCGCCGTTTCGTCATTGCCCGAAAGCTGGCAGAAGTCCGGACCGCAGGCGAGCCGCTGGGCGGTCACTCGGCCAATGTTTCCAGTCGCGTCCTTCACGGCCACGACATTCGGCAGCTCCGCAATCCTGGCGAGCGTCTCGACCGAGATATCGACGACTGCGCGCGAGGGAATATTGTAGACCACGATCGGCAGGTCGGTGGCTTCCGTCATCGCCCGATAGGCGGCGAGAAGCCCCGCCTGGCTGGGCTTGTTGTAATAGCCGGTCACGATCAGCGCTGCGTCGGCCCCGACCTCCTTCGCCGCTTTCAGATGCTCGATGGCAACGGCAACATTGTTGCTTCCGCACCCGGCGATAACCGGCACCCGGCCGGCAGCTGCCTCCACCGTCAGTTCGATGACGCGCTTCTGTTCCGCGGCCGAAAGAGTCGCGCTTTCGCCGGTCGTTCCGCACGGCACCAACGCGTTCGACCCCTGCTCCACCTGCCACTCGACCAGTTCCCGAAGTGAGTCTTCATCGACACAGTTGCCGGAAATCGGTGTGACCAGCGCCGGTATCGAGCCAAAAAACATGTTTTTTCCTTCACTTGCGATGCCAGGACAGTTTAAGGTCACCGACCCATTCAGCAACTGATAAGGAGCCGATTGGTATCATGTCCAGCATGGGCAAAAGGGCACTTTTCATTCCGATCCTGCTGGCGTGCACGGCTTCCGCGTCCGCACTTCTTCCTGCACCGATCATTCCGGACACGACCGCCGCATCGGCTGCGGTCGCTCCCAACATCAACGGGTCGATCGCCGAGTGGCGCCAGCTTCGCCAGAAAGGCGATTACAGCTTCGCGCAATATGCGCACTTCCTCAACTATAACGCCGGCTGGCCGGGCGAAGCGACCATGCGCAGGGATGCCGAAAAGGCGATGCGCTCCGGCGAGGACCCATCTCTCGTGCTCGGTTTCTATCGCCTAGAGAAGCCGAAGAGCGGCAATGGCTGGACCCGCTATGCGGAGGCGCTGAGTGCCGTCGGACGAACCGCCGACGCGCTCGCAGCCGCCAAGGAAGCCTGGGCTTCCAGCGACCTCAGCTCCGCGGACGAAGCCTCTATCCTGGCCCGTTTCGGCGGCAGTTTTTCGACTGCCGATCATGACAAGCGTGTCGATGCCTTGCTGTTCGACAAGGACCCGAAAGACGCTGAACGGCTCCTCGCCTGGACCAGCCCCGCGCGCCGCGCGGCGTTCCAGGCGCGAGTGGCCATGCAATCGCGCGCCGACAACGCCGAAACTCTCTTCCGGGCCGCCGCCCATCGCATCTCGGCCAACTCCGGGCTTCTGATGGACCGGCTTCGCTATCTCCGCGACGGCGGTAACGAAAATCTCGCCCGGCAGCTCGCCGCCCAGCCGCACGACTTTACCGAGCGTCCGGCCGACCCGGAGCGCTGGTACGAAATGCTTCTCCTCCTCGCCAACGGGGCGGTGGAGGACCATCAGTGGCACCTGGCGTACAACATCGCCCGGCAGCTCGACGACGCTTACCCGAAAGGCACCGCGATCGCCGACCAGCCCTACGGAGTGCGCGACAATTACACGAGCCTCGCCTGGCTTGCCGGACGAACGGCGCTCGACCGGCTGAACAACCCCACCAACGCGATGGCGATGTTCTATCGCTACGCCTATGGCGGGCAGTCGCTCCAGGTCGCCACGAAGGGCTTCTACTGGGCCGGGCGCGCAGCGCTGGCCGCAAGCCGCCCCGCCGACGCAAGCGCCTATTTCCAGCGCGCTGCGCTCAATCCGGACCTGTTCTACGGTCAGCTCGCGCTCGAGCGGCTCGGCCGATCGGTTCCGGCACCCGCCTACGTGCCGCCCGTCGCTCCGACGGATGCGACGCGCACCGCCTTCGCTCAGAACAGGCTCGTGCAGGCGACCCGGCAGATGGCCCGCTACGGCAGCGCCGAGGAGCGGATGCAGTTCGTTCGAGCGCTTGCAGAATCGCTGAAGACGCCAACCGAGCGCTCGCTCGCGGTCGAACTTTCGCGGCAGCTCGGGCGCGAGGATCTCGCGGTCTGGGTCACGCGCGCCGCACGCAATGACGGCGACGCTTTTTACGTTCGCGACGCGTTCCCGACCATCAAGAGCCGGCCCCGGTCGGCATGGGCGCTTGCCAACGGAATCACACGGCAGGAAAGCTCGTTCGACCAGAACGCCGTCAGCTGGGCCGGAGCGCGCGGGATGATGCAGCTGATGCCTGCGACCGCTCGCGAGCAGGCTGGAAAGCTTGGCGTCGGCTACGATAGCAACAGGCTCTACGATGCCGACTACAACGTCATGCTCGGCTCGTCCTACTTCCAGCGGATGCTGGACACCTGGGACGGCAGCGTTCCGCTGGCAGTGGCAAGCTACAACGCCGGTGCGGGCAACGTGCGCAAGTGGATCAATGCCTATGGCGATCCGCGCACCGGCCGGGTCGACTGGGTCGGCTGGATCGAGGCGATTCCGTTCAGCGAGACGAAGGGCTACGTCCAGCGGGTGATCGAAAACAGCGTCGTCTACGATTCGATGAATCCGCAGCCCGCCCAGCGGACGGCGCTTCACGTTTCGCGCTATCTCGGCAAGGGAACGCCGGGCTAAGCCTTTAGCGATGGCAGAGCCGAGGCCCCGTTTCATTACGCCCGAGGGGCTGGGTCGCATCCGGTCCGAGTACGACGAGCTGTTCGCTGTCGAGCGGCCGAAAATCGTCGAGACCGTCTCCTGGGCGGCCTCGCTCGGCGACCGCTCGGAAAACGCCGATTACCTGTACGGAAAGCGACGTCTTCGCGAGATCGATCGCCGTCTCTCCCACCTCGCCCGAATCATGAAGGCCGCCAAGGTCGTCGATCCGGCGGGGCAGACGTCGCGCGACCAGGTCCGGTTCGGAGCAACGGTCGAACTTGCCGACGACGATGACAACCGGCGAGTGCTGACCATCGTCGGCGACGACGAGGCGGACGCATCGCAAGGGCGCATCGGCTGGAGCGCGCCCATTGCCCGGGCACTGGTCGGCGCACGCGTCGGCGACGAGCGCACGGTTCGCCTGCCGGCCGGAGAGAAGAGCTACGAAATCCTGGCTATCCGCTATCCATGCTAGCGGACGATCCTGGCACTCGTTTCACCCCGAAAACTCAACGACTTGCAGTTACCGTCTTTACCGGGCGCTATGGTTAACGGCGCGACCGCCTAAGCTGCAGTTCGAAGCAAGATCTTCGAGTAACGGTGCACGGGGTGGGGTCGAGATGAGCATATTCTTCAATTTTTCGCCGAGGGACATCGCGATCGACCTCGGGACCGTAAACACGGTCGTCTATGTCCGTGGCGTCGGTATCGTGACGACCGAGCCGTCGGTGGTTGCGATGGAGACGTCCAGGGACGGCATCCGGCGGGTTCGCGCAATCGGCAACGACGCCAAGCTGATGCTTGGAAAAACGCCCGCCAACGTCGAGACCATCCGCCCACTTCGTGGCGGGGTGATCGCGGATCTCGACATCGCCGAAGAGATGATCAAGCATTTCATTCGCAAGGTGCAGGGCGGCAAGCGGCGCTTCGCGCGTCAGCCGGACGTCGTCATCTGCGTGCCCTCGGGGGCGACGCCGGTTGAGCGGCGGGCAATCCGCCAGGCGGTGAGCAACGCCGGGGCCGACAAGGTATCGCTTCTCGAAGAGCCGATGGCCGCGGCAATCGGCGCCGGGCTCCCGGTTGCCGAGCCGATCGGATCGATGGTCGTCGACGTCGGCGGCGGCACCAGCGAAGTCGGAGTCATCTCGCTCCAGGGACTTGCCTATTGCTGCTCGACGCGGGTCGGCGGCGACCGAATGGACGATGCAATCGTCTCCTACGTTCGCCGCAACTTCAACCTGATGATCGGTGAAGGCACCGCCGAACGGGTAAAGATGGAAATCGGGACGGCGCGCGCACCTGCCGACGGACCCGGCCTCTCCACCTACGTCCGCGGCCGGGACGTCAGCCGCGGCGTGCCCAGCGAAATCACGCTCAACCAGGTTCAGGTCGCCGAAGCGCTCAACGAGCCGGTCAGCCGGATCGTCGAGATCGTCCGCTCGGCGCTTGAGAATACGCAGCCGGAAATCGCGGCCGACGTTATCGACCAGGGCATCGTGATGACCGGCGGCGGATCGCTCCTTCGTGACATCGACGCCGTTCTTGCGGACGAGACCGGCCTGCCTGTCAGGGTCGCCGACGACCCGCTGACCTGCGTTGCCCGGGGTGCCGGCCAGACGCTTGAGGACGCCGTCTACCGCGGCGCACTGACTTTCGCCTGAGCTAGGGAATGGACCTTAGGTCCGGTGCGATCCACTCCCGCCGCGCGTCGATCGAAAACAGCCGCTTCGGCGAATAGAATCGTAGCGGCCAGTCCCGGCGACCAAAGGGCGACAGCAACAGTTCGTTGACGAGGTCGTAAAGCGGCTCGCGTGGGTCGGCCTCGGCGAGAAACAGACGCGCGCCGCGAAGAAACACGCGCGTGATCGTCTCGTGGTAGCCTTCGCTGTCGCTGTTCACCCCTCCTACGCTTTCGTTGTAGGCTCGAATGATCCCCGGCAGCTCCCGGTCGATAGCGACGTCCGGCCGCTTCAGCAGCAAATAAACCGTCGCGGCAAGATGCGCCTCGTGAGTCCACTGCTCGCGCGGGAGGGTACGCGCGAGCAAGCCCTCCCCGATCCGCTCGATCTCGGCATCGGATCGAAACAGCCGCGGCGCGAATTGCGTCATCCGATCGGGTCCTGGTGTGCCCGATCCGACGATCGGCTATTCGGCGGGTTGCGCTTGGGCGGCTTTCGGTGCGGCTTCGCGAACGCCCTCGTCTACATGGTCCGCGAATTGCGCGAAGTTCTGCACGAAGAGATCGACGAGCTTCGCTGCCGTGCGATCGTAATCGTCCGCGTCCGACCACGTTCGCCTGGGATCGAGGATCTTGTCGTCAACTCCCGGCACGTGAACCGGCACGTCGAACCCGAAATAGGGGTCCTTGCGGAACTCGGCGTCCTTCAGCGAACCGTCCAGAGCGGCATTCAGCAGCGTGCGCGTGACCTGGATCGGCATGCGCTTTCCGGTTCCGTACTTGCCGCCGGTCCAGCCGGTGTTGACCAGCCAGCAATCGACGCCGCCTTTGGCGATCCGCTCCTTGAGCAAATTCCCGTACACCGACGGGTGCCGCGGCATGAACGGCGCTCCAAAGCAGGTCGAGAAGGTCGCTTCGGGCTCGGTCACTCCGATTTCCGTTCCGGCGACCTTGGCCGTGTAGCCCGACAGGAAGTGGTACATTGCCTGGTCGGGCGTGAGCTTTGCGATCGGCGGAAGGACACCAAAGGCGTCCGCGGTCAGCATTACCACGTTCTTCGGCGGCGGGCCCATGTTGTCCGGCGTGTGGTTCGGGATGTAGTCGACCGGATAAGCGCCGCGGCTGTTTTCAGCCAGGCTCGGGTCGTCGAGGTCGAGGTCGCGCGTGACTGGATCTACGACGACATTCTCGAGCACCGTTCCGAAGCGGCGAGTCGTTGCGTAGATTTCCGGCTCGGCTTCTTGCGACAGGCGAATCATCTTGGCGTAGCAGCCGCCCTCGAAATTGAAGACCGCCGTATCCGACCAGCCATGCTCGTCGTCGCCGATAAGGGTGCGATTGGGATCGGCCGACAGAGTCGTCTTGCCGGTTCCCGAAAGCCCGAAGAAGATCGCGGTGTCGCCTTTCGGTCCGATATTGGCCGAACAGTGCATCGGCATGATTTCCTGCGGCGGAAGCAGGAAGTTGAGCAGGCCGAAAACCGACTTCTTCATCTCGCCCGCGTAGGCGGTGCCGCCGATCAGGATCAGCTTCTTGGAGAAGTTGACGGCGATCACCGTCTCGCTCCTGCAGCCATGCCGCTCCGGGTCGGCGCGGAAGCTCGGAAGGTCGATGATCGTGTACTCGGGCACGAAGTCGGACAGCTCTTCCGCATCGGGGCGGACGAGCATCGTCCGGATGAAGAGATTGTGCCAGGCGAGCTCGTTGATCACTCGAACGCGGACGCGGTGCTCGGGCTGCGAACCGCCGAACAGGTCCTGCACGAACAAGGTCTCTTTTTCGCCCAAAGCAGCTCGGAAATCCTCTTCGAGGCGGTCAAAAGCGGCCGGGTCCATCGGCTTGTTGACCGAACCCCACCAGACGCTGTTTTCCGTGACGTCGTCACGGACAATGAACTTGTCCTTGGCGCTCCGGCCGGTGTGCTTGCCGGTCTTGACCACCAGCGGCCCATGCCTTGCGAGCAACCCTTCCTCGCCCTGTACAGCAAACTCGACCAGCGGCGCCGTGGTCAGGTTCCAGTGCAGTTTCGCGCGAGTGACGATCCCTTGCGAATCCAGTCCGTGTTTCGAAACCCTGTCGGGCACGCTCTTCCCCTTTGCGACAACATAAACGGCGGCGACCCATCGGCAGCCGCCGTATCCAATGCAAAGCGCCTATACTCCCCAAAAAGTTGCCCGGTCAAAGCACAGGCTCGGGTTGTTTCCAGACCAGCCCACGCTTAAGCCCTCAGCCGGACCGCAATGAGCAACGTGATCGCGCTGGTCGATGACGACCGGAACATCCTGACCTCGGTGTCGATCGCCCTTCAGTCGGAAGGTTTCATCACCCGCGTCTACACCGACGGCGCAAGCGCGCTCAAAGCCTTCAGCGACGACTCACCCGATCTCGGCGTTTTCGATATCAAGATGCCGCACATGGACGGGATGGAGCTGCTTCGACGGCTTCGCGAGTTCAGCGCCATGCCGGTGATCTTCCTTACCTCCAAGGACGACGAGCTGGACGAAGCGCTCGGACTCGCGATGGGCGCCGACGACTACATTTCCAAACCTTTTTCGCAGAGGCTCCTGCTGGCCCGGATCAAGGCGATCCTGAGGCGCCAGGACCTCGCCAGGAACGCGGCGGCGTCCGCTTCGGAACCGCAGGCGGAGCTGATCGAGCGCGGGCGACTGACGATGGATCCGGCGCGGCACAAGGTGAAATGGGACGGCAAGGCCGTCACCCTTACGGTCACCGAATTCCTCATCCTGGAGGCGCTGGCGCAGCGACCCGGAATCGTCAAAAACCGCAACCAGCTCCTCGATTCCGCTTACCAGGACGACGTCTATGTCGACGATCGCACGATCGACAGTCACATCAAGCGGATACGTCGCAAGTTCCGCGCCGTGGATGCCGCGTTCGATTCCATCGAAACGCTTTACGGCGTCGGTTACAGGTTCGAGGAGTAGCCAGCGCTGATGGCGCGCCGAAGGCATCCCGCCCGGCCCTGGACTGGCCGGTGGACCCTCACCTGGCGGATCCTGGCGGTCAATAGTCTCACGGTCATCATCCTGGCGCTCGGGGTGATCTACCTCGACGCGTTCCGCAACAAGCTCGCCAAGGAGCGTATCCACAGAACCGAGCGCGAAGCCGAAATCAGCGCGATCATCGCGCGGTCGCTGCCGCCCGAACGGCGGCCGCAGGCGCTTGCTGCAATCGCACAATCGACGCGCAGCCGAATCCGGCTGTTCGCGCCCGACGGACATCTGATTGCGGACAGCTGGAGCTTGACCGGGCCGACGTACGAGCTTCGCGACCCCGAGAAGGAAAGCTGGATGAAGGACGCTGCGCGCGCCCTCGACCGCGGCTTCAACATGTTGGTGGGCGCGCAATACGCACCCGAGTTCGCAGAACCGGCCAGCGATACGATCAACGCCTGGCCGGAAGCGTTTCAGGCGCGGCAGGCAAAGGCCGTGACCAGCAAAGTCCGCACAGCGCCCGATCTCACGCCCGTAATGTCGGCCGCAGCGCCAGTCGACGGGGGGGCGTTGCTCGTCACGTCGAACGAGCGAAGCCTCATTCGCTCGATGCGCAGCCAGCGGGCGGCGCTGGGCGTTGCGATGGCCGTTTCAATCGCGCTGTCAATTCTGCTGTCCCTGTTTCTCGCTCGAACGATCGTCCGTCCGCTTCGGCGGATCGCGCTTGCCGCGCATCGGGTCCGGCTCGGCCGCGCACGCGAGGTTCGCGTTCCGCGACTGCCCTCCAGGCGTGACGAAATCGGCCTTCTTGCGCGCTCCGTTTCGGACATGAGCCAGTCGCTTCGGCAACGGATCGACAACATCGAGGATTTCGCGGCTGACGTCACCCACGAACTCAAGAACCCCCTCGCGTCCCTCCGCTCCGCGCTGGACGGCCTCCAAAGCGTCACCGATGATAATCTCAAGGCACGCCTGATGGCCGTCGCCCGGGAGGACGTTCGCAGGCTCGATCGGCTGATCAGCGACATCAGCGAGGCCGCGCGAACCGATGCCGAGCTTGCGCGGGCGCGATTCGAAACCGTCGATCTCGGCCCGCTGATCGAGCAGCTGGTGAAAAGCTGGGAAACGCGCCGCGAGAAAGGCGACGCCCGAATCGCATTCGCGCGGCCGCGCAAGGCGAGCACGATCGTTCTTGGAGACCCGAGCCGGCTGGCTCGGGCGATCGACAACGTACTCGACAATGCGGTGAGCTTTTCGCCGCCGGGCGGGCTGGTTGAAGTCGCCGCGTCGCGGGTGGGCAACCAGGTGCGAATCCGGATCGACGATGAAGGGCCTGGAGTTCCGCCCGAAGCCCGCGAAGCGATCTTCCACCGCTTTCACTCGATCCGCCCGGAAGAGGAGCATTTCGGCCGACATTCGGGGTTGGGGCTGGCGATCGCCAAGGCTATTGTCGAAGGCCACGACGGGGAAATCAGCGTGTTCGACCGCGACGACGCACCTTCCGGCGCCCGCTTCGTCATTGCGCTTCCGGCGGCGGAGCAGCAGTGAGCGCCAGCCGCGGCCTGTCCAGCGAAACCGTCCACGCGAGCACCGTGGCAATCGCCGGGCGCGCCGTTCTTCTGACCGGGCCGTCAGGATCGGGCAAATCGGACCTCGCGCTTCGGCTGCTCGACCGGGGGTTCGCGCTCGTCAGCGACGACCAGACCATCATCCGGCGCGACGGTGACCGACTGCTTGCGTCCGCTCCGCCGCAGATTGCCGGAAAGCTGGAGGTTCGCGGAATAGGCATCGTAGACATCGATGCGACGCAGGACGTGCCGCTGGCGCTTGTCGTCGAGCTCACCAGCTCCGTTGCCCGGCTCCCCGACGACAGCCGCGAACGATCGTTCCTGGGCATCGCCCTGCCGCTTGTCAGCATCGACGCGCTCACCGCCTCCGCGCCAGCCAAGGTCGCCGTCGCGCTCGATCATTTCGGTCGCGGAGCCTGATGGACAACTCACCGTGCCCGCGGCTGCTTCTCGTGACCGGCTTGTCGGGGGCGGGGAAATCGACGGTGCTCGACGCGCTCGAGGACATGGGCTGGGACACCGTCGACAATCTACCGGCCGACCTGCTGTCCGCATTCGTGACACCGAAAGACCAGTGCCGAACCGCGCCGGTCGCCGTCGGAATGGACGTCAGGAGCCGGGGCTTCGATCCGGAGGCGCTTCCGGCACTGATTTCCGCGATCGAAGACGTGGAGCCCGAAATCGTCTTCCTCGATTGCTCGACCGCCGACCTCATCCGGCGCTTCGACAAGACTCGGCGGCGGCATCCGCTCGCGCCCGACCGGCCGGCCGAAGACGGGATTACCCGTGAACGGCGAATCCTGGCGCCGCTGAAGCGTGCGGCGGACACCGTTGTCGACACGACCGACCTGTCGCCGGCCGAACTGCGCGAGGAGCTTCGGCGGCGGTTCGGAACTCACCGCGAGCCTGTGCTGACCCTCACATCCTTTGGGTTCGGCCACGGAATTGCGCGAACGGCCGACCTGGTCTTCGACATGCGCTTCCTTGCCAATCCGCACTGGGTGGATGAGCTTCGCGATCTCACCGGAAAGGACTCGGCGGTGCGCGAATACATCGCGAGCGACCCCTCCTGGCCCGATTCGATCAACCGCATCGAATCCCTTCTCATGGACTGGATTCCCCGCTACTGGGCCGCGGGCAAAAGTTATCTGACGGTTGCATTTGGCTGCACCGGGGGGCGGCACCGGTCGGTGACCGCGGCAGTGGAAATGGCGCAGCGGTTGCGCGGCGCGGGCTTCTCTCCCAATGTGCGGCACCGCGACCTTTCTTCGGCGCCGAACGACAGGATCGAAGACGGGGCCCAAACCGCCGCCAGCGAGAGTGGAAGCGAGTTGAACGAATGATTGGACTGGTGCTGGTGACTCACGGTCGTCTCGCGGCCGAGTTTATCACTGCAATGGAGCATGTCGTCGGGCCGCAGGAAGCGATCGAGGCGGTCTGCATCGGGCCGGACGACGATATGGAAGAACGCCGCAAGGACATCGGCAAGGCCATCGAGAGCGTCGATAACGGCAAGGGCGTCATCGTCCTCACCGACCTGTTCGGGGGAACGCCCTCGAACCTCGCCATCAGCTGGATGAAGAGCAAGAATATCGAAGTGATCGCCGGCGTGAACCTGCCCATGCTGATCCGGCTGGAGGGTGCCCGCAAGGTGATGGGCGTTCACGCCGCCGTCGCTGCAGCGCGCGAAGCCGGTCGCAAGTATATCTCCGTCGCGTCGGAAATCCTCGGGGAAGCTGCCGCTTGAGCTCGAAAGACGAGGATCGCGCGTCGCGCGAAGTCACGATCGTCAACTCGCGCGGGCTTCATGCCCGGGCAAGCGCCAAGTTCGTCAACGTCGCCAGCGAAGTCGGCGCGCAAATCGAAGTCGAGCGCGACGGCAGTCGCGTGTCTGGAAGCTCCATCATGGGGCTGATGATGCTTGGCGCCGCGAAAGGCGACTCGATCATCATACATGCCGAAGGGCAAGGTGCCGAGGAGGCGCTGGCCCGCCTTGTCGAGCTGGTCGAAAGCGGGTTCGGCGAGTAGCCGGTAACGCGCGCCAATGCCCAGGAGCGTCACCGCCTTTTCCAACACGACCGTGAAGCGGCTGCGATCGCTTCGGGACAAGAAGGCGCGCCGGTCGGAGGGCCTGTTCCTGGCCGAGGGGCTGCGGATCATCGCCGAGGCACGGGACAGCGGAAGGCTGCCGCAAATCGTCGCCTTCTCCGCCGAAGGGGCCAGGCACCCGCTCGCGGCGCAGATTATCGGCGAAACGGAAGCCGCGGGCGGCGAAGCCATCGAAACGACGCCCGACATCCTCTCGAAGATGAGCGGCAAGGACAATCCGCAAACTCTTCTCGGCGCGTTCAGCCAGCCAGATGTGGAGCTTGCGGAGATCGACCGGGGGACGGCGCCATTGTGGCTTTGCGCCCAGGCCCTGCGCGACCCCGGCAACATCGGCACCATTCTTCGCACCGGCGATGCCGTCGGAGCGGGCGGGCTGATCCTCATCGACGACTGCGCAGACCCGTTCTCCGTCGAAGCGGTGAGAGCCTCGATGGGCGCGGTCTTCACCCAGAAAATCGCGGCTGCACGGTGGACGGATTTCGTCGCCTGGCTGCGGTCGGGCGCGGGCCAGCTCGTTGGCACCAGCCTCAAGGCGACGGACGATTATCTGGAAACCGATTACGCGCAGCCTTGCTTCCTCCTGATCGGAAACGAGCAGCAGGGCCTCCCGGCGGACTATGAGAACGAATGCGACCGGCTGGTGAAAATCCCGATGGCCGGGCGCGCCGACAGCCTGAACGCGGCGGTTGCCGCCGCGGTAATGGCGTTCGCCATTAAGGCGAGCTGGCGGAACTGAACCATGCAGGAAGGACTTGTCGGGCCATGAAACGATTTACCCTTGCCGCTTTGCCGCTTCTCGCCGGCTGCATGTCTTACCCGCCGCCTCCGTCCGCGCCATACCACGGGGTCGGGACCGAGCCGTTCTGGAACCTGATTATCGACGACCAGAACGTCACCTTCATTCGCCCGGAGCAGCAGCCGATCGTGCAGCCAAAGCCAAAGCCGATCGTCGCCTTCGCCGGCGAGATTTACCAGACGCCGCGGATCGACGTGAACATCGTCCACGCCCAGTGCAGCGACGGAATGAGCGACCGGGTTTATCCCGACAAGCTGCAGGTGACGGTGGACGGGACTCGCTACAACGGCTGCGGCGGCCTTTAGGCGCCTATTCGGCCGCGATCTGCGGCTGGTCGTCTTCGTCGTCCGATGACGCGGCAGAGAGCTTCGTCAGCGTTCGCGGACTGGCTTCGATGACCGGCGGCTCGGGAATCTCCTTGGCGCTTCCGGCGCCAAGCTCCTCGAAACGGCGCGCCTGCGTCAGCACCTGGCTTTCGAGGCTTCCCACCATCTTGTTGTAAGCGTTGTTCATCCGCCCGAGATTGGTGCCGACGGAAGCGATGTGCTCGGCCATGGTGGCCAGCCGCGAGTGAAGCTCCTTGCCGAGCTCGGCAATCTTGCCCGCTTCGGCGGCCAGCTTCTCCTGCTTCCACACGGTCGCGACGGTGCGGGCAATGGCAACGAGATTGGTCGGCGTGGCAAGCAGCACGCGCCGCTCGAATGCCCACTCCCAAAGGCCCGAATCCTGCTCCAGCGCAGCGGTCAGGAAATGCTCGCCGGGGATGTACATGACGACATAGTCGGCGGCGTCCCCGAACTGCGCCCAGTACGCTTTCGAGCCAAGTTGCTGGACGTGGTTGCGCATCGAAGCGACATGCGCCTCGAAGCAGGCCTGGCGCTTGTCGTCGTCCACCTCCTCGCATGCTTCGAGGAAGGCATTCAGCGAGCATTTGGCGTCGATGACGAGCTTGCGCTCCGAGGGCAGGTTGACGACGACGTCGGGACGAAGCCGGCCCTCGTCAGTATTGACCGACACTTCCATTTCGAAATCGACGCCTTCGACGAGACCAGCCTGGGTCAGCACGTTGCGAAGCGACTGCTCCCCCCAGCGGCCCCGCGCCTTTGGCGACGACCGAAGCGCATTGACGAGGTTGCGGGTTTCGTCCCGCACTCGGCCCTGCCCTTCCCGAACCTGCTCGACCACCGACTTGAGCCCGGCATAATGGTCGATGCGTTCTTTCTCGACCCGCTGAAGACCCTCTTCGTAGCGCTTCAAGGTGGTTTCGACGGGGGACAGCAGCTCCTTGAGCTTGGTCTCGCTGGCCTTGTCGGCGGCTGTAAAACGCTCGCCCGCTTTCTCGAGGAAGTCCTTGTGGGCCTTTTCGAGAAGCTGGTCGCCAACCGCGCGGAACTGCGCGATCAGCGCATCCTTGGAGTCCGCGAGATCCTTCATCCGCTGATCGAAGTTGCGCGCGTCGGCCTGGAGCGCCGCAAGCTCGCGCGAGGCGGTCTCGAAATTGCTCCTGGCCGAGTCGCGTTCGCCGCTGACGGAATCGAGCTGCATCCGGAGGCTGTCGACCGTCTGCTTCGCGGCGGCACCGTCGCGGCTTCCCAGAAGCCAGCCGACGAGAGCGCCCATTCCAAGTGCGGCGGCGATCGCTAGAAGAGTGCCCCAATCCATACTCATTCCCCCGTGGAACAGAATGGGAACCCTACGCCTCGCGCACGAAGCGCTCAAGGGGAACCAGGGCGCAATCCACAGGTTCGAGTTCAGAGCAGGAGAAGCCGATGTCGATCCGCAAGATGATTGCCCTTCACCCCGACGTTCAGGGGCACGTGAACCAGCCGCTCGGAGATGCGGCGCACCACCTCATGTATTGCTCTCGGATGTGCCTGAGCTGTGCCGACGCATGCAGCGCCGACAGCGAGGAGATGAGGCAGTGCGTGCGCACGTGCCTCGATTGCGCCGATGTCTGCGAAGCGACGGGCAAGCTGGCCGTTCGGCGGACGGGAAGCAACGAGGAGGTGCTGAAGGAGGCGCTCGAGTTTTGCGCCCGTGTCTGCGACGGCTGCGCAGCCGAGTGCGATAAGCACGACCGCGAATTCTGCAAATTATGCGCGCAGATGTGCCGCGAATGCGCAGAGGACTGCCGCAACGCGGCGGCTAGCATCACGCCGGCGGACTAAAGCCGCCGTCGCTTTTCGCTGGGGCTCGGGGCAAGCCGCTATGCGGCCCGCTTTTCCTGCTCCTTGCGCAGCTTGGCGAGCTTCTTGAGGATCATTTCGCGCTTCAGCCGCGACAGGTGGTCGATGAACAATACGCCCTCGAGATGATCCATCTCGTGCTGCAGGCACGTCGCGAGCAGCCCCTCGATATCTTCCTCGTGCTGGTTTCCGTCCTCGTCGAGCCAGCGCGCACGAACTCGGTCGGGACGATCCACGTCCGCGAACTGGTCGGGAACCGACAGGCACCCTTCGGTGTAAGGCACTTCGCGGTCGGAGCTGTCGAGGATTTCGGGGTTGATGAAGACTCGCGGGTCGCGCACCGGCTCGCCGCCTTCTTCTGCCGGCTCCTGAAGGTCGATGACGAGAATCCGCTTCGGGATTCCGACCTGGATAGCGGCTAGCCCGATTCCGGGCGCCGCATACATGGTTTCGAACATGTCGGCGACGAGCGCGCGGATTTCGTCGTCGACTCCCTCGACAGGGGTCGACTTCTGCCGGAGCAACGGGTCCGGGACTTCCACGATCGGTCGAATGGCCATGGAGGGAATTTAGGCGCTCGAGAGCTTTTCTTCAACCGAATGGGGCCGTCAGGAGCGGGTCGCGGCCCTGGACGATTTGCGCGGCGCCTTCGGGACCAGCACGAGCGTTCGCCCCTCCACTCGCCACGATTCCAGCTCCGAAAGAAAATTCATCCCGATAATGTCCAGGTCGAGCCCCGGCGAACTGACCACCTTGAGGTTTTTCGCCACGATATTGCCGACCCGAAGCTCGTCGATGCTACCGGTCCGGGCCGGAGCCGCGCCGTTCGCCGTGTGAAGAACCACCGGCGCCAGCCCCATCGCCGTATCGACCCCGGCCGCACCCGCCGTTTGCCGCGAAATCGCCGTCACCGTCGCGCCGCTGTCGATCAGCATCCGCCGTTTCAGCCCGTTGACGGTAGCATCGACCCAGAAATGACCGTCCGGCGACATCCGCACCCGGACCTCCTTCCCCGTGACCGACTGGTTGTCGAGCCCGAGCCGCTCGGCAATGCGCGCCAGCGTAGGCTGGTAGGGCGCCTGCTGGAACAGGAGGAACAGCGCGAAAGCGAGGACCGCGAAAGAGATGAAGAAGCGAATGATCCGTCCGACGAACGGCAGGCGCTGGAGAAGGATGAGGATCAAAGCCGCGCCGATCGCGTAAACGGCCGCATGCTGCCACTCCGGCACCGCCGCGAACGGGTTATGCAAGCGGCCGCCTTGCCCGCAGCGCCTGTGCAAGCGTGCCTTCGTCGAGATAGTCGAGCTCGCCGCCGACCGGCAGGCCGTGCGCGAGCTGGGTCAGCCGGACGGGATAATTTTCCAGGCGCTCGGCAAGGTAATGGGCCGTCGTCTGCCCCTCCAGCGTCGCGTTCATCGCCAGCACGACCTCGTCGATTCCCCCGCTCGCGATTCGGCTGACGAGCTGGTCGATCGTGAGATCTTCCGGGCGAACGCCCTCGAGCGCCGAAAGCCGTCCGCCGAGGACATGATAGCGGCCGGGGAACAGGCGCGAACGGTCCAGCGCCCACAAATCGGCCACTTCCTCGACCACGCACAGCGAGCGATCGTCGCGGCGCGGGTCACGGCAAAGCCCGCACGGGTCCGACGTATCGACATTGCCGCACGTCGAGCAGGTGGTCAGCGTCTCGGCAACGGTCTGAAGGGCAGCGAGCAGCGGTTGAAGCGTGCTTTCGCGCTTCTTCATCAGGTGGAGAACCGCCCGGCGCGCAGACCGAGGCCCAAGCCCGGGAAGCCGAGCCAGTGCGTTCGCCAATGTTTCGATTTCCTGGCTTGCCACGGCAGCGAGATAGGAATTTCGCCGCTGTCGCGCCATAGGGCACGGCCATGCGCATCGTTTTCATGGGATCACCCGAATTCGCGGTGCCGAGCCTCGACGCGCTCGTCGAAGCAGGCCACGACATCCTTTGCGTCTATACGCAGCCGCCACGCCGGGCGGGCCGCGGCAAGGGCGAACGCAGGACTGCGGTTCACGAGCGCGCGGAGGAAATCGGCCTGGCGGTTCGCTGTCCGCGGACGCTTAGGGACGCTGGCGAGCAGGAGCGCTTTGCCGAACTCGACCCCGACCTGGCCGTGGTCGCCGCCTACGGGCTGATCCTTCCGAAGCCGATTTTCGATTCCCCCAAGGGCGGCTGCATCAACGTCCACGCGTCGCTTCTTCCGCGCTGGCGCGGCGCGGCGCCGATCCAGCGGGCGATCCTGGCCGGTGACGACAAGACCGGAGTCACCATCATGGAGATGGAGGAAGGCCTCGACACCGGGCCGATGCTCGCCAAACGCGAAACCGAAGTGGACCGGAAAACGGCCGGCGAGTTGACCGGCGAGCTCGCGCGGCTGGGCTCGGAGGCGCTCATCGGCTGGTTGAGCAATCCCGGGACGCCGGAGGCGCAGCCGGACGAAGGAGTCACCTACGCGTCGAAGGTCGACAAGTCGGAAGCGCGGATCGACTGGACTCAAGATGCCGAAGCCATCGAGCGGCAGGTTCGCGCTTTTGCGCCCTCCCCCGGCGCCTGGTTCGAAGCGAACGGCGAACGCGTGAAGCTGCTCGACGCAGGGATTGGCAAGGAGGCGTCCGGCGCGCCAGGCGAAGTGCTGGATGAACACCTTCGAATCGCCTGCGGGTCCGGTTTCCTTCGCCCGTTGAAGGTCCAGCGAGCAGGGCGTGGTGTCATGACGCCAGGCGACCTTCTTCGCGGCTTCGCAATTCCGAAAGGCATCGTCCTCCCGTGACCCGGTGGCGACTTACGATCGAATATGACGGCGGGCCATTCATGGGGTGGCAGCGCCAGGAGCACGGCCCATCGGTGCAGCAATCGACCGAGGAAGCGCTCGCACGAATGACGGGCGAGCGGCCAACGGTCCACGCGGCCGGGCGCACGGACGCGGGCGTTCACGCGCTGGCCATGAGCGCGCACGTCGACATCGACAAGTCCGTGACCGCGCACCGGCTCCGCGAGGGGCTGAACGCACTCGTCCGGCCGAACCCGATCTCCGTTCTTTCTGCGAGCGAAGTCGCGGAGGACTGGCACGCGCGCTTTTCGTGCACTGGCCGCAAATACCTCTACCGAATCCTCAATCGGCGGGCGCCGCCCGCGCTCGACCTCGGCCGGGTTTGGCATGTCGCCGCGCCGCTCGACGCGTCTGCGATGGCGCAGGCGGCGTCCCATCTCGTCGGCCGGCACGATTTCACCACCTTCCGCTCCGTCCATTGCCAGTCGGCAAGCCCGGTGAAGACCCTCGACCGGCTGGAAGTGCTTCGAAAGGGCGAAGAAATCCAAATCCGCGCCGAGGCGCGCAGCTTCCTTCATCACCAGGTGCGCTCGATGGTCGGCTGCCTGGCGCTCGTCGGTCGTGGCCAGTGGCAGTCAGTGGACATGAAAGCGGCCCTCGACGCCCGTGACCGTTCCGCGCTTGGCCTGAATGCGCCGCCGCACGGCCTCTATTTCGTCGAAGCGACCTACCCCTAAGCGCTTTAAGCGCGGGTTCGACTGGCGCTAGTGAGCGGCTAAGCGGCCTCACTCGCCTCCAGCGGCGCCGTCGCGACGAGGAGCCAGCCCGTTGCGAGAAAGCTGAGGGCCAGGATCCAGGCGAGGGTTGCGGCAAGTTCGCTCGTCTGACCGAACAGGCCGTACACCAGAACGGCCACGGGAATTCCTGCGAGAAGCAGAACCGCAAGAGAAAAATCCACTGCAGCCGCGATGTAGACCCAGCCGGCGAGCGGCGGCCGCGAATGATGTGCGTAAAAGAGCAAGGCTGCGCTTCGGACCACCAGCCACAGCACCACGAAATTCACGATTGCCGGGAAATTGGCGTTGGAATCGAGCGCCAGACGCAGCCCCGCGAGAAGGCTTGCAGCCGCGGCGACGGACGCGCTCGGGTGATGTGCGCGGCGGGCAAGGAGCGCGAGCAACTCCATTGTACCGGCTCCCACCAGCAGCAGGCCGATGACCATCCGAGCCGGACTGTCCGGAGCGAGCGGCAGCAGGGCCGCCGCGACTCCCAGAAGGAGGACGACTACACCGGCAATCCGAATGATCCAGGTTCGCATTGTAGTGGACACGGTGCCCTCTTCTACTCAATCGTGCGGAGCGGGAACAGCGACGCGGGCACAGGAGTCCTTTCGAGCATGACCGATTCACAAGCCGCGACAATGGATAACATCGAGTCAGAGGCCGTTGGCGGGGAAATCTCGAGCAAGCTCAATTGGCTTCGCGCCGGCGTGCTTGGAGCAAACGATGGAATAGTTTCCACGGCAGCCCTCATATTCGGCGTCGCCGGCGCAGCCGTATCTCACCAGGCGGTGCTCATATCGGGCGTCTCGGCGGTGGCGGCCGGCGCTTTGTCCATGGCTGTCGGTGAATATATTTCCGTTTCAAGTCAGCGCGATTTCGAGGAAGCTGAGCTCGAGCGCGAGCGTCGCGAGCTCGAGGAAGATCCCGAAGCCGAGCTCCACCAACTGGCGCGACTGCTGCAGGAACGCGGTATTTCCGCCAAGCTATCGCACGAGGTGGCCGTGCAGCTGCACGAAGAAGACCCGCTCGCCGCACACGCCAGGCTGGAGCTGGGACTCGATCCAGAGGAGATCACCAGCCCGTGGCACGCGGCCTTCGCATCGCTGATCGCCTTCATCGTCGGCGGACTCGTTCCACTGCTTGCGATCGTCATCGCACCGGAGGCCAGCGGCATAGCCGTGGCCGCCGTCGCGGTGGTGGCAGCGCTCGCTGCAACCGGGTCGATCGGCGCCAGTCTCGGAGGTGCTCGCCGACTTCCCGCAATCGCGCGGACCGTTTTCGGCGGCGTTCTTGCGATGGCGGTAACCTATGGCGTCGGCTACTTGACCGGAATGCAACTGGGCTGACGGAACAGCCTGGCATCAGGAAGGTTCAGCAGCGCCATGGGAATCGACAACGAATCAGCGGTTTCGGCGACCACTCGAGTCATCGCCGGCGACGACGGCACGCGCTACGATCCGGTCGCAATCGCCCTTCACTGGACGACGGCGGTGCTGGTGATCGTGCAAATGGCGCTTGCCCAGACGTGGGGGCTATG
This sequence comes from uncultured Alphaproteobacteria bacterium, assembly GCA_963837985.1. GTDB lineage: Bacteria > Pseudomonadota > Alphaproteobacteria > Sphingomonadales > Sphingomonadaceae > Sphingomicrobium. The sequence goes on along the minus strand of CAWIPN010000007.1, from coordinate 7,430 downwards.
GGGCCGGCCGACCCATCACCTGATGGTCGTGGCCCACATGTCGCTCGGAATCCTCCTCACGCTCGTCATAATAGCGCGCGTGGGATGGCGGCTCGTTCCGGGTCACCAGGTCCCCCCGGCCGATGTCGGATGGCTTCGGATTGCGTCCAAGGCCGTTCACTACCTGCTCTACGCCTTGCTTGCCGCAGAGGCCGTTCTGGGCTTCCTTTTCCGCTGGTCGGGCGGCGAAGACATGAGCTTCTTCGGCCTCCGGATCCCGCCCCCTTTTGGGCAATGGAGTCGCGCGGCTCACCACCAGGTCGGCGAATTGCATGAGTGGACCGGCTGGGCGATCATCGTGATTGCCGCCGGACACGCCGCCGCGGCGCTTTACCACCACTACGTGCTTCGTGATCGCGTGCTGGCGCGAATGCTCCCGGGCGAATCGGTCTCGAAGCCCGCCTGACGGCTTCCGCTGTAAGCGGCTGTCCGCCGCCTGGGCACGACTCCAGCATAGCGGCCGCGTCGGAGCAAAGCGCAACGCAATCGTAAGGCTTTGCCTTGAAACTTCAGGCCTGAAGCGGTGCCGCCGGTGCTGCACAGCAGTTCGGAGCGAAGGCGAGTGGAAGAGCTGCCGATCGAAACGACAATGTATTCCGTGTCGGCGGACCCGCCGCCGGAGTGCAACCGCCGCAACGACGAGCGGCACCTGACGCTGTTCCGGGTGGGCGCAATGATGGTGGGAAACCGCCGCGAACTGTGCCTGGTCAAGAACATCTCGGCAGGCGGCGCTCTGATTCGCCCCTATTGCGCACTCGAATGCGATTCGCGGCTCTCGATCGAGCTTCGCGAGTCGCAGCCGGTCTCCGGCACAGTTATCTGGGTGCGCGGAAGCGACGCGGGAATCCGCTTCGACGAGCGAGTCGACGTCATCGCACTTCTTCGGTCCGACGCCGACGGTCCGCGGCCGCGAATGCCGCGCGTCGAGACCCACTGCGTCTGCTTCGTTCGCGAAGGCGCAATTCTCAACCGCGCGATCGTGCAGAATATCTCACAGGGCGGACTAAGCGTGGAAAGCCCGAACCCACTTGGCATGAAGAGCGAGGTTACGGTCAGCCTGCCCGGCCTACCGCCGCAGAGCGGCACGGTCCGTTGGGGCGAGGACAATCGCTATGGTATCGCCTTCAACAGCGTACTTCCGCTCGAGGCCCTCGTAAGCTGGATTCACAAGCGCGGCGGCAGGTAACTGCGTCCGCTCGGCTCCTAATCGGGGAGCTGGCCGCCGCTGACTCCCCACTGCTCGATCAGCCGCCGCTCCGCCGGTGTAAGCGGCTTCGGGGCGATTCCGGGGCGACGGCTTATCGGCGGCGGCGCCTTCCGTTCCGGCGCTGGGACGTGGCGAAGCACTTCGCGCGGAAACAGAGGGAAATCGAAGTCCAGCCCGGCGCAATTCTCGTGCGCCCAGGCGACCCGCGCCGGAACGCTCAGGCCTTGCCGGCGAAACAGGATTCGAGTCCCCGGGCCCGGAAGCACATCCCCCTGCACAAGCGCCCCCTCCTGAGAGAGATTGCGAAGCAGCACTTCAACGGCGCCGCCGGGAGTCTCCAGCGTCGCCTTGAGCATGACGTTCGAACGGTTGTGCCGCCGGTTCTGGTTGGTCAGACTCTCGTCCATTCTTGAAGCCCATAGGCGATGCGGAGTAAATCTTCGTTTAATGCGGGGCCGGCGCCAGCTCTTTTCGAAAGAGAAGCATCAGATTGTTCGCGGGCATGAGTCGGCGGTCCTCTAGCATCAAGCCACGCACTCTGGCTTCGTCCGCGAACTGCTCGACATTGCGCAGCCCCCACTCAGGGTCGCGCCGCTTAAGCTCCTCATCGAACCGCTTGTTGCTAGGCGCAGTCTCCGTCCGTTCGGTTGTCCACGGCCCGTAGAGGATCAGCGGCTGGCCGGGGCCGAGGAGCCGCCGAGCGCCATCGAGGAGTCCGATTGCGGCGCTCCACGGACTGATGTGGACCATGTTGATTATCTCTGACAGTTGTGACATAGCCCTCCGATCGCGTAATGGAAGCGGCTGAGGGCGATGTGCATGGAAGCTATAGTTTACGTTCGCTGGTCGACTGAGGACCAAACCATTGGCGACAGCAAGAAGCGTCAGACCGACCTAGCCCAGAAACTCTGTCAGGCCCAAGGGTGGACGATCAGCGAGACCGTAGTGGAAGCGGGCAAATCAGCTTTCCATGGTCGCCATCGCGCGGCTGGTGGCAAGCTCGCCGAGATCGAGAAGCGCGCTGCTGCCGGCGAACTGGTGGGCAAGGCGCTTATCGTTGAAGCCATGGATCGCTTGTCACGCGAGCGTCCAGAGGAAAGCCTTGCGCTTCTGAACAATCTGACCCGGCAAGGCCTGACTATCGCCGAAAGCAGCACGCATCTAATCTACACGGCCAAAGCAATTGCCGACAATTGGCAGACGCTGCTCATTCCGTTCATCAGAGCTGGCCTGGCTCACGAAGAAAGCCTCAACAAAAGCAAGCGCGTCAAGGCGGCTTACCAAACCACCATGCAGCGCGGTCACAAGACGAAGGACGGTTTGGTGGATATGCGCTTTGCCCCTACGTGGATTGAGCGCGTCAACAACACCTACTACGTCAACGAGCAGCGCGCGGGCGTTATCCGGCTCATGTATCAACGTGCGGCTGACGGCTACGGATTGCGCGCCATTAGTGGAGAGCTAAATGCCTCCGGAGTGCGCTGGCAGAAAGGCGATTGGAACCAAGCGAACATCGCTCAGCTCTTGCGCAGCCGTAAAGCGCTAGGTGAGCATGTCAGTCGTGAAGGCGAGGTCCGTAAGCTGTTCCCCGCGATCATCAGCACTGAACTCTGGCATCGAGCGCAGCAAGGCCTAGATCAACGACGCAGCACTGGCGGTCCTCGCCGCAAGCTGGTGAATTTGCTTCAAGGCTTCACTTATTGCCGGGCTTGCGGGAGCCGGATGATCATCACGCAGAACGACAAGAAACAGCCTCGCAAGGCGCGACTGCGTTGTGCGAAAAACCATCGCGCCGGGGGATGCACTGCAAACGCCTCCTACCATTATCAGCACTTGCTCAACGGCATTCTCGACAACGTGCTTGATCTTGCGCTTCCCTTTCTCCCGCCGCTCAAGGCAACGCTGCGCAGGAGAGCGTCGCCGCAGCGGAGATGGAATTGGCTGACGCTCAACGCCGCTTGGATAGGCTCGTTGACGCCTTTTCCCGCACAGGCAGCGAAGCCATGGAACGGGGTATCGAGCGAGCGGAACGCGATATTTCAGAGCGCAAGGAAGATCTTAAACGGTTGCGGTCGGCAGTTGAGAAGCAGGAAGCCAAACGTCCGCACGCGGTCCTTGCGTCTGAGATTGCTGAATTGCGCAGCAAGCTGGAGCACGATGAAGCAGCTCGCTTCAAAGTCCATGCGGCACTGTCGGAAATGATTACCGGCGTTTTCCTTTATCCAGACACGAGAGAGGCGCATGTGCTTGTCGCTGGTGTTCACGCATTCCGCTTTGATCGTCTCGGTAATCTCATCCAGCAAGCCGTTGCGACTTCGGCATTGCTAGACGACGCGCACAACGACAATCCCATCGCCTTTGAACGTTACAAGCAGCGAACATCTCAATGACCGGTATCACGCGCAAGAAGGGCCGGTGAGCGTTGTCGCCAACTCACTCACCGGCCCTTCATTTCACTTCGGTTGGCACGGCCCGAAGTGCCGTTCAGATAGGCGAACGCCTCTTCCAAGTTCAACTTCACCGTAAGCCACGCCAGCACCTTAGGGTCCTTCCCGTCCGTGCTGTATGGGACGTCCAGCTCGTGAAACGCCTCGTAGGTCACATCGAGCAAGGGGCGAACATCGGGCATCTCACTATGCGTGAGCTACCTCCTGCTTCTCCACTTGCACCTTGCCACCCATCTTCACCGTTTTGGGCTTAGCGGGCTTCTTAGGGGTTTCCCTTTGGGCATCCCGAACTGCCAGCAACCTTTGAGCAGCCCTGAGCACTTCGGCGCGCTTTGGAGCGGTTCTTTCAAGGTGCTTCATAACCCGGTCAGACGAGCCCGGCAGTTCACCCATTGCGTGAAACTGCTCCTTCGCATCCACGGTGCCCCAGATGCAGATGAACCTGGCATTCAGGTCAGCGATTTCAACCCGACCCAGGTCAATCGTCCCAATGCTGGGTTGCTCGACCACCAAGTTGACGGCGGCGGCCAGAGCTTCGTCAGCTGCTGGGTCATTACCACCGTTGAGCCTGCGGTCGCGACGTTCGGCGGCAGTGAGACCGCCACCAAATTCGTCGTCGACGAAGGTCAGCAGCCAATGCTTGAACATGGCTGGACTGATGCCCCGCTGCTTGGCTAACCTAAACACGTTCGCATACTTGTATGCGCTCCGGTTGGGTACCCAAGTGCTGATGCTGTCGGTCGCTTCCCAATTGGCAACCATCGCCTTGGTACCACTGACCTTCTTCCGCTTGGTCACTCGCACGGGGTTCTTCTCCTTCCCGTACAGTGCCTTCACACAGGGGAAGAAGGGGTTGACGCCTTCGCGCTTCGGGGTTGCTCCCCTAAGCTCAAGCACGTCAGCAACCACCTTGGCGTTGGCCTTGTCCAACATGATGCAAACCAGCGCGTATGCCTGCGCTAGGTTGGCGTACAGTGCCTCACGGGCTTTCTGTTGGTAACTGTCCCGTGCGGCGTTGTTGGACTTCAATACGCCACCGTACGACGCATTGTAGTCGTTAGCGAGCCGCAGTAGCTCGCTACTATTCTCGAAGCGCTCCGGAAGAGACACTTCACCCGTCGATTTCTTCATTTGTCCTCCGCTGAGAAAGAACGACAGCGAAGAGGAAGGAGAGCGCGGAGCAGCACCTAACCTCCACGCTGGCGCGTGGGTTAAGTGCCGTCTGGTCGGCAGGTAGTCCGGGGCCGCTTTTACTGCACCCCGCGTCGGAAGCCACTTGGGCTATACGAGTCCCGCTTCAGTGCTTGGAACACCGCTCCGGGGTAAACCGCTCGTGCACGCTCTCACGTACAGCGATACCAGAGCGGTCCTAATACTCGCCTGCTACATTTGGTCAAGCAGTTAGCGGGTGCTCCCGCGAAGTCACAGTGAATGCGTTACATTCGAGCAACAGACACTTTTTGGCCATTCGTTCTTTTGTGGACGGATCAAAAACCTGTGATAGCTTCTTGCCCGCGAAGCGGGGCTTAGATTGTTCAATTGTTCGCAGAGCCGTCACTAGTAGGTGACGGGTTCGACTGATGTTTCAATTATCGAAGTTCGAGCGCATTGCACTCGAACTGCTAGCACTCGCTGCTGCGCTCGGAACTCGCTGACAGCCACGTGCTAGCGGCATCCGGACGAAATCCGATTTGTTACGTTTTCGACCACATTCGTTGGCGAAACCGAGCGGAGCCGGTGGAACTTGCCGAGAGCAGAAGTCATACCTTTACCCCCCGATTGAAAGGATTGAGCAACAACTACCTTTTTTTCTCCTAACAAACGAGGGGAATTGTTGGTCTTGCCGAAGAGCTTTCACCACACCTTGAAACAGGCACTAGGTTCTTCCTAGCCGCCGGTTGCATTGTAACGCTTACGGCCTGCTCCCACACACAACGGTGTCTCTGATTTACGCTCGGTCGTTGCCTTCCAAGCCGCACCTTTCAAGTAGCGCGTCAGAGCATCCGGTTGGTGGATACACAAGCAACACCAGTTCAGCCGGATAACGAGGACACTTTCTTTATACTGGCGCGGCACACTCGTTTGAGGACGTGTTCGTTCGTCCAACCAATGGGTGATTGGCTGTTCCTCCAGTTCGCCACCTAGTTTGCTAGGCTTCCAGCGGCTCATCCATCCGGCAGTCACGCCGGGTCGGGATTTTCGGTGCTGTGCTTGCACAAGATAAAAGAATGACCCGTCAGCGGCTTCGGAAAGCTGGCGGGTCGTTCAGCCTGGGAGTGGCTTGTCCCCGCCGCAACAGCGACTCCGAAGCCCCTGTCATAGTACTTATTTATACGGCCACTGACCAGCCGGAAAAAGCGAATATCAATTGATCGGATTGACGGCCTGATCAGACTAGCTCTTCTGGTGCCACGGCGAAATCATTCGCGAATGATTGGAGCCGAACACATGGCATTGGACTTTCTCAAGCTTCACGACACCAAGCTCGCCAAGACCTATGGCAACCGGCCTCGGGCGAAGAGGAAACGGCGAAACGGCGTAGTCGGGTGGTCGAAGGGATGAACAAGATGCTAGCCGCGCTAAAGCTGGGCGAAGATGCGCCGAAGCGCGGCTGGTACAGCACGCGCAGCGATGTTGTCCGCGTGCAGCTGAAGCACGGCAGCAAGCCGCTGGCGATCAACGGCGAAAAGGAGTTTTTCATTCCGCGCCAGCGTGCCACTGACTTTTACTCTAACGCGCGCAAGAGCGTTGAAGCCGGCGAACTGGACAGCAGCATCAATGCGTTGTTCGACAAAAGCAGCGGTGCAGGCCGCAAGCGCGGTTCGATGGATCCCGCCAAGCTCGCGGAGCGCAACCGCAAGCGGGCTGCCACGCTTGCGGCTAAGAAGCAGCAGCAGACACAGGAGTAGGTTTCACTCCGATCTGTTGTTGCGGGAGGAGGCGAAAGCCCGCGCCTCCTTTTCTTTGTGCCCGTCGCCTCGACGTAAATAGCCGGTCGCAGCGCAATCACGCGCTACCCCGGTTCGAGGTTACGACGATGGTGGCAAACAAGCATAATGCGCTGCCCGGAATGCTGGTGCGCACCCGACAGTTCGTTTCAAGCGCCCGCTGGTGGTGCATCACCATCTGGAATGGCCTCGATGACGGTCACTCCCGTGAATGGGAGTTCCTCCGAAACTGGTCAGACGGAAGATGAGGCAATCAGCAAAGCCGCAGATGAGCTGAGGCAACTCGCTGGATCGGCGATCTTCGGTCGCTTCCAAGTTCCCAAGGCAGCAGGCCGTCTCTGTCGACTGGCCAGGAGACGCACAATGCTTGGACTGATCCTCACCGACGAACAGGTAACGTGGACCGATGAAGGTGGCGCAACCCATTCCGGTGTTGTCGTCGCCCTCACCGATGACGAACTCTGGGCCGAAGTCCGCGAGCTGGGCCAGCACGATATTGTGCAGCTGCCTACCTCGCTCCTTCCAACCAATCCAATGAACTGGCCCGGTCTTCGGTCGTTTCACCGGCTGAGCGGCGTTACAAACGTGGCAACGTGCGTTGACAGGAGTGTCACTTGAGGTTCGTTGCTTATTACCGCGTATCCACCGCCAAACAGGGACTGAGCGGACTAGGGCTTGAGGCGCAGCGCCAGACGGTGCTGCAAAGTGTTGGCAATGGTGAACTCCTCGAGGAGTTTACCGAGGTGGAAAGCGGCAAGCTCAACAACCGCCCTCAACTGCAGGCCGCCC
>CAWIPN010000006.1:0-127686 GCA_963837985.1 uncultured Alphaproteobacteria bacterium | reverse complement strand
GGCGGCATCGGCAACGACACCTACAACGTCGATAATGCCGGCGACCAGGTGATCGAGAACGCACGCGAAGGGACCGACACCGTTTACAGCTCGGTGAGCTACACGCTCAGCGACAATGTCGAGAACTCTTCGCCTGCTTGGGGCGGGCAATCTCAACGCGACCGGCAACGCGTTGGACAACCTTCTCGCCGGCAATTCGGGTGCGAACGTCCTGTCCGGCGGGGCGGGAGCCGACACGTTGTTTGGTCTCGACGGCAACGACGTCCTGGTCGGTGGCGCGGGCAACGACACGCTCAACGGCAACGCCGGGGTCGATACCGCGGTCTATTCGGGGCTGTTCCGCAGCTATGGCACGGCCTTGAACAATGCGGCCGGCACGGTGACCGGCGGCGCCGAGGGCGGCACCGACACGTTGACCAGCATCGAGCGCGTTCACTTCCACGACGGCACCTTCGTGTTCGACGTCAACGGCGTCGCGGCTCAGGTGACGCGGCTCTACGACACCGTGCTTCACCGGGCGCCCGACGCGGCCGGCCTCGATTTGTGGGTCGATGCGATGGAGGACCAGCACCGAACGCTTCATTCCGTTGCCACCGCCTTCCTCAACAGCCCCGAGTTCCAGGCGGCGACCGGCCATCTGTCGGACGTGGAATATGTCGACTTCCTCTACCAGAGCGCGCTCGGGCGGTCCGCCGACGCTTCCGGCGAGGCCTATTGGGTCAACAAGCTCCAGACCGGCGCTGCCGACCGCGCCGACATCCTGATCGGCTTTTCGGAATCGGCGGAGCATCGCGCGCTGACCGCGGGCATCGTCGGCCACGGCTACTTCAACACCGATGACACCTACCAGGCGATCGCCTTGCTCTACGACAGCTTCGCCGGGCGCCTGCCGGACCAGCAGGGGCTGATCTACTACGCCGAACTGCTGCGCACCGGCGCCCGGACCCTCGACCAGATCGCCGATGGCTTTGCCGCCTCGCCGGAGTTCCAGCACCTGACCGCCGGCATGACCAACGCCGAGCTCGTCGAGTTCATGTACCAGAACACGCTCGGCCGGGCCTCGGACCCTGCCGGCGCGGCTTACTGGATCGCCAAGCTCGACAACGGCATGGACCACGGTGACCTGCTGATCGGCTTCTCGCAAAGCACCGAGCACTTCCGGCTGATGGCGTCCTCCATCACCAACGGCATCGCCGTGCTTGGCGGCACCACGCAGTCCCCGCAGGCGGAGGCGCAAACAGTCACCGGCTGGCCCGAGAGCAAAGCGGCCGAGCCAATCGCACCGGACGCGGCATTCCACGTCGGCAGCCACCCCGCGCTGCTCGCCCCTGAAACGCACGAGGACTTCATGATCCACTTCGGCGCGACCCAGGCCCTCACGATCAGCGAGATCATCCTCTAAGGCAGGCACGAAAAAGGGCCCCGGAGCTGCAAAGCCCCGGGGCCACGCGTCTTCAGATTCAAGTGAATCCGGTCAAGAAGCGCGCGATGGCCTTGCCGAACTCGCTCTTGGTGACCGAACTCATGTGGGTTCCAGGAACCTCTTCGAACGTCCCGTCGGGCAGGGCCTGTGCGAGCTCCGCGCCGGAGCCGTTGTCCTTGTCCTCGCTTCCGCACACAACCAGCGTCGGCATTGTGAACGCATCGAGCCACTGCGACTCGCAGTCGGCGAAGCTATTGAGCAGGTGAGCGGCGGCGACGAGGTCGACCTTCATCGTCTTCATGAACTGGATCGACAGCCAGTGCGGGTTTCCACGCGCCGCGGTTTCGAACTCGTCGATGGCATCGAGGAAGAATTGCTTGCGCCTCGCCCAGTGCTTCAGCCCTTCCAGGCCCATGCCGGCGAGAACCGCCTTGCCGGGCCCGAGCCCCTTTCCCACCGCCTCGATCGTGGTGCGCGCACCAAGCGAGAAGCCGCCGAGATCGAACGAATCGAGCTCCAGCCGGTCAACCAGTTCACGCACGTCGCGGGCGAGGATTCCTTGCGGGTAGCAGGCGGAATCGTGAGGCCGTGCCGACTGCCCGTGCGCCCTCAGGTCGGGCATGATCACCCGGAATCCCTTGCTCGCAATCCGCTCCGCGTGACCGAACCTGATCCAGTTCATCTGGGCATCGGAAAACAGGCCGTGGAGGAGAACGACCGGCCTGCCCTCGCCAAGCTCGTGCCAGGCAAGCTCTACCCCGTCCGAGGCTGTCCAGCGGTGGATTGAAGCGTCGGTCATTCAAGGATCCCAAACAGAACAGCCCCAGCTAGCGGAAGCCGACGATCGAAACAAAGGAGTCGCGAGACTTCCGATTTTCACCGCGGCATTGCACCCGTCGCCTTGGTCCAGCGGTCGACGAGCGGCTGGTAGTCTTCGCAGCGGTGCTCGGGCAGGCCTCCGGTGTTAATCCACGCGCGGTGCATGCTCTCGGCGCCGAAGTGGCTGGTCGGCTTGAAGCGCGACGGGTCGTCGAACGAGGCCACGGTGAGGTCGATGTTCTCGCCGTCCGTGTACTGGAATCCAAGCGAGGTCCCGCACTTCGAACAATAGGGCCGAACGGCTATGGCCGAGCTCTCGAACCAGTCGGGCTCGCCTTGCCACGACACGGCCGACTGCTTGACGTTCCTGAAAGCGATCGAGATCGATCCGGTGGCGCGCTGGCACATTCGGCAATGGCACAGATAAGCATCGTCGCCGTCGATCTCGGCGCTGTAGCGAACGCGCCCGCATGCGCAGCCGCCGCTCATCCGCTCGCCCATTTCGAGTCCCCTGTGGTGCAGCCCTGTTTGCGCGGTTAAGTGGCGCCATGTCCAGCGCTCCGACCGCAGCCGAAATCGCCAGTGACTCGACGTGGCTCGTGCAGGCGCTCGACTGGAAGCAGCAGCGGGTCCGCCTCGTGAGGATGGACGCACAGGCCTACCGCGCCGCCAGCTTCCTCGATGACCGCATTCTCGGCGAAGCGAGCGAAGCGGTCCTGGCTGCGTGGTCCGAAGTCGAGGAAGCAGCAGGGCTGTCGGGGCGGAGCGATGCGCGCTGGATCTTCCACATCGGCCATGTCGGATCCACGCTGGTGGCGCGCCTGCTCGGCCAGATCGGCGGAGTGCTGTCCGTTCGCGAGCCGCGGGCCCTGCGCGACGCGGCGATGCTCCCGCCCCAGGAGCGCGCCGAGGCCGTTCCGGCGCTTCAGCGGCTTCTTTCGCGAGTCTTCGACACCGGCGAAACGGCGTTGGTGAAGGCGACCAGCTTCGTCTCCGAAATTGCGCCCGAGCTGGTCCCGCCCGGCGGTCGCGCGCTGTTCATGTACGCTTCGCCACGCAACTACGTCGGTTCGATCCTTGCGGGCGAGAATAGCGTTCGCGAATTGTCGGCGCTTGCGCCCTCGCGAACCCAGCGGCTCGCCGGACGGGCCCGCCTGCCCGAGCCCCGAACGGCCGCCGATTTAGCCGCGATCGCCTGGGCGTGCGAGATGACGACGCTCGAAGCAGCGGCAAAGGCCATGACCGACCGGTACGTCGCCTGGGCGAATTTCGACGCGATGCTCGACGACATGACTGCCGAATTGACACGTGTGGCGGAATTTTTCGAATTCGCGACCGCGGATGTCGCGGCAATCGCAACCGGGCCGTTGATGGGCCGCTATTCCAAAGCAACGCAATTCGAATACACGCCGTCGCTTCGGCGCGAGCTCATCGCCGAGGCCGTGGAAGCCAACCGCGCCGACATCGACAGGGCGCTTGCGATGCTCCACTCTGCGGCCGAAAAATCACCCTTGCTCGCCACCGCGCTTCGGAGAGCCGAATGTACCGAATCCTAGAGCTGCTCACTCGCGAGGAAGTCGACGAGTGCAAGCGAATCGCGGCGGCCGCTCCGTTCGTGCACGGGCGGATCACCAATCCCCACAACACCGCAAAGGACAACGAGCAGCTGCACGAGCAACAGGCCTACCAGAGAAGCTCGCAACTGCTCCTGCAGGCGCTCGGGCGATCGAGCGAATTTGCCGAGTTCGCCTTCCCGCTCCTGATCGCTCCGCCGCTGATCACCCGCTACAAGCCGGGGATGAAATATGGCGCGCACGCGGACGCCGCCTTCATCCAGCTTCCGGGACAAACGATCCGAAGCGACCTTTCCTGCACCATCTTCCTCAACGAGCCGGACAGCTATGAAGGCGGAGCGCTCCACGTCCGGCTGGGCGATGCCGATTTGCTGTTCAAGCTCAAGCCGGGACAAGCGGTCGTCTATCCGTCCGACACCTTCCACCAGGTCGAGCCGGTGACGAAGGGCGAGCGGCTGGTCGCGATTACGTTCATCCAGAGCCGAGTCCCCGACCCGTTCCGCCGCAACCTGTTGTTCGACCTGAACGAGGTCGCGGCGCTGGAAGGACTGAAGATGGAGGCGGAGAATTACAGCCGGCTGCAACTCGTTCAGCAGAACCTGCTGCGATACTGGGGCGAGAAAGACTGAGCCGGCGGGCCGCTACGCGGCCTTCTGCAGATGCTTGCGGCCGAGAAGCTCGGCGATCTGGACAGCATTTAGCGCAGCGCCCTTGCGCAGGTTGTCGCTGACGATCCACATCGAAAGTCCATTGTCGACCGTCGGGTCGTCGCGCACGCGGCTGACGTAGGTGGCATATTCGCCGACGCTTTCGACCGGCGTGACGTAGCCGCCGTCCTCGCGCTTATCGACAAGCATGATGCCCGGCGCTTCGCGAAGAAGTTTTTGCGCATCTTCCGCCGAAAGTTCTTCTTCGAACTCGATGCTCACGGCCTCCGAATGGCCGACGAACACCGGCACGCGAACGCAGGTCGCCGTCAGCTTGATCTTTGGATCGAGGATCTTCTTGGTCTCCACCATCATTTTCCACTCCTCTTTCGTGGAGCCGTCCTCCAGGAAGACGTCGATGTGCGGGATGACGTTGAAGGCGATCTGCTTGGTGAAGAATTCGGCATCGTTGGTGTCGCCGACGAAGATGTTGCGTGACTGGTTGAACAGCTCGTCCATGCCGCGTTTGCCGGCGCCCGACACCGACTGGTAGGTCGCCACGACCACCCTCTTGATCTTCGCCGCGTCGTGGAGCGGCTTCAGCGCCACCACCAGCTGGGCGGTCGAGCAATTGGGATTGGCGATGATGTTCTTCTTCGAATAGCCGGAGATCGCCTCCGGATTCACCTCCGGCACGATCAGCGGCACGTCCGGGTCCATGCGATAAAGCGAGCTGTTGTCGATGACGGTGCAACCGGCCTGCGCGGCTTTGGGCGCATAGGTCTTCGAAACGTCCGATCCGGCCGCGAACAGCGCCATGTCCCAGCCTTCGAAGTCGAAATGCTCGAGATTGCGGACTCGCAATTCCTTGCCGCTGTCACCGAAGTCGATGATGTCGCCCGTCGAACTCGCCGAAGCGACGGCCGCAAGCTCGTCGATCGGGAATTGGCGCTCGGCCAAGATGTTGAGAATTTCCCGACCGACATTGCCGGTGGCGCCAACGACGGCGACGCGATAGCCCATGTGAATCTCCCTGGGACGAGCGCCTATCGCACCCGGCCTTTGAAATCGATATGGCTATGACGGGTTCGGGGGCCAAGGGGGGAGTCATTGCGTCCGCTACTGCTGCTGTGCGCATTTCTGGTGGCGCTGGTCGCCGGGCTTGCGGCAACGTCGTTTCTCATCCAGCCGCCGGCGGCAAGGACGAGCGGGCCGGATCAAGACCATTCGGGGCGCTTCAACGCAGTGAGGGCAAAGGCGCGGCTCGCGCTAATCCTCGGGCACGAGGCGCCGCACCCCGCCGACAGTTTCGGCGACGATGCCGTCCGAGCGCGGCTGATCGGTCAGATTCGCGCAATCGGACTGACTCCGATCGTTCGCGACCAGTTCGCCTGCAATCAGATCTACAAGCAGCGCGGCGTGAGCTGCGCGCGCGTTCGCAACGTTATCGTTCCGCTTGGACCTGCGGCCGGCAAGACGCTTCTGCTCAACGCCCATTACGACAGCACGCCTGTTGGCCCTGCGGCAGCCGACGACGGCGTCGGGGTGGCGACCCTTCTGGAAGTGGCGGCGGTCCTGAAGAACGAGCGGCTTCGAAGGCCGGTAATCCTTCTGTTCAACGAGGGCGAGGAGCTCGGGCTGGTCGGCGCGCGCGCCTTCATGGCCGACCCGCTCAGCCGCCGCGTGGACAGCCTCGTCAACCTGGAGGCCCGCGGGGTCAGCGGCCCTGTGACCATGTTCGAGACCAGCCTTCCCAACGGCCCGCCTGTGCGTGCCTTCGCGCGTGCCGTGGACCGCCCGTTCGCGAACTCGCTGGCGACGGACTTTTATCGCCAGCTGCCCAACTATACCGACGTGAACAGCTTCTCCGAGCGGGGCTGGCTGACTCTCAACTTCGCGATGATCGGGAACGAGACCCGCTATCACAGCCCCGGCGACACGGTGGCCGCGCTCGACCTTCGAAGCCTGCAGCACATGGGCGACCAGACGCTCGCCGTCACTCGCGAGCTTGCTTCGGGCACGCCCAGAGGTGGTGCGACGATGTTGTTCGCCGATATCGCAGGCCGCCAACTCGTGATGCTGCCCCAGGAGGTCGGCTTCGTGCTTCTTGCGGTGCTGGTTCTCGGCTTTGCGATTGCGTCCTTCAGCCGCGGCGTCTTGTGGCGGGGCCTGGCGCTGATGGCCGTGGCAATCCTCGTTTCCGCCGCCCTCGCGTGGGGCGCGTTTACTCTCATGGAGCTGCTTCGTGCGGGCAGTTTCTGGCGCGCCTATCCGCTGTGGACTCACCTGGCGAGTTACGGCTGCGGCATCGCCGGCGCGACCGGCGCCATCGCGATTCTCGGCAGGAGGCTTACGGTCGAGCAGCTGCGTGCCAGCCTCTGGCTCGGCTTTCTCCTGCTCGGCGTTGCGGTGCTGCTCATCGCGCCGGGGGGAGTAATCTACTTCCTGCTCCCGCCGCTCGTCGCGCTAATCGGGATCATCGCTCGGCGCTGGGCGCCATGGGCCGAGCGCGTGGCGATGATTGCGGCAGCGCTGGCCTTGTGGCTGACCTTCGGGGAGGTGCTGGCGCTTCTGGGGCAGCTGATGGTGAACGGGCCATTCTTCATCTTCGCCCCGCTAGCGATGCTTGTTGCAATGCCCTGGCTCGTCGAAGCCAAGCCCCTTTTCGCCGCTTCCGGCCACTGGACGGCAACAGTCGCCGCAGTCGCCCTGGCCCTGATCGGCTGGGCAGCCGTGGCGGCAGCGCCCGCTTACTCGGCGGACCGGCAGCAGCGATTCACCATCCAGCACGTCACCGAGACAGGTGAGCAGCGCGCCTACTGGGCGGTCGCGAATGACGGGGCCCCGCTTCCGAAGGGCTTCGGCGGTGAGACGCGCTGGCGTCGCGGCAAGCTGCCGAACATAGACGCGCAACGCTGGCTCACGCCCGCGGCTGCGATTGCCGGGCTGCAGCCGCCCAAACTCCGCATCGTGGGGCGAACGCACTCGAGCAAGGGGCGGACGGTGGCCTTTCGAATCGAGGCGAACGGCGCCCAGAGCGTGACGTTGATCGCGGCGAAGGACGCGCAGCTCCTGTCGGCGGGAAGCGGCGATTTCGTCCGGCCGTTCGATGGGCGATCGAATGGGCGCTTCTTCATCGAATGCTCCGGCAGGAGCTGCGACGGCGCGACGATGCAGTTCACGACCGCAAGGAAGGGCCCGATCGCATTGACGCTGGTCGGGTCGACGCGAGGATTGCCGGAAACCGCGAGGCCGCTTCTCGAGGGACGCCCGCAAAATGCCCGCCCGCAATATGCGCCCGATTCGACGCTCACCGTGTCGCGGCTCGCGCTGTGACGCGACTCGGGAACGTCTGCTATACACTCGGCTGACAGGCGCCCGGCGCCGCTCGCCGGACGGCCCTGGAGCCAAGGAGAGTGCAATGCCAGCGAGAAGCATCGCGCGCGCAAGGCCGGCGGCGTCCCTCAGGTCCGACATCCCGGTCCGCCGAGTAGGAACCCGCGATCTCATGGAATCGCTCGGCGCCGGCTGGAGCGACTTCATGGCGATGCGAGGCGACATACTGTTCCTCGCCCTGCTTTATCCGCTGATCGGAATAGCGGCCGCGACGGTCATGCTGGGCGGACCGCTGCTTCCGCTGTTCGTCCCCATCGCAGCCGGAGTGGGGCTTTTGGGGCCCGTTGCTGCAGTCGGCTTTTACGAGATGGCTCGCCGGCAAGAGATGGGGCTTGAGTCCAACTGGCCGCATTTCCTCGACGTCCGCAAACGGCCGGCCTTCGACGAAATCGCCGCAGTCTCCGGCCTGCTGTTCGCAATTTTCGCGCTGTGGCTGCTTGCGGCGTCGGCGCTGTACGTCGCGCTTTGGGGCGTGTGGAGCCCACCGTGGCTGTCCAGCTTCGTCTGGTACGAGCCGCATTCGATCGGCCAGTTCGCGACGCGTCTGTTCACGACCACGGAGGGTTGGCTGCTAATCCTGCTCGGCGGGGCGATCGGCTTTGTCTTCGCAGCCGTCGTGCTTGCGGTCAGCGTCGTGTCGATGCCGATGCTCGTCGACTGCAACGTCAGCGCAGCCGATGCCGTCGCCACGTCGCTTAGAGCGGCGCGTGACAACCCCGGCGCGATGCTCCGCTGGGGAGCGATCGTCGCGGCCTTGCTGATCGCAGGCTCGATCCCGCTCTTTATCGGGCTGGCCGTGGTGCTTCCGTGGCTCGGCTATTCGACCTGGCACCTGTACACCCGCCTCGTCGACCGAAGCGGGATACCGGCAGGCCGCCGAGCTTAGGCTTAGGCTTAGGCTTAGGCTTAGGCTTTACTACTTACTTACTTCGGCCTTGCCGCCGCCCGGAGCTTCCGCCTGGGCACCCTCGCCCGGCTTGACGTCCTTGGTCAGCTCGCGGCGAATATCCCGGCGCTCGGCGATCCGCGCCGACTTGCCCGTGCGACCGCGCAGGTAATAGAGCTTTGCTCGGCGAACGGCGCCGCGGCGGACGACCTCGATCGAATCGACGGCCGGCGAATAAAGCGGGAAAACGCGCTCGACGCCCTCGCCGAAGCTGATCTTGCGGACGGTGAAGCTCGATCCGACGCCCTTGTTGGAGCGGGCGATGCACACGCCTTCGAAATTCTGGACTCGGGCGCGGTCGCCTTCGACCACCTTGACGCCGACCTTCAGCGTATCGCCGGGGCGGAATTCGGGGATGGTCTTGTTTTCGGTCAGAGCGTCGATTGCTTCGCGCTCGAGGGTCTCGATCAGGTTCATCTCTTGGTCGCCTTCGTATCTCGTCGCCGCGCGCCAGAGGGCGGTGCCTGCGATGCGCCCCCGTGGCGCTCGATCAGGTCCGGCCGCCTTAGCCGTGTATCTTCGACCGCGCGTTCGTGCCTCCACGCCGCGATCTTCGCATGATCCCCCGACCGCAGCACTTCGGGGATCGTGCGCCCTTCCCAAGTTTGAGGTCGGGTATAGTGCGGATATTCGAGTAGCCCCTCGTTGAAGCTCTCCTCCTCTCCGCTGGAGGCCGCGCCCATTACCCCGGGAAGCAATCTCACGCAAGCGTCGAGGATCACCATCGCCCCAAGCTCGCCGCCGGACAGCACATAGTCGCCGATCGAGACTTCCTCCACCGGGCGCGCCTCGAAAATTCGCTCGTCGAATCCTTCGAACCGCCCGGCGAGCAGGATGACGCCATCCCCGCCTGCGAGCCCGCGGACTTTCGCCTGCGTCAGTGGCTTTCCGCGCGGGGTCAGCGCCAGTGCCGGTCGCCCATCGCTGACGCTGTCGAAAGCGGCCGCGACGACGTCGGGCTTGAGCACCATCCCTGCCCCACCGCCGGCCGGCGTGTCGTCGACGCTCCGGTGCTTGTCGGCCGCGAAGTCCCGGATTTGCACCGTTTCCAGCGACCAGATGCCCTCTTGAAGCGCTCGTCCGGCGAGGCTGATGCCGAGCGGCCCCGGAAACATTTCGGGGTAGAGGGTCAGTACCGAAGCGCGAAAAGTCACGCCGACACCGGCAGGGTCATGAGCGGGCGGTCCCATCCCCGATCGTTCGCAGCCCTGTTCACCCCGACGTGCAGCGCTCCCATCCTTCGGTAGAAATCGGCCGCGGGCGGGTGGGCGACGATTCGCACCGCGGAAAGTCCCTGAGCAGCGGCCAGGGCTTTCATGTGCTCGAACAGCTTGCGGCCGACGCCACTTCCCTGCGCCTCGTCGGAAACGAACATCAGGTCGAGATCGGCATTGGCCACGTCGAGCCGATAGAAGCCGACAATCACGCCGTCGCGCTCGGCGGCCCACACTTCCTTCGCCCGAACCATCTCCTCGGTCACCGGATAATTCACGATCATCGACCGATAACGTCCGCGATAGGCGCTTGAACGAAGCATTAGCGCCGTCAGCACCTCGCAATCCTCAACCCTGGCCAGGCGGATCGACAGCTGAAGTTCTCGCGGATTCTGCATTGCACCCCCCTAGGGCGGGCGGAACCAGTACGAAAGTCTCGGCATTGGGCGCCGCATGGACGAACCTCTCGACTGCCTGATCGTCGGCGGCGGACCTGCCGGGCTGACGGCAGCAATTTACCTCGCGCGCTTCCATCTCAAGATCCTGGTCGTCGACGACGGCAAAGGCCGCGCAGCAAGCATCCCGTGCACGCACAACCTTGCCGGATTTCCAGGCGGGATCAGCGGCAAGGATGTGCTTGCGCGCATGCGCGAGCAGGCGCAGCTCTACGGAGCCAAGATCAAGGACGGTTTCATCACCCGGCTGGAAAAGGCCGGAGACCATTTCCGGGCGACCTGGGGCGAAGGATCGGTGGACACTCGAACGGTCCTCCTTGCGACCGGAACCCGAAACCGCCGCCCGCCAATGGACGAGGAGCTTCACGACGAGGCGCTGCAGCGAGGTCTCATCCGCTATTGCCCGGTGTGCGACGGCTATGAAGTGACCGACAAGAAGATCGGCGTGATCGGAAGCGATCATCATGGCGTCGCCGAGGCGCTGTTCATCCGCGGCTATACGGACGACGTGACCCTGATTGCGCCCGACAAGGCGCTCGACCTCGACGAGCGCGACCAGAAGACGCTCGAGACGGCGTCGATCGACTGCATCGACGGCCCCGCGCAGGCGGTTGCGATCTCCGACGGTTGCATCGTGGTCGAGACCGCGCAAGGCACGCACGCCTTCGACAGCGTCTACCCGGCGCTCGGGAGCGATCCGCACGTCCTCCTGGCGGAGGAAGTCGGAGCGAAGCTTGGCGACAAGGGCTGCGTCGCTGTGGACGATCACCAGAGAACGAGCGTCCCCGGTCTTTACGCGGCCGGCGACGTCGTCATCGGACTCGACCAGATCAGCCATGCGATGGGCGAAGGCGGAGTGGCGGCAACGACAATCAGGAACGATCTGGCGAGCCGGGAGCCGCTGTTGCGCTAGGGCTGGTGCGTCAGCTGCATTTCACGAAAACGACGCCGTCGCCCCGGATTGGGACTCCGCCGATCGATACCTCGGGACCGCTGCTGGGCGGCATGATCGCAAGACCATCCGGACCGCGCGTCTCGATCGGCATCGCCTTGACCGGGGCGCCCCAGTGCAACGCCGGCGAATTGCCGACATCGACTGCGCCCGTTCGCGACTTTCCGTTCACCTGCGCCTTGATCAGAGCCATTCCGTTGGAATT
Source organism: uncultured Alphaproteobacteria bacterium (assembly GCA_963837985.1). GTDB lineage: Bacteria > Pseudomonadota > Alphaproteobacteria > Sphingomonadales > Sphingomonadaceae > Sphingomicrobium. The sequence continues at coordinate 116,055 of CAWIPN010000006.1, read as the reverse complement.
CGTGGTGATGGCGAAGTCGGGCGTCCCGCAATCTCCGCCCTTGGCCACCCACTGGCCGACGACGTAGTCGGTTGTGACGGCGATTCCTCCGGCGCGGGCCGGATCACGGTCGCGCGCGGGCGGCTTCGTGGCGTCGATGTGAGTCGGCTTGATCGTGCCCTTCCCCTGCTGACAGAAGCTCGCATCGGCGAGATTCCCGGTCACGCGGACGTAATCGCCGGGGCCGAAGTCTGCGTCCCCAAGAGCGAGCGCCCACATCTCTCCGTCCGGCGTGTGAAGGACGGGACATTCGACGCCCTTTTCGATGCGGCCTTCCTTCTCGATCGATCCGCTCGGCTCGGAGGGCATGGTGTTGCGATTGCCCTGGCGGTTCCCGTCAGTTGCGGAATTCCCGCCAGAAGCCGTTGTGTTCGACCTGTCCGCAGTAGTGGAGCCGCCTGGATTCGTCGGCGACTGCGAGCCTCCTCCGCCGCACGAGGCGAGCATCAGGGCCGCAAATGGGATTAGCGTCCTGCAACAGGCCATGCCTCGGCAGCGAAGACGCGCCACCGAAGTTCCAACGAGCTTCCTAGGCGAGAAACTCCGTGTCGAGGACGATGCGGTCGCCTTCCTGCTCGGCGATGCCGGGGCGGAACGGGATCAGCGATGTCTTGCATTCGGCGGTTTCGACTTCGAGCAGGTCCCCGGCGCCGTAATTTTCGACGGCAATGACGCGCCCGACGACCTCGCCGTCGCGGTCCACGCATTCGAGGCCGATCAGGTCCGCGTGGTAATATTCGCCCTCCTCCAGCGGCGGAAGCGACGAGCGTTCGACCTCGACCAGCGAGCCGCGCAGGGCTTCCGCTGCCGACCGGTCCTCGATGCCCTCGACCCTTGCCACCGCTCCTGCAGACGCGGCCCGAACGCTCACCAGCTTGCGCTTGATGCCGCCAACGAAGAGTTCGTCGTGCCTCTTGAGGTTGTCGACACTGTCGGTGAACAGCTTCAGGCGCAGCTCGCCCTTGACGCCATGCGCTCCGGCGACGGCGGCAAGGGCGATTTGCTCCAAGTTACCGACTACTCCGCTTTCTCTTCGGGAGTGTTGGCGGTTTCGGCAGCTTCCTCCTGAGCCGTTGCGGCACCCTCGGCAGGCGCGTCCTCGGCCGCGCCCTCGGCGGCTCGTTGGTCGAGGCGGTTTTGTCCTCGCCTTCGGCCTTCGCCGCGTCGGAGTCGGACTTTTCGGCGCCCTCGGCAGGCGTATCCTCGGCTGCGCCCTCGGCGGGCTCGTTCGCCGATTGTCCAAGGTTGTCCGTGCCGTCGGTGGCGGCGGCTTCCTCGGCCGGCGTGGCCTCGTTGGCAGCAGCCTCTTCGGCCGACGCTTCTTCAGCGGCAGCTTCTTCGGCTACCGGCTCCTCAGCGGGAGCAGCGGCTGCTTCGGCCGCTTCGGCTGCCTTGGCTTCACGTGCTTCCGCGCGCTCCTTCGCCTTCTCGCCCGGCTCGGCCTTTTGCGGGTTATTGCGGGCCGGCCGCTCCTTGACGCCTGCCGCGTCGAGGAAGCGAAGCACGCGGTCCGAAGGCTGCGCCCCGACGCTCAGCCAATGCTTGATGCGATCAGTGTCCATCTTCACCCGGTCGGGCGAATCCTTCGCCAGCAGCGGGTTATAGGTGCCGACCTTTTCGATGAAGCGTCCGTCGCGCGGGCTGCGGCTGTCGGCGACGACGATGCGGTAATAAGGCCGTTTCTTTGCGCCGCCTCGCGAAAGGCGAATTGAGAGAGACATACGTGTTTCCTTTCAGTGCGTTCGTCTATTTTTTCGAGAATTTGTCGAAACCGGGGGGCAAGTTGAACGGCGAACCGCTGCCAAGCCCGGGGAGAGCGCCGGCACCGCCTCCCCCGCCAAGGTCGGGCAGTCCGCCCGCTCCGCCGGCACCGCCAAGCCCGCCGCCGCCGAACATGGCGGCAAGCTTGCCGAGCCCGCCCATCTTCCTGAGCTTTTTCATCGCAGTGGACATTTCCTTGTGCATCTTGAGCAGCTTGTTCACTTCCTGAACGGTCGTGCCGCTGCCTTTTGCGATGCGGATCTTGCGCTTGGCGTTGATGATGTCGGGCTTCGACCGCTCCTTGGCGGTCATCGAGCTCATCATGGCTTCGAGGTGCACCAACGCCTTGCTGTCCTGAGCCTTGTTCACGGCCTCCTTCATGCCCTTCATGCCCGGGAGCATGCTGGCGAGGGCGCCGATGCCGCCCATCCGCTGCATCTGTCCGATCTGCGCACGCAGGTCGTCCAGATCGAACTTGCCCTTGGCCATTTTGGCCGCGAGCTTCTCCGCTTCCTCGACCTGGATGGTCTCCGCGGCTTTTTCGACCAGGCTGACGACGTCGCCCATGCCGAGAATTCGCCCCGCGATCCTCTCGGGGTGAAAGGCCTCGAGCGCGTCGAGCCCTTCGCCCACGCCGGCGAATTTGATCGGCTTGCCGGTGACCGCCCGCATGGACAGGGCAGCGCCGCCGCGCGCGTCGCCGTCGAGACGCGTGAGAATGACGCCCGTAAGCTCGACCTCGGCCGAAAAGCCCTTGGCGACATTGACCGCATCCTGGCCGGTCAGGCTGTCGACGACAAGCAGGGTCTCGGTCGGGCTGGAGCCCTGCGCGACGGCCTTCATCTCGGCCATCAACTGCTCGTCTACGTGGAGCCTCCCGGCGGTATCCAGAAGGACGACGTCATAGGCCTGCAGCTTGGCCGCCTGTATTGCCCGCTTTGCGATTTCCACGGGCTGCTGGCCCGCGACGATCGGGAGAGTGTCCACGTTCGCCTGGCGTCCCAGAACGGCAAGCTGTTCCTGCGCGGCCGGGCGGGCGACGTCGAGCGACGCCATCAGAACTTTCTTGCGGTTCTTTTCGGTCAGCCGCCTGGCAAGTTTTGCGGTCGTGGTGGTCTTGCCCGAGCCTTGCAGGCCAACCATCATCACCACGGCCGGCGGGCTGACGTCGACGTTGAGTTCCGACGAGTCGGAGCCGAGGGTCTCGACCAGCTGGTCGTGCACGATCTTGACGACCATCTGCCCCGGAGTGACGGAGCGGAGCACTTCCTGGCCGACGGCTTTCTCCGTCGCCCGGTCCACGAATTCGCGGGCGACCGGAAGCGCGACATCGGCCTCGAGAAGGGCAACGCGGACTTCGCGCATTGCCGAGCGCACGTCGGCCTCGCTCAGCGCGCCGCGCCCGCGAAGCTTGTCGAATACGCCGCCGAGGCGATCGCTCAGATTGTCAAACACTCACTTCTCCCAAACATGCCGGAGCGACCCATGTAGGAACGCACAACGCATTTTGCGCCGGCGGACGTCACCTCGTCGGCCGCCCCTCCCGGCTTGCCGGGAGGACAAAACGCAAAGTACGCCGGCGGACGAAACCTCGTCGGCCGGCGTGCACTCCTCATCCCGAGACGTGCTCCAGTCATGTCCTGTCGAAAACGACGGCGGGGCCGTAGCGGCACACGCCGGCGAAATCAACTCAGGCGGGGCTTGCCCTTCGGCTTGCGGCGCGGCCGATTGGGTCCACCGCCCGGCTTGTCGGGACCACCGCTCCGGTTTGTCGGACCCACCGCCGGGCCCCCTGCCGGGCCCACCGCCCCTCGGCGGGCGCCCCCCGCGGCGATGGCCCTCACCGGGTCCCCGCGGTCCGCGGCGATCGCGCTCGGGCACCCGGTCGAGCGGCCGCGATTGCTGCATCTGCTGGCGCGGGCCCACCGCATAGCCTTCCTTCAAGAGCTTCGTGAACGCGCCGCGCGTGCTTTCGATTATCGCGTCCTGGAGCTCCTTGGGAAGATCGGCGAAGGTGACGTTGCCGTGAATGCTCTGGAGATCGCGGACCATCTGGTTGGGAAGTCCGCCCGACGCCTTCCTCAGCGCCTCGACGGCATCGAGGACCGCCGAGAAAATGACCGACTGCATCACTTCGTTCGCTGGTCGCTGCATTGCCGTTTCGTGCCTCTGACTGGTGGACTTGAGTTTACCGGCCCCCTAGATGCCCGGCTCGCGCATGGGAATTCACTTTCACAAGATGCACGGCCTCGGCAACGACTTCGTCATTGTCGACGCGCGCAAGCAGAGCGTGGAGATCACGCCCGAACTCGCACGCGCCATAGCAGACCGCCACCGCGGAGTCGGCTGCGACCAGCTTATTCTCGTCGGCAAGTCGGATGAGGCCGACGTGTCCATGCGAATCTGGAACCACGACGGCGGTGAGGTCGAATCCTGCGGCAATGCCGCGCGCTGCGTCGTTGCCCTGACGGGAGCGGAAACGATCGCAACACCCGCAGGCGTTATCGAAGGCAGTTCGAAGGGCAGCGATGTCGAAGTGACGATTCGCGACCCGCGATTCGGATGGGCCGAAATACCGATTTCCTACGCGATGGACACGACCTCGCTTCCGCTTGCCTGGGGCGAGCTGAAAAACGGCTTTGCCGTCAACGTGGGCAACCCGCACGTCGTCTTCTTTGTCGACGACCCGCAGAAGATCGACCTCGACAACCGCGGACCGGAAATCGAAAACGACCCCGCCTTTCCCCAGCGCGTCAACGTGCACGTGGCGGCCGTTCGCGACGACGGCATTCACATGCGCTCGTGGGAACGCGGAGCGGGCCTGACGCTCGCCTGCGGAACCGGCGCCTGCGCCACCGCAGTCGCGGCCATCGCGACCAAGCGGGCCACAAGCCCGGTCACGGTTCACATGCCCGGGGGGACAGTCACCGTCACCTGGGAAGCCGGCCAGAAGCTTCGAATGCGCGGGGCCGCAACGCACGTGTTCGAGGGCGACCTCGATCTCGATGCGGTGGGACAGTGCGTCTCGTGACTGCGGAAACGGTCAGCCTCGGGTGCAGGCTCAACTTCGCCGAGGCGGAAACGATCGCGCGCGCCGTCCCGGCGGGCGAGCAATGGATCGTCGTCAACAGCTGTTCGGTCACAAACGAGGCGGTTCGCCAGACGCGCCAGGCGATCCGGCGCGCACATCGCCGGCGCCCGAACGCGCGAATCCTGGTGACCGGCTGCGCGTCCGAGCTCGACCGACGCTCCTTCGAGGACATGCCGGAAGTTGCGCGAGTGGTCGAAAACAGCCGCAAGCTCAGTGCCTTCGCCGCGAATGGCGTCAAAGCGTCAACGGTGGCTGCAGGATCGCACTCGCGAGTGCGCAGCTTCGTCGCCGTACAGAACGGGTGCGACCACCGCTGCACCTTCTGCTCGATCTGGAAAGCGCGGGGACCGAGCGAGTCGATCGCTTTTGAATGGATCCGCGATTCGGTAGCCGCCGAAATCGATCGGGGCGCGAAGGAAATCGTCCTCACCGGCGTGGACGTCACCGATTATCGGGGCGGACTCGGGACCTTGTGCCAGCGCCTGCTTGCGGCCGAGCCGCGGCTGAAGCGCCTTCGGCTGTCCTCGATCGACAGCATCGAAATCGACGGAGCATTGTTCGAGCTGATCGCGGGCGAGCCTCGGCTGATGCCGCACTTCCACCTTTCCCTTCAGGCGGGGGACGACATGATCCTCAAGCGAATGAAGCGCCGCCACAGCCGCGCCGACGCCGTCGCCGCGGTCGAGCGGATCAAAGCGGCTCGACCGGATGCCACCATCGGTGCAGACCTCATTGCAGGATTTCCCACCGAAACTGAGGAAATGGCTCTCAACTCGATGCGATTGCTGGACGATTGCGATGTGATCGCAGCTCACGTCTTCCCCTTTTCGCCGCGCCCGGAGACTCCGGCTGCGCGAATGCCCCAGCTCGACTCCCAGGTCGTGAAAGCGCGTGCCGCGCGGCTACGTAAAGCGGCAGACGAGCGGCGTTCGAAATGGCTCGACGGCCTGATCGGCTCGACCCAGCCGGTGCTGGTCGAGAACAAGGGAGCTGGCCACACCGACGCTTTCGCCCCCATAGCCGTCGCCGGTGCGGCGCGCGGCCACTGCGGGCTTGCACGCGTGACCGGCCGCGACGGCAATCGGCTCGAGGGCGTGCTGCAATGAGCTGGCTCGACCGGCTGCGGGGTGGCTTTTCCAAGACCGCCGACAAGCTCGCCGACAATCTCACCGGCCTGACCAGCCGCGCGGCCCTCGATACCGCCACGCTGGACGACATCGAGGAAGCGCTCATCGCCTCGGACATCGGGCCCGAAGCGGCCCAGCGAATCCGCACTGCGATCGCTCGTCAGAAATTCGACAAGCTCGATGAGCGCGGCCTTCGAACGATCCTTGCCGAAGAAATAGAAAAGATCTTGGCTCCCGTCGCCAAGCCGCTGCAAATATGGGGCTTTCCGCGCCCGCACGTCATTCTGGTGATCGGCGTGAACGGGTCCGGGAAGACGACGACCATCGGCAAGCTTGGCCACTGGCTTCAGGAGCAGGATTACGGCGTTTTGCTGTGCGCCGGCGACACGTTCCGGGCCGCGGCCATCGAGCAGTTGCAGATCTGGGGCGAGCGCATCGGCGCCCCCGTCATTTCCGGCAAGGAAGGCGCCGATCCAGCGGGCCTGGTCTTCGACGGAGTGAAGCAGGCCACTGCGCAGGGAATCGACGTGCTGGTCGTCGATACCGCCGGACGGATGCAGAACAAGCGCCACCTGATGGACGAACTGTCGAAGATCCGGCGCGTTCTCGGGCGGCTCAACCCCGAGGCGCCGCACGACGTCATCCTCGTGCTCGATGCGACCACCGGGCAGAATGCCCTTTCGCAGGTCGAGGTCTTCCGCGAAACGGCGAACGTGACCGGACTGGTGATGACGAAGCTCGACGGGACCGCCCGCGGCGGAGTCCTCGTCGCTGCAGCCGAGCGTTTCGGGCTTCCCATCTACGCGATCGGAGTCGGTGAGAGCGCCGACGATCTGCGCCCGTTCGACCCGCGCGCCGTTGCACGCGCGATCGCCGGACTGCCGCCGGAATGAGCAGCCGACAAGAAAATGGAAGCGCATCGCAGCTGCTGATCGACGTCGGGCCGCTGCTTGTCTTCTTTCTGGTCAACTTCGCGGCGCCCGTTCCTGCCGCGGCGAAGATCTTCGTCGCCACGGGCGCGTTCATGGCAGCGATGGTCGCGGCGATGATCTATTCGGCCCTGCGTTTCGGCCGGATTTCGCCGATGCTGTGGTTCTCGGGCATCCTGGTCGTGGTGATGGGCGGAATCACCCTCTGGTTTCACAACGAAGCGTTCATCAAGATCAAGCCGACGCTCTACTACCTGCTCGTGGCGTCGATCCTCGCTTTCGGCCTCATGACCGGCAAGCCGCTTCTCAAGCGGGTGCTTGGAAGCACCTATCCCGGTCTCGACGAGGGAGGCTGGCGAAAGCTGACCCGCAACTGGGCGATCTTCTTTTTCTTCATGGCGGTTCTCAACGAGGCCGTGTGGCGCAACAGCTCGACCGACTTTTGGATCGGCTTCAAGTTGTGGGGCGCCATTCCCCTCACCTTCGTCTTCGCGGCGGCGAACGTACCGATGCTTCTTCGTCACGGGCTGAACCGCGACGATTCCGAACCGCACGAGCCGGGGCCGATCGAGTGAGCTACGACGGCGCGCCGATCCTGTCGCTCCGGGGGCTGCGAAAGGCCTATGCGAACGGCACGGAGGCGCTGAAGGCCGTCGACCTGGACATCCGGCGGGGGGAGATTTTCGCTCTCCTTGGGCCCAACGGCGCCGGGAAGACGACCCTGATCAACATCGTGTGCGGGATCGTCACGCCGACGGGCGGCGAGGTGCTGGTCAACGGCCGCGACTGGCAGCAGCACTACCGCTATGCGCGCGAGCGGATCGGACTCGTCCCGCAGGAGCTGACCACCGAAGCTTTCGAGAGCGTTCGGAGCACGGTCAATTTCTCGCGCGGGCTGTTCGGAAAACCGCCGGACCGGCAGCGAATCGAGGACCTGCTCAAGCGCCTGTCGCTGTGGGACAAGCGCGACACGATCATGATGCAGCTCTCGGGAGGGATGAAGCGGCGGGTCATGATCGCCAAGGCGCTCAGCCACGAACCCAACATTCTGTTCCTGGACGAGCCGACAGCCGGCGTGGATGTCGAGCTTCGCCGCGACATGTGGGATCTCGTGCGCGAGCTACGATCCGACGGAACGACGGTCATTCTCACCACTCACTACATCGAGGAAGCCGAGGAGCTTGCGGACAGGGTCGGCGTGATCAGCAACGGCGAGCTGATCGCGGTGGACGACAAGGCCGCGCTGATGACGCAGCTCGGCAAGAAGAGGCTCGACGTCATACTCACCGACCCGCTCGATGCGGTTCCGAGCGAACTGGCGGAGTGGAACATCGCGCTGGAGGACGAGGGCCACCGCCTTTGCTACACGTTCGACAGTCACGCCGAGAGGACCGGGATCGCCTCGCTGATGCGGCGGCTTGGTGAAATCGGGATCGCATACAAGGATCTGTCGACCCACCAGTCGAGCCTCGAAGACATCTTCGTCGAGCTGATTCACGCCGGGAGCCGAAGCGCATGAACGGCAACGGCGTCTATGCGATCTACCGCTTCGAAATGGCCCGGTGGGGCCGCACGCTGTGGCAAAGCCTCGTCGCCCCCGTCATCACCACGGCGCTCTATTTCCTGGTCTTCGGATCCGCGATCGGAAGCCGGATGTCGGCCATGCAGGGGGTAAGCTTCGGGAGCTTCATCGTTCCCGGGCTGACGCTCCTGTCCGTTTTCATGCAGTCGATTTCGAACGCCAGCTTCGGCATCTATTTCCCGAAATTCACCGGCACGATCTACGAGCTTCTCTCGGCCCCCATATCGAGCCTCGAGGCCGTGCTCGCCTACGTCGGTGCAGCCGTCACGAAATCTCTGATCCTGGCGCTCATCACGTTGGCGACGGCGACGCTGTTCGTCCACGTCGAGCTCGATCACCCACTACTGATGATCATCTTCCTGGTCGCCATCTGCACAGCCTTTTGCCTGATGGGCTTCGTCATCGGCGTGTGGGCGCAGAATTTCGAGCAGCTGCAGATCGTCCCCATGCTTGTGGTGACGCCTCTGACCTTTCTCGGCGGCGCCTTTTATTCGGTCAATGCGCTCGCCGAGCCGTGGCGGACGGTGACGCTTTTCAATCCGGTGGTGTATCTGATCAGCGGCTTTCGCTGGACCTTCTACTCGGTCGCGGACGTACCGATCTGGTCGAGCGTTGCCATGATGGTGGGCATCATCGCTATCTGCCTGGCAGCAATCGTGTGGATTTTCCGGACCGGCTACAAGCTCAAGCAGTGAAATCGTGGCGGGTCGCCGCGGATTAACCAACTCCGCTCACCCTCCACTAACGACCGCAGCATAATGCGGGCCCCGGTGTCGTCGGTTGACCTTTAGCGAGCTCCGCCGGCGGCGCCACCATCTGTTCCTGCCCAGTAACGCCCCTAGCCGAGGGGGACTGCGCGCACCTGGTCCTTCGCGCCTGGAGCGGGCTCGGCGGCATCGTCGCCGCGCGCGACGATTCGGTTGCCGTCGTCGACGTGGACGACCCTGGGCGTCAGCGTTCGCGCCTCTTCGTCCTCAACCATCGCATAGCTCATGATGATGACGAGATCGCCCTTCCCGACGAGATGAGCCGCAGCGCCGTTGATCCCGATCGTTCCGCTTCCGGCGGGTGCCGGGATGACATAGGTTTCCAGGCGTGCCCCGTTGCTGATGTCGGCGATGACCACCTGCTCGCCTTCGAGGAGGTCCGCAGCCTCCATCAACGTGCGATCGATCGCAATCGAGCCGACGTAATGCAGGTCCGCCTGGGTAACGGTCGCACGGTGGATCTTCGACTTCAGCATCGTCCGAATCATCGGCTCTGCTCCTTCTTCAATGCTGCACCGCAATATCGCACTTGCAGCACGCGGTGCAAATTCCCAACTGTCGGGCATGGGCGCGCCATGCGTCCGCTGAAGGACGGCCGTGAATTCTTCCAACCCGCTGATACGGTTGGATTTCATCATTTTGGCATGGCGCTTGCTTTGAATACGGCGAGAACGCCAACAGGAGATTTCGAATGTCCACCGCCACCTCAGTGCAGACCCAGGACGGAGCGCAAGCCGGAACGACGGCGGAGCGGACCGCGCTTCCGATGCGCAACGATACCTTTCTTGGGGTGTTCGAGGCAATCGGTGAGGACCTCGGGATCAACGCCAATTGGCTGCGAGTGCCGTTCGCGGCGCTGATCCTTTGGAATCCGCTGGCGCTGCTGGGCGCGTATCTCGCGCTTGGAGCAATCGTCGCACTGTCGCGGCGGTGGTTCCCGGCACGCCGCGCTCCCCAGCCGAGCGCGCATGCAATCGGCGGTGAGGGCGAGGACTTGGCCGAGGATGCAGATAAAGAGGAAGAGCGGCTCGCCGCCTGAGCAGTCCTGAAGCTGCCGACCGTTCGCGGGCCCCAGATGCGGTAAACCCCGCCGGTTTGACCCGGCGGGGTTCCCATGTTTGAGACCCGAAGGTCCCAAGCACGAAATAATCATAGAACAGTTGCGGCTCGAGTCGAGTCACAATCGAATGTGCGAGCAACAAATTTGTGCACGAAACGGTGCATCGACCTGTGGATAAGTCGCGGCGTCGCGGACTCCATCTTAACCTCCCTCACCGATTCCCTAACCGCCAATAAACCTCGTCTTTACGCGGTTGCGTTACGGCCAAGCCCTAGACCCGTTCGAAGCACCGGATGGGAGGAAGGATGGCGATGGCGATCAACCGCTTTGTGGACCGCGCAGCGATCAGTGCTGCCGAGGCCCATCTCGCCCGCGTGGGCGAGGGCGGGTGCGCTCGTCATCCGCACCTGGCGCTGCTGGTCGAATCGAGCGAGCGCAGCGCGCCGCGCGACCTTGCCGATGCCGTCCACCTGCTGTGCAACGTCCACGGCAACCATCCCGGCCTGGTTGAGCAGGCGCTCGAACGCGCGCCCACCAGCTCGGCGCAGGCATGGCTCGGTCGGGCCGCGGATGCGTTCGAGCGTGAGCGCTTGTATCTTGCCCGCCTGACCGCTGCCGTGGGGCCGATCCCCAGCACGCCCGGCGCGGGAGAAACTGAATCGACGCTCATTGCACAGCGCCATGCGCTTGAAATTCTCGCCAAGTCGGAACGGCGAGGGTGTGCGCTGGGGGCGGCAACTGCTCTGGTATCCGACTGGTGGCCGATCCGGCGGCTGCTCGACCGCGCAGCGTCGCGAGCCGGAATCGAGACCCCTGCCCCGTCGCTTCCCGACGAGGCGTCGATTGTCGCCATCATCGATTCCGAGTGCGATTCGCCGGCGAGCGAACGAGCACTGGGTTTCGGCGGCGAGCAGATGCTTCTCCAGAACCGCGGACTCTTCGACCTTCTCGAGGCAAGAGCCGCAGCGCGGGACCGCCTCGACGGTTGATTCTCCCGCTGTTGGCCGTCGGCTTTGGACCGATTGCGGACATGAGCGCTCAGCTCCGTGCGCATTCACCAAGGCCCTTCCGCAGCCGCGTGGGAAATGGAGGTTCACGCCCATTTGCCCTCACGTTTGCCGAAGGTTAAACTTGCAGGGTGTCGAACGGCGTCCCTCCGCGTCTCCCAACGAAGGAGAAGACGTCGAGGCTTCGCGACCCCGTGGAAAACGTCGCCTGCCGGATCGGAGCATTCCAGGTCTACCCTTCCCGAAACCTGCTCAAACGCGGCGACGATCGCTTCGTCGTCGAACCGCGGATCATGGACGTCCTGTGCACACTGGCCGAACATCAGGGCAGCGTCGTGACCCGCGCAGAGCTGATCGAGCGTCATTGGGCGAGCCGATTCGGCGGTGACGAGAGTCTTACGCGCGCCGTTTCCCAGTTGCGAAAGGCTTTCAAAGCCGCCGATTCGACAGAAAAATACATCGAGACCGTCGCCAAGCGCGGATATCGATTAGTGCAGCCCGCCCAAGGCTTCCGGACTCGAACCGGCGCTGAAGGCGGCGTGCCCACGTCAGAAGTCGCACCGAGCTATTCAGTCGCTGTTATTCCTCTACGAGCCGAAGGCGGGCCGGCCGAAGAACGTCTTGCCGAAGCGATAGGTCGTGACCTGGTGGAGATGCTGTCCCGCACACCGCATCTACGGGTAGCCGCCTATGCCGGCCACATGACGGACATCCCCAGGGAGCTGGACATCAAGCAGGTCGGCCGCCTGCTGAATGTCCACTACGTTATCTCCGGCTCGCTCTCGCGCCATGGAGACGTGCTGACGCTGCGAGTGGAACTCGCCGACGCGTTCGCCAATGTTCACCTGTTGTCATGGAAGCTCAGCGAGATAGCTGACGTCTTCAAGTCGAACTTGGACGACTTCGTTTTGGATCTTTCGGTACCTGTCGTATCCGAAATCCAGATAGCCGAAGCATCGTTGGCACATACTCGGCATCAGCCCGACGACCATGCTCGCGCAATCATCCAGTCGACCGAGATGCTGCGTTCCGTCTACTGTGAGCAACGCGCGCACGAGATCGTCGACCACCTGAAGGACCTGATCGAGCGCGATCCCCAAGATCCCTACGCACATGCTTCGCTCGCAGTACAACTGGCGCAAAACGTCGTTAGCGCCTGGACTGACGCGCCTTCAGACGACTTCGCCGCCGCGAGGTCACACATCAAGATCGCCCTCAACATCGCTCCACGTGACGCGGACGTTGAAGCTTCGGCAGGAATAGTGGCCTTCATGATGAGGGAGAATGAAAAGGCCGTTCGATTCCTCACCCGTTCGCTTCGACGGAATCCGAACAATCCGCACGCGCTAGCAGTGCTGGGGTTCCACGTGGGGGTAAGAGGCGGGGACCAGGCAGGAATCGACATGATCCGGACTGCAGAAAAGCGCGCCCCACACCATCCGCGCTACCCGATCTGGGCCCAGTATCGCGGAAGCTGTTTCCTGGCGATCGGCAGGCTCGACGACGCGACCGAAGCATACCTGGAGGCTATCGATCGCAATCCGAACTACCACTTGTCGCACGTCGTTTTGGCTACGGCGCTTGTACTCGCCGACCGGCTCAACGAAGCACGCGCGGCAATAACCGACGCGCTGGAGAACAGCCCTCGCTATTCGTTCCGGGACTGGATGGCACTGCTCGACGCCTTCCCGGAACTTTATCGATGGCGGAACACCAAAGCGGCCTTTGAGGAAAAGTGCCGAAAAGCCTGGGTGTCGTGACGCAATAGTGTCCGCACCACGCGTTCGGATTTCTGGCCTCGAACCCTCCGATTTCGGCGGCCGACATCAGAAAAACATCACCTCTCCATCGGGAGTTTCCCGAAGGAAACTGCGAATGTGTGGTCATGAGCGCTGCTCGGCGCCAACCACGCAGGGAGAACGCGTATGTTCGCCACCACGGGTCACGCGGCCAGGTCCCACACAAAAGAAACGCAAGAGGACTCAAGCCGGAACGGAGAGAGGCTGATCAGGCCAGCGGCCGCAACCGCAGCCACGGTCTTGACCGCCGTATCCTTCTTTCTGACGACTAACGCAGTAGGACTTGCCACCTCCCGTGGGATGCTCTCATGGCTGGGCCTCTAGTTGCACCCTCGACTGGAAACTGCCCGGCCTGAAGGGGGGAGCAGGTGAAAGGGGCGAGCCAGCAGCAGGCTGTCGAGACTGCGACTTTCAGGAAGGTGGCCTGGCGGTTGGTCCCGCTTCTGTTCGCAGCGTACCTTCTTGCCTTCCTCGACCGCGTCAACGTCGGTTTCGCAAAGCTCCAAATGGCCGGAGACCTGCAATTCAGCGATGCGGTCTACGGACTGGGTGCCGGCATATTCTTCCTCGGCTACTTCCTGTTCGAAGTTCCCAGCAACCTCATGCTGCGAAAAGTGGGAGCGAGGCTGTGGATTGCTCGAATCATGATCACCTGGGGCCTTCTGTCTGCGAGCTTCGCTTTCATCGGGAAGCTACCTTGGGGCCCGCTGTCGGCTTCCTTCGGCTTAACCGATGCGCAATTTTCGCTGTATCTTCTTCGATTCTTGCTCGGAGTAGCGGAAGCAGGCCTGTACCCGGGCGTGATCCTTTACCTGACGTTCTGGTTTCCGGATCGGCGGCGAGCCCAGATAGTCGCTCTTTTCATGACTGCCGTTCCGCTCTCGGGAGTGATCGGATCGCCCTTGTCGGGAGGCCTTCTGGAGCTCTTCAACGGCGCCGGCGGGTGGAGCGGGTGGCAATGGCTGTTCGTGGTCGAAGGCCTTCCGTCCGTGCTCCTCGGCTTTCTTGTGTTCGCGATGTTACCGGACAACCCCGCAGCAGCGCGCTGGCTCACTGCGACCGAGCGCGAGACGATCGAGGACCATTTGCGCGCTGACGAGCTCGCCAAGGATCGCGAGGGGCTGCGCCACAATGCCCTGGATATTTTCCTCGATGTTCGCATCTGGACGCTCGCGATTGCCGAGCTCGCGCTCAACGCGGGCGGTTATGCGACGACGTTCTGGGCTCCGACAATCGTCGAGGAGCTCGGAGTCCGAAGCGGCGATTACATTCACGTCGGGCTGATCCTGGCGATTCCCTGGGCCATTGCTGCAATCGCGATGGTGATGTGGGGGCGCCATTCGGACCGCACGAGCGAGAGGCGCTGGCACGCCACAGCTGCGGCAGCTCTTGCGGCGGCGGGCCTGACAATGCTCGCGCTCGAAAGCCACAATCCGGCACTGTCGCTCATCGGTCTCGCAATGACGTCCGCAGGAAGCTTGAGCTGGTTTTCCGTCTTCTGGTCGATTCCGACTTCGTTCCTCTCCGGAGCTGCGGCGGCCGCCGGAATCGCAGTCATCAATTCGATCGGCAATCTGGGCGGCTATTTCGGACCGGAGCTGGTCGGCGTGATCCGCGATGCGAGTGGCGGCGAGTTCGACTCCAGCCTTCCTGGTGCTCGCGGCTGGAGCCATTCTATGCGCCGTCCTGACCAACCTGGTCGCGTCGTCCCGGCCGGCGACCGCAGCCGTGACTGTCCCCAGTAGCTAGTGCGACAGTGTGCGCAGAATGCGAGTAGACCGCCGCGCGTCGTCGGCAAGGCCGGCGCGGTGTTGATGAGCGTAAACGGGATGATCGGCGCCGGGATATTTGCCCTGCCTGCGCTGCTCCATGCAGAGGCCGGAACGTTCGCGCCGTGGCTGTTCCTGATTTTCGGACTGCTGTTCGCCTGCGGGACGCTAATCTCGGCGCGCCTGTCCAACATGTTCTGCCTTTCGGGCGGTCCGCAGTTATGGATCCAGGCCGCGTTTGGGCCATTTACCGGGTTCCAGGCCGGATGGATCTTGCTGCTGGCAATGGCGGCAGGGCGCGCTGCGACACTCTATGTGCTGGTTTCCTACCTGGCCGTGATATTCCCCGTCTTTGGCGACCCGATCATGCGTGGGGTCGCTCTGGCCTTCCTGCTCGTCGCACTCACCTGGATCACCATCTCCGGCATGACGAACTGCGTCGGCGGTCTTGCCGTAGGAACCGCCTTGAAGCTTTCGCCAATCCTGATCCTGTGCGCCTTCGCCTATGCTTCGGGCGGGATCGCCACGTCATTCGCTTTGCCGGAATTCGGCTCCTTCAAACGTGTCGCCTTGATCGTTTTCTTCGCCTTTTCCGGGGCCAGCAGTGCCAGCTATTCCGCAGGCGAATTCAAGGATCCCCGGCGCGACCTGCCGATCACAATGCTCGGCTCGCTGGCCTTGATCATCGCATTCTACATGGCGGTGCAGTGGGCCTTTATCGCGGCGGGCGCCCCGCAAAGCGATGGTAACGCGACACCGCTCGCAGCGGCAGCGCAGGCGGTCTTGGGCGAGGATGGAGCCCTCATTCTGAGCCTGGCGGCGATCTTCTCCGTCGCCACGAATGCGCTCAATTTCTACATTGCAGGCGCACGGGTAGCATATGGAATGGCGGACAGAGGATTGCTGCCCGCAACCTTCGCCCATTTGTCTCCGCGCTATCAAACGCCGGACCGTTCAGTCGTACTATTCTCGACCATTGTCGGGGTGATGCTGGCAAGCGGGGCATTCGCCTTCCTTGCCTCGGTGACTTCCCTCGGCGCGCAGTGCGTTACACTGGTTGTGATCGCGGCGTTCGTAGTCCTGATGCGTCGGTCCGATCATGGGCACAACGGCGAGCTGGCGGCTTTCTGGTGGCCGGTGATCGCGACGGGCACACTGTTCGCGGCCTTCACGATCGTTCAGGCGCCTTCGACCGCTTTTCTCCTGCTGGTCGTTTTACTGGTCGTTGGGAGTGGACTTTACTTCGCAGCACGGCGCGAGACGGTCGGCGCCCCGGAACCCGAGTTCGGCTGACCGCGCCTGCACCTCGCCAAAGTGGAACTCAGGCAGAGTTCCGTATGCCCGCCTTTCACCCAAAGCGGACGCCGCGCGTCTATTCGTCCCTGTAAGCCAACTCGAAATTGCCCCAGCGGCGGCCATTTACCCATAGAGGGACGAATACGTTCTTCACCGGAATGTATTTATCGCCAAGCTCCATTCGGTAAGTCGCGAGCATTGCCGGCTTGTTCGAATTGATGGCGTTGCGCGTCGTCTCGTCCATGAAAATGCGCTTGTTTCGGCAATGCGCATCGTTCCACACCGGGTCCGGCCCGGGCTTCTGGCATCGCTCCGACAAGTGCGTCGGCAGGTAACCGTTCACGTCGGTGATTGCCGAACCGATGATGCGCGGGTCGTTGGACTTGAAGCGGTCGAGAATGGGGCGAATATATTTGTCGGCGAAATCGCAGAAGCCATTGTCGTACTGGGCCGGGTTGCTGCCTTCGATCTGCCGATAGTTGCGATCGAAAACGTCGCTTTCGCTGATTTCGCCGGACGCAATTCCGCGCTCGACCTCGCTCTTGATCGCACGCATCGCCTCCTGCGCCTTGAGGATGAACGGCGTGTCGTCGATTTCCGCGCCGGAATTGGCGAGCGTGTCGAGCATCGTGTTCGACAAGAGCTCGAGGTGGTTCAGCCGCTCCTTGGCCGAGACCAGCTCCTGGCCATTGTCGCGCGCGTCGCCGGCAAAATCGGTTAGCCCCGCCTTCACGCGGTCGACGCTGGTCTGGATCATGCTGGTGGAATGCGCGATGCCCTCGGTCTGGCGATCGACCATCCCGACGATTTCGCTGACCTCGCGAACCGTGTCGCTGATTTGCCCGAAGCCCTTCTGCGCCTCGCGGCTGCGGTCGACTCCGGTCTTGATTTCCGACGTCACGGCGCCCGCCTC
Source organism: uncultured Alphaproteobacteria bacterium (assembly GCA_963837985.1). Taxonomy (GTDB): domain Bacteria; phylum Pseudomonadota; class Alphaproteobacteria; order Sphingomonadales; family Sphingomonadaceae; genus Sphingomicrobium. The sequence goes on along the minus strand of CAWIPN010000006.1, from coordinate 98,915 downwards.
ACGGGTGAGTTCGCCAATGGTCTCGGCGATCTGGCTGGTGGCTGCGCGCGTATCGTGGGCGAGCTTCTTCACCTCGGCGGCAACGACCGCGAAGCTGCGGCCTGCGTCCCCTGCCCTCGCCGCCTCGATCGTGGCGTTGAGCGCGAGCATATTGGTCTTTCGGGCAATCGCCTCGATCGTCGAAGACACGGTCTGCACCTGCGCCATCGCCGACGCGAAGCCCGCCATGCGCTCGCCGAGCTGAACGACGAGCTCCGTCAGGCCTTTGAAGCCGCCAATCGTGTTCTCGATGGCTTCACGGCCGCCGTCGAGCTTCGCCTTGGCCTGTTCGGCAAGAAGCCGCGCCTCGTCGGTGGAATCCGAAACCCGCCCCTGGTCCGCGAGAAGGCGAGTTGTGACCTCCTCCAGCTGGTCGAGCATCTTGAGATTTTCGCTGATTTGGGTGGCGACGCCGGACACGTATCCGGCGACGTCGCTGCACTCGATCGAAAGGGAGCCGCAATCGCGGGCGACCGCCCGGATTGCGTTCTCGGTGACTTCCTCAATTCCCTGTGTGGCCATCGCCGCGCCGTCCCCGCTGTGTCTGGGCGCTGGCAGTAAGGGCAAGCTCCTACTCTTTCGTTAACCACGCCGCTCGCAACAGTCCGCTGCGCGGTTCCAAACCCGTTGCCACAAAGGATCTGGGCGTAAGTCCTTGGCGCAGGCGCAACTTTGTTTCGCGTAGCGTGATTTTGTGATAGCTTGCGCTCCGTTCAGTGGGAGGTGGGCCATGGACGACAAGCTCTTGAATCTGCGAAGTGCGGCGCTCAGCGTGGGGCTGACCGCGGTCGTATTCGGCGCGGCACTGGCGATCGCTTACTTCTGACGGCCGCGTCCGCGGAAGCTCTTTTCGCGGGCGGTCGTCATATCAGGTGCGCTTCGGCCGATTTACTCGGCGGCAAGCGCCTCATATTCTTGCGCGGCGAGATATTTCTCGGCGTCCAGGGCGGCCATGCAGCCGGTTCCGGCGGCGGTCACCGCCTGGCGGTAGATCTTGTCCATGACGTCACCGCAGGCGAAGACACCCTCGATGCTCGTTTTCGTCGTCCCCGGCGCGACCTTGATGTAGCCGTCCGAGTTGAGCTGGAGCTTTCCCTCGAACAGCTCGGTCGCGGGCTTATGGCCGATGGCGACGAACGCGCCCTCGACGTCTAGCCTGGTGACTTCGCCGGTCAGCTTGTTCTTGAGGTCCAGACCGACCAGCGCTTCGGGATCGCCGCCGGCGACGAACTCAGCCACTTCGCTGTCCCAGATCACCTTGATCTTCTCGTTCGCGAACAGCCGGTCCTGCAGGATCTTCTCGGCGCGCAGCGAATCGCGGCGGTGAACGAGAGTGACGTCATGGCTGTGATTGGTCAGGTAAAGCGCTTCTTCGACCGCGGTATTGCCGCCGCCGATGACCGCCACCTTCTTGCCGCGATAGAAAAAGCCGTCGCACGTCGCGCAGGCGGATACGCCGCGCCCCTTCAAATGCTCTTCCGACGGCAGCCCGAGATATTTGGCCTGCGCTCCGGTCGCGATGACCAGCGCATCGGCATGGTATTCGCTTCCGCTATCGCCAGTCAGCAGGAACGGACGGCGAGACAAGTCGACCGAGGCTATGTGGTCCCAGACGATCTTCGTCCCGACGTGCTCCGCCTGCGCCTGCATCTCCTCCATCAGCCAGGGGCCCTGGATGACATCGCGGAAACCGGGATAGTTCTCGACGTCCGTGGTCGTCGTGAGTTGCCCGCCGGGGGTCATTCCCTGGATCAGGATGGGCTGCAGGCCAGCGCGGGCGGCGTAGATCGCGGCCGTGTAACCGGCCGGACCCGACCCGAGCACCGCCAGGCGCGTCGAAATGCTGTTTGTCATGGCCACCATCTAGGAGCGGTTCAAACGACCCGCAACGGCAGCGATGAAACGGGCGCGCCTCAGGTGCGGCCGGCGACGAAATTCCAGATGAGGACGATGATTCCGATGATGAGCAGGATGTGGATGAGCCCGCCCGCGACGTGGAACGCGAAGAAGCCGAGCGCCCACAGGATGATAAGGATAATAGCGATGGTCAGAAGCATGTACGGTCCCCTGTAATTTCGATTCGGAACGAAAGCGTAACCGTTCAGGAACGGCGCTGGTTCCGTTCCGAATTGCGGTCAGACGAGCCGGCTTTGACGAAGTGCGGCTTCAATGAAGCTTGCGAACAGGGGATGGGGGTCGAATGGCCGGCTTTTCAGCTCCGGATGGAACTGTACGCCGACGAACCACGGATGATCGGCGCGCTCAATAATCTCCGGAAGGCGGCCATCCGGCGACATTCCCGAAAAGATGAGGCCGCTCTTTTCGAGCAGCGGCATGTAGTGCGTGTTGACCTCGTACCGGTGGCGGTGCCGTTCGCTTATCCGGGTCGCCCCGTAGATCGCCGCGACCTTGCTGTTCCCGCCGAGTTCGGCCTCATAGGCGCCAAGCCGCATCGTGCCGCCCATATCACTGTCGGCGCCCCGCTCCTGCAAGCCTTCCGGGCCCATCCATTCGGTGATGAGGCCGATGACGGGCTCGCCGGTCGATCCGAACTCGGTGCTCGATGCGTCGGCGACTCCGGCCGAGCGGACACCCTCGACGCAGGCCATCTGCATTCCCAGGCAAATTCCGAAGAACGGTATCTCGCGCTCGCGCGCGAACTTGACTGCGGCGATCTTGCCCTCGCTTCCGCGCTCGCCGAATCCGCCGGGAACCAGGATCGCGTGGAGCGGCTCGAGCTCGCCGGCGAGATCGGCGTCGTCGTGACCGAACATTTCCGCATCCAGCCAGCGGATGTTTACCTTGGCGCGATTGGCGAGCCCGCCGTGAACCAGCGCCTCGTTGAGGCTCTTGTAGGCATCCGGAAGGCCGACATATTTGCCGACCACACCGATCGTCACTTCGCCCTCGTAATTGTCGACCCTGTCCATGATGTCGCGCCAGCGGTCGAGCTCCGGCTCGGGCGCGTCGGTGATCCCGAATGCGCGCAGCACTTCGCCGTCGAGACCCGCCGCATGATACTGCAGCGGAACGTCGTAAATGGAGCGGGCGTCCAGAGCCGGGATCACGGCCGACTTGGGAACGTTGCAGAACAAGGCGATCTTCTCGCGCTCTCCGTCCGGCAGGTCCATCTCGGTCCGGCAAAGCAGGACGTCCGGCTGGACGCCGAGGCTGGAGAGCTCGCGAACGCTATGCTGCGTAGGCTTCGTCTTCAGCTCGCCGGCGGCCTTGATCCAGGGCACGAGCGTGGTGTGGACGCTGACGGTCTGGTCTCGTCCCAAATCGTTGCGCAACTGCCGGATTGCCTCGATGAACGGCAGGCTTTCGATGTCTCCCACCGTGCCGCCGATTTCGCAGATGACGAAGTCGCAGCTTTCGACGGCGGCGAGAGCGAATTCCTTGATGGCGTTGGTGACGTGGGGGATGACCTGGACGGTCGCGCCGAGATAGTCGCCGCGCCGCTCGCGAGCGATGATGTCGCGGTAGATGCGGCCGGTGGTGACATTGTCGCTCTGGCGCGCCGAGACGCCGGTGAAGCGCTCGTAATGACCAAGGTCGAGATCCGTTTCCGCCCCGTCGTCGGTGACGAAGACCTCGCCGTGCTGGTAGGGTGACATCGTCCCGGGATCGACGTTGAGATAGGGGTCGAATTTCCGGATTCGGACCGTGTACCCGCGTGCCTGGAGAAGGGCTCCGAGTGAAGCGGAAAGCAGGCCTTTTCCGAGGGAAGACACCACGCCGCCGGTGACAAAAATGAACCGCGCCATGGGGCTTGCGGCTTAGTGACCGATTGCCCGCTTGGGCAAGCCGTCAGCGAAAATAAATTTTACCGGGCGAGCGGAACGGCGGGTGCCGACTGGTTCGAATTGGCCGTGTTCTGCGCCTGGTCGCCCTGCCCTTCCACCGGAACCGCGGAATTGGTCGCGGCCGGAGTTGCGGGCGCGACCGTGTTCACGAGCGAGGTGTCGATCGTGGTCGGCTTGCGGCTGACGCCGGCGATTGCGGCAAGCGCGATTGCAAGCACGATGAACGCCGTCGCAAGCACTGCCGTCGAGCGGGTCAGGAAATCCGCTGCACCGCGCGCGGTCATGAAACCGGACGAGCTTCCGCCGACGCCCAGCCCGCCGCCTTCGGAGCGCTGCATCAGGATCACGCCGACGAGCGACGCGGCGATAATGGTCTGGACGATCAATAGGAAGGTGAACATCGAAGGACTTTCTTGGGTGCGGCGGCGACTTAGCGAGCCCGCGTCACGCTTTCAATGATGCAGCCGCCTCGACGATGGGGATGAAATCGGCCGCCGTGAGGCTGGCGCCGCCGACAAGGGCGCCATCGACGTCCATGACGGCAAAAATCTCGGCGGCATTGTTCGGCTTCACCGACCCGCCATAGAGTATGCGCACGGGCTCAGCCGCATCTCCGTACGTGTCGCCGAGATGCTTGCGAATTGCCGCGTGCATCTCGGCGATATCATCGATCGTCGCAGTACGGCCGGTGCCGATCGCCCAAACGGGCTCGTAGGCGATCGCAAGCCGGCCGATATCCCCGTCCCGGGGAAGCGACGAATCGAGCTGCCGAAGCACGGTCGCGACGGCATCGCCGCCTTCACGGACGAGGAGCGTCTCGCCGACGCACAGGATGGCCAGCAACCCGGCACCAAGGGCCGCTTCGGCCTTCGAACGGACCTCCTCGTCGGTTTCGTGCTGCGCCTGGCGGCGCTCGGAATGTCCCACGATGACCAGGCTTGCACCGGCGTCCGCGACCATGGCCGTCGAAATGCAGCCGGTGTGCGCCCCTTTGGGAGCGAAATGGACATCTTCCGCCCCGATCGCGAAACCCGGCACTGCGCGCACGGCCCGCTCGATCAGGGTCGCGGGAACGCAGACGGCGACATCGACACCGGGATTGCGCCCGGCCGCTTCGGCAATCGCCTTGAGTTGCGGAAGATCGGCAGAAATGCCGTGCATTTTCCAGTTGCCGACAACCAGCTTGCGTCGAGTCACGAATGGTACCCCTTTGCGTTCGCGATGCGCCTAGCCGCGCTGCGCTTGAAGGTGCAAGCGCTGGTGCCTAAAGCGACGCTTCACCGACCTCCTTACCAAGAGTTGCGAACATCCCATGCTCAGCACGTTCCGCCGCATGTCCAAGTCGACGATCGGCACAAGCGTCATCGCCCTTATCGGCCTGCTTATCGTCATCGGCTTCGGCGCCGGTGGCATTCAGAGCCTGAGCCTGGGCAACGGCGGCCTGAGCAGCGACACGCTTGCCAGCGCCGGGTCGATGAAGGTCACCGACCGTGATCTCAGCACCGCGATGCAGCGTCGGCTGGCGCAAGTCCGGCAGCAAAATCCCGAAGCGGGCTATTCGGCAATTGCCGGCGACTTCGATCCGCTCCTCCAGGAACTGATCGAGCAGCGCGCCCTGCAGGCGTTCGCTCACAAGAACGGAATCGTTCTTTCGAAACGGCTGGTGGATGCCGAAATCGCCAACATTCCCGGCGTGAAGGGGCTGAACGGGCAGGTCAGCAATGACGCCTACCAGACGTTCCTGCAACGACAGCACCTCACCGACGAGGAAGTCCGCGACTTCATTTCCGGAAGCCTGCTGCAGCGATTGATGGTCGTTCCCGCAGTAACGAATGCGCGCGTGCCGGTCGGCGTGGCGCGGCCTTATGCCTCGATGCTGCTGGAAGAACGTGCCGGGCAAGTCGCGTTCATTCCCGTCGCGGCTTTCGCGAGCGCCTTCAAGCCGACGGACGCGCAGCTGCAGCAATATTACACGGCCAATCGCGACCGCTACATGATCCCCGAGCAGCGGGTGCTCAAGATTGCTCGAATGGGGCCCAAGCAAGTCGCAGGCGTCAGCGCCAGTCCCGACGAAATCCAGGCCTATTACAAGGCCCACCAGGACGTTTACGGCAGCAAGGACCTGCGGACCATCAAGCAGGCAGTCGTTCCCGACCAGAAGGTGGCCGAGGCGATCGCGAAACGCGCCCGCAGCGGGCAAAGCTTCGTCGAGGCCGTGAAGCCGGCGGGGCTTACCGAAGCTGACGTCAACGTCGGTGAGCAAACGCGCGGGCAGCTGAGCGACCTTGCCGGCCAGAAGGTGACGCAGGCGGTATTCAACGCCAAGGGCGGCGATGTCGTCGGCCCGATCCAGTCCGATCTCGGCTGGCACGTCGTCCTGGTCGAATCGGCGACGACCCGGCCGGGCAAGTCGCTTGCCCAGGCCAGCGACGAAATCGCCAAGCAGATTACCGCCGACAAGCGAAAGAACGCGCTGGGCGACATGGTCAACAAGGTGCAGGACGCGCTCGACGACGGCGCGAGCTTCGAGGAAGCAGCCAAGGCGGCCAATCTCGACGTGATGACGACGCCCGCGATTACCGCGAGCGGCACTCAGCGAGGCAACCCCTCCTACAAATTCCCCGAAGAGCTGACGCCGGCTCTCAAGAGCGGCTTCGACCTGGCGCCAACCGACGAGCCGGTGATCGAAGAACTCGATGACGACAAGGGTTTCGCTCTTGTCGCTCCGGCCGACGTGACCCCCTCCGCACCGGCACCGCTGGCGAACATTCGCGACCAGGTGAAGGAGGACTGGGTGAACGCACAGGCCATGCAAAAGGCGAAGTCGGTCGCACAATCGGTCGCTTCCACGGCCAAGGGCGATACGTCTCTCGCCGATGCGATGAAGAAGGCCTCCACGCCCCTGCCGCCGGTGCAGCCGGTGCGAGCGCGGCGAATCCAGCTCTCGCAGCTCGGCGACAAGGTCCCGGCGCCACTTCGCGCCCTGTTCTCCAACGCCGAAGGAAAGACCAAGGTCGGCGCGGACCCCAACGGACGCGGCTATTTCGTGGTCAAGGTGACCAAGGTCACGCCCGGCAATGCGCTGAACCAGCCGAGCCTCATCGGCGAGGTCCAGAAGGAATTCGGCGATCCGCTCGCGCAGGAATATGCACAGCAGTTCCTGGCCGCGGTGAAGCAGCGCGTTGGGGTGAAGCGGAACGCATCGGCGATCGAAGCTACGAGGAAGCGGATCACCGGCAACGGCGGCTGAGCCGGGCAGCTTGACCGGAGAGGCTTTGTTGCCTACACGTTCTTCATTCGTTCACCATGGGGGCCGCGGATGTTAACGTCGAAACAGCGTGAACTTCTCCTTTTCATCCAGAGCCGTCTCGACGAGACCGGTGTCAGCCCCAGTTTCGACGAAATGCGCGAAGCGCTCGCGCTGAAGTCGAAGTCCGGCGTGCACCGGCTGATCTCAGCGTTGGAAGAGCGGGGATTCATCCGTCGCCTTCCGAACCGCGCCCGAGCGCTCGAGGTCGTGAAGATGCCGGAGTTGAGCACGCCCGGTGCTGCCGCCGGCAAGCCGCGCATTCCCCAACCCGCGAACGACACGATCGAAATCCCGCTTCACGGCCGGATCGCCGCCGGCACGCCGATCGAGGCGCTGCAGGGCAGCGAAGGTTTTGCCGTTCCCGCTGCGCTTCTTGGACCGGGTGAACACTATGCGCTCGAAGTTGCGGGCGATTCCATGGTCGAAGAGGGCATTCTCGACGGCGACTTCGCGCTCATTCGAAAGGTCGACATTGCGCGCGACGGCGACATCGTGGTCGCGCTGATCGACGAGGAAGAAGCGACCTTAAAAACCTATCGCCGCGAAGGCAGCACGATCCGCCTCGACCCGGCCAATTCGCGCTACGAGCCGCAGCGTTACGAGGAAGGACGAGTACGAATCCAGGGCCGCCTGACGGGCCTGATCCGCCGCTACTAGACGATGCAACGGCCCCGCCTGGATTATGTCGAGTTACCGGCGCCCAATCTCGACTCCTGCGCAGACTTCTATCAGCAGGCGTTCGGCTGGACGCTGGAGCGCTTTGGCCCGACCTACGCTGCCACGACCACGGGCGACACCGATGTCGGCCTGCAGGCCGATGCGTCGGAGATGCCGCCTGCGCCGCTTCCCGTAATCCAGGTCGAGAGCATCGACGCAGCCGCCTCGGCAGTGGAAGCAGCCGGTGGCGACATCACCCGCCCCGTTTTCGACTTTCCCGGCGGCCAGCGTTTCCACTTCCGCGATCCATCGGGGAACGAAATCGCCGTGTGGTGCAAGCGGTAGGCGTCACTCGGCCGGCTTCACGCCCTGGTCGGGCGCGTCATACTCAGGCAGGTCGACATCATCCTGCAGGCTGCTTTCGAGCACCAGCCTGGCGACGATCGGGATGTTGAAGGTCGACGCGACGAGGTTCCGGAAGGCAACCCCGAAGCGCGTCCGTGGGGCGAAGGCGCCCGCAAATTTCGACGCCATCTTCTGCTTCTTGTGCATGAAGTCGCGAAGTTTCGCTTCGTAGGCCGCGAAGGCGCTCGGGTCGCGCGAGCGCGCCAGCTCTCCGGCGAGGACGTAGGCGCCGATGATCCCGAGGCCCGATCCTTCGCCGGCAAGGAAGGATGGCGCCCATGCCGCGTCGCCGACGAGCGCCACGCGGCCACTGCTCCAGGACGGCATGCGAATCTGGCTGACCCGGTCCACGTAGAGATCGATTGACCGGTCCAGCGCTTCCAGCATCGGCCTGATCTCCCAGCCGGCGCCGGAAAAACGATTACGGAGCAGCGCGCGCCTGCCCGCCTCGTCCTGCGGAAGCTCCGGATCCTCTTCCCGCCAGATGAAGAGAGCCATCGTCCTGCCGCCGCGCATAGCGAAGCGCGACACCTGCATGCCGGGCAGCGCATACATCATGTACACATCAGGCGTCCGCGGCTCGTACCCCTCGACCGTGAACACTGCGAACTTGTACCCGAGGTACATCTCGTAGCGATCTTCCGGTCCGAACATCAGCTCGCGCACTCGCGAATGGAGGCCGTCGGCGCCGATCACCAGGTCGAAGGTGTCGGATGCGCCGCCAGCAAAGCCGACCTTGAGCGCCTCTCCTGCCTCCTCGACAGTTGCGATTTCATCGCCGAAGCGTGTCTCGACGGTTGCCGGTAGGGAGTCCCAAATCGCTTCTGCCAGCTCTCCGCGAGGCAGGCTTATGAAACGCCCGTCGGTCGCACGGTAAAAGGGCTTGGTGTGAAAGCCTCCAACTCGGCGGTCGGCGCTGTCGACGAACCGCACTTCCTGGACGTGATAGCCGCGCCGTTCGATCTCGCTGCCAAGGCCCATCTTACCGGCGATTTCGAAGCCCTTGCCCCAGAAGTCGATCATGTAGCCGGCGCTTCGAAACTGCGGCGCAATCTCGATGACCGTCGGCTCGAATCCGAACTTCGCGAGCCACCATGCAAGCGAAGGCCCCGCGATGCCAGCGCCACTGATGAGGACGCGCTTTGCGTTGCCAGGCACTGGCGCCCGCCTATTCGGCCGTGGTTGGATCGATGACCTTCTTAACTTCCGAGATCTTGTTGGCCGGGAGTCCAGCCTTTTCGGCATGCGCGCGGATCATGTCGTCGTTGGGTGCGCGATAGATGCAGTAGATCTTGTCATCCGTGACATAGCTGTGAACCCACTGAATTTCGGGCCCGAGCTCGCGAAGAACGCTACAGCTCGTCTGCGACGCGCCTTTGATTTCCTGCTCGCCCAGTTGGCCGACGCCGGGCATTTCCCGTTCGATCACATATTCCGGCATTCCCCTGCCTCCTTTTTCGAGGTGGTGCGTCATACCCTATTCCGGGCTCGCGGTCGCCCACGGATGCCGGCCCACCTCCTCGGCAACGGTGACGACCTGTGGCACGGAACGGAAATAAACAGCGACTCCGCCGGTGCGTTCGAGCGACTTGCGATCGAGCTTGAGCCACCTTGGCGTGCAACCCCGCGGAAGCCATCGGTCGGAAACGACAATGTCGGCGCGGGCGCAGCTTGCGACCATGTCGCGCCATTCCAGCCACGCCGACGAGCGGGTTGCGAGCAGTCCCCACGAGCGCCCGCTGCGAACGATGGTGGCGACGCAGCTATCGTGCGAGCATTGCGCAAAACCTGCGTCCTCCAGCAACTGTGGATCACCGTCCAACCCAGACCTTTCGGCAATCACATCACGGATGAAATCTCCGCTCCGGTTGCGCAGGATCCGTGGCGTTCCGTCTCGCCCGACTATGGCGAGGTGCTTGCCGTCGCCGGTTACGAGCAGGTCGGGCGATGGCGCGGCGGCAGCGGCTGCTGCCCCAAGCGCAAAGGGGAGAAGTCCGAGCAGGCGAACGCGGCCCGTCCACAAGGCAAGCCACAGGCCGCCGACGACGATTGACGAAAAGGCCCAGGCGGGCACCGACGCGACGGTCGCAACCGCGCCGCTGGCACTGCCGACCGTGTGCGCAATCCACAGCAGGAAATCGATCGCTGTTCCCGCACAAAACCAAAGTGGAGTGCCCAGGCCGACAACGTCGAGGAGGAGCGCCCCTGCCTCGAGCGGCATTATGACAAAGGTGGTTAGCGGGATGGCGACGAGGTTCGCGCCAATCCCGTACAGGCCCGCCTTGTGGAAATGATACAAAGCGAATGGGATGAGGGCGATTTCCACGACGAGGCCGGTCGCCAGCATTGCCGCGATGCCGCGCCCGAAGCGGGCGAACAGGCCCTCGTCGCGGCGCATGAAGACCGATCGCGCCCAGGAGGTCGAGTGAAGCGCGATAATTGCAGTCACGGCCGCAAAGCTTAGCTGGAAGCTGGCGCCTGCGATCGATTCCGGCTTCACCAGAAGAATGGCGAGGGCCGCAACGCTGAGCAGCCGCATGCTCAACGCCTCCCGGCCGAGCGCGATGCCGGCAAGAACCAGCAAAGCGACGATGCAGCTCCTCACCGTCGGCACCTGAGCGCCCGTCAGGAGCGTGTAGGCAATTCCGGCAGCCGCGCCAGCCCCCGCGGCAACCAGCACCAGGTTGAACCGGAGCGCGAGCCGCTCCGAAAGCGCAAGCAGCTTGAGGGTCAGGAGCATGGTGGCACCGATCACGGCGGCAATGTGAAGGCCGCTGACGGACAGGAGGTGCGTGAGGCCGCTCCGGCGCATGGCGTCGGCATCCCCTTCGGGAACCGCATTCTGGTCCCCGGTCGCAAGCGCGGTGGCGATCCCGCCCGCAGCGCCGGGAAGCCGGTCGCGGACATGCCGGCCGAGACCGTGCCGAATGTCGGCAAGAGCGCTGCCGCCACCCTCCTCCACGACATCGGGAACGCCGAGCACCCGCCCGACCGCTCCGATCCTCCGGAACCAGGCGTTGCGCGCGAAATCGTAAGTGCCCGGAAGAGCCATCGAGGGCGGCGGCATCAGCCACGCTCGAACCCGAAGCCTGGCGCCTTCGCCCACACCGTCGGGAGCTTTGTCGGCCGGCATCGAGATTCGTACCCGCGGAGGCGCGCTCGTTCCGTCGGTTGCAAGCGTGAGCCGGACGTCGCCCTTCGCGACGAGCGGCTCCACCTTCTCGACACGCGCGGAGAAGCGGTGAACGCCCGGATGCTCGAGCCGTGGAGCCGCGACCATCTCCGAACGTGCCCAGATGAATGCGCAGCCGGCCGCCAAAGTGAGAGCGAACCAGCCGACGGCCCGCTCGGCACGCCCGCCGCGAAGCGCGAACGCGCCGATCGCAACGCCGCTGGCGAGCGCCAGAAGAGCCAGCCACTCGCGCGGGCCATCAAGGCCGAACCATTCGGCGATGCCGACGCCAAAACCGACGACCCCCCATTGCGGAAGCTGGGCGCGCTGCGCCTCGAGGAAGGCTTCCACCCCCTCCCGAACTGCCGAAAACTGCGCCTTCCAAAAGCCCCGAGCACGCTGTGGAAGAGGCGCACCCTCCATGCTAGGGGCGCTCGTCCATTGCATTGCACGAGCAGACAAGAGGAAAGTGCGCCCCGGCGCAAGCGGAGAAAATTTGACCAGCGACAGCCCCTCTCCCGTCGTCACGCGGTTCGCTCCGTCGCCGACGGGATTCCTGCACATCGGCGGCGCCAGAACCGCTCTCTTCAATTGGCTTTTCGCCCGGCATCACGGCGGCAAGTTCCTGCTTCGAATCGAAGACACGGACCGGGCGCGCTCGACCAAGGAAGCGATCGACGCCATTCTCGACGGAATGCGGTGGCTCGGGCTCGATTGGGACGGGCACGAATATTACCAATCGCAATTCTGGTCCCGTCACTCCGAGGTGGCGCACAAGCTGCTGGAACGCGGCCAAGCCTACCGCTGTTACATGACGCAGGAGGAACTCGCGGCGGAGCGCGAGAAAGCGCAGGCCGAGCGGCGGCCGTTCCGAATTCGAAGCCCCTGGCGCGATCGCACCGATGGGCCAGCGGACGCGCCGTCGGTCATTCGCCTGAAAGCGCCGCAGGACGGCGAAACCGTCATCGAAGACCGCGTCCAGGGCAGGGTTGCGGTCCAGAATTCCGAAATCGACGACTTCGTCCTTCTCCGCTCCGACGGGACTCCCACCTACATGCTTGCGGTCGTGGTCGACGATCACGACATGGGCATCACGCACGTGATCCGCGGTGACGACCACCTGAACAATGCCTTCAGACAACTCGCGATTATTCGCGCGATGGGCTGGCCCGAGCCGGTTTACGCGCACGTTCCCCTGATCCACGGACCGGATGGAGCCAAGCTATCGAAGCGGCATGGGGCGCTGGGCGTCGATTCCTACCGCGACGAACTGGGGCTACTGCCGGAAGCGGTGGGCAATTACCTGCTCCGCCTCGGCTGGGGTCATGGCGACGACGAAATCATCAGCCGAAGCCAAGCGATCGAATGGTTCGACCTCGACCATGTCGGGAAATCACCGTCGCGGTTCGATTTCAAGAAGCTTGCGAACCTGAACGGTCATTACATCAGGGAAGCCGACAACGAGCGCCTTGCGCAGCTGGTGGCGCCGAGGCTCGGGACTGCGCTGACCGCCCAACAGCATGCGCTGCTGGTCCGGGCAATGCCGGATCTCAAGGCACGGGCGAACGATCTCGACCAGCTCGCCAGGGGCGCCGAGTTCCTGTTCGACACGCGCCCGCTGGAACTCGACCCGGCCGCCGCGGCACTTCTGACCGAAGAAGCGCGCCCGTTGTTGACGTCGGCTCATGGAGCGCTCTCAAGCCTCGACAGTTGGGAGCATGACCGGCTCGAAGAGTGTATACGCGCTGTCGCCGACGAGCAGGGGGTAAAACTCGGCAAGCTCGCGCAGCCGCTTCGCGCCGCACTCACCGGGCGCGCGACGAGCCCGGGCATCTTTGACGTGCTCGTTCTGCTTGGGCAGAGCGAGAGCCTGAAGCGAATTGAAGACCAGATACTGGAGCGACAAGAATGAGCGACGACGTCACCCTGAAGGCCCCCTCGGGCGATTACGACTACGCAGTGCTTAACGGCACCTGCGGCCCCGACGTCGTCGATATCCGCAAGTTCTACGGCCAGACCGGGATGTTCACCTACGATCCGGGTTTCACATCGACCGCCAGCTGCCAGAGCGCGATCACCTACATCGACGGGGAAAAGGGCATCCTGCTTCACCGCGGCTACCCGATCGACCAGCTCGCGGAGCAGTCGACCTTCATGGAAGTCGCGTACCTGCTCCTTCACGGCGAGCTTCCGACCGCCGACGAGCTCGACACTTTCTCCTACACCATTTCCAGGCACACGATGCTGCACGAGCAGCTGATGACCTTCTATCGGGGTTTTCGCCGCGACGCGCACCCGATGGCGATAATGTGCGGCGTAGTCGGTGCGCTGAGCGCATTCTACCACGACAGTACCGACATCACCGACCCGAACCAGCGGATGGTCGCCTCTCACAGGCTGATCGCGAAGATGCCGACCATCGCGGCGATGGCCTACAAATATTCGCTGGGGCAGCCGTTCCTCTATCCCGACAACAAGCTCAGCTACACCGGCAACTTCCTTCGGATGACCTTCGGGGTGCCGGCCGAGGAATATGAGATCAATCCCGTCGTCGAGCGGGCGATGCGGCGGATCTTCATCCTTCACGCCGACCATGAGCAAAATGCTTCGACGTCGACCGTGCGGCTGGCGGGATCCTCGGGGGCCAATCCTTTTGCCTGCATCGCGGCGGGAATCGCCTGCTTGTGGGGCCCGGCTCACGGAGGCGCCAACGAGGCGGCTCTCAACATGCTTCGAGAGATCGGGAACACGAAGAACATCCCGCAGTACATCGAACGGGCGAAGGACAAGAACGACCCGTTCCGGCTGATGGGCTTCGGCCATCGCGTCTACAAGAATTTCGATCCGCGGGCGAAGGTTATGAAAGCGACCGCCGACGAGGTCTTGAAAGAGCTCAACATCGTCGATCCGGTGCTGGACGTAGCCAAGGAACTGGAGAGGATCGCTCTCCACGACGATTATTTCATCGAGAAGAAGCTCTACCCGAACGTCGACTTCTACTCAGGCGTCATTCTCAATGCGATCGGCTTCCCGACCGACATGTTCACGGCGCTGTTCGCCCTTGCGCGAACCGTCGGCTGGGTTGCCCAGTGGAACGAGATGATTTCCGATCCCGAGCAGAAGATCGGCCGTCCGCGCCAGCTTTACGTCGGCCACACGCAACGGGACTATGTACCGGTCGAAAAGCGCTAGCTTCAGCCGCGAGGCAGCGCGAGCGTGAAGCGCGAGCCCTGAACGGGCAGAGTCTCTAGTTCGATGTCGCCGCCCATCGCCCGGGCCAGCCGCCGGGCGATGGCAAGGCCAAGCCCGCTCCCCTCTTCCGCGCCCGCCCCCTTCTGGAACGGTTCGAATATCCGCTGGCGGTCGGAGACCTCGATTCCGGGGCCTTCGTCCGCAACATGGACCCTGGCGCGATCGCCCGATTGCTCGAACGTGATGGTGACCGCGCTTTGCGACGGCGAATAGCGGATTGCGTTGCCGATCAGGTTGACCAGGATCTGGATCACGCTTCGAGTCTCTCCGAGCGCCGGAAGAGCATCGATCGACTCGACGCTAATGGCGATCCCCCGCTCCTGGGCCGACGATTCGACGAGAGCGACCGCCTCCGCGGCAAGCTCCGCCAGGTCGACTTCAGATACGGTTTCCGACTGCGCGCCGTCCCCGAGGGAGCGGATGACGGACAACAGGTGGCGGGCGGCCGTAGCGATGTCCGACGCATATTCCACATATTCGTCGCTTGCGGTTGCATCGCTGGCGGACCGCATCTCGTCCGCCGATCGAACTATTCGATCGAGAGGAGATCGCAAGGCGGTCTGAATGGCGCCGTCGACGGTCGGGCGGACTTTGGCGCTGCCGCTTTCGCTGCTTGCGCCTTCGGTTGTCGCCGACCCTTCGAACCCGGCGAACGACTGGTCCAAACCGAGCAGAACCTCGCCATCGAGAAGCAGTTTCTGCCCCGTCGCGCGCACGGATGCCCGCTGGCCCGTGAAGCCGGTGCGCGACGCGAGCGCTTCGAGCAGCGGCATCTTGCCCCCTTCGCCTTCCTCGAGTCGAAGCACGCTGGTCAGCGACTTGCCCGTACAGTCAGCTTCGTCATCGCCCAGGATGCTCGACAAGGACGAGGCGAGCTGAACGAACCGCAAATTCTCGTTTACCGACCAGCTGAGTGGCTCGGGCGCGAGCGTTTCGTGCTCGACTGCCGCGATTGCGGCAAGCCTCGGTGGCGCAGCCGGCCTGGCGACCCATTTCTCGATCGTGAGTGCGATCTCGTCGCCTTCCGGGACGGCCCGAACCCACATGTCGATATCCTGGTCCGTTCCGGCTGCCAGGACTCTGCGGGACAGCGGAGTGCGCAATCGCCGGGCAACGCGAACGATCGCGGCGAGCTGCGGAAGCGCGAGGCAATCGCCAATCTGCGCGCCCGCTTGCTTTTGCAGCTGCTCGAGCTGCGGATCGGCAGCGATCAGCCTGCTCTCGGCATCCACTCGGCCGAGGATCGGCCCGGAGTCAGACGGCGCGCTGGCCATGGCCGTCGCCCAGGTTTTCGATTGCCGATCGGTAAAGAGGGTCGAGACGCAGCCACTTGCGCGCGCTGTCCACGTCTTCGTCGGAACGCGAATCGAACGCGGCAATTTCGGCTTCGGGGTCGATTGCAGCGACATCGGCTATTCGGCCGATGACCTCGCCGGCGAGCGGGCGCGAGACGCCGCTCATCCGAAGCAGCAGCGCAAGCTGGCCGGAGCCCCCCGCAAAATGATTCCAAGCTCCCTCCATGCTGATTCCGGCAGCGCGGCCGAGCGCCTCCGCGAGCAATGCGACATCGCCAGAGTTCAAGGCGCAACGCAGAAAGGCCTCGTCGAGCCGCCCCGCTTGCTGAACCGCGTGCACGAGGTCGAACAGCCGCGCCTCGAGTTCGATTACCCTCGTCGTGAGCCGACAGAACTGTCCGGCACACTTCCGCCAGCCGATCGTCGGCGCGCTCGCGCTCGCTTCGGGTGACATCCGAGCGGAGCGCGGCGGCGATTGCATTCACGACAATGGCAGCGGTTTCGGCCTGGAGATCGTCGAAGATGACTCGCGGTCCGCCGAAGCGGTCCCGCCGCCGGCCGCGTGCCAGGATAAGCGCCATCGCGGCGGCCGAAACCTGCGCATCCTCGTCGCTGACCAAAGACTGGAGGAATTGCGGCCGTCCGCGCTCGTGGCTTCGCAGTCCTTCGGACAGCCGCTCTTCTTCGGCTCGGCGAAGAAGGAGTCCGACGAGGTCGGGAATGTCGAGAATGCCAGAGCGTCGAAGCCGCTCCCCAACCTGTTCGCCTTGATCGTTCGCGGGCTCCATCGCCCCGAGCGCGGCACGCATTTCGTCGGCGAGCGAGTCGAGGAGGTCCGAAAGCATCCCCGTCATCAACGCGCGTTCCTGCTCCGTCAGCCGGGCGCGCGGATCCAGGAAGAAGTCGATTCGAGCCGCACGCAAGCGGCTTCGCCCCGCGTCGCGCGCAGGGGCAGCCTCGCCACTCTGGGTGGCGGCAAGTGGCCATTCGACCGGCACCATCGCGTCGTGATTAACGCCCTGCGGTTAACGTCTGGTCAACCCCGGGCAATCCGGTGGTTCACATGCTGGGCTACGAAGAAGGAAACTGCGGCGTAAGCGGCGAGCACCACGAGATAAAGCGTCCACGCGCCGAAAGCGGCGAACGGGATGGCCGCGAGAATGGCATTGCGCCTCGACAGCAGCCACACCTCGCCCGGGATTTCGATTCTTTCGCGCTCGATTCGCGCCGCTTGCGCAAGCGTTGCCGCAGTCAATGCGCTGAACAAGGCTCCCCACCCGGACCCGTGGGCGTATTGCCACCAGCCGAGGGCGACCAAAGCTACCCCTGCAAGCGGCCAGAGCAGCCGACGGCTCAACGATCGGGCAGGCATGGGCTTTATACGAAGAGCGGCAAGGCGGCTGGCGATCAGGTCAAGCGGCGTGGTGACGACAAGCAAGACAAGGCCGGTCCACAGCCACCCCGACGCAAAGGCGGCTATCGCCGCAACCGAAAGCACAAGCGCCCCCTGCACCAGGAGTTGCGGGCGAACGCTGGTGTGCAGCAGTTTTTCGGTCGCGAACTCCTCAACGACCGGCAGTATGTAGCGGCTGGCCCAGTCGCGCCGCGAACCGCGCGAGGAAACGATCAGATGTCGTTCGAGACTCGCGAGATCGCCACTGCTCACGGCGAGCAGGGGCTCGCCTGCTCCCGCCGAAATCGGGACCGTTCGCGCCCCCGACTGCAGGGCTCGGCGAAGGAGAGTCGATTGCAGGTCCCAGTCCCCAAGCATCGCGGCCGTTGCACCGAGTGTCTGCGAATCGACGAGCGCCACTCCGGACCAGCGGCTGACGGCATCGATTCGCTCGAAGCCTTCGTGGGCCTCGTCGTCGGGAACGGTGACGATGACCCTCTCCTCGAAGTCCGCAAGGCCGGCCAGGAGCTCGGGCGTGGGCGCCAGCCCGTCGGCAATCAGAAGCACGAGCTCGCCCGCCTCGAACCAACTCGCGGCCTCGGCTGCATCGCTCACCGTGATTACGGAAACTCCATCATTCTGAAGGCGCTCTAGCGCATCGTTGAGAGCGATCGGAATGCGATCGACGACGACCACGATCGGAGAAGCCCCGGCAGCGGCGGCGCACCGGACCTGGAATTCCAGCAACGTTCGGCCGGCTATTGGAAACAACGCCCGAAGCATTCCCGACTCGTCTTCCAGACAGGCCGAAATCAGTGCACCCGATGCCATTGTCCCCCCTTCTCCCGCTCAGCGACCCGGTTCTAATCGCTTTCTTGACCGAACAAAGGTGGTAAACTGCCCGACATGACCGCAACCAGCCCGCAAGCCGCCTCTCCCGAACAGCCGGTGACGGACCTATCCGAACAGTCCCTCGAAAGCAGCGCGCCGCCCGCTTTCGACCAGGCCCAATGGGACGAGAGCCTGGCGGGTGACTCGCCCGCAACCGCCGGCGGACGGGCAGTGCTCGCAACCGGGCTCATCGCTGCCGCTGTCGCATGGACGGCTTACGCCGCCTGGTCGGCAGGCCGCGCGCTCGGCGGTGGCGCGATCGGTTCGCCCGAAATGGCGAAGTGGATGGCGATAGCAACCGCGCCGCTGACGCTTATGGCCCTGGTGTGGCTGATCTTCGGACGGACGCGCCGCAAGGAATCCGAGGCGTTCACCCGTTCCGTCGTAACGATGCGGACGGAGGCACGCTCGCTCGAAGCGCTGCTGTCGGTCCTTTCGCAGCGAATCAACGACAGCCGCTCGGAACTGACGATGATTGGCGATCACCTGATGCAGCTTGGGGATTCCGCGACTCAGAAGCTTGGCGGAATCACCAGTGAGTTCGACGCCAGCACCGAAAGACTGACCCAGCACGGCCAGTCGCTCGACCTCGCGGCCGAGGCAGCGCGCATCGACATCGCCGTTCTCCTGGACGATCTCCCGCGCGCCGAAGAGCATGCCCGCGCGATTTCCGACCAGCTTCGAAGCGCGGCGAGCGAAACCGGCGAACGAGCCCGGGAATTCGACCGGCAGCTTGCCGCGATTGCCGAGAAGACTCGCGAGGCCGACGAGACGGTTTCGGCGGCCGCGCAGCGACTCGTGGCCCATCTCACGCACATAGAGAGCGCGGGAGCGGCCGCGGCCGTGCGGGTCGGGGAAGCCGAATCCGGTTTTTCTGCGGCGGTCGAAGCGCTTCTCGACCGAACGGGCACGACCCTCGACGAGATACGGTCGGGGATCGACGTGCAGTCGCAGGCGGTTACCGCACTCGTCGAGCAGGCAGCGGCCGGCATTGGCCGGGCCGGGGTGGATGCCGCGGAAGCCCTGGGATCGAATGTCACTGCTGCCAGCGACGCGCTCCAGCAGCTTGGAGAGCGGGTGGCGGAGCAGGAGCAGTCGTCGCAGCGGGTCCTCGCCGAAATCGAACGCGCCCTCGGCGAACTCGACCAGCGATTCACCGCGCTTGCGCAAAGCGGCGACGAGCATGCCGCCAATTTCCTGGAATCACTCGGCAAATCGCGCGCCGAGCTACACTCAATCGCCGAGGACGCGAGCGCCGGGCAGGAGTTGCTCGAAGGACTGGCGCAGCGAACCGAAACGCTCCAGTCCGCGATCGAAAGACTGTCGGCGAGCGTCAGGGCGCAACTTGCAGGCGCTCTCCAGGAGGCGGGAAACCAGACCGACCAGCTCGTCGCTTCGACGCGTTCGATCCGCCCCGAAATCGACTGGATCCGCGACGCGGCACGCGAAGCCGGCGATCGACTGGATTCAACGGGCTCCGCAATCGCAGAGCAGCAGGACCGGCTGGCGGCTTTGCTCGGCACGATCGACGACGGAGTCGGGGAAGCCGAGGGTCGGCTTGCGAATCTCGCGACCGCTATGTCCGCCGTTCACACTGAAGCCGCGCAGTTAGTCGATGAAACGGGGCCGGGACTCGTCGAGGCGATGGTCAAGGTCCGAGAGGCTGCGGCTCACGCCGCCGATCGGGCACGCGAGGCGATTGCAGCGGTCATTCCGGCCAGCGCCGAAGGATTTTCCGACGCTACTCGAGTGGCGCTGGAAAACGCGATTCGCGACAGTGTCGAGGACCGCCTGCGCGAGGTGCAGGCCGCAGCGGAAAAAGCGGTCGAGTCGGCACGAAGCGCCACCGACCGGCTCACGCAACAAATGCTGGTGCTGGGGCAGAGCGCGACCGCGCTCGAACAGCACATGCAGGAACAGCAAGAGCACAAGCGCGAGTCGGACAGCGAAGCCTTTGCGCGGCGGGTGGCGCTGCTCATCGATTCCATGCACTCGGCGTCCATCGACGTCAGCAAGATCCTCTCCGACGAGGTCGACGAGAAAGCGTGGGATTCGTACCTGAAGGGCGATCGCGGCGTTTTCACCCGCCGTGCCGCCCGGCTGATCGGGTCGAGTGAGAGCAAACCGATCCGCGCCCACTACGAATTGGACGGCGAATTCCAGCAGTCCGTCAATCGCTACATCCACGACTTCGAAGCCATGCTTCGGCGCGTGGTTGCCGAGCGCGATGGAGGAGCGATCGCGGTGACGCTGATGTCGTCCGACATGGGCAAGCTCTACGCTGCCCTTTCCGACGCACTCGACCGGCGCCGCTAGCCGAAAATCCGGCGATAGAAATCGAGATCGTCGACGGTAATCCAGCCGTAGATGTAGTTGAGATCGAACAGCGCCGTCAGGACGGCTGCGACAACCAGTGAACGCCCCAGAAGCCGCGACAGCCGAAACCCGTGCGGCGCGCTCGCCGGCTGGCCCGGGACGAGCTCCTTGCCTGCCTCTTCGTCCGTTACCACGCCGAACGGCAGCATGAGGAAAGCGCTTCCGACGAAAAACAGGAAGTAGATAGCCACGACTGACGTCCAGCTCATACCGCTTCGACTCTCACCACCATGACTTCGACAATGGGTTTCTTTCCCGTCCATGCGGTGGCGCAACGGCGAACCGCGAGTCGCACCGCTTCCCGCATTTTCTCCTCCGCCGCGGAAGCGTCGAAGGCGCGGGTAGCCGAGTCGGTGGCATCGGCAACGAAGTCGTCGCGATCCTCTTCGACCGGGACTCCGAACGGCCGCACGTGCGGGCTACCGGCAAGCTCCCCGTCCGGTCCGATCGGAAGCGCAACGGTAATCAGCCCGCCAACGCTGATTCTGCGGCGCTCCGTTACCGTTGCGCCGTCGGCAGGAAGAATGACGTCGCCGTCGAGCACGAGGCGTCCGACGCGAATCTCGTCGACCTTTTCCGGCTCGCCAGGAGCCAGGCGCACGACGTCGCCGTTCTTCTGGACCACTGCTTTCGGGACTCCGTGATCGAGCGCGAACCGCGCCTGCTCGGCCAGGTGCCGCGCCTCACCGTGAACCGGAACGATGATCTCGGGGCGAATCCAGTCGTACATCGCGGCAAGCTCGGGCCGGCCCGGATGCCCGGACACATGCACGTGCGCCTGCTTTTCGGTCACGATGTTCACGCCGAGGTCCGACAACTGGTTCATTATCCGGCCGATCGCGATCTCGTTTCCAGGGATGATCTTGGACGAGAAGATGACCGTGTCCCCCTCACTCAGCTTCAGCTCGTGATTGCCGGACGCAATCCGCCCCAGCGCCGCTCGCGGCTCGCCCTGTCCCCCGGTTGCGACGATCAGCACCTTCGACTTGGGCAGCCGCATCGCCTCTTCGAATGACAGGCGTTCGGGGAAATCGAGCAGGTAACCGGTTGCCTGGGCGACGTTGAGGATCCGCTCGAGCGAGCGGCCGGCCACGCACACGCGCCGGCCCGTATCGGTGGCGACCTCGCCGATCGTTTTCAGGCGCGCCGCGTTGGACGCGAACGTGGTGACGAGCACTCGTCCGCTCGCCTTCGCGACTTCCTGGCGAAGCCCTTCGTGAACGCCAGCCTCCGAACCGGAAGGCTGCTCCTGGAACACATTGGTGGAATCGCAGACGAGCGCGAGCACGCCAGAGTCGCCAATGCGCTCCAGGGTCTCCTCGCTCGACGGTTCCGCAAGCACCGGAGTTTCGTCGATCTTCCAGTCGCCGGTGTGAAAGACGCGCCCGAACGGCGTTTCGATCGACACGCCATTGCCCTCCGGAATCGAGTGGGCGAGCGCGACGAAGCGAACCTTGAATGGCCCCAGCTCGACCTCGCCCTCGCGCTCGACGATGTTGAGCGGGACGTGGCCGGTCAGGCCCTCCTCCTCCAGCTTTGACGCAATCAGGCCGGCGGTGAAGGGCGTCGCGAACAACGGGACCTTCAGATCCTCGGCGAGATAGGGGAGCGCACCGATGTGATCCTCGTGGCCGTGAGTGAGGATTATGCCGGCGAGGCGGTCCTGCTGCTGCTCGATGAACTCGAGCTCGGGGAGTATGAGGTCGATTCCGGGGTAATAGGTGTCGGCGAACGTCAGGCCGAGATCCACCATCAGCCACTGACCGCGGCAGCCGTAAAGGTTGACGTTCATTCCGATTTCGCCCGAGCCGCCGAGCGCACAGAACAGCAGTTCTTCTCCGGGGATCATTCGCGTCCTGAGACCTGCTCGTAGAGAAGACTCAACCCGTGAATTGTCAGATCGGGCTCAACTGCATCGAAAACCTGCGTTTTCTTGTCGAAGAGGGCAGCAAGTCCACCCGTTCCTATCACCGTCACGTCCGCACCAGCTTCCCTTTTCAGGCGAGAAATCAGCCCTTCCATCAGCGCCACATAGCCCCAGTAGATTCCAATCTGCATCTGGCTTTCGGTCGTCCGTCCGATGACACTGTCGTCCGCGGGTGCTTCAATCGCGATCCGGGGCAGCTTGGCGGCCGCGTTGACCAGCGCGTCGATGGACAGGTTGATGCCCGGGGCGATTATCCCGCCCTTGTATGCGCCTGTTGCCGAGACGAGGTCGAACGTGGTTGCCGTGCCGAAGTCCACGACCACAAGCGTGCCATCATGCTTGGCGTGCGCGGCCATTGCGTTGAGCGCCCGGTCGGCGCCCACGCTCTGCGGCTCCTCGACGTCGAGCTCCATTGGCCAGGCGGCTTTTCCTTGCCCGGCGATCAGCGGATCGACTCCGAAATACTTGCTGGCGAGAACCTCAAGGTTGTGCGTGGCGCGCGGGACGACGGTGCCGATGATGACCGCGCCGACATCGTCGGTGCTATAGCCTTCGAGCTCCAGCAATTGTCGAAGCCAGACCGCATATTCATCCGCGGTGCGCCGAGGGTCCGTCGCAATTCGCCAGCGCGCGCGAACCTCTCCCGATTTAAGGAGCGCGAAGACGACATTCGTGTTTCCAACGTCGATTGCGAGGAGCATGGGCGCGCCTTAGGTCAAGAAGGTCGCGCCCGCAAAGGTGCGTTCAGGAGAGTGGCGGCTGCGGCGGCCTCATCCGCGCGATCGGCCTATATCGCCGCAAGGGTGGAAAGCCGGGCGAGACGCCCGGCCCTCCTCCAAGCGACTGGCAGGTCAGGCCGGGATCCGCTCAACAACAATCGTGCCCTTCGGCGGCAAGACCGCGTCGCTCCTCACAAACTCGAGAATGTCCGCGTTGATCAGCTCCGGGTGAGTGGAATGACATCCGTGGGGCAGGTCCTCGTACGTCTTGAGGGTCCCGCGCTTCAGAAGCTTGGCCGTCAACGGGCCCGAGTCCTCATAGGGCACGATCTGATCGTCCTTGCTGTGAATGACGAGCACCGGCACCTCGATGAGCTTCAGGTCTTCGGTGAAGTCAGTTTCGGAAAAGGCCTTGATGCACTCGTATCCCGCCTTGACGCTGCCCATCATGCCCTGGCGCCACCAGTTACGGATCAGCCCTTCGGACACATTCGCGCCCGGTCGATTGAAGCCGTAAAACGGGCCGGTGGGAACATCGAGATAGAATTGGGCGCGGTTGCCCGCCAGCGCGGCTCGAAAACCGTCGAACAGCTCGATCGGCGTTCCACCCGGGTTCGATTCCTTCTTGACCATCACGGGTGGCACCGCGTCGAGCAGGATCGCCTTTGCGACCCGCCCCGGCCTCGCCCGAGCGACGTAACGCGCGACCTCGCCGCCCCCGGTCGAATGGCCGACATGGACCGCGTTTTCCAAGCCGAGGGCCCCAACCAGGTCGGCGACATCGGATGCATAGGTGTCCATGTCATTGCCCGAATCGGTTTGTTGCGACCGGCCGTGGCCGCGGCGGTCGTGGGCAACCACGCGAAAGCCCTCGCCCGAGAAGAACATCATCTGGTTGTCCCAATCGTCGGCGCTCAATGGCCAGCCGTGGTGAAAGACGATCGGTTGCGCGTCCTTGGGACCCCAGTCCTTGTAGAAGATTTCAGTGCCGTCTGTGGTGGTGATGAATGGCATGTGCTGTGTCCGCAGAGATGAAGCCGGCCGTCGGGACCGGCGCCGGTCTCGATTGAGCCGAATGGCAGACATGCACAGGGTCCGCCCGGACGCATCGGATTGATCGCGACGATGCCGACGCCGCCCTAAGCCTTTCGCCGAGGAAGTGGAAGAGAGCGACTGGTAGAGCCGCCGCGGGACTACCGGCGGAGGACACGCGTGGTACAAGCGAGTCAATCGAGAGCGACGTCACCTGCTCTCACGAGTTCGACCGACCCGTCGCCGGATCGAAGCCGCAGCGTCCCATCCGGTTCGATGCCGTCGAACGTGCCGACGACCGTTTCTCCATCGCCCGAATGAACGGTGAGCCGCTCTCCGACGCGATGTGCGACGGTCAGCCACGCCTTTGCGAAGTCCGCGGGGTCCGTTCGTCGCCACAGCGACAGGACGCGATCCGTTGACGCGGCGAGAAGCGGAGCGAAGGCTTCGGGCGAGATCCGCCCGCCGAGATGCGCCGACCGCCGGTCAGCGATCTCGGGCGCCGCTGCCAGGTTCACCCCGAAACCAATGACAACGCGTTCGCCCTGCCGTTCGAGAAGGATGCCTGCGACCTTTGCCCCATCGAGCATCAGGTCGTTGGGCCATTTGAGAAGCAGTGGAAGCCCAGGAGCGGCGGTCGTCACAGCTTCGATAAGCGCCAATCCGGCAACCAGCGACAAGGACTGGGGCGGCGGATCGCCGCTCCCGAGCTCCACCAGCGTGCTCGCGAAGAAGTTGCCGCTCCTGGTGAGCCATTCGCGTCCCTGGCGGCCTTTGCCGGCGGTCTGGTGAAGGGCGACAAGCCAGTCGCCTTCGAGGGCGGACCTGTCGGCGAGGAGATCGGCATTGGTCGAGCCGGTCCGCTCGACGATTCGTATTCGGCTCAAAACAGCGTCGTCGCCGCGCTGTTGGTGAGCGTCCCGAGGGTGCCGATCAGAAGATAACCGATCGGCGAGACGATTAGCGCTGCCACCAGCATCAGGACCCCCTCGACGGGCGCACGCAGGCGCATGAACGCCGGAGCGGGTTCGTCGAAATACATGATCTTGACGATCTTCAGATAGTAATAGGCCCCGACCACCGTTCCGAGGATGCCCGCCACCGCGAGCGGCACGAGGCCGGCATGCACGGCCGCCTGGAACACCACCAGTTTCGGCCAGAAGCCGAACATCGGCGGGATACCGGCTAGGCTGAACATGAAGATTGCGAACGCCGCCGCGAAAGCGGGCCGGGTCAGCGACAGGCCAGAGAGGCTGGCGAGATCCTCGATCGGCTCACCGTTGGAATCGCGCATCCACAGCACGCACAGGAACGCGCCCAGCGTCATGACCACATAGACGGCCATGTAGAACAGAACCGACGAGGCCCCGGCAACGCCGCCCGCTGCAAGGCCGATCAGCGCAAAGCCGACGTTGTTGATGGACGAATAGGCAAGCAGACGCTTGATATTCGTCTGGCCCCACGCAGCAACGGCGCCGAGCAGGATCGAGGCGAGCGCGGCGAAGATGACGATCTGCCGCCACGCATCGATCGCGGGTCCAAGTCCTTCGATGCACACCCGGACTCCCATCAGAACGGCCGCGGCCTTGGGCGCAGTCGCGAAGAATGCGGTCACCGGGGTCGGCGCGCCTTCATAGACGTCCGGAGTCCACATGTGGAACGGCACGGCGCTCACCTTGAAGGCGATTCCGGCGAGCAGGAAGACGAGCCCGAACAACAGCCCGAGCGATTGCACGCCTTCGCGCGCGAAGGCCGCCGACAGGCCGGCGTAGCTCATGGTGCCGGTGAAACCGTAGAGAAGGGAGATTCCGTACAGCAGGATGCCGCTGGCGAGCGCTCCGAGTACGAAATACTTGAGACCCGCTTCGGCCGAGCGGTCGTCCATCCGGCGGTAGGACGCGAGGACGTAAGCGGCGAGGCTCTGCAGTTCCAGCCCGACGTAGAGCGTCATCAGGTTGGTAGCCGACACCATGACGGCCATGCCGACGGCTGCGAAGAGGATCAGCACCGGATATTCGTTTGCGTGCTCCGTCCCGCGCTCGAACCATCCCTGCGCCATCAGGATTGCGACGGCAGCAGAAGGGAAGATTATGCACTTTGCGAAGGCGGCAAAACCGTCGGCAGCAATCAGCCCTCCGAACACCGGGCCGGCGTGCGACGGAACGCCGATGAGGGCGACCGTTGCTCCGGCAAGAAGAGCGACGGCGAGCCAGCCGATGATTCCGGCAGACTGGCGTCCCGCAAAGGCGGCGACCATCATCAGGACAATCGCCCCAAGTGCCAGATCCATCTCGGGAAGGATGGCGGCGAAATAGCTCATTCGTGTTCCGCCCCGATACTGACGGTCGCGGGGGCCTTGCCCCGGACCAGGTTGGAATCGCCCGCCGGAGCAGCCGGCGTGACCCGCTGGAGAATGAAGGCAACATCCTGGCGCATCGGTGCGAGGAAGCTCTCCGGATAGACGCCCATCCACAGCACGCCTGCCGCGATTGGGGCAAGAAGCCACCACTCGCGCGCCGAAAGGTCGGGCATGGCCGCAGCCTCGGCGGTCCGCGCCTCGCCGAAGCTGATGCGCCAGTAGAGGAAGAGCATGTAGCAGGCGCCGAGAATGATTCCGCTCGTACCGGCAATCGCGGCCCACGTGGACATTCGGTACGTCCCCACCAGGCTCAGGAATTCGCCGACGAAGCCGCTCGTGCCCGGCAGGCCCACGCTGGCCATCGTGAAGAGCATGAACAGCAAGGCATAGGCAGGCATGTTGTTGGCGAGACCGCCGTAGAGCGCGATCTCGCGAGTGTGCATGCGGTCGTAAATCACGCCGACGACGAGGAAGAGCGCGCCGGAGACAAGGCCGTGGCTGAGCATGACAATCAGTCCGCCTTCAATGCCCTGCCGGTTGAGCGCGAAGAGGCCGAAGGTGACGAAGGCCATGTGCGCGACGGACGAATAAGCGATCAGCTTCTTCATGTCCTTCTGCACCAGCGCCACAAGAGAGGTGTAGACGACCGCGATTGCCGAAAGAGCGAACATCAGCGGAATGAACTCGGCCGAGGCGTCCGGGAACATCGGCAGCGAGAAGCGCACGAAGCCGTAACCGCCCATCTTCAGCAGAACGCCCGCGAGGATCACCGAACCGGCAGTCGGCGCCTGCACGTGCGCGTCGGGCAACCAGGTGTGGACCGGCCACATCGGCAACTTGACCGCGAAGCTGGCGAGGAAGGCGAGCCATAACCATTGCTGCACGTCCGGCGCGAAATCGTAGGCCATCAGCTGCGGGATCGAGGTCGTTCCGCTCGTCGTGACCATGTAGATCATGGCGATCAGCATCAGCACCGAGCCGAGCAGGGTGTAGAGGAAGAACTTGTAGCTGGCCTTGATCCGCTCCGGCCCGCCCCAGATGCCGATGATCAGGTACATCGGAATGAGGCCGCCTTCGAAGAAGATGTAGAAAAGGAACAGGTCCTGGGCCGCGAAGACGCCGATCATCAGCGCCTCCATCAGCATGAAGGCGGCCATATATTCGGGCACGCGCCGTTCGATCGAACGCCAGCTTGCGCCGATGCAGATCGGCATCAGAAACAGGGTGAGCTCCGTCAGGAGGAGCGCGATTCCGTCGATTCCCAGCGCCCAGTTGATCCCGCCGCCAAGCGGCACGAGTTCCGTGAACTGCCACTGCGGCCCGCCGGGCACGAAAGCGAACCACATCCACACGCCAATGGCGAACTCGACCAGCGTGGTCGCAAGGGCGATCCAGCGTGCGGACTGGGCGCTGACGAACAGGCAGGCGACGCCCGCGATCAGCGGCAAGGCGATAAGAATGGACAGCACTGGCAAGCCGGTCATTGCACCCACCAGATTGCCCAGCTCGCCGCGCCGATTAGCCCGAGCAGCATCACCAGCGCGTAGCTGTAGAGGTAGCCGGACTGAAGACGCGTCGTGAAGCGGTTACCGACAGCAACCGCGACTGCTGCCCCGTGCGGGCCAAAACGGTCGATCGTGCCTTCGTCGCCGCCGTGCCAGAACAGCTTGCCCAGCCAGAGCGCCGGCCGGATGAAGATTCGGTCATAGAGCTCGTCGAAATACCACTTGTTGGCGACGAAGCGGTGGATCCCCGGGAACTGCGCCACGAACGCCGATGCCGCGCCGGGATCGCGAATGTAATTGTTCCAGGCGACCCAAAGCCCGATCAACATGACGATTGTCGGAGTGAACTTTGCCCACAGCGGGATCGCTTCGGCAGCCTCGGCCAAGTGATGACTGAAGGCGATGCTCGAGTGCCAGAACTCGGGCGCCGTTTCCGGACCAACGAAAACGCCGCTGAACAGGAAGCCGGAGAAGACCGCTCCAAGTGCAAGCAGGCAGATCGGCACGAGCATTGTGAGCGGGCTCTCGTGGGGATGATAGCCTGCGGTCCCTTCGAGCGGAGCGTGCGCGGGCGCATGGTCGGCATAGCCGGCACCTTCGCTCCCATCCGGCTCAGGCACATGATGTACCGCGTGCTGGATGTGTTCGGACGAAGCCCAGCGCGGCTTGCCGAAGAAGGTCAGGAAGATCAGCCGCCACGAATAGAAGCTGGTCAGGAGCGCCGCAGCCGATCCGAGGAAGAAGGCAATTCCCCCCGGCACGGTGCCGGCAGCGAAAGAGCTTTCCAGGATCGCATCCTTGGAGTGATAGCCGGCAAAGCCGACGCCGAAGAGTCCCACGCCGGTGATGGCAAGCGTGCCGGCGACCATGACCCAGAAGGTAATCGGGATCTGCTTTCGAAGAGCGCCGTAGTACCGCATGTCCTGTTCATGATGCATGGCGTGGATGACGGAGCCTGCGCCGAGGAACAGGAGCGCCTTGAAGAAGGCGTGCGTGAACAGGTGGAACATGGCCGCGCCATACGCGCCCACACCGGCGGCGAAGAACATGTAGCCGAGCTGCGACATGGTCGAATACGCGATGACTTGCTTGATGTCGTTTTGCGCGCAGCCGATCGTCGCCGCTACGAAACAGGTCGCTGCACCCACGTAGGTGACGACATGGAGCGCGAAGGGCGCAGTCTCGAACATCGGTGACAGGCGGCACACCATGAACACGCCCGCGGTGACCATCGTCGCCGCGTGAATGAGCGCGCTGACGGGCGTCGGGCCTTCCATGGCATCGGGCAGCCAGGTGTGCAGGCCGAGCTGTGCGGACTTGCCCATCGCGCCGACGAACAGGAGCAGGCACAGCAGGGTCATCGTGTCGATCTCGCATGCCAGCGAATCCGATCGTCGACCCGGCCATTCCCGGAGCCGCAGCGAGAATTGCCGGGATCGACACCGTCCCGAAGACAAGGAACGTCCCGAAGATGCCCAGAGAAAATCCGAAGTCGCCGACGCGGTTGACGACGAACGCCTTGAGCGCAGCGGCGTTGGCGCTTGGCTTGTAATACCAGAAGCCGATCAGCAGGTAGGACGCGAGCCCCACACCTTCCCAGCCGAAGAACATCTGCACGAGGCTGTCCGCGGTCACCAGCATCAGCATGGCGAAGCTGAACAGCGACAGGTAGGCGAAGAAACGCGGCTGGCTCGGGTCCTCGTCCATGTAGCCCCAGCTGTAGAGGTGCACGAGGCTGGAGACGGTCGTGACGACCACCAGCATGACTGCCGTCAACGCATCGACCCTGAGCGACCATTGCACCTGCAGGTCGCCCGAGTGGATCCAGTCGAGCACCGGCACCACCTGCGCCCCCGGATCGCCGGTGATGTAGGAAAAGAAGATCGGCCAGCTCAACGCCGCGCCGACGAACAAGGCGCCGGTGGTGACGACCTTGGCCGGCACCTTCCCGATCCAGCGGCCGCCGAGCCCCGCGATTATCGCGGCGATCAGCGGGAGGAAGACGATCAGTTCGAGCGAGAAAGCCATCAGCCGCGCATCCTGTCGGCTGCGTCCACGGCAATCGAACCCTTGCGGCGGAAGAAAATGACCAGGATCGCGAGCCCGATGGCTGCCTCGGCGGCGGCGACGGTCAGCACGAACATCGCCATCACCTGCCCGGTCAGGTCGCCCAGGAAGGCGCTGAACGCGACGAGGTTGATGTTCACCGCGAGCAGGATGAGCTCGATCGCCATCAGCATCAGAATGACGTTCCGGCGGTTCAGGAAGATTCCCAGAACGCCGAGCACGAACAGAATCGCAGCGACGGTCAGGTAGTGAGCGAGACCAATCACAGCTTCATCCCCTCTCCGACGGCGGGCCGCTTGAGCTCGACCGCTTCGCTGGGATCGCGCCGGATCTGCTTCGAGACATTCTGCCCGCGAACGTCGCCGCGGCTGCGATGCGTAAGGACGATCGCGCCGATCATTGCGACCAGGAGCACCAGCCCCGCAATTTCGAACGGGAACAGGTATCGCGTGTACAGAAGCTCGCCCAAGGCGACGATGTTCGGCACCCGGACCTCCGCCGGCGCCTCGCTGAGCCGTGGCCCCGCCTTCCACGCGGTCACGGCGAGCACCATCTCACCCAGCAGCACCAGGGCCACGATGAGGCCGAACGGCAGGTTGCGGTTGAAGCCGGTGCGAAGCGTCGCAAAATCGATGTTGAGCATCATCACCACGAACAGGAACAGCACAGCGACTGCGCCGACATAAACAATCACCAGGAGCAGAGCGATGAACTCCGCGCCGGCGAGAAGCATCAATCCTGCCGCGTTGAAGAAGGCGAGGATCAGGAACAGCACCGAGTGCACGGGGTTGCGCGAAAAGATCACCGCCACCGCACTTGCGATGGTGAGCGTCGCGAACAGGTAAAAGGCGATGAGTGCGATCACGGGTTGCGCCGCCGCCTAACGATACGGCGCATCGGCGGCAAGGTTGGCGGCAATCGCCTGCTCCCACCTGTCGCCATTGGCCAGCAATTTAGCCTTGTCGTACAACAGTTCCTCGCGCGTCTCGGTCGCGAATTCGAGGTTCGGTCCTTCGACGATCGCGTCGACCGGGCACGCTTCCTGGCACAGCCCGCAATAGATGCATTTGACCATGTCGATGTCGTAGCGGGTCGTCCGGCGGCTGCCGTCCTCGCGCGGTTCGGCTTCGATCGTGATGGCGAGCGCCGGGCAGATCGCCTCGCAGAGCTTGCAGGCGATGCAGCGCTCTTCCCCGTTCGGGTAACGGCGCAGCGCATGCTCACCGCGGAAGCGCGGGCTCTGCGGCGCCTTTTCGTACGGATAGTTGATCGTCGCCTTCGGCTTGAAAAAATACTTCAGCGTCAGCCAGTGGGCCTTGAGAAACTCCCACAGCGTGAACGACTTGATCCAGTGCGCGATCATGCGCCGGCTCCATAACGGGTGAGCATCAGCCAGCCGGAGACCAGCACGACGAAGACGAGGCTCAAGGGAAGGAAAATCTTCCACCCCAGCCGCATCAGCTGGTCGTAGCGGTAGCGCGGGACGGTCGCCCGCACCCAGCCGAAGACGAAGAAGAAGAACAGCATCTTGGCGAACAGCCAGATGATGCCGGGAACGACGTAAAGCGGCGCCCAGTCGACCGGCGGCAGCCATCCGCCCCAGAAGAGAATGGCATTGAGCGCGCACATCAGGATGACGTTGCCGTACTCGCCGAGCCAGAAGAGCGCGAAGCTCATCGAACTATATTCCGTCTGGAACCCGGCGACGAGTTCGCTCTCCGCCTCGGTAAGGTCGAACGGCGTGCGGAACGTTTCCGCCATCGAACTGATCAGGAAGACGACCCACATCGGGAACAGCAGGAGATTGAACCCGAACGCGTTGACGATCCCGAGGCCGAAGCCCTTCTGCATCAGCACGATATCGGTCAGGTTGAAGGTCCCGGCGTAGAGCACGACCGTGATCAGCACGAAGCCGATCGAGACTTCGTAGCTGACCATCTGCGCGGCCGCGCGCAACGCGGAGAAGAAGGGATATTTGGAGTTGGACGCCCATCCCGCGACGATAATTCCATAGACTCCGAGCGAACTCGCGGCGAGCACATAGAGAAGCCCGACATTGATGTCGGCGAGAACGACGCCAGCCTGGAAGGGGATCACTGCCCAGACGATCAGAGCGACCGTGAAGCTGATAATCGGGGCGAGAAGGAACAGCCCCTTGTTCGCCGCGCTCGGAACGATCGTCTCCTTGAGGAAGACCTTCAGTCCGTCCGCGAAGCTCTGGAGCAATCCCCACGGGCCGACGACGTTAGGACCGCGGCGAAGGGCGATCGCGGCCCAGATCTTGCGCTCGGCATAGATGATCATGGCGACTGCGAGCATCAGCGGAAGCGCGATCAGCAGGATGCCGATGAACATCGACAGGAACCACGCAAAGCCAAAGCTGGCGCCCCAGGACTGGAAGAAAGCCGTCACTCCGCGGCCTCCAGCGTCTCGGGGCGGCCGTGAAGCACTTCCTGCGAGCAACGGTGCATCGTCGGACTGGCGCGCGTGATCGCGTTGGTCAGGTAAAAGTCGGCGATCGGATACTTCACCGGGCCCGAAGCCTTGGCGTCAAGCTTCGGCGGCGCCCACTTGAGCCTGAGAAGACCATCATTGCCGAGCTCGGGATGATCCCCGACCATCGCCGCGCGCAGCTCGTCGAAGCTGTCGAACGGTAGCGGTTCGCCCATGACGCCCGAGACAGCGCGCAGGATCGCCCAGTCCTCGCGGGCGTCGCCCGGCGGGAAGACCGCCTTTTCACCGCGCTGAACCCGCCCTTCGGTGTTGACGTAGGTGCCGTGTTTTTCCGTGTAAGCGGCGCCGGGAAGAACCAGGTCGGCGTTGCGAGCGCCGTTGTCCCCGTGGTGGCCGATATAGACCTTGAACGCGTCGGCGAGCCGCTCGGCCGGCACTTCGTCGGCCCCGAGCAGGAGCGCGAGCTTCGGCTTGGCCGCCTCGATATCGGCGAGCCCGCCTTTCTGCGCATAACCGAGGATGAGGCTCGCCATGCGAGAGGCCGATATGTGGAGGACGTTGAAGCCGTTCCAGTCGCCGCGAACGAGCCCGAGCGGCTCGACCAGCGCAAGCGCGGCACCCAGTCCGCCGGCGGCAACGCCGCCTGCGCCGATAATCAGCGCCGGCCGCTCCGCCTTGGCAAACGCGTCCTTCACTGCCTTGGGCAGCTTGCCGAGCACTTTCAAATCGTCCCCGAGCCACTCGACCTTCATCGCCAGGTCGACTTCGGGCCCGACCGCGAACACGGGATTGCCCTTGCGCGCGACCTTGCGGAGCCGCGTCGCGACAAGCGGTGCTTCCCAGCGCGGATTCGTGCCAACGAGGAGGACCGCGTCGGCCTCCTCGATGCCCGCAATGGTGCTGTTGAAATTGACGGCCGCGAGGTTCGAGACGTCGTAGTCGAGGCCGGTCTGCCGACCTTCGAGCAGCTCGGAGCCCTGGCGCTGCAGGAGCGCCTTGGCAGCGTACATCGTCTCCGCATCCAGCAGGTCGCCGGCAATCGCCGCAACCTTCGGACCCGCAGCCTTCAGCTTCTCGGCGAAAATGCCAAGCGCCTCGGTCCAGTTCGATTCCCGAAGCTTTCCGTTTTCACGGACCCACGGCCGGTCGAGCCGATTCCGGACGAGGGCGTCGGGCACGTGACGAGTCTTGTCAGAAATCCATTCCTCGTTGACGTCGTCGTTGACGCGCGGGAGGATTCGCATGACCTGCCGCTGACGAACGTCGATCCGGATGTTCGATCCGACAGCGTCCATGACGTCGATGCCCGGCACGCGGCGGAACTCCCACGGACGGGACTCGAACAGTTGCGGCCGCTGAAGAAGGGCGCCGACCGGGCAGACGTCGGCGAGGTTGCCGGCAAGCTCGCTCGTAACCGTCTGCTCGAGATAGGTGGTGATCTGCGCGTCTTCGCCGCGATAGAGCATTCCGATCTCGGGCACGCCTGCGACTTCCTCCGCAAGCCGGACGCAGCGCGTGCACTGGATGCAGCGGGTCATCGCCGTCTTGATGACCGGGCCCATGTACTTGTCGTCGACCGCGCGCTTGTTCTCCTTGAAGCGGGAGAAGCTCCGGCCGTAGGCGACCGCCTGGTCCTGCAGGTCGCACTCGCCGCCCTGGTCGCAGATCGGACAGTCGAGCGGGTGGTTGATGAGAAGGAATTCCATCACGCCTTCGCGCGCCTTCTTCACCATCTCGCTGTCGGTGCGGATCGTTTGCCCTTCGGCGGCGGGCAATGCGCAGCTCGCCTGCGGCTTGGGCGGCCCCGGAGCGACCTCGACAAGGCACATGCGGCAGTTGCCGGCAATCGACAGCCGCTCATGGTAGCAAAAGCGCGGAATTTCCTTGCCCGCGAGCTCGCACGCCTGAAGGACGGTGGCGCCCTGCGGGACCTCGATCTCGACGCCGTCGACGGTGACCTTGGGCATTAGCGGCCTGCCCCCGAATCGACGTCGCGGAGCTCCGATTCGAATGCCCTCTCGGCGGCTGCGTCGGGCTTTCCTCGATCGCTCCTCGACAGTTTCGTCGAGATTGCGAAAAGAGGCGCCGCGAGAAGCACCGCGGCAACGATCAACAGGATTGCCAGTAGCGGGTCCATTATTCGTGCCCCCCGTCGCGGTCGCCGTCGCGGTCGCGGCGCGTTTCGATTGTGGTCACGCGCGTTCCGCCGCGCTGCATCGCCAGCACGACGACGGCGACGATCGCGACCACGGCGATTGCAAGGAACAGCTTCACTCGGCCGCCTCCAGCATTGCGCGACTCTTCCGCTCGGCAATTCGACGCTCGAGCTCAGGACGGAAATGGCGAATGAGCCCCTGAATTGGCCACGCCGCGGCGTCTCCAAGTGCACAGATGGTGTGGCCTTCGACCTGCTTGGTGACGTCGAGCAACTTGTCGATTGTCTCGACATCCGCCTCGCCGGTGCGAAGCCGCTCCATCACCCGCCACATCCAGCCGGTTCCTTCGCGGCACGGCGTGCACTGGCCGCAGCTCTCGTGCTTGTAGAAATAGCTGATGCGGCTGATTGCACGGACGATGTCGGTGGACTTGTCCATGACGATGACGGCCGCGGTTCCCAGACCGGAGCCAAGCGCCTTGAGCCCGTCGAAGTCCATCGGCGCGTCGAGGATTTCCTCCGCCGGCACCAGCGGAACCGACGATCCGCCCGGAATGACGGCAAGCAGATTGCTGAAATCGTCCGCGTTCCTGCCGCCGGTAACTCCGCCGCCGTGGCGGCTGATCAACTCGCGGAAGCTGATCCCCATCGATTCCTCGACGACGCAGGGCGTGTTGATGTGGCCCGACAGCTGGAACAGCTTGGTGCCCTCGTTCTTCTCGCGACCGATGCTTGCGAACCAACTTGCGCCGCGGCGAAGGATCGTCGGCACGACCGCGATCGATTCGACGTTGTTGACGGTCGTCGGGCAGCCGTAAATTCCCGCGCCGGCAGGAAACGGCGGCTTCAGCCTGGGAAAGCCCTTCTTGCCTTCGAGACTGTTGAGCATCGCGGTCTCTTCGCCGCAGATGTAGGCGCCGGCGCCCCGGTGAACGAACAGGTCGTAGTCGTAGCCGGAACCCGCTGCATTCTTGCCCAGCAGCCCTGCGGCATAGGCTTCGGCCACGGCTTTTTCGAGAACCTCTGCCTCGCGAATGAATTCGCCGCGAATGTAGATGTAGCAGGCGCGCGCTCGCATCGCGAAACCGGCGATCAGAGCGCCTTCGAGAAGCTTGTGCGGATCGTGGCGAATGATCTCGCGGTCCTTGCAGCTTCCCGGTTCCGACTCGTCGGCGTTGATGACGAGGAAGTTGGGTTTGTCGGGCTTGGGCTCCTTGGGCATGAAGCCCCACTTCATGCCGGTCGGGAAGCCGGCGCCGCCGCGGCCGCGAAGCCCCGACGTCTTGATCGACTCGATAATCGCGTCCTGCCCGACCTGCATCAGCTTGGCGGTATCGTCCCAATCGCCGCGCATGCGCGCCGCCTTCAGGCCCGCCGACTGGTAGCCGTAGACGTTCGTGAAGATGCGATCCTTGTCGCTGAGCGGTCCTGTGTAGCCCATCAGCCGAGCTTCCTCGCAAGCCAGCCGATCACGGCCAGGATGATGATGCCGACAAGCACGAACTTGATGATTCCGAACACCAGCTTCAGCACGAGAATGGCAAGGACGATGCCGATGATGACAACGACGATGCTCATGCGCCGTCTCCCGCAACTTCCGTCCACTGCGGCCGATAATCGTAGTTGCGCTCGACCATCTTCTTGAGAGAAGTCGGCCCGGTCTGTGGAGCGCTTGTCTGCCGATCGACCTGCGGGCCGGGCCTGGGGGTCTCCCCACTGGCCAGGGCGTCGAGGATTTCGCCCATCCTCTCCTCGGTCAGGTCCTCGTAATTGTCGTCGTTGATCTGCACCATCGGCGCGTTGGCGCACGCGCCGAGGCATTCGACTTCCGTCAGCGTGAACAGCCCGTCGTCAGTCGTGTGGCCCTTGGTGATCCCGCGCTTCGAGCAGGCGGCGAACAGGCCGTCGGAGCCCCGCAGCATGCAGGGCGTCGTCCCGCACACCTGGACGTGAAATTTGCCCACCGGAGCGAGGTTGAACATCGTGTAGAAGGTCGCAACCTCGAGCACGCGGACGTAGGGCATGTCGAGCTCGCGAGCGATGAACTCCATCACCGGAATCGGGATCCAGCCCTGCGTATCGGTTTCGGCGCCGACCTGCCGCTGCGCGAGGTCGAGCAGCGGGAGAACCGCCGAGGCCTGCCGTCCCGGCGGATACTTGCCGATCGCCCAGTCCGCTTTCTTGCGGTTCTCGGGCGTCCAGTCGAAATCGCGCCAGCGAGCGAGCACTTCGGGATCTTCAAGGGGTGCGTTGCCAGCCATCAGCGTGTCTTCTCCGGACGCGCGACAAGGCCCCGTAACTCTTGAATCAGCCAGAGGAAAATAAGGCCGGCGCCGATCCCGGCGACCAGTCCCTTAGTAAAGTCGGATTCCATGAGAGCGGCCGCGACGAGAATCGCTCCAAGGATCGCAAGCTGACGCGGTCCGACCCTCATCGGTCGCACTCCCCGAAGACGACGTCGATGGCGCTCAGGACGGCGGTGGTGTCCGCAAGCATGTGACCCTTCATCATGAAATCCATCGCCTGCAGGTGAGAAATCGCGGTGGGGCGAATCTTGCAGCGATAGGGGCGGTTCGTGCCGTCGGCGACGAGATAGACGCCGAACTCGCCCTTGGGGCTTTCGGTGGCGACGTAAACCTCGCCCTTCGGCACATGATAGCCCTCCGTGTAGAGCTTGAAGTGGTGGATGAGGGCCTCCATCGAGGTCTTCATTTCCGCCCGCCGCGGCGGGAAGACCTTGTGGTTCGCGCCGATCGGCCCGCTCGGCATTTGCGCCAGGCACTGCTTGGCGATCCGCACCGACTGGCGGACTTCCTCCACGCGCACCATGAAGCGGTCGTAGCAGTCGCCGTTGGTGCCGACCGGGATGTCGAAGTCCATCCGGTCATAGACTTCATAGGGCTGCGACCGACGAAGGTCCCACGGGATTCCGGACGCCCGGATCATCGGTCCGGAAAAGCCCCAGTTGACCGCGTCTTCCTTGCTGACGATGCCGATATCGACGTTGCGCTGCTTGAAGATGCGATTGTCGGCAACGAGCGAAATCGCGTCCTCGAACAGCTTGAAGCGGTAGTCGAGCCATTCGCCGATGTCGGCGATCAGCTTCTCGGGCAAATCCTCGCGGACTCCGCCGACTCGGAAGTAGTTGGCGTGCATCCGGGCGCCGGATACGCGCTCGTAGAATTGCATCAGGTCTTCGCGAATCTCGAACAGCCACAGGTTAGGCGTCATCGCGCCCACGTCCATGATGTGACTGCCCAGGTTCAGCATGTGGTTCTTGATGCGGGTGAGCTCCGCCATCAGCACGCGGATGTACTGGGCGCGTTCGGGCACCTCGAGCCCCATCAGCTTCTCGACCGCGAGCACGAAGCTGTGCTCCATGCACATCGGCGAGCAGTAATCGAGCCGGTCGAAGTACGGGAGCGCCTGCTGGTAGGTCTTGTACTCGATCAGCTTTTCGGTTCCGCGGTGAAGAAGCCCGATGTGCGGGTCCACGCGCTCGACGATCTCGCCGTCCAGCTCGAGAATCAGGCGAAGGACACCGTGCGCGGCCGGATGCTGCGGACCGAAATTGATCGTGTAGTTGCGAACCGATTCGTCACCGGGCTCGCCCTGGTGCACTTCGGCCCCGACCGGGCCGACACCGACTTCGACTGTGCGTGTCTCGCTCATGCGGCCCCCGTCGGACGCCGGCGGTTGCGGCTCTTGGGCTTGGGCTCGGGAAGCTTGCTATCGTCCTTGTCGACGACGTCCTCGGCCTTTGCCTTCTTCGACTTGCGGGCCTGCGACTTGGCTTTCTTGTCGGTCGGCTTTCCGGCGCCGGTTTCCGACGGCTCGTCGGTGGTCTTCGGCACGTCCACCTTCGCCGGAGGATTCTGCCCCACGTTTCCGGTCGGCGGCGCCGCGGGCGACGGCGCGCCCGTTTCCTCCGGCGTCGCCTTTTCGTCGCCCGGAAGGCGATACTCGGGGCCCTGCCACGGCATCAGGAAATCGAACGCGCGGAAGTCCTGCGGAAGGTCGACAGGGTCGTAAACGACGCGCTTCTCAGCCTCGGAATAGCGGAGCTCGACATGACCGGTGAGCGGGAAGTCCTTGCGCAACGGATGGCCTTCGAAGCCATAGTCGGTGAGAAGCCGGCGGAGATCGCGATTGCCGGCGAAGACGACCCCGTACATGTCGTACTGCTCGCGCTCCAGCCAGCCGGCATTGTACCAGAGCGACGTTACGCTCGGCACCGCGCTGGCCTCGTCAGTCGTGACTTTCACCCGCAAGCGGCGGTTCTTGGTCAGCGACAGGAGCTCGTAATTCACCTCGAACCGCTCCGCACGATCGGGATAGTCGACGGCGGTGAGCTCCATCAGCTGCTGGTATTCCAGCCCGGGCGTGTCGCGGAGCGTCTTCAGCACGTCGGCGAGCGCCTCGCGCTTCACCGTCAGCGTGATCTCGCCCGCCGCATCCTTCACGGCGATCAGCGACTCGCCGAGCGCAGAGCGCGCGGCATCGACGACGCCGTCATTGGACGCCGTCTTCGGGACCTGAGGGGCGAATTCGACAGCCATCAGCGCCAACCACTCATCGTTCGATGGTCCCCTCGCGGCGGATCTTCCGCTGCAGCTGGAGAATTCCGTAGAGCAGCGCCTCCGCGGTGGGCGGGCAGCCCGGCACGTAGATGTCGACCGGAACGATGCGATCGCAGCCGCGCACGACCGAATAGCTGTAATGGTAGTAGCCGCCACCGTTGGCGCAGCTTCCCATGGAGATGACGTAGCGCGGCTCGCTCATCTGGTCGTAAACCCGGCGAAGCGCTGACGCCATCTTGTTGCAGAGCGTGCCCGCGACGATCATCACGTCCGACTGGCGGGGGGACGCACGCGGGGCGACTCCGAACCTTTCGAGATCGTAGCGCGGCATGTTCACGTGGATCATCTCGACTGCGCAGCAGGCCAGCCCGAACGTCATCCACCACAGCGATCCGGTTCGCGCCCAGGTGAACAGGTCCTCCGTGCTCGCGGTGATGAAGCCCTTCTTGTCGAGCTCGCCGCGCATCGCCTCGAACAGCTCGCGGTCCGTGGTTCCGGGCGTCAGTCCCGCTGCGCGAGCGAGTTCTTCCTCGGTCGGCATCGGATCGCTTGCGGGGTCGAGCATCACTCCCATTCGAGCGCACCCTTCTTCCATGCGTAGGCGAGACCCAGTCCAAGCTCGGCAAGAAACACCATCATGGCCGCCCAGCCGGCGATTTTCGTCACGCCCAGCGACACTGCCCACGGGAACAGGAAAGCGGCTTCGAGATCGAAGACGATGAACAGGATCGCGATAAGGTAAAATCGTACGTCGAACTGCGCCCGGCTGTCCTCAAAGGCGGGAAAGCCGCACTCATACTCCGCGAGCTTCTGCGGATACGGATCGTGATCGCCAGTCAGCCGCGCGACGATCATCGGCAGCACAACGAACGCGCCCGACAGGCCGAGGGCGACCAGAAGGAACAACAGGATCGGCAGGTAACCGGCAGCGACGCTGGCCAAGGGAAACTCCAGAGGGCTCGAAAAGTTGGGCGCGCTTTAGGACAGCCGGTTGCCGGTCGCAACCGTCTGGGTCAGCTTCTCAGCGCTCCGCCGACAAGCTTTTGCAGCTTTGAGTGAATCGTTCCGGAGGCGGCAATATATTCGCCGCGCTCATAGGCACGATCCGAGCCGCGGTAATCGGTCACGAATCCGCCGGCCTCGCGCACCAGCAGGATACCCGCGGCGGCGTCCCACGGGTCGAGCTCGTCCTCCCAAAAGCCGTCGTAACGACCAGCGGCAACCCAGGCGAAGTCGAGCGCAGCCGATCCGAAGCGGCGAATTCCGGCCACTTCGGGTGCCACTGCTCGGTAGATCTTGCCCCAACGTTCCGGATCGCTTCGGCCGTGGTGCGGAATCCCGGTGCCGATAACCGTCTCGATCAGGTCGCGGCGCGCCGAGACTCGAAGACGGCGGTCCTGGAGCCACGCGCCCCTGCCCTTTTCCGCCCAGAAGCTTTCGTCCGTCAGCGGCTGGTAAACGATTCCGTGCGTAAGCTCGGGACGCCCGTCGGGCCTTTTCTCTTCCACCGCGATCGAGATCGAAAAGTGCGGGATTCCGTGAAGGAAGTTGGTCGTCCCGTCGAGCGGATCGACGATCCAGCGCGGCTTGTCGGGATTGCCCTCGATTGCGCCCGATTCCTCGACCAGCAGTCCCCAGTCGGGCCGGGCGTTGCGAAGCTCGTCGATGATCGTCTGCTCGGCGCGCCTGTCGGCCATCGACACGAAGTCGGCGGGCCCCTTGCGGCTGACCTGCAATTGCTCGACCTCGCCGAAGTCGCGCCTCAGCCGCGGTGCCGCCTTGCGGACGGCGCGTTCCATGACGGTGATCAGGCCGGAGTGGGAAACCAAGCGATTACCTCTTTGCAGTCACGTTGTGCGCGTCGAATGCGAGCGTCCTGCGTCGACGGGCCGGGCGCGCGTCCGGGTGCTATTCCGCCCGCTTCACATATTCCTGGGTGTACGGATCGACGACGATTCGCGTTCCGCTGGCGATGTGCGGCGGGACCATGACCCGAACGCCATTCTCCAGAATTGCCGGCTTGTAGCTGGAAGAGGCGGTCTGCCCCTTCACCACCGCGTCAGCCTCGACGATCGTCGCCTCGATCTGGTCGGGAAGCTGAACCGAAATCGGCTTTTCGTCGTAAAGCTCCATCACGACGTCCATTCCGTCCTGCAGGAATGCTGCGGGCTCGCCGATCGTTTCCTCGGGAATCGAAATCTGCTCGTAGGTTTCCTTGTCCATGAACACGAGCATGTCGCCGTCGTGGTAGAGGTACTGGAAGTCCTTGGTGTCGAGACGCACCTTCTCGACCGTTTCGGCGCTTCGGAAGCGGACATTGGTCTTCCGGCCGTCGATGAGGTTCTTCATCTCGACCTGCATGTAGGCGCCGCCCTTCCCCGGCTGGGTGTGCTGGATCTTGGCCGCGCGCCAGATGCCGCCTTCATATTCGATGATGTTGCCGGGACGGATGTCCACGCCGCTGATCTTCATGGATCGCCTGCCGATTGAGTTATTGGATTGGCGCGGGCTCTAGCCGCTGACCTGTTTCCCGGCAAGGAGTGGATAGGG
This sequence comes from uncultured Alphaproteobacteria bacterium, assembly GCA_963837985.1. GTDB lineage: Bacteria > Pseudomonadota > Alphaproteobacteria > Sphingomonadales > Sphingomonadaceae > Sphingomicrobium. The sequence goes on along the minus strand of CAWIPN010000006.1, from coordinate 56,971 downwards.
ATTGATCGGATCGCCTTCCCACCAGCGCTGGCCCGGAGCCATCCGGTTGATGGCGAAGTGCAGGTGCGGCCCCTCGGCGCTTGCATTGCCCGTGTGGCCGACGCGTCCGATCACCTGTCCCTGCCGCACGTGCTGCCCCTCGGCAAGGCCGGGTGCGTAGCTTGAAAGATGGGCATAATAGTACATCCACTTGCCGTCCTCGGAACGCACGTAGATCGTGTTCCCGCCGCCGCCGTTTGAGAAGAAGAGCTTCTCCACCGTGCCTGGAGTGGCTGCGAGCACCGGCGTGCCTTCCGGCGCCATGATGTCGATTGCGTCGTGCACTCGCCCGCCTGCCCGGGCTGCGGTGAAAGTGTCGGTAAGATCCGACGGCCTTACGCCCTTGACCGGGATGGCCAGCCCTGCCGGTCCGACGACGAGCCCTTCCGCGACGGCAACCGGCTTTTCGCCGGGCTTCTGCACATTGGTGACCTTCCCTGCCGGTTGAAGCTCGCTCGGGGCGTTGAAGATGTTGAAGGTGAAGACCCAGAAAGCGCTCGTCAGGATCGCGGTGATGACCGCCGTCGAAACGATGGTGAGCACGCGCCCCGCGCGCGGCGACACACTCCTTCTCGACGTACGCGTTCTGACCACCGCAACTCTCCTGCGTTTCCAGCCGTTGTTGGCCTGTAACGATGGAGGGCAGCGTAGTTTCCGAAGCGGCGCAGATCCGGATCGGCTGCTCGGGCTGGAACTACAAGCACTGGCGCGAGCGGTTCTATCCAAAGGGGCTGCCGGCCAGCCGCTGGTTCGGCTTCTACGCCGAGCACTTCGACACGGTGGAGATCAACAACAGCTTTTATCGCCTGCCGAAGGCGGAAACGTTCGACAAGTGGCGCGAACAGGCGCCCGAGGGATTTTGCTATGCGGTCAAGGCGAACCGCTATCTCACGCAGGCCAGGAAGCTGAAGGATTGCGAGGAGCCGATGGAGCGGATGATGGCCGCCACTCGCCACCTCGGCGACCGCCTCGGCCCGATCCTCTACCAGATGCCCCCGAGCTTCGGGATCAACCTCGAGCGGCTGGAGGATTTCCTTCGGCTGGCGCCGAGCGACCTCACCAACGTCTTCGAGTTCCGCAATCCGAGTTGGTACGTGCCCGAGACCTATGCGCTCCTGAACCGCTACGGCGCCGCATTCTGCATCCACGACATGCCGGGATCGGCAAGCGAACGCATCGCCGTCGGCCCCGCGACCTACGTCCGCTTCCACGGCGGCGAGGGCAAATATTGGGGCCGCTACTCGGACGAGGGGCTGATGTGGTGGGCCGAATGGCTCGTCGAGCAGGCCCGCTCCGGCCGCCCCTGCTGGTGCTATTTCAACAACGATCTCGACGGACATGCACTCCAGGACGCGCAAACGTTGAGGTCGATGGTGGGGCAGCTCAATCGCTGATTGGCAAAGGCCGCGAAGTGCCGCAAACTGCCATCGCCATGGCCACAGAGGTCCAGCAGCCGGTCTATTACGACCCGCCGACGCTTCCGTTCGCGCAGCAGCGGTCGCAACTTCGCGCCGACGTCGGTCGCTCGGTCGGAGCCAAGCTCGAACTCGACGCCCCGGACGTGGCGGCTGTGCTCGTCGCAAGAGCGGCCTGTGCAGCTTTACGTGCAGGAAGGCTTCCTCGACCCCGACGAATGCCGGCAGCTGCGCGAGCAGATCGACAAGGGCATCTACCCGTCGCCTCTGTACGAGAAAGAGAAATACGAAGGCGTTCGGACCAGCCAGAGCTGCAACCTCGACGTTTACGATTCGCTGGTCGCCGACGTCGAAACGCGGATCGCCACCTTGCTCGGAATCGATCGAGCCTGGGGCGAGCCGCTGCAGGGACAGCGCTACGAGGTCGGGCAGGAGTTCAAGCCGCACGCCGATTTCTTCTACATCGACCAGCCCTATTGGGCCCAGTACGAGCCGCATGGCGGCCAGCGCACCTGGACTGCGATGATTTATTTGAACGAGCCGGGCAGCGGCGGAGCGACCGGCTTCACCTACCTCGATCTCGACGTCGTTCCGAAGCTCGGGCGAATCCTGGTGTGGAACAACATGGCGCTGGACGGCAGCCCCAACCCCTGGACCGACCACTGCGGCAAGCCGGTGGAGGCGGGCGTCAAATATATCGTAACCAAATGGTACCGCGAGCGGACCTTCGTCTGATCAGCCGCCGAGCACCTTCTCGAACGCTTTTGCCGCCGCCGCCGGATCGTCTTTGCCCCACACGGCCTGGCACACGGCAAGGAAGTCGGCGCCGGCTTCGACCAGCGGCTCCGCGTTTTCAGGCGTGATTCCGCCGATTGCGACGCAGGGGATTTCGAAAAGCGTGGACCACCAGGTCAGGATCGAGGGATCCGGGCGGTAATCGCTGGGCTTGGTGGTAGTCGGGTAAAAGGCGCCGAATGCGACGTAATCGGCACCCGCCTCGCCCGCCTCCATCGCGAGATGGCGGCTGTCGTGACAGGTGCGCCCGATTTGTGCCGAAGGCCCGAGCAGCGCCCGCGCCTGAGCGATGTCGCCGTCGCTCTGCCCCAGGTGGACTCCGTCGGCGCCAAGCCGCTTCGCCAGCGACACGCTGTCGTTGACGATGAACGCGACGTCGGCATCGGCGCAGATTCGCTGCAACGGCTCGGCAAGCCGCGCAAGCTCGTGCTCGTCCGTGTCCTTCACGCGAAGCTGGAACGCCGTCGCGAGCCCCGGCTCGAGCGCCCCCTTCAGCCGGTCGGGAAAGCTGCCGCCGACGGCCTGCGGGCTGATCAAATAGAGCTTGCAGCCCGCGCGATCGCCCGCGGCGAACGCTTCGGCGAAATCGCGCGTCACTTCGTCCAAGGTCAGGCTGGCACCTTCTGCGTGGAGGCCTCGTAGATTCGGTCGATCGAGTCCGCCAGCGTGCTGTTGAATTCCTCGTCGCTCATGTCGTGACGCAATCCTTCCAGAAGGGCGCGCGAAAAACTGGCAACCATGCCTTCGTTCTTCGCCAGCTCGCGGCAAGCCTCGTCGCGCGAAAAGCCGCCCGAAAGCGCGACCACGCGGAGCACTCGCGGATGGTCGACCAGCGAATCGTAGAGGCCCGGCTTCTCGGGAATGGAAAGCTTCAGCATCACCTGCTGGTCGTCGGGAAGCGCATCGAGCGCGGACTTGAGTTCGTCGCGAAGCAGCTGGTCCGACTGCCCGCGGTCGGTGCTCTTGATGTTCACTTCCGGCTCGATGATCGGAACCAGTCCGTAGCGAAGGATCTGCTCGCCGACCTCGAACTGCTGGCGAACGATGTCGGCAATGCCTTTCGCGTTCGCCTCGTTGACGACCGAACGCATCTTGGTCCCGAAAATTCCCTTGGCGACCGCACGCTCGAGGAGCGCGCCGAGCCCGGGATTGGGTTTCATCAGCTGGACGCCGTCGCCCTGGTCGGCGAGGCCCTTGTCGATCTTGAGGAACGGCACGACTCCGCGGCTCCACAGATAGTCCGGCACGGGCTGGCCTTCAGCCTCCCCGTCCATCGTCTTTTCGAACAGGATCGCGCCGAGAATCTTGTCGCCGTTGAAGGCCGGCGCGGTGATGATCCGCACCCGCATTTCGTGGACGAGGTCGAACATCTCCTCGTCGCCGGACCATTCGTCGCCGTTGTAGCCGTAGTTCTTCAACGCCTTGGGCGTCGAGCCGCCGCTCTGGTCGAGCGCTGCAATAAAGCCGTTCGCCTGCCGGACCTTGGCAAGCATGTCCTGCTTCTGAGTCATGTCCTTACCCCTGGTTGCTTTCGAGCGCCGCCACACCCGGCAATGTGCGCCCTTCCATCCACTCGAGAAATGCCCCGCCCGCCGTCGAGACGAAGCTGAAGTCTTGCGTCACTCCGGCCAAGTTCAACGCCGCGACCGTATCGCCGCCTCCGGCGACCGACACCAGGCTTCCCTCCTTCGTCAGCGCCGCCGCCGTGCGCGCCAACGTCACCGTCGCCTGCTCGAAGGGCGGAATTTCAAAGGCGCCGAGCGGGCCGTTCCACACCAGCGTCCGGCACGTCTTGAGAACGTCGGAGAGCGCCTCCACCGACGCCGGAGCGACGTCGAGGATCATTTCGTCCGCCGCGACCTCGTGCACGTTGCACGTGCGCACGCTGGGCGGATCAGGCGCGAGTTCCTTCGCGACAACGACATCATAGGGCAGGTGGACCGTGCAGCCCGCCTCGTCGGCGCGATCGAGGATCGAATTTGCTTCTCCGGCAAGATCGCGCTCGGCCAGCGACTTGCCGACATCCACGCCGCGAGCAGCCAGGAAGGTGTTCGCCATGCCGCCGCCGATGATCAGGTGATCGACCTTGCCGACGAGGTGTCCGAGTACGGCGAGCTTCGTCGAGACCTTGGCCCCGCCGACGACCGCCGCCACCGGCCGCTCCGGATGGCCGAGCGCCCGCTCTAGCGCCTTGAGTTCGGCCTCCATTGCACGCCCGGCGAAGGCGGGAAGCAGATGCGCGACGCCCTCGGTCGAGGCATGGGCGCGATGCGCGGCCGAAAAGGCGTCGTCGACGTAGTAATCGCCAAGAGCCGCCATGCCGCGGGCGAGCTCGGGATCGTTCTTTTCCTCGCCCGCATGAAAGCGCGTGTTCTCGAGAATGCCGATCGACCCCGGCCGCATCGTGTCGATCGCCCGCTCGGCTTCAGGTCCCTGGCAATCCTCGACGAACCGCACCGGACGCCCGAGAAGTTCCGACAACGGGCGGACGAGCAGGGCCGTGGACATGTCGGGACGCTTTTGCCCCTTCGGCCGCCCGAAATGCGACAGGAGCAGGACGATCGCGCCCTTGTCGGCCAGTTCGGCGATCGTCGGCACAGCAGCGCGAAGGCGCGTGTCGTCACTGATCGCGCCGTCCTTCATCGGCACGTTGAAGTCGACGCGGACGAGCACGCGCTTGCCGGACAGGTCGTCCGGCAGGTCGTCGAGTGTCTTGAAACCGGCCATGCTCAGCCGAGCTTGGCCATCGCCGCCGCGGTATCGACCATCCGGTTCGAAAAGCCCCATTCATTGTCGTACCAGCTGACCACGCGGACCAGCTTGCCCTCCAGAACGGCGGTTTCGAGGCTGTCGACGGTCGAGCTTTGCGGCGTGTGAACGATGTCGATGGAAACCAGCGGCTCGTCGGAAAAAGCGAGAATGCCGTTCAACCGGCCGCTTTCGCTGGCCGCCTTCAAAGCGCCGTTCACTTCCTCGACGGTGGTTTCGCGCTTGGGCGTGAACGTGAGGTCGATCAGGCTTCCGTCAGGCACCGGGACGCGAACGGCCGACCCGTCGAGCTTGCCCTTGAGCTCGGGAAGAACCTCGCCCACGGCTCGGGCGGCGCCGGTTGTGGTCGGAATCATCGACATGCCCGCTGCGCGCGCCCGGCGAAGATCGCTGTGGATCTGGTCGAGGATCTTCTGGTCGTTGGTGTAGGCGTGGATCGTGGTCATCAGCCCGCGCTCGATTCCGATCGAATCGTTGAGCACCTTGGCGACAGGCGCGAGGCAATTGGTCGTGCACGACGCGTTGGAAACGATCTTGTGCTCCGGCTTCAGCTTGTCGTCGTTGACGCCATAGACGACCGTGAGGTCCGCACCCTTGGCCGGAGCGGAAATGAGCACTCGCTTCGCCCCCGCTTCGAGGTGCTTCTCGCCGCCTTCGCGGCTGGTGAAGAAGCCGGTGCACTCCAGGGCGATTTCCACACCGTTCTGCTTGTGCGGCAGCTTGGCGGGATCGCGTTCCGCAGTGACGTGGATCGTCTTTCCATCGACGACAATATTGTTGCCGTCGGTCGTCACTTCACCCGCGAATGCGCCGTGGACGCTGTCGCGCTTGAACAGCCACGCGTTCGCCTTCGCATCGGCAAGGTCATTGATTGCCACCAGCTCGAGCCCGCTCTCGGGTCGCTCGAGAATGGCGCGGGCGACCAGCCGGCCGATGCGGCCGAAGCCGTTGATTGCAACTTTCGTCATCGCATGTCCCTCTTTTTCAAAGCGTCGAGCACTCGTCCCGCAACCGCGTCGGGAGTGAGCCCGAAGAATTCAAATGCGTCCTCGGCGGGCGCAGAGACTCCGAAGCGGTCGATGCCGATTCGAAGCCCGTGAAGACCGGTGTAGCGCTCCCACCCGAAGGTCGTCCCCGCCTCGACGGAAACGCGCAGTATCTCCCGATTGGAGACGTCGGGGAGTATCTCTTCGCGATAGCTTTCCGGCTGGGCGTCGAACCGCTCCATGCAGGGCATGGAGACGACATCGGCGCCGATGCCCTGCCCTTCGAGCTGCTCGGCGGCCGCGATCGCGAGGTGAACCTCCGACCCGGTGGCAAGGAAGATGACCTTGCGCTCGGCTGTCGCGTCCTTCACCCGGTAGGCGCCGCGGGCGCACAGGTTTTCGCTCTGCGCCTCGGTGCGGATCGGCGGCACGCTCTGGCGAGTGAGCGCGAGAATGGACGGCCCCTCGGTTTGGAGCGCCAATGCCCAGCATTCGGCGGTTTCGACCGCATCGGCGGGGCGATAGACGTCGAGGCCCGGCATCGCCCGGAGGCTCTGCAGATGCTCGATCGGCTGGTGCGTCGGTCCGTCCTCGCCAAGGCCGATGCTGTCGTGAGTCATCACGTAGACGACCTTCGCCCGCTGCAGCGCGGACAGCCGGATGGCGGGGCGCGCATAATCGGTGAAGACCAGGAAGGTGCCGCCGTAGGGAATGACCCCGCCGTGAAGCGCCATCCCGTTCATCGCCGCGGCCATGCCGAACTCGCGAATTCCGTAATAGATGTAACGGCCCCCGTAATTTTCGGCCGTGAGCGCCTCGAGAGCCTTGGTCTTGGTATTGTTGGAGCCGGTGAGGTCGGCCGACCCGCCGATCGTCGACGCAATCGCCGGATTGATGGCTTCGAGCGCCATTTCCGAGGCCTTGCGCGTGGCGACCTTCGGCGGCTCGGCAACAAGCGAGTCGAGGTAAGGCTCGAGCCAGGAGTTGTCCGCATTGGCGGCCATCCGGGCGAAGAACTCCTCGCGCTTTCCGCTTTGCGCCAGGCGCCCGTTCCAGTCGCGATGCTCGGCCTGGCCGCGCTTGCCCGATTCGCGCCAGGCCTTGAGAATGTCGTCGGGGATTTCGAACGGTGGCGAATCCCAGCCGAGTTCCTTCCTCGCCGCAGCCACTTCGTCGGCGCCAAGCGCGGCGCCGTGAGTCGCCGCCGTGCCCTGCTTGTGCGGCGCGCCATAGCCGATGATCGTCTTGCAGCGGATGAGCGAGGGGCGCGGGTCCGCCAGCGCGGCGTCGATCGCCTTGCACACCTTGGCACTGTCCAGGCCGTCGCATTCGACGGTGTGCCAGGCGGAGGCCGCGTAGCGCGCCATCACGTCCTCGTTGCGCGACAGCTCGGTCGAACCGTCGATGGTGATCCGGTTGTCGTCCCAAAGGACGATCAGCCGCCCGAGCCTCAGGTTCCCGGCAAGCCCGACCGCCTCGTGATTCACGCCTTCCATCAAATCGCCGTCGCCGGCGAGAACGAAGGTGCGGTGATCGACGAGGTCATCGCCATAGCGGGCGTTGAGGTGCCGTTCGGCTATCGCCATTCCGACCGCCATTGCCAGGCCCTGGCCGAGTGGGCCGCTGGTCACTTCGACCCCGGGGAGCTCAAAGTTTTCCGGATGACCGGCCGTTGGATAGCCGAGCTGGCGGAAGTTCCTGATGTCGTCGATTGTGGGGCGCGCATAGCCCGTCAGGTAAAGAAGCGCATAAATCAGCATCGACCCGTGTCCGGCCGACAGGATGAAGCGGTCGCGGTCGGGCCAGTTCGGGTCCGTGGGATCGAACTTCAGATAGCGCGTGAAGAGCGCCGTCGCGGCGTCGGCCATGCCCATTGGCATGCCGGGATGACCGCTGTTGGCGGCCTCCACCGCATCCATCGCAAGAGCGCGGATGGCGTTGGCAAGTCGGCGTTGGGTCGGCTGCATGTGGCTCCGCTTGTGGAGTTTGCGCCCGCGATTCCGGGCATGTCGCGGTTCCTTTGGAAGGTGAGCCGGACAGCGTCAATGCTTGCGGCACTGCGGCACATTAAGTACGTGCCGAAGCCATGAATGACGGGGGCCTTTCGGCGGCATTGGACCGCGCGGAGCAAGCACTTGCGCGAGTCGAGCATGCTCTTGCCAATCGCACAGCGGTGAGCGGACGCGACGACGCGCTCCGTGCCAAGGTCCGGGACGCCGTCGCCGAACTCGACCAGCTGATCAGGTCCGCCAATGGCTGAAGTCGACCTGATCATTGCCGGCAGGGCCTACAAGGTGGCTTGCCGTGACGGCGAGGAAGAGGCCCTTCGCGCGGCCGGGCGTCTCGTCGACTCCAAGAGCCGCGAGGCGCTCAGTGGGCTTGGCACCCTGTCCGAAGCGCGCCAGTTGCTGTTTGCCGGACTGCTGCTCGCCGACCAGCTGATCGACAGGAACCCGCAGGCGGCTGCGCCCGCTGCCCCTGCTGAGCCCCCCGCTCCTGCTGCGCCGGATTCGCGGCTGGTGGATCGCGCCGCGCAGCTTGCCGAGCGAATCGAATCGATTGCCGACCATCTTGAGGCGGAGGCTTCCGGCTCCTAGATAGGGGCTGACGGGAACTGCCCGGTACGAGGCCACGAACATCCCTGAGCCTTTCAGTATCCTAGGGAGCTGTCCCTGCCCCGACCCTGGTCGGGATCATACGGCGCCCACCTGACGTTTGTGGCGTCAGAGGATTTCCGGCAAACGGCCACGGTGGTCCCGTCACCTCTTCCGCCCTTGTCAAAAAACTCGCTCCGAAGCGCCGCGCTCGACGCGCGCAAGGCGTTCGCGAGGTCGATCGACGATTCGGCGCGTACGCTCCTCGAGGAACAGCTCGCGCAAAACCTGACCAGCCTGTGCGCAGCCGCGCGCGTAGTCGGCGGCTATTCGCCGATGGGAAGCGAAATCAGCCCGCTTCCGGCAATGGAAGAAGCCCGGGCGGTGGGGTCGGTCGTCGCCTTTCCGGCATTCTCCAATCCCGCCAAGCCGTTCCGTTTCCTCGCCGGCGACCCTCTCGTTCCGGGCCCGTTCGGAATCCTGCAGCCGAAAAAGTCGGCTCCCCCCGTCGATCCCGACCTGGTGCTGGTGCCGCTCATCGCGGTCGATCCGCACGGAATGCGCCTCGGGCGCGGCAAGGGCCATTACGACCGCGTTCTCGGCCCTGTCAGGCGCTCCGGCGCCACGCTGATTGGCGTCGGCTGGTCCATCCAACGGCTCGAAGACACTATTCCTGCCGACCCGTGGGACGTGCCACTGGACGGATTCGCGAGTCCCGAGGGCCTGGAGTGGTTCGGCCGTTCACGCCGGGGCAATTGAACGGGGCGTATTATTCGACTATATCAGTCATGGCTTTCATGAACACGTCCAACCTCTTTCCCGCCCGTCACAGGGCTTTGGCGCTTGTCCGCCGCCACCCGCGCGAATCGGTCGGGCTCGGGGCGCTCGCGGCCGCGGCAACGCTGGCGATGGCCGGATCGGCATGGTCGACTCCCAATCTCGACAAGATCGCCGGGGCCAGGGCCGAACAGACCGCGCCTACGCCCCCGCCGATGCTCGTCCGCGATGTCGCACCGGACCAGGCGGCGGCGATGAACCAGCAGATTCCGCTGCAATCGGGCCCGAACCCCGCCGCGACTCCGTTTTCGGTGGCGAAGCTCGATTCCTCGACTCGCTCGCGCGCGCTCGAATGCCTGACGAGCGCGGTCTATTACGAAGCGGGAAGCCAGAGCGACGACGGCGAGCGCGCGGTCGCGCAGGTGGTGCTCAACCGCGTTCGCCACCCGGCATTCCCGTCGAGCGTCTGCGGAGTCGTCTATCAGGGCTCCACCCGCGTCACCGGCTGCCAGTTCACGTTCACCTGTGACGGCTCGCTCGAGAGGCGTCCCGACTCGGACGGATGGGCGCGCGCGAAGCGGATCGCCCAGGCGGCGCTGAATGGTGCGGTTTTCGGCCCGGTCGGTCTCGCGACGCACTACCACGCCGACTATGTCGTTCCCTATTGGGCGTCGACGATGGCGAAGAACGCCGTCGTCGGAGCGCACCTTTTCTATCGCTGGGCCGGCGCCTGGGGGAAACCGTCGGCATTCACCCAGGACTATGCCCGCCAGGAGCCGAACGCAGCCGCTCTCCGGAACGCTGCAGTGGCGGCCTTCGACAGCCGACCGGCGTCGAGCCAGGCGCAGCAGCAGCTTGCCGGCATCCCGGGCGCCGAAGCGGAAAAGGCTGCGCCGGGTCGGGTCGCGGTTCGCTTCAGCGTCGCCAAGATCGCTGAGGCCCGCAAGGCCGTCGAAGAGGCGCCGCACAAGGAATATGTCGATACCGTCGCCGCGTCGGACAATTTGCGGTGGACGCTGTCCGGAGGGGCTCCGGATTCGTCGCAGAAGCCGCTCGGGCAAAAGCCGCTTGGCACGCCCACGTCGCAGTCGGCAGCGCCCGCCAAGGCCGCAGACTAAGGCCTTTGCCCGGCAGCGGGGTCTAAAATCGGCAAAAGCTGCAGATCGACCTGAGACCGGATCTGGTGAAGGCGCGAATCGGCGCCGAGCATGTCTTCGGAGATCGCGTGCGCCGCCGCCAGCTCGCGGGACATGACTGCCGGGCCTTCGAAGCGGTCGGGCTTCACCGGATCGTTTCCGACCAATGTTGCCGTCGCCTCGTCGAACGCCGCGCAGGCGTCGAACCAGGCCAGGTTCGGCTCGCGCCAGAGCTTCGACTGACACTGCCGGCTGTAGGCTTCGGCACTCACGAATTCGCCGGCGTTGTGGAATTGGACGGCTTCGGCGACCGCGCCGCCGATTAGCCGCGCGTTGAGAGGCTCGTCGAAGCTGGGCGACAGTAGCGGTTGCTTGGACGTGACGGAATCGGATTGCGGCCAGCGGACCGGCAAACGCGCTTTCGGCCCGCTTCGGGCGTCGAGAAGCCAGACGGTCGCGGTCGCGAAAACCAGAAGGACGAGTGAGAATTGCCAGCCGAAGCGGCGCGGGCGGCGGCGCTGTCGCTCATTGGCCCGAGTGTGCGGTCGCTCGTAACGGATCACGGCGTTGCGGCTTCGGATCAATGCATAGGCACGGTTGATTTCCGCTGCCCGCCCCGCGTCGCCGCCCATGCGATCGGGGTGGTGAACCTTGATCAGCCGCCGGTATGCCTCATCGACCTCGGCTCGGCTTGCGCCGGGCCAGACGCCAAGCGTTGCATAGGCCGACTCTTCAGCAGGCATGACGCGAGCTTCTAGCTGATGCGAAGGTCAGGACAAAGCGTCCGGAACGGACGGGAATGGCGCGAGTGACGGGACTTGAACCCGCGACCTCCGGCGTGACAGGCCGGCGCTCTAACCAACTGAGCTACACCCGCGCATTTTCATGGGTGACGCCAAAAGACTGCCTTTGACGTGAGGCGCGCGACCTAAGTGACGCCCCCTGCACTGTCAACAAGCTCCTCGTCATTTTCCTCATCTTCGCCGATGTGAGTCAGCGTGCCGTGCTCGAAGAGAAATCCGGCGATGTCGGGCGTTCCTGCCGCGGAGAAGACCTGCTTGATGATGATGAGCAGCGGAACGGCTAGCAACGCGCCCGTCGTTCCCCAGACCCACGACCAGAAGCTGAGAGAAATGAGAATCGCGAGCGGGTTTATCTCCAGCCGCTCCCCGACGATCATGGGGGTGACGAAATTCGCCTCGACCAGGTGCAGGCCGATGAAAACCATCGGCGGAAGCATCGCCGACCAGGCGTCGGGGAAGACCATCAGGCCGCCGAAGAACAGCAGCATCGCCGACGCGATCGGACCCAGGTAGGGAATGTAATTGAGAACCGCGACGATACCGCCCCACATGATCGGCGACGTCATGCCCAGCTGCCACAGGATCAGCGCCGTCAGCGCGCCCAGGCTGACGTTGATGATGGTGATCGTGCCGAGATAGGTCGAGGTCGAATCCACGACCTGCTGGATCACGCGCGCGGTAACCAGCGCGCCCTCGAAGCTTCCGCGGCTGACGATGGTGCGCTTGCGCATCGCGGTCCAGCCGGCGAGAAAGAAGAAGATCACCAGCAACGCGAAGAACAGCTGGATGAGGAGGTGCGGAGCCGACGAGGCAAGAAGGCCCGACAACGAGTTGGGAGTCTCGATTCGAACCGTCCTGCCGGTGTCGGGGCTGATGGCAATCTGCGAAATGATCCGCTCGGTGAAGCGATCGAAGCTCTTGTAGAGATCGAACAGCGGCTCGAGCGCGGCCTTCACCTTGTCGATCCGCTCCGGGATCAGCGCGATCCAGTCGATGGCCGGAAGGACGATCGACCCGATCGCGAAGACCGCCAGCGTCAGGAATATGATGATGCACAGCGCCGCCGACAGGCGCGAGGGAATGCCCCGCCGTTCGAACCACTCGAGAAGCGGAACCAGCGCAACCGCGACCACGAGCGCCGCCGTCACCGGAAGGAAGAATTCGGCTCCGGCTCTTAGCGCGAATGGAAGAGCGACGATGAGGCCGAGCCCGGCAATCAGGGTCAGGGCCGCAAGCAAGCGGTCCCGCTTGGCCGTGAATGCCTCCGCGAGCGCGTGCGCGTGATCGACGGATTCCTCCATCTCGCGCTTCCGGGTCTTGGCGTCCATGAGCGGCAGCATATCCGCGGCGCGTGCCCCCGACCAGCGGATTGCGAACATCTCTCCGCCCGACTAGTTGGGAGCGGCTGCGGGGCCCCTGTGGCGGAATGGTAGACGCGCTCGAACTCAAAATCGAGTTCCTTCACCGGAGTGTCCGTTCGAGTCGGACCAGGGGCACCATCGCGATGCGCAGCCGGTTCGGCGTGCGATCGTAATCGCAATCCGGCTACCAGCCGTTCACTCGCTCCCACACGCCGGTGATTGCCTCGCCGCCATCTGTCACGAAGTAGCGCTCGTACGCCGCTGCAGTAGCGCAGGCGTGATTCGGGAGTATTCGCACCCGGCTGCCTATCGGAAAGCGAGACAAGTCCAGTTCGCCAGAGCGGGAGGTGATGATTCCATGCTCCTGGTTCGTCGATTCGACCCGAACTGTGTCGATGAGAGTCCCGCGATCATCGCACACGGCGCCATAGCCCCAGTCGATCGGAAAATCCGAAGTCCCCCGATCGCGGCTTAGCGCCAGGAAGCCCGCATCGATCAATACCCGGCCGTGCTGGCGACTGTGGCCGATGACACTCGAAAGGACTGAAATCGCCACGTCCTCGATGGCGCAGGTTCCGAGCTCCGACTGGACGAGGTCGCCGAACGCATAGACGCCTGCCCGGGCCTCGGTAACTCCATCGAGGTTGCGCGCGTAGTGAATAGTCGGCGTCGAGCCGACGCTGACGATTGCGACGGGCAATCCGGCGGACCGGAGCCGCTCCGCCGCGGTTACCGCCCCACAGCGCTCGCGCTCGGCAATGGCTTCGAACGCGCCGAGCGTGCGCGCAGAATAGGAACCGCCAGCGTGAGTCATCACGCCTGCAAGTGCGGCACCGGGCCCGGCGGATAGCCGTCGGCCGATTTCGATGAGCAGGTCGTCGCTAGGTTCGACCCCGGCACGGCAGCCATCCGTGTCGACTTCGACGAGCACTTCTATGGATATGCCTTCGGCAGAAGCGAACCCTGCAACCGCTTCGGCTGCTTCGATGCTGTCGAGGATTATCCGCAGCTTGCAACCTGCCCGGATCAACTGCGCGACTTCGGGGAGCTTCACCGGCGCGATTCCAACCGCATAGAGTATGTCGCGGACGCCGTGCTTGAAGAAATAGTGCGCTTCAGCGAGCGTCGAGACGGTGATCGGCAGGTCGTGACCGTCGCCGAGGATCCGAAGGACGTCGATCGACTTGGCCGTTTTCACATGCGGCCTCAGGCTGACGCCAAGAGAGTCGACCCGCGCCCGCATGCGCGCGGCATTTGCCTCCAGCTTGCGCCTGTCGAGGATCAGCGCAGGAGTGAGCAGGTCGGAAAGCGTTTCAGCAGCCCGGGGAATGGAAGCGACTTGGTTCATTCGGGATCGATGCGCCTTCGCAAAGCGCCCCGCAACCGTTCAGTTGCGCGGGGCCTGCCGCCGGTAACTGAGCGCCTCCGCGACATGGATCCGGCCGACCTGCTCGGCCCCGGCCAGGTCCGCGATCGTCCGTGCGACGCGAAGCACGCGGTGAAAGCCGCGCGCCGACAAGCGCATCGCGGCAGCCGCGTCGGCCAGCAACTTGCGCCCGGGCTCGTCGGGCGTCGCGACCGCGTCGAGAAGCTCGCCGTCGGCTTCGGCATTGGTTCGTACGCCCGAGCCGTTGAAGCGGGTCGACTGCGTAGCGCGAGCATGTGCGACTCGCTCGGCGACTTCGCGGCTCCCTTCGGCAGGCGGCGGTAGCGTGAGGTCGGCGGCCGAGACCGCCTGCACGTCAACATGGAGGTCGATCCGGTCGAGCAGCGGCCCCGAAACGCGGGCCTGGTAATCGGCGGCGCATCGCGGCGCGCGGCTGCACGCGAGCGCGGGATCGCTCAAGTGGCCGCAGCGGCACGGGTTCATCGCGGCAACCAGCTGGACGCGTGCGGGGAATGTCACATGCGTGTTCGCACGCGCGACGCTGACGCTGCCGGTCTCGAGCGGCTGGCGGAGCGAATCGAGGACCTGCCGCTGGAATTCGGGCAGTTCATCGAGGAAGAGCACACCCAGGTGAGCAAGGCTGATTTCCCCCGGCCTGACTTTCAGTCCGCCGCCCACCAGCGCCGGCATGGATGCGCTGTGGTGCGGCGCCCGATAGGGCCGGCGGCGGCAGATCTTGCCGCCGTTGAGCTCTCCGGAAACGGAAGCAACCATCGACACTTCGAGCGCTTCGGACGGCTCGAGCGGCGGGAGTATCCCCGGAAGGCAGGCGGCAAGAAGCGATTTACCGGCGCCGGGCGGTCCGCTCATCAGCAGGTTATGCCCGCCGGCGGCAGCTATTTCGAGCGCTCGCTTGGCGATCTCCTGCCCCTTCACCTGAAGGAGATCGGGCCCCGGTTCGGCGACTTCGGCCTCCGCCGGCACCGGCGCCTGCAGGAGCGTCGTGCCCTTGAGGTGCGCGAGAAGCGCGAGAAGGTCCGGAGCCGCGATGAGATCGAGCTCGCCCGCCCACGACGCTTCGCTTCCCTGGCTGGCCGGGCAGATCAGGCCCTTGTCCTCGGCCGATGCGTGAAGCGCCGCCAGCAGCACGCCCGGCGACGGAGCGATCCGCCCGTCGAGCGACAACTCTCCGACCGCCACATAGTGCGACAGCGCCTCGGCGTCGGCGGCGCCAATGGCCGCGAGGAGGCAAAGCGCAATCGGCAGGTCGTAATGGGAGCCCTCCTTCGGCAGGTCCGCCGGAGAGAGATTGACGGTGATTTGCTTTGGTGGGAGCGCAAGGCCGATGGCGGCGAGTGCAGCGCGAACCCGTTCGCGGCTTTCCGCGACCGCCTTGTCGGCCAGCCCGACGATGACGAAAGCGGGAAGCCCCGACGAAAGCTGGACCTGGACCTCGACCGCGCGGGCTTCGAGCCCGAGGTAGGCGACGGTGGAAACGGTGGCGGTCATGCGACGCCGCCGCGGTGGTTTAACCGGTCATTCGCAAGCAACAGGCCCCCTAGCTCGGCAACGCCCTGCTAGCGCGCGAGTTGCGGCACGTGCAAGCCTTGCTACCGGCCTCGACACCGCCCACATCGTTCCCAATGATCACGCGGCGACAGTGGCGGCGCTTCATCGACCATCCGGTCGTCGAATGGGCGATCTTCGGGCTCGGCTTTGTCCTGCTGCTGATTTCGCCGCTGGTCGGGGCGATTCCCGGCCCCGGCGGGATCGTCGTTGCGGGCATCGGGCTGGCCATGATCCTGAAGACCAGCATGTGGGCCCGCCGGCACTATGTCCGGTTCAAGCGCTGGCAGCCAAAGGCAGGCCATTGGACCGACCTGGCGCTGCGACGCAAAAGCGCGCGACGGCGGCACGCCAAAGCCAAGGCGATCAAGCGCGAGCAAAAGGCGTGCGGCGATTGACTTCGCGCGGCTCCTCCCGTATCGGCGCGGCGCATGGGGCTGCCCGGTGGGGCGGCCGTTTTTCATTTGAATTTGAGGCATGAGCGATGAAGCGCACCTTCCAGCCGAGCAATCTCGTCCGCAACCGCAGGCACGGCTTTCGCGCGCGCATGGCGACTGTGGGCGGACGCAAGGTGCTGAACGCGCGCCGCGCCCGCGGCCGCAAGAAGCTCAGCGCGTAACTCCACCAGCGATTCTTAAGAAACGTCGGGATTTTCTCGCGGCAAACGCCGGTCGGCGCGCCGCGACTCCCGGATTCGTTCTCCTGGTGCGCGACCGCAAGGATTGCGACCCGCAGATGCGCGTCGGCTTCACGGTCACGCGCAAGGTCGGCAATGCCGTCGTCCGCAACCGGATCAAGCGTCGGTTCCGTGCCCTTGCCCGTGAAATCCTTCCCGTTCACGGCTATGCCGGTTCCGACCATGTGATGATCGGCCGCGCAGGCGGAATAGAGCGGGATTATGCCGTTCTTTCTCGCGACCTGGTGCAGGCCCTGAAGCGAGCAGCGCCGTGATCCGCCAACTTCTCATCTGGATTTGCCGCGGCTGGCAGCTGGGCCCATCACGGGTGCTTCCGCCAAGCTGCCGCTATCAGCCGTCCTGCTCGGCCTATGCCATTACCGCTTTGTCGCGCTATGGCGCCGTTCGCGGCAGCTGGTTGGCGATCAAGAGGATCGCCCGCTGCCATCCGTGGGGCGGTCAAGGTTACGACCCGGTCCCGTAAACACCGTCACGAGGAAGCACGCTTGCTGAACGAAAACCGGAACATGATCCTTGCGGTCGTGCTGAGCGCACTGGTCCTGCTCGGCTGGAGCATGCTGTCCGACCGGTTTCTTCCGGAAGCGGCCCCGCCGACGCAAAAGGTCGAAAGCGGCACGGCAACGCCGGCCGCCAAGCCACAACCGGCCCCGCAGGCGGGCCCCGTCGAAGGCAAGACGAAGGCCGTGCGGGCGCCCTCCCAGGTTCTTTCGGAAAGTCCGCGGCTAAAGATTCAGACGCCGAGCCTGCAAGGCTCGATCAATCTCACCGGCGCGCGCTTCGACGATCTCGTGCTGGTGAAGGAGCGACAGTCGATCGCAAAGGATTCCCCGCCGGTGCGGCTGCTTGCGCCTGCCGGTGCTCCCGGCGCCTATTTCGCGAGCTTCGGCTGGACCGGCGAGGGAGTTGAGGTTCCCGGCCCCAATTCGCAATGGGCGGCCAGCGATTCAGTCCTGACGCCGGGCCATCCTGTCACGCTAAGCTGGAGCAACGGCAGCGGGCAGACATTCCAGCTGATCGCGAATGTCGACGAAAACTATTTGTTCAACGTCCGCCAGCGAGTCGTGAACCGCGGCTCCGCGCCGGTGGCGGTTCGCCCCTACGCGCTGATCAACAGGGCGGAAAAGTCGCAAGACCCGAGTCGCTGGACGATGCACGTCGGACCGATCGGATACCTCGACGGGGCGGCGGACTACTCGGTCGACTGGGACGACCTGGACGGCCGACAGGCGAAGCACTTCGACAGCAACGGCGGCTGGATCGGCTTTACCGACAAATACTGGCTGACCGCGCTCGCGCCGGTCGGCAACCCGCACATGGCAGCGAGCTTCACCGGCACGCCTGGCGGCGGCTACCAGGCGGATTATGCGCAAAGCCAGCAGGTGGTCCCGCCCGGCGGCACGGCGCAGACCGATACGCGACTGTTCGCGGGTGCGAAGGAAAAATCGCTTCTCGACAATTACGAGGACGCGGGAATCCCGAAGCTATCCAAGTCGATCGACTGGGGCTGGTTCGAATGGTTCATGCGCCCGATCTTCGACCTTCTGACATGGCTGTTCCACGCCACCGGCAATTTCGGACTGGCGATCATCTGCCTGACCGTGATCGTTCGGCTCATCATGTTCCCGATCGCGCAAAAGCAGTTCAAGTCCATGGCCGCCATGCGCAAGGTGCAGCCTAAGCTGAAAGCGCTTCAGGAGCGCTTCAAGAACGACAGGGCCAAGCAGCAGCAGGAGATGCTGAAGCTCTACCAGCAGGAGAAGATCAATCCCGCTGCGGGCTGTCTTCCGATTCTCCTTCAGATTCCGGTCTTCTATGCCCTCTACAAGACGTTGATGGTGTCGGTGGAAATGCGGCACCAGCCGTTCATATTGTGGATCAGGGACCTGTCGGCCCCCGACCCGCTGACGCCCGTGAACCTGTTCGGGCTGCTTCACTTCTCGCCGCCCGGCTTCCTCCACATCGGCGTGCTCGCGATCATGCTGGGCATTACGCAGTGGATCACGTTCAAGCTCAACCCGCAGCAGATGGACCCGACGCAGCAACAGATCTTCTCGCTGATGCCGTGGGTGATGATGTTCATCCTGTCGCCGTTCGCGGCCGGACTGCTGTTATACTGGGTCACCAACAACATTCTCACGGCTCTGCAGCAATGGTGGCTATACCGGCGGTTCGGACTCCATCTGAGCGATACGCACCCGGTGCATAGCTGATGAGCGACGAACCCGACCTTGCCGAAGACGCGCGGAAGCTGTTTTCCGGGCCGGTCGAGTTCCTGAAGTCGGCGCCCGACCTGAAGTTCCTGCCCGACCCGGACGTTCCGGAAATAGCCTTCGCCGGGAGGTCGAACGTCGGCAAGAGTTCGCTCCTCAACGCGCTCACCAATCGCAAGACGATCGCCCGCACTTCCAACACGCCCGGGCGCACCCAGGAGCTCAATTTCTTCGACGTCGGAAACCCGCCGAAGATCCGGCTTGTGGACATGCCGGGCTACGGCTTCGCCGATGCACCGAAGGACCTGGTCCGGCGCTGGCGTTATCTCGTGAACGACTATCTGCGCGGGCGGCAGGTGCTGAAGCGGGCCCTGGTGCTGATCGATTCGCGGCGCGGGCTGAAGCCGGTCGATTCCGAAGTGATGCAAATGCTCGATGAAGCAGCGGTCGGCTATCACCTCGTGCTGACGAAGGCGGACAAGCTGAAACCTTCTGCGCTTGGCGCCATTTACGAAGGCGTGGCCACGCAGGCCGCTCGCCACCCCGCAGCGCACCCGGCGATCTTCACCACGTCCGCCGAAACCGGAAGCGGGATTGGCGAGTTGCGAACGGCGATTTTGGAAGCCGCTTCATCCTAGGAGCTCATTTTGCTCAAGCTCATCATCGGTAACCGGGCTTATTCCAGCTGGTCCATGCGCGGCTGGCTGGCCTGCAAGCAGTCGGGCGAAGAATTCGAAGAATTCGTGGTGCCCATGTTCGGCGAGGAGTGGGAGCGGCGCCGCGAGGGCGACGAGTTCGCACCGTCGATGGGCAAGGTGCCGATCTTGTGGGACGGCGACTGTGTCGTCTGGGACAGTCTCGCCATCATCGAATTCCTTGCCGACCGGGTCGGGTCGGAGAGGTTCTGGCCGAAAGACGATTCGGCGCGCGGAATGGCGCGATCCATGGCAGCGGAAATGCATTCGAGCTTTGCCGCGATTCGCCGCGATCTGCCGATGAACGTCCGTCGCACGTATCCGCCGATCGAACTTTCCGACGCCGTTCGCGACGAGATCAACCGGGTGTTGCAGCTGTGGGCGCAGGCGCGGGCGCGCTTCGGCGGAACCGGCGATTACCTGTTCGGCAACTGGTGCGCGGCCGACATCATGTTCGCGCCGGTCGTCACCCGTTTCATCACCTACGGCGTCGACCTGCCGCCGTTTGCCGCGCTCTACATGAAGGCCGTCCTGTCGCATCCCGACGTCAACGACTGGATCGACAAGGCGCAGGACGAGCCGTGGGTGATCGAGCAGTACGAAAACGAAGCTGCGTGAACAGGCGAGCAGGGAGCGGCTCGGGACTGGCGATCGGCATTGCGCTGGGTGTCGCCATGGGCGCGGCGATGGGCCACGTCGGGGCCGGCCTCGCAATCGGAGTGGCCCTCGGACTGGCCTATCGAAGCGCTGCGCGAAAGCGAGCCGAAGACGATCAGTAAGGCGTCCCGTCCTTGTGGACGTACCTGCCATCGTCGGTGAACAGCATGTCGATGTCGGAGTAGCCTCCGCCGCCGCCAGCGCCGCTGCCCACGACCACGAAAACGCAATCCTCGCCGCTTTCATTGCGCAGGTGGTGGCCATTTTTCACGCCTGCCGGGAAGGCCGCACAGTCACCCGGTCCAAGCAACGACCGACCGTCATCCTCGACCAGGACCGCCTCCCCCGACACCATGACGAGGAACTCGTCCTCCCCGTCGTGCCAGTGACGCTGGCTCGACCAGGCGCCCGGTTTCAACGTCACGTAGCTGACGCCGAACTGGGTCAGTCCGGATGCGGGCGCGAGCCGCCGATACCAGCGGCCGGAGACAGCCTCGTCGAACGGGCTGGGATATCCGGTGCGGTTGGTCTCTTCGATTCGGTCGAGGTCGAGCTTGGGCATCGGGCTGGCTCCACTGTGCAATCGCGGAGGCGCTTGCTACTCGCTCCTCATGATCGCTTCAATCGACCCGGTGGAGCTCGCTCGCGAGCTCATCAAGTGCCCGAGCGTAACCCCTGCCAGCGGCGCGGTGTTCGATGTTCTCGACCGCGCGCTGTCCAGCCTCGGATTCACCGTCCATCGCTGGGTAATGGGGGAACCGCCCGACGGCCCGACCGAAAACATGGTCGCCATTCGCGGGGAAGGGTCGCCGCATTTTGGCTTCGCAGGCCATCTCGACGTCGTTCCCGCCGGTAAGAATTGGGATTGTGATCCGTTCGAGGCGCTGGTCGAGGACGGGGTTCTGGTCGGCCGCGGTGCCAACGACATGAAGAGCGCAATCGCCGCCTTCGTCGCCGCGGTCGCGCAGGTGAAACAGGCGCAGGGCACCCTCTCCTTCCTCATCACCGGCGACGAGGAAGGCTATTCCGTCTACGGCACGCCGCGCATCATCGACTGGCTGAACGAACGCGAAATCCGCCCCGACATGATCCTGATCGGGGAGCCGACTTCGGTCGATCGGCTGGGCGACACGGTCAAGATCGGCCGTCGGGGATCGGCCAACATGTGGATCGACGTACCCGGCGTGCAGGGGCACGTGGCCTATCCGCACCGCACCACGAACCCGATACCGCCACTGGCGCGAATCATCGCCGAGCTTTCGGAGTTGAAGCTCGATGAGGGGACGGAGGCCTTCCCGCCGTCAAATCTCGAATTCACGGTGATCGAAACGCCGACTCAATCGAGCAACGTCATTCCCGGATCGGCCACGGGCCAGCTCAACATCCGGTTCAACAACCTGCATACCGGCACCGAACTGGTCCGCATGGTCGAGGAGGTCGCTCACAGGCACGCGCCCGACGCGAACGTCCGCTCGCGTATCTCGGGCGAGGCATTCCTGACCCCGCCGGGACCGCTTTACGACATGATCGTCGAGGCTATCCGGGAAGAAACGGGCGAGGAGCCGGACTTGTCGACCAGCGGCGGGACATCGGACGGCCGTTTCCTCATCCAGCTTTGCCCGGTGGTGGATTTCGGCCTTCCAAACGCGACCATGCACAAGGTCGGCGAATGCGCCGCCCTTGAGGACATACGCGGCTTGTCACGCATCTACGCGCGGATTCTTCGAACCGCTTTGGGCCGGTCCGGCTAGGCCACCGACTGCGTGGAGCCGCCTCGCGCGTGCATGATCCAGGCGCGATAGTCGGGCGCGAACATCGGTTCCCCGAACGCAAAGCCCTGAACCGTGTCGCATCCCATGGCGCGGAGGATATCTGCCTGGGCGCTCGTCTCGACCGCTTCGGCGACGATCTCGCAACCCACGCCCTTGATCAACTGGACGATCGCCTGGACGACGACCCGCGCCTTGTCGCTGCTTTCGATGTCGGCGATCAGCGAGGGGTCGAGTTTCACGCGGTCGAGCGGCATGGTCCGGAGCCGCGCCAGGTTCGAATAGCCGGTGCCGAAATCGTCGATGGCGATTTTCGCGCCTGCTTCGCGAAGCGCGGCGATTTCGTTCAGCACGGTCGCGCCGACCTCCATGGCCGCGCTCTCGGTAAACTCCAGCTCGATCATCGACAGCGGCACCTGGTGCTGCGCGAAGGCGTTTCGAAGGCGGACGAAGAAATCGATGCGGTCGAGCTGCCTCGGGCTGACGTTGAACGAGACGCAATGGTCGAAGCCTTCACGATTCCACGTCCCCAGAAGTTCCGCGACTTCGCCGATGACCCATTCGCCGATGTCGGCGACCAGCCCCGTACGCTCGGCGACTGGAATGAAGGTGTTCGGCATGCGAATGCCGTCGCGCGGGTGGTTCCAGCGAAGCAGGGCTTCGGCACCCACGACTTCGCCGCTCCTCAGGCTGAGTTGCGGCTGCAAAGCGAGCTGGAACTCGCCGTGGTGAACGGCCTCGGTCAGCGCCTTTTCGGTATCGATATTGCTCTGGTGCTCAGCCGCCAGATCTTCGTTGAACAGGCAATGCTGCCCGCCTCCGCGCGCCTTGGCCCGGTACATGGCGATGTCCGCTGCGCGCATCAGCGATTCGATGCTCGTGCCGTGGTCGGGACACACCGAAACGCCGATCGACGCGCCGATGTCGACGCTGTGTCCGTAAAGCTCGAACGGTTCCGCGATCGCAAGCGCCACGCGACGCGCAACCCGTTCCACCTCCTCGACGGACTCGACGTGAGGGAAGAAGATCGTGAACTCGTCGCCGGCGAGGCGCGCAAGGAGGGGCCGACTGCCGCTGTTCTCGCCGATTTCGGCCGTGACGACGACTCGAAGCCTGTTCGCGACCATCACCAGCAGCTGGTCGCCACGCGCGTGACCGAGACTGTCATTGACGCTTTTGAAGCGGTCGAGGTCAACGAACAGCATCGCCGCTTTGCCCGCTCCGGAAATCTGGCCGAGAAGCTTGTCCGCTTCGGAACGGAAGTGAAGCCGGTTCGGGAGCGACGTAACGGGGTCGTACATTCCCAGCGCATGCGCGTTTTCGATCGACGCGCGCACTTCGGCGAACAATGTGTCCACCGCGGCGGCGAGCTTCGGCATCTTGCTTCGGACGAGAGGTGGGGCCGGTGACACCAGGTCGCCGTCTTCGACCGCGAGCAGGCGCTCTCCGAGCGCGGCGAGCGCACGGGCGCTTTCGCTGTTGGGGCGTTCCGAGGCTATGTAACTGATAAGAAGGCAGAATGCGCCGGCGACGAGGGCGGCCACGATCTTCTCGTTGAGCTCCGTGATGTAAAGGAGCGCGCTGAGAGAGAAAATGAAGGAGGCCAGACCCGCGGTACCCGAAAGAACGGCGTTGCTGATCTTCTGGGCCGTTCCTGCTTGCATCCTTCGTTGTGCCCCGTCCGGCGGGCCGATCCGCCCTGCTCTTCCCCGTTAAATTGACAGGGTTAAGAAAAGGTGGAGGCGGGTCGATTCCGACGCAGGATTATGTAGAGACTTCCACCGCCGCCGTGGCGCCGGTGAGCGCCGCGGACGGCGGCGATCCGGGACGCGTGGCGCGATGCGGTCAGCCAGTCGTGAACCGAAGCCCGGATTGCGCCCCTGCGCACCGGGGGATCGTCGCGTCTTGCATGGCCGGTGATCAGCAACAGCACCCGGTCGCCGGCCGTGATCGCCCGCTCGAGCGCGCTGTCGATCGCGCTCCACGCCTGGTCGAGGTTGAGCCCGTGAAGGTCGAGCGTCCGGTCGGGCTCCACAGCCCCCGCTCGCAAGCGCCGGTCCCACCCGGAATCGAGCGTTCCGCCCGCAACCGCCGCGCTCTCTCCGGAGCGTGCAGCCGGCGTCCGGCTCGGCTTTTGGCGCGGGCGAACGGCTACACTCCTCGAAGGCCCTTGAGCCCCGTTCGCTCCTGCCTCTCGTTCCTTTGGCGTCGGCTGCGGTTCACGCGAGAGCGGCCGGATGGTCGCGGCGACGCGCGCCCACAAGGCCTCCTCTTCAGCGCTTAGCGGTCGCACGGATGCCGACACCTCTGGGTACGAGGACGAGAGCCTGCCCGTTGGCGGACATCCCGCCGGCGATCTGCCGCGCTCTCTCTCCGGCGCCCCAGAAGGTATCGACCCGGTTCGGACCCTTGATCGCTCCGCCGGTGTCCTGCGCGATCCACAGGCCTGAGGCCTCGGGACGATCGACGGACAGGAAGACCGGCGCCCCCAGGGGAAGAAAGTTGGGGTCCGAAGCGGCGCTTGCGTGCGGCGTCAGCGGAAGCCCCAGCGCTCCCAGCGGACCGGGTCCGTCCAGCTTCCTGAAGAAGATGTAGGACAGGTTCTCCTCCATCAGGAGGCGTGCCTGCTCGGGATTGGCGCGCATCCAGGCGACGATCGACTGCATGTCGGCACCGCCGGAAGGAAGGATTCCGCGCTGCCTGAGCAATCGCCCGATGGCCACATATTCGCGGCCATTCTGGTCGGCATAACCGATGCGCATGATGCTCCCGTCCGGGAACCTCAGTCGACCGGATCCCTGGATTTCCATGAAGAAGAGCTCGACCGGGTCGGCGGCCCAGGCCAGCTCGAGACCCTTTCCTGCAAGCACCCCCTGGTCGATTTCGGCACGGGTGAAATAGAGTACGCACTGACCATTCTGGTCGATCCGGCCGCGTCCGGTCGTCCCGTCGGGAAGAGTGCAGCGGACGAGATCGGGCGGTTTCATGTAGATGGGCACCGAATAACCCGGCGCGGGAACAGGCGACGCTGCGATTTCGGGCTCGAAATAGCCGGTGGCGAACGCCTTTCCGTCACTCACTCGAAGCCAGTCGAAGCTGGTCTGGAAAAATGTCGCTGCGCCGCCCGTCGGGACATAGGACGCCTGCGAACATACGCCCACCCAGTCGGCGGGATTGGTCAGGCCCGATTTGTCAACGCGCGAGACGACCGACTTGCAGCTCGTCCTGAAGGCGGACAGCGCCTCCTCGGCGTCAGCTTCGTTGAGGATTGCAGGTGCGGAGAGCGCCAATCCCGCCGCAACCGCGTTCGATGGCGGGGGCGGAACGGGCGCAGTAGGCGGCTGCGGCTGGGGCGGCTGGACAGGTCGCGTCGCGCAAGAAGCAAGCGCGAGCGACGACGCGATGACTGCGCCTCGAAACCAGCCCTTCACTATTCCTCGTCGGTCTCGACGAGAAGCCAGTTGGGATCGCTCGACGCGATGTCGCGCCGGAACGTCCACAAGTCGCGGGTCTGCACCGCGTCGCTCATCGACCCGGCGACGACCTCGCCGTCCTTGTTTCGGGTAACGGCGGCGATGTCCGCTTCGAAGCGGACCGTGACGAAGGCTACCGTCTGCTCGAGCGAAGCGGCCGAAATGATGGCCTGCTCGATATTCACCAGCCGGTTGTCGAGGATCAGCCCCTCCGCGTTCCTTTGCTCGAGCGAGGAGCGGAATGCCTCGTAGACGTTGTCATCGACGTGCGGCCGAACACTCGCCAGGTCGCCGCTCCAGAAAGCCTCCAGCACCATCCGGTACGCAGCCTGCGCGCCCTCGAGAAAGCGCGCCACGTCGAACGTCGGATCAGCGGCGAGAAGCGCCCGCACGCCGGGGCCGGCGGTCGGCAGATAGGCCATGTCGGCAGCATCGGGAGCCGCCTTGACGGCCGGAGCGGCAGGCTGGGCCTGGCGCTCGACTCGCGCCTCGGGGTCGGCCGGCTTGAGAATCGGCTGCTGTTCGTGGCCCGTCCGCTCGCCGAGGACGCTGTAGAGCCGAAGCCCGATGAACAGGGCCACGAGTGCGAGAATTATGATGACAGTCAATTGCTCAATCCAAACCGGGAAAATCTTCAGCAAACATAATGCGCACCCGCGCGATATTCAAAGCCTGTCAACGCCGCTCGACGCCATTGCACGGCATTTGGGCGACTGCTAGGCGCCACTGCGACAACGCGCCCGGCTTTCCCCGGGTCCGCACTCATCCGGTTCAAGGCGAGATTAAAATGGCAGAAGAGGCTTTCAACCCGGCCGGCAACGGCTCCGACGGCAATGGCACCGAGCCGCAGGTGATGACGCTTGCGCAATTCATCAAGGACCTTTCGGTCGAGAGCCCGAGCGCTCCGCAAGTTTTCCAGTGGCAGGAGCAGCCGAGCGTCGATGTCGGTTTCAACCTCAACGTCGAGCAGGTTTCCGACGACGTTCGCGAGGTCATGCTCAAGATAGAGGTCAAGGCGCAGTCGCAAAACGGCGTCCACTTTCTCGTCGACCTGAGCTTCGGCGGGCTGTTCGGCCTTCGCAACTTCCCCGAAGAAGCGCTGGCGCCCTTCCTTCTCATCGAGGCGCCGCGGCTGCTTTTCCCGTTCGCTCGCCAGATCATCTGCGAGTCGATCCAGAACATGGGCTTCCCGCCGCTTCTCCTGGAGCCGATCGACTTCGGTGCCGCTTACATGGCGCAGATGCAGGCGCAGCAGCAGCAGGGCGATGCCGCCGCTGCCGGCGAAGCGGGCCAACCGACCGGGGAAAGCAGCGGCGAGGCCTGACCTGACGCTTCCCCCACTCGCACTGGCATCGCCGCGATGAACCTCGCCCGATCGCTAGGGTCAGTGGGGGGCCTGACGCTTGTCAGCCGCGTCCTCGCGCTCGCTCGCGACACGCTTCAGGCCAGCTACGTCGGTGCGAGCTTCGCATCCGACGCTTTCTTCGTCGCCTTTCGGCTGCCCAACATGTTCCGGGCCTTGTTTGCGGAAGGCGCCTTCACGGCGGCCTTCATTCCGATGTTCAACCGGAAAGTGGGCGAAGCCGGCGACGTCAATGCAGGGCTTCGCTTCGCAGAGCAGACGCTTGCCGTCCTCCTGCCGGTGCTGCTGGTGTTCACGGTCGCGATGATCGTCGCCGCCTGGCCGGTGACGTGGGGATTGTCGGGAGGCTTCGACAATCCGACGCCGCAGCAATTCGCCTTTGCGGTCACCCTGTCGCGGATCACCATCCCCTATCTGATGTTGATCAGCCTGGCCTCGCTGCTTGGCGGAATCCTCAACTCGCTCAACAAGTTCTGGGTCAATGCGGCCGCCCCGATCCTGCTCAACGTGTCGATGGTCGGAGCCCTCATCTTCTTCCACGGCGACAATGCCTACGAAACCGCCCGGGCGCAGGCGATTTCCGTCACCGTCGGCGGTGTCCTGCAGCTTGCCTGGCTGATGGTGGCTGCACGGCAGGCAGGCGTCAGTCTCGCTATCAAGCGCCCGCGGATCGACGACGATTTGCGGCGGCTGTTAAAGCTGATCGTCCCCGCGGCGATCGGGGCCGGCGCAGTCCAGGTCAATCTGGCGATATCGACGGCGCTTGCCGGCGGGCTGCTGGATGCCGGGTCGATTTCGTACATCTATTACGCCGACCGGCTGAACCAGCTCCCGCTGGGGATGATCGGAATCGGGCTCGGCACCATTCTCCTTCCAACCATCTCCCGCCAACTTGGCGAAGGCCGCGGAAGCGAAGCGATGCAAACGCAGAACCGCGGGATCGAGCTGGCGCTCTTCCTGACGCTTCCCGCCGCCGTCGCGTTCATCGTCGCTTCCGAGCCGATCATCAGCGGGCTCTTCCAGCACGGCCGCTTCACGCAGGCGGACAGCGTGCGCTGCAGCTGGGCGCTTTCGGCTTTCTCGCTGGGCCTTCCGTCCTACGTCCTCATCAAGGTGCTCACGCCCGGATTCTACGCCCGCCACGACACCAGGACTCCGGTCCGCTACGCCGTACAGGCCGTGGGGGTAAACTTGGTGGGCAACCTGATCTTCATCCCGGTTTTCGGCGAGTTCGGATTCGGTCATGTCGGCCCGCCGCTGGCGACCGCGATTGCCTCGACCATCAACGTGTGGCTGCTCTATCGAACGCTGAGGAAGCGCGGGCACTTCGAAGCGGACTCGCGGCTCAAGCGACGCGTTCCGCGGCTTGCGCTTGCCTCCGTTCTGATGGGCGTCGCACTCTACTTCATCGCGCCGGCAATGGAGCCGTACCTGACCGGATCGATCATCCGCCGCGCCGCCGGCCTGTCCGCTCTCGTCGCCGCAGGCGTGGCGGTCTATGCGCTGGCGTGCTTCTTGACGCGCGCGTTCGTGGTCGACGATTTGAAGCTTCTGGTAAGACGGACTCGCGAGGCATGACAGAAAAGCAAAGCACCCGTGTCGTTTCGGGTATCCAGCCGACCGGCGGCCTCCACCTCGGCAATCTCCTTGGCGCGATTCTCCGCTGGGTGAAGATGCAAGACGAGGCTCAATGCCTGTTCTTCCTCGCCGACCTTCACGCTTTAACGGTCGACGTCGAACCGGACGAGCTGCGGTCGAACATCCGTGAAATGGCCGCCGCGCTCATCGCCAGCGGAATCGATCCCGCCAAGTCGATCCTGTTCCGCCAAAGCGCAGTCCCCGCCCATTCGGAGCTAACCTGGATCCTCAACGGCACCGCGCGAATGGGGTGGCTGAACCGAATGACCCAGTGGAAGGACAAGGCCGGCAAGAATCGCGAAGGCTCGTCCGTCGCGCTGTTCGATTATCCTGTGCTGCAGGCTGCCGACATCCTGCTCTACCAGGCAACGCACGTGCCGGTCGGTGAAGACCAGAAGCAGCATGTCGAGCTCACGCGCGATATCGCGATGAAGTTCAACAACGACTTCGACGTGGAGCTGTTCGTGGTTCCCGAGCCGTTCATCGGCGGTGGCACCGCGGCGCGGGTGATGAGCCTTCGCGACGGAAGCTCGAAAATGTCGAAGTCGGACCCTTCGGAGATGAGCCGCATCCACCTGACCGACAGCGACGACGAGATCGCGCAGAAAATCCGAAAGGCGAAGACCGATCCCGAGCCGCTGCCCGACGACCCGGACGCGCTGCAGGAACGCCCCGAGGCGAAAAACCTCGTCGGCATCTATGCCGCGGTGACGGGAGAGCCGGTCGAGCAGGTGCTCGGCCGTTTCGCGGGGCAGGGTTTCGGGACGTTCAAGCCGGCGCTGACGGACGTGCTGATCCCCCTGATTGCGCCGATCCGTGACCGCCTGTCCGAGCTTCGTCAGGATTCGGCCGAGCTCGACCGGATCCTCGACTCGGGCGCCGAACGGGCACGGGAACTCGGCGCTCCGGTGCTCGCCCGCGCCAAAGCGGCCGTCGGCCTCGCCTAGCCAACGCCGATGTTCGAACGGATACTCGGATTTCTGGCGGGCCTGATCGTCGCCGTGATCTCGGCCGGCGGCTATCTTGGCGTCGCCCTCCTGATGGCGGTCGAATCCGCGTGCATTCCGCTGCCGTCCGAAGTCATCATGCCGTTCGCCGGCTACCTGGTCTCGACTGGGCGATTCACGCTCATCGGCGCTGCAACCGCCGGAGCGATCGGCTGCAACCTGGGATCGACGGTCGCTTACTTCGCAGCCGTTTACGGCGGGCGGCCGCTCATCGAGCGCTGGGGACGCTACCTCCTCATCCGCACCGCCGATGTCGAGCGCTCCGAGCGACTGTTTGCCCGCTATGGGAGCGCGATGGTCTTCGTCGGACGGCTGCTGCCGGTCGTTCGCACTTTCATTGCCTTCCCCGCGGGTCTCGCGCGGATGCGGATGCTGCCGTTCCAGATCTACACCTTCATCGGCTCTTGGATCTGGTCGTTCGGCCTCGCCTACATTGGCATGGTTCTCGGCGAGACGTGGAATTCCGACCCGCGGCTGCGCCACGTCTTCCACGCGTTCGACGCGGTGATCGTGGTGGCGCTGGCGGCTGGAATTGCCTGGTTCGTCTGGTCGCACTGGCCGACGCGCACGAGGACGGGCCCCAGCAGCGAGAGTCCACAAAAAGAAGAGAATTGATCGCGGACGCTGCGGCCAGGGAACGTCCCGCCTTACGGCGAATTTAAGGTTCCTCGTGCAAGGCGGGCGCGCCCGACGGTTGTGTCGGCAGGGGCTATTTGGGAAATGCTGATGATTATGCGACGAACTCTGGCAATCGGCGCGTTCGCGATGTCTGCTGCATTCACCTCGCACGCGAGTGCGGCAGCAGTGGAAACCGGGCAGGATCTTGCGAACCTCAGCATCGAGCAACTTGCGCAGCTCGAGATCCGTTCCGTATCCAAGCGCCCGGAGCCGCTGAGTGAAGCTCCCGCCTCGCTCTATGTCATCGACCATGACCAGATCGTCCGCTCGGGCGCGGTCACGCTGCCCGAGATCCTGCGGCTCGCTCCCAATCTCCAGGTCTATCAGCAAACGCCGGCGCATTGGGTGGTGACTGCGCGCGGCCTGAACGGAGCCCCGTTCGCACAAAGCTTCTCGAACAAGCTGCTGGTGATGGTCGATGGCCGGACCGTCTACACGCCCCTTTTCTCGGGCGTCTACTGGGACATGCCGGACCTGCTCCCCGACGACATCGAACGAATCGAGGTCATCAGCGGGCCGGGAGCGACGCAGTGGGGCGCAAATGCCGTGAACGGCGTCATCAACATCATCACTCGCAATTCCTCGTCCACGACGGGCGCCTATGCGCATGTGCAGGCGGGAACGTCCGAGCAGGTCGCCGGCCTACGCTTCGGCGGACAAGCCAGTCCCGACCTCAGCTACCGTGTCTACGCCAAGGGCTTGCGCCAGGATGCCTTCGAAATCCCCGGCGACGGCTCGGCAAGGGACAAGTGGCACCGCCTTGGCGGTGGATTCCGGCTCGACTGGACCCCGACGAGCAAGGACTCGGTCATGTTCGAAGGGGACATCTTCAGCGGTCGCGACGAACAGCTTGCCCCGGGGCACGAGTCGCTGTCGGGACGCGACCTCGTGGTGCGCTGGAACAGGGAGTCCGACGCGGGGCAGCACTTGCAGGTGCAGGCATTCTATGACCGCTCGTCGCGCGACTCCCGTTCGGCCGGCGGCGGCTCGTTCGTGCTCGACACCTATGACGTCGACCTTCAGCACAGCCTTCCGCTCGGGCCGCGCAACACGCTCGTGTGGGGCGGCGGCGCCCGCGTCGGCGATTATCGGATTACCGGCACGCCAAGCTTCTTCTTCGAACCGAGCAGCCGCGATCTCTTCCTCGCCAACGCCTTTGTCCAGGACACGTTTGCGCTATCGCCGAAACTGAGTGTTACCGGCGGGCTCAAGGCGGAGCGCGACCCCTATGTCGGCCTAAGCCTGCTTCCCGAGGTCAGGGTGGCGTTCAAACCCGCCGAATCGACACTGCTGTGGGCGTCGATGGAGCATGCGGTGCGATCCCCCACTCCCTTCGACGTGGACGTGCAGGAACGCGTGCCGGGAGTGACGCTCAGCGGCAACCGCGATTTCCGCACGGAGAAACTGACCGCCTACGAGCTTGGCGTACGCGCGCAGCCGCTTGCCGGATTGTCCTTTTCCGCAACCGCTTTCTACCACGACTACGACGACCTCCGGAGCGTGGAGCTGGGATCGGGGCCGGGCCTGGATCTCTACTGGGGGAACGGCCTCGCGGGGCACAGCTACGGGCTGGAGGCGTGGGCGAGCACGAGGCCGATGCCATGGTGGACGCTATCGGCGGGGATGACGCTGCTGAAGGAGGACTTTCACTTCAAGCGGGGGTCGACCGCGCTTCTTCCCACCTACCAGAACGGAATCGATCCGGGGCACCAGTTCACCCTGCGTTCGGCGATGAATCTCGGATCGTCGGTCATGCTGGACCTGGACTTGCGCAGTGTCGGCCGGCTGGAGAACGGTGGAATCCCCGCTTATGCGGAGCTGGGCGGACGGCTCGCGTGGAACGTGTCGGACCACCTCACCCTCACCGTCTCCGGCGCCAACCTGCTGCACGATCACCACGTGGAGTACATGGGCGGCGATGCCATACCCAGAAGGGTCCTTGCCGGCCTGGAATGGCGCCCGTGAAATGAGCGCATTGCGCGCAATCACTTCGGCCGCCGCCGCCCTCGCCGCGCTCCTTTCGAGCGTCCCGGCGGTCGCGCAACCGACGGAAACGGACGTCAAGGCCGCGTTCCTGCCCCGCTTTGCGCGCTACGTTACCTGGCCCGCCCCTGCCCTGCCGACGGGCAGCAATCCGTTCGTGCTGTGCGTGCTGGGCCACAATCCCTTCGGCAATGTGCTGGCCTCGGCTGCCCGGTCGCAGTCGGTGGACGGGCGACGCATCGTTGTCCGCCAACTCGACTCTACGACAGGGGCCGGCCAGTGCCAGATCGCCTACGTCGGCGGCAGCGACTCCCAATCGGTTGAAGACATGCTTGCCTCCATTCGGGGCAGACCGATCCTGACGGTCACGGATTCGCACAACGGCGCAAGCCGCGGAATCATCCATTTCCGAATTGCCGACGGGCGCGTTCGCTTCTTCATCGACCAGGCCGGAGCCCAGGATCGAGGCATTTCCATCAGTTCGCGCCTGCTCGCCCTCGCCATCGCGGTGAAGCAGTAATGCGAAACATCCTCACCGGACGCTGGCGAACGGCACCGACGGCGGTCTTCGCAGTCGCACTTCTGATCCTGCTCACCGGAATTGCGATCATCCTCCAGTACAATGTCAATTACGGTCGTGAGCGCGCCGAGCAGACGCAGGGGTTTGCGGACATCCTCGCCGCCTCGGCAACGGCGGCCGTCGATTTCGAAGATCCCGTGGCCGTCCAGGAAGCGGTCAACGCCTACAAGATCAACGATCAGGTGAAATGGGTTGGCGTCTTCGACCGAAGCGGAAGAGCGCTTGCGGGATACGACCGCAGCGGCGGCCCGATCCCCACGACGACCGATGCCGTCCCTGCCGCTGGATCACGCTCGATTCAAGTCATGGCCCCGATAGAAAAGTCGGGGCAGCGGATCGGAACCGTCTACTTCGAAGTGGATCGCGAGGGCGGCTCCCGGCGGCTCGCTCGCTACGGCCTTCTTCTCGTTCTTACGTTCGGGGCGGCCTTCGTGGTCGCAGGTCTCGGAATCGCGCAGGCGCAACTACGGCAGGGAAACCGGGAACTTGCCCAGCGGGCGGAAGCACTCGGCCAGGCGAACGAGCTTCTCGAGGAACAAATGAGCGAGCGGGCGAAGGCGGAGGAGCAACTCCGCCAAAGCCACAAGATGCAGGCCCTGGGGCAGCTCACAGGCGGCATCGCCCACGATTTCAACAACCTGCTGACCGTTATCCAGGGTTCCGCCGACATGCTCTGCAGGCCCGGGCTCGCGGAGGACAAGCGCATGCGGTTCGCGCAGGCGATCGTCCAGGCCTCGGGCAACGCGGCATCGCTGACGTCGCAGCTCCTGGCTTTTGCTCGTCGCCAGCCACTGAAGCCGGAACGTCTCGACGTGTCGGACCTGCTGCGCTCGATGGAGGACCTGATCGACCGCACCATGGGCGAGCGAATCGAGGTTCGGATGAGCCTCGAGTCCAGCTGCAAGGTCGAGGTCGATCGCGGACAGCTCCAGTCCGCGATCCTCAACATCGCCTCCAACGCACGCGACGCAATGTCCGGCGGCGGTCGCCTCGACATCGCCACGCGCGAGTACAAGAAGCCGGACGGCGAACAGATGCTGGAGCTCGCCATCGCCGACAGCGGTACCGGCATGAGCGCCGAGACGCTGGACCGCGTCTTCGAACCGTTCTTCACTACCAAGGACTCGGGCAAGGGCACCGGGCTCGGACTGAGCCAGGTTTACGGCTTCGCATCCCAGTCGGGCGGCGAGGCAAGTGTCGTCAGCGCGCCCGGCGAGGGCACCACCCTGAAGCTGCTTCTCCCCTGCTTCGCATCCGGCGGCGGTTCCGAGCCCGAGGCAGGAACAGGCGTCGCAGCGCTGCCCTCCGATATTCCGGCCTCGATCCTGGTGGTCGAAGACAATGAGGAAGTCGGACACTTCGCGGAGGCGCTGCTGGGCGAGCTGGGTCACGAGGTGACCAGGGCAAGGACTGGCGAGGAGGCATTGGCCTTGTGCCGAAGCCGCGACTTCGACGTCGTCTTCAGCGACGTTGTGATGCCTGGAATGGGGGGGCTGC
The DNA here is from genome assembly GCA_963837985.1 of uncultured Alphaproteobacteria bacterium. Taxonomy (GTDB): domain Bacteria; phylum Pseudomonadota; class Alphaproteobacteria; order Sphingomonadales; family Sphingomonadaceae; genus Sphingomicrobium. The sequence goes on along the minus strand of CAWIPN010000006.1, from coordinate 23,096 downwards.
AGCTTTCCGAAAAACTGGCGGAGGAACAGCCGGACCTGCCGGTGATCCTCGCGACGGGCTACAGCGAGCAGATTGCCGAAGGGGGCAGCGGCGGCCGGCCCGTCATCCTGAAGCCGTACCGGTTGTCTACTCTCGCCGAGGCCCTGTCGGAGGCGCTTACGGGCGACCGGCGCAGCTGAAACCCGTGACAGCGCGCGAGCGCGGGTTCATCGGAACACGAAGATCGGGCAAGAAACGAGCGGGCGACTGCAGCCGGTCCGCTGAGACTCAGCCCTCGAGCTGCCGAGTGAGCAGCCGGATGTCGGCATCGAGTTCCGAGTCGGCGGCGCGCAACTTTTCGATCTGCCGAACGGCGTGAATCACGGTGGTGTGATCGCGGCCTCCGAATTGCCGGCCGATGTCCGGCAGCGACTTGGGCGTGAGCTGCTTCGACAGGTACATCGCCACCTGCCTCGGCCGGGCCACTTCGCGGGCGCGCCGTGCGGACGTCATCTCCGCTTTGCGGATCCGGTAATGCTCGGCGACCTGGGTCTGGATTTCGTCGATCGAGATTCGGCGCTGGTTCGCGCGAAGCACGTTGGCCAGCACTTCCTCGACGAAAGCGACATCGATGTCGCGACCGGTCATCATCGCGTAAGCGGCAATTCTGTTGAGCGCCCCTTCCAGCTCGCGAACGCTCGAGGTGACCCGGCGCGCGAGGAAATCGATGACGTTGGCCGGCATCTCGACCGCCGGGAGAAGCGCAAGCTTGGCGACGATGATGTTGTAGCGAAGCTCGAAATCCGCCGAGTTGATGTCGGCGACCAGCCCCCAGGAAAGGCGCGACAGGATTCGCGGAGCAATTCCGTCGAGGTCCTGCGGTGCCCGGTCGGACGTGATGACCAGCCGCTTACCCGCACCGATGATCTCGTTCATCGTGTGGAAGAACTCTTCCTGCGTCGAATCCTTGCCGGCGATGAACTGGACGTCGTCGATGAGCAGGAGGTCGGCGCTGCGCAACCGGCCCTTGAAGCCGATCGTGTCATTGTCCTTCAGTGCGCGAATGAACTCGACCATGAACTTCTCGGCCGACATCGAGACGATTCTGCGGCCGGGGTTACGCTCCCCGAACGTGTGGCCGATGGCGTGGAGAAGGTGCGTCTTGCCGCGCCCCGTGCCGCCGTGGATGAACAGCGGGTTGAAGTTTACCTGGTCGGTAGTGGCCAGCGTTCTGGCCGCGGTCGCTGCGACCTCGTTCGCCTTCCCGACGACGAAGCTTTCGAAGCGGTAGCGCGGATCGAAATTGGGAGCAGCCGGATCCCGCTCGACAATTCCCGGTGCGGGAGCCTCTTCGAGGACGAGCAGTGGTGCGGGACGCGGCGCATCGGCGGCTGCGACAACGCGAACGTCGCGAACGATCGGCAGAGTCGTCTTCCAAGCCAGCGAAAGCCGCTCGCCGAAGTGGGACGTCACCCAGTCGGCCATGAACTGGCTCGGCATGACGACTTCGAGGGTGCCGCTGTCGGGGTCCATCGTGCCGAGGACCGCGGGCTTCAGCCAGCCGTCGAAAGTGCGCGCGCCGAGATCGTGTCGAAGCCCTGTTCGGATCGACTCCCAGGCTGCCTCGAGTGGTGCGACGACCGAATCGTCGTCGAGCTGGCATGAGTCTGTCCGTCCGCCCTGCACTGGCCCGCGCCTCCCTCAGCTTGCCCCTGGCCGAGACAAAGCGATCCTGTGCGCGCGATTCGAGTCGCACGCCCAACGGTCTCTCGTCTCTCTTGCCCCCGGCGCGGATTCGCGCCTCGGAGGACTGTTTTTGAAAGCCTGAGCAGCAGGATTCAAGACCCGTTTTTTCACACACGTGAAATAAAATTCTTGACAGCCAAAAGTCGCGGAAACCCGCTGAAACCGCAGATTTCCGCCAGTTCTGGTCAGATGGGCCTTTGGTCGATCTCCGCAAATCGCGGAGATTCCTACATTTTTTTTACAGCCGAAACGAAACGGGCCGCCGGTTTACCCGACGACCCGTTTAGGAGCCCTTTTTGGCGCTCAATATCAGCTAAGTGCAGCTACCCGCTTGGAGAGCCGCGACAATTTGCGCGACGCGGTGTTCTTGTGGATAACTCCGCGGGCGACTCCGCGAGCGAGCTCCGGCTGTGCCATTTTGAGAGCTTCGGCCGCTTCGGCCTTCTTTCCGGCAGCGAGCGCCGATTCCACATCCTTGATGAAGGTCCGGATTCGGCTGATTCGCGCATGGTTGATGGTCGCGCGGTTCGTGTTGCGACGGATTTGCTTTTTGGCCTGCGGCGTATTCGCCATTCGAACGTCCTCGAAAATCATGAAAAAGCGGCGCCGGAGGTGGTCCCCCGCGCCGATGCGACCGATCCCCTACAGGCGCAGCCGATTCGGGTCAATGCTGGCAGCGCGGACAGTAGAATGTCGAGCGGCCGCCCTGGACACGCCGCCGCACCGTCCCGCCGCATTCGCACGCCTGCCCTTCCCGGTCGTAAACCGCGAACCGTTTCGAGAAATATCCGAGCTCCCCATCGGGGCGAGCAAAATCGCGCAGCGTCGAGCCGCCCGCGTCGATCGCTTCGGCGATGACGTCTCGAACGGCCCCGACGAGTCGTCCGACTCGCTCCCTCGACAGCCGGCCGCCAGCGGTGTTCGGGCTGATGCGGGCCCTGTGAAGCGCTTCGCAGACGTAGATATTGCCAAGTCCCGCGACGATCCGCTGATCGAGGAGAAGCGTCTTGATGGGAGCTCGCCGGTCGCGAAGCTCTTCGTACAGCGAGTCCGGCTCGAGAGCCGTCGGCTCCGGCCCCAGCCGTGCGACGGGGCCCGCCGAGTTGATCGAGCGACTGCGGGCGAGGTCAACAGAGCCGAACCGGCGCGGGTCGTTTAGTGCAAGCCGATGTCCGTCGTCGGTCTCGACGAGCAAATGATCGTGCTGATGAAGCTGCTCGGGATCGATTCGCCACTTGCCGGACATGCCGAGGTGAAAGACCAGAGTATCCCCGCGGTCGGTATCGATGAGGCCGAATTTGCCGCGCCGCCGAAGCGCGGTGACGGTTGCGCCCGTAAGCCGCTGGCCCAGATCGGCGGGAAAGGCGCGGCGAAGGTCCGCCCGGCGCTGCTCCACACGGGCAATTCGTCTGTCGAGCAAGACTTTCTCGAGGCCGCGGACGGTGGTTTCGACTTCTGGGAGCTCTGGCACGACGTCGATATGGCGAACCTTGTCGCAGCCAGCTAGAGGCAGCGGCGATGACCGACCAGGTGAACTTCGGAGACGAACTCGTCAGCCCCGGCGAAAAGACGCGCCGTGTGGGCCGAGTCTTCAGCTCTGTCGCCCGCCGCTACGACTTGATGAACGACCTCATGTCGGGCGGGCTTCACCGCCGCTGGAAGGATCGCTTCGTCGCCCGCGTGAAGCCGCGCGCGGGCGAATCGATCCTCGACATGGCGGGTGGAACCGGCGACATCGCCTTCCGGATGGCGGCGCACGGAGCCCATGTCACCGTCGCCGACATCAACGCCGACATGCTTTCGGTCGGAATGGAGCGGGCGAAGGCGCGCAAGCTGGAGGGGCTGTCCTGGAAACGGGAGAATGCCGAAAGCCTGACCTTCGGCGATTCCCTGTTCGACGCTTACACGGTCGCGTTCGGAATCCGGAACGTCACCGATATCCCCGCCGCGCTCGCCGAAGCACATCGCGTCCTCAAGCATGGCGGACGTTTCTTCTGCCTGGAATTCTCGACCAGCGACTGGCCCGGCTTTGCCGAGGTGTACGAGCGATACGCCGATGCGGTCATCCCGCGCATCGGCAAGATCGTCGCCCGCGACGAGGATAGCTATCGCTACCTGGTGGAATCGATCCGGCGCTTTCCGGCCCCCGAGAAATTCCGCGAGATGATCGCCGATGCCGGCTTCGCGCAAACTCGAGCCGAGCCGATCTTCGGCGGCCTCGTGTGCATCTGGTCCGGCTGGAAAATCTGAAGTTGGCGACGTCGATTACCCACCTGTGGCGGCTCCTCAAGTGGGGGCGGACGCTGGCCCGGCACGGCGCCCTTCGCGGAATTGAGAACGACCCCGCAACGCCGCCCGAGGTCCGCAGGATTGCCCGAATTGCCCGCTTCGGGACCCGGCAGCCTAGCAAGCCTGACTACGCGGCGGCGCTTCAGGAAATCGGCCCGCCGGCAATCAAGCTCGGGCAGACGCTTTCGACTCGCCCCGACCTGATCGGGGCCGAGGCGGCCGACAATCTCTCGCGGCTCCAGGACGACCTGCCGCCGGCGCCCTTCCCGCTAATCAGGCGTGCGGTCGAAGAGGCATTCGACGCGCCGCTCGACAAGCTGTTCAAGTCGTTCGACAAGGAGCCGGTCGGCGCGGCGTCGATCGCACAGGTTCACAGGGCGGTCACCACGGACGGGCGCGATGTCGCCGTGAAGGTACTTCGGCCGGGAATCGAAAAGCAGTTCGCGGACGCCATCGAGACTTACGAATGGGCGGCTGCCCAGGTGGAATTGATGGGTGGCGAGGCGGCACGCCTTCGCCCGCGGCTTGTCGTCGCCCATTTCAAGCAATGGACCAGCCGCGAGCTCGATCTTCAGCGCGAGGCCGCCTCGGCGTCGGAGCTCAAGGAGAACATGGTCGCCGTGCCCGGCTACCACGTGCCCGACATCGACTGGCGCCGGACCGCTCGCAGGGTGCTCACTCTCGAATGGCTCGAAGGGATAAAGCTTAATCATCGCGACGAGCTCGCCGCCGCCGGTTACGACTGCAAGGCGCTCGCAGCGACGCTCGTACGGGCCTTCCTGCGCCAGGCGATCGTCGATGGATTCTTCCACGCCGATCTTCACTACGGCAACCTTTTCGCTTTGCCGGACGGGCGCATCGCCGCAATCGACTTCGGGATCATGGGCCGGATCGACCGCCGCGCCCGGGTCTGGCTCGCGGAGATCCTCTACGGGTTGATCACCGGCAATTACCGCCGCGTCGCGGAAATCCACTTCGAGGCGCAATATGTCCCGGCGCACCACAATGTGGCGGAGTTCGCGACCGCGCTCCGCGCAGCCGGCGAGCCGATCCGCGGGCTTCCGGTCAAGGACATCTCCGTCGGCCGAATGCTCGAAAGCCTGTTCTCGATCACACGCGACTTCGACATGCCCACGCAGCCGCACCTGCTCCTGCTCCAGAAGTCGATCGTCATGAACGAAGGCGTCGCCAGCAAGCTCGATCCCGACATCAACATGTGGCAGACAGCCGAGCCCTTCCTTCACGAATGGATGCGCTCCGAACTCGGGCCGGAAGCCTATTATGCCGACCGAATCGTCGACACCGTCCGGGCAATCAAGAAGCTGCCCGACCTCATCAATCGGATCGACGATTACTACCCGCCCGCAGGTGGCGCTCCGCCGCAGCCGCCCCTCCCCGAGATCGAACCGGTTCGACCGGGGCACTGGCTCGGCTACGCGGCCGCAGCCGCGGCAGGCGCCGTGGCGGCAGCCGCAATAGTTCTGCTAGTCTGAAGCAATGGCGCGCGTGCTTCTCATCGTCGGCGGCGGGATCGCAGCATACAAATCGCTCGAGCTCGTGCGCCTGCTGAAGACGGCGGGGCACGGCGTAACGCCCGTACTCACGGCCGGCGGCGAGCATTTCGTGACCGCGATGAGCCTCGGCGCGCTTGCGCAAAGCCCGGTCCATACCTCTCTGTGGGAGCTCAAGGACGAGGTCGAAATCGGCCACATCCAGCTCTCGCGCTCGGCGGACCTGGTGCTTGTCGCTCCGGCCACTGCCGACCTCCTCGCCAAGATGGCGGCGGGAATTGCGGACGACCTTGCGACCACGCTTCTGCTTGCAACCGACAAGCCGGTCGTGGTCGCGCCGGCGATGAACGTGCGGATGTGGACTCATCCGGCGACGAAACGGAACGTCGAGCAGCTCAAGAGCGACGGCGTTCGGGTCATCGACCCGGCGACAGGCGAAATGGCGTGCGGCGAATTCGGCGCGGGTCGGCTCCCCGAACCGCAACAGATCATCGATTCGATCGGTGACCTGCTGACGTGAGCCTCGAAGGAAAGCATGTTCTCGTCACCGCCGGCCCGACTCACGAGCCGATCGATCCGGTGCGAGTCATCGCCAACCGCTCTTCGGGGCAGCAGGGCTTCGCAATCGCGCGCATTGCCGCCGAGCACGGCGCCCGGGTCACGCTCGTCGCCGGGCCGGTCGCGCTGGAGACACCCGAAGGAGTCGACCGGGTGGACGTCGAAACCGCCGAGCAGATGAACCTGGCCGTGAAGAGCGCCCTTCCCGCGGATATCGCGGTGCTGGTTGCCGCCGTGGCCGATTGGCGCGTGAAACCGTTCGCAAGCAAGCTGAAGAAATCGGCGGGACCGCCGCAGCTGGAGTTCATCGAGAATCCCGACATTCTCGCCAGCCTGGCGGCAAGCGAGCAGCGGCCGCCGCTTCTGGTCGGCTTTGCCGCCGAAACGAATGACGTCGTCGACAATGCCCTCGCCAAGCGCGAAGCGAAGGGTGCCGACTGGATCGTCGCCAACGACGTGTCCGGTTCGGTGATGGGCGGCCCATCGAACCGGGTCCACCTCATCACGCCGGCGGGGGTGGAGAACTGGCCGCAGATGAGCAAGGAAGCGGTCGCGCGCCACCTGGTCGAGCGAATGGCAAAGGAGATCGGATGATCGAGATCAAGCTGGCGCGCCTGCCGCATGGTGAAGGGCTCCCGCTGCCGCGCTACGCGAGCGAGGATGCAGCGGGGCTCGACATTTGCGCAGCCGAGGACCTGACCCTCCAGCCGGGCCAGCGGCAGGCGATAGCGACCGGCTTCGCGATCGAAATCCCGCGCGGCTACGAAGTGCAGGTTCGCCCGCGCTCCGGGCTGGCGCTCAAGCACGGCATCACCTGCCTGAACACGCCGGGCACAATCGACAGCGACTATCGCGGCGAGGTGAAGGTAATCCTCGCCAATCTCGGCCAGGAGCCGTTCGAGGTCCGCCGCGGAGAACGGATCGCGCAGATCGTTCCGGCGCCGGTGCTTCGCGCCGACTTCGTCGAATCGGCGCTCCTGGGCGAAACGGCGCGCGGGTCGGGCGGGTTCGGCTCGACCGGCCAGTGACGGCCAGGTGAGCGACCTCACCGACGATGAGCTGGAGCGGTACGCCCGCCAGATCGTGCTTCCGCAAATCGGTGGCGTGGGGCAGCGCAAGCTCAAGCAATCGCGAGTTGCCGTCATTGGTGCCGGCGGCATCGGAAGCGCGGTAATCCCGGCCCTCGCTGCTGCCGGAATTCGCACGCTGACCATCGTCGACGACGGCAAGGTCGAGCGGTCCAACCTCCAGCGGCAGACGATCTTCCGCGACGATCAGATCGGCCGATCGAAAGCACCGCTTGCGGCCGATTTCGCGCGAGCGCTCAACCCCCACGTCAACGCGCTTCCGGAGGAGAAGCGGCTCGACCACGGCAACGTGGAAGAACTGATCGGCGGACACGACCTGGTCGTGGACGGGAGCGACAATTTCGCCACCCGGCTGACGGTCAGTGACTGCGCCACTCGCCTGCACATCCCGCTGGTTTCGGCCGCCGCCGTGCAGCTGCAGGCACAGGTCGGCCTGTTTCGAGGCGGGAAGGCGGATACGCCCTGCTATCGCTGCTTCGTCGGAGATGCCTTCGATTCGGACGATTGCGACACCTGCGCCGACCAGGGCGTGCTCGGCGCGCTCACCGCCACCGCGGGAAGCTTCGCTGCGCTGATGGCTCTCCGGGCGCTCGCCGATGTCGGCGAAGACGTGGCCGGAAAGCTCTTCCTTCTCGACGGACTTGCGCTCGAGTGGCGAACCATTCGACTGCCGAGAGATCCCGGCTGCAGGGCCTGCGGCTAGGCTTTCTTCTTGCGACGGGCGGGCGCCCGCTTCTTTTTCTTCGCCGGGCCCTTGGCGGCACGCTCGTCGATCAGCCGAACCGCTTCGTCCAGTGTGACCGACTCCGGCTCCGTTCCCTTGGGAAGAGTTGCATTGGTCGATCCGTCGGTCGCGTACGGTCCGTAGCGGCCGGCCATGACCTTCACCTCGTTGCCGTTCTCCGGATGCTTGCCGAGCACCGCAATCGGCTCGCGGGAAGCGCCGCCCCGGCGTGCGCCCTTCGCGGCTGCAGCTTCGGCCAGCTTCACGACCGCCGCGTTCATGCCCGTTTCGAACACCTCGGCGGTCGAGCCCAGCTTGGCGTACTTGCCGTCATGCGCGAGATAGGGGCCGTAGCGGCCGATCGACGCGGTGATCGGCTTCCCGCTCTCGGGATGGACACCGATCTCGCGCGGTAGCGACAGCAGCTTTTCGGCCATGCCGGTGTCGACATCGTCCAAAGAGACATCCTTGGGGATCGACGCACGCTTGCCGTCGCGCTCGAGATATGGCCCGAAGCGACCGGTCTTCAGCTCGATTCCCTCGCCCAGGTCCTTTGGGCCTTCCGCTACACCGGCCTCTCCTGCAGCGGCCTGGCCGAAGTTTTGCGTGTATTTGCACTCGGGATAGTTCGAGCAGGCGATGAAGGCGCCGAAACGGCCGCCGCGAAGCGACAGCCGACCGTTGCCGCAGTTCGGGCACAGTCGCGGGTCGCTGCCGTCCTCGCGGGGCGGGTACAGCCACGGCTCCAGGAACTCGTCGATTGCGGCGGTGATCTCGGACGGCTTCTGGTCCATGACCTCGCCCGCCTTGGGCCGGAAGTCGCGCCAGAAGTCCTGCATCAGCTTGTGCCAGTCGAGCCGCCCGCCCGACACGTCGTCAAGCTCGTCCTCCAGTTCGGCGGTATAATCGTAACTGACGTACTTATCGAAGAACCGCTCGAGGAATGCCGTCACCAGCCGCCCGCTTTCCTCGGGAACGAAACGGCCCTTGTCGACCCGCACGTACTCGCGATCCTTGAGCGTCTGAAGCGTGGACGCATAGGTCGACGGCCTTCCGATTCCGAGCTCCTCGAGCCGTTTGACGAGGCTGGCTTCGGAATACCGCGGCGGCGGCTGAGTAAAATGCTGCGTCGATTCGACGCCCGTTTTCGCCGGCGAATCCCCCTTGCGGAGAACGGGCATGCGATCGCCCTCTTCGTCGTCGCCCTTTTCGTCCCGTCCTTCTTCGTAGAGCGCGAGGAAACCGGGAAAGAGAACCACCTGCCCAGTTGCCCGGAGAACCGCCCTGCCGGCTCCGTCCCCAAGCTCGACCGTCGTCCGTTCGAGCCGGGCCGACGCCATCTGGCTCGCCAGCGCGCGATTGTAGACGAGCTCGTACAGCCGCGCCTGATCGCCCGAGCCGGCGCGGCGCTGCGAAAAGTCCGTCGGCCGGATCGCCTCGTGCGCTTCCTGCGCGTTCTTCGCCTTGCTGGTGTACTGGCGCGGACGGTCGGGCACGTAACCGCTGTCGTAGCGATCGGCGATCGTCCGGCGAGCGGCGCTGATCGCCTCGGGCGCCATGTCGACGCCGTCGGTTCGCATGTAGGTGATCAGCCCCTGCTCGTAGAGCCCCTGGGCGACCCGCATCGTGTGGCTCGCCGCGAAGCCGAGCTTTCGCGCCGCTTCCTGCTGCAAAGTCGAGGTCGTGAACGGCGGGGGCGGGTTTTTGGAAAACGGCTTCGTCTCCACCGAGGCGACGGTGAAATGACCGGCCTCGACAGCGGCTTTCGCCTTGTCCGCGTCTCCGGCGTTGCCGATCGTCAGTCGCTCGATCTTCTTGCCGTCAAATTCTACCAGCCGGGCCGTGAAGCCTTGCCCGTCGGCTTCGAACGAAGCGACAATCGACCAATATTCCTGCGGCTTGAAAATTTCGATCTCGCGCTCGCGATCGACGATGAGCCGGAGAGCGACGGACTGCACCCGCCCGGCCGACTTCGCGCCCGGAAGCTTCCGCCACAGGATCGGCGACAAGGTAAACCCGACCAGATAGTCGAGCGCGCGCCTCGCCTTGTAGGCGTCGATCAGGTCCTCATCGAGATCGCGCGGGTGTGCCATCGCCTCCGCGACAGCGGTCTTGGTGATCGCGTTGAACGCAACCCGCTGGACGGTCGCAGGAAGAGCTTTGCGCTTCCTGAGCACCTCGGCGAGATGCCAGCTGATCGCTTCGCCTTCGCGGTCGGGGTCGGTCGCCAGGATCAGCGTATCGGCACCCTTCGCCTCGTCGGTGATGGCCTTCAACTGCTTCGCCCGGTCGGACGAGACCTGCCACTCCATTGCGAAATCCTGGTCCGGATCGACCGAGCCATCCTTGGCGGGGAGGTCGCGCACGTGACCGAAGGACGCGAGCACGCGATGGCCCGCACCGAGGTATTTTTCGATTGTTTTCGCCTTCGCGGGCGATTCGACGACAACGAGCTTCAAGCGAGTTCCTCACACATACGCGTGCAAAGTGGGGCCGGTGGAATTCCCGCGTCAAGCAGGACCCGGCGGGCTTCACGCCCGTTTGCATCGCAATGCAACATTTTCCGTCATGGCTTCACTGGCTTTCCATCGCCTCCATCGCGATCGCGTTCGTTTGCGCCGCGATCATCGCAGCCGACGAGCTTCGTCGTCCGCAACGCATGGCCATCATGAATCTCGTCTGGCCGATCACCGCCTTGTTCGGCAGCGTCATCTGGCTCGGCTTCTACTTCGCCTTCGGACGGAACAGCGGTTCGAAAAAGAGAAAGGTGTCGATGCCGGTCGCCGTCGCCAAGGGCGCATCGCACTGCGGCGCCGGATGCACTTTGGGCGACCTCATCGTGGAATGGACCGTCGCGGCGATTCCGGCAATCGCGGTGTTCTTCGGCTGGCACAGCCTGTTCGCGGAGCGGACGTTCGCGGTGTGGATTCCCGACTATCTCGTCGCCTTCGCGATCGGCATCGTCTTTCAATATTTCACCATCGCCCCGATGCGCGGCCTCGGCCTGTGGGAAGGGATCGCCGCGGCAGTCAAAGCCGACTTTCTTTCGATAAGCTCGTGGCAGGTCGGCATGTACGGCGCGATGGCAGCGGGCCAGTTCGCCTGGTTCAAGCCCGCCTACGGAGCTGTCGCAGAGCCGACGACGGTGGAGTTCTGGTTCCTGATGCAGCTTGCGATGCTGGCAGGCTTCGTCACCGCTTATCCGGTCAACTGGTGGCTCATTTCGGCGGGGCTCAAGGAGAGGATGTGACAATCGCCGTATCTCGACGGGGGCGGCACCGTCAGGCCTCGCGGAGGCTGACCTTCCCGCCGGCGTGACGATCAAGCCGGCCGGCGAGGTCCAGCTCGAGCAGCGCCATCTGCACGGCGCCACTGGTTGCTCCCGAGAGGCGGACGATCTCATCGACCGGAACCGGTGACGGACCGAGCAGCTCCTCCACGGTGTCGGTCGCATCCGCGTCCGTCTCCACATGCTCATACGCGGCTGTTGGCGCGGCGACCCTCGGCCGCTGCGGCTGCACGGCTTCGATGACATCGCCCGCGTTCTGGACCAGCGTCGCTCCGTCGCGGATCAGCCGGTTGCAACCCTGCGCCCGCGGGTCGAGCGGCGAACCGGGAATGGCCATCACCTCCCTCCCCGCTTCGGCTGCCAGTCGGGCCGTGATCAACGATCCCGAGCGCGGAGCGGCCTCGACGACGATGGTGCCGAGGGCAAGCCCGGCGATGATCCGGTTGCGGTACGGGAAGTGGCGTGCGCGCGGCTCCGTCCCCGGCGGCATTTCGGCGAGCACAAGTCCGCGCTCGAACAGCGATTCCTGCCGCGCCTGGTTCTGCGGCGGATAGAAGACGTCGATCCCGCCGGCGATGACCGCGATCGTTCCGCTTTCGAGAGCGCCGTCATGAGCCGCCGAATTGATTCCGCGCGCAAGTCCCGACACGACCACCAGCCCTTCGCGTCCGAGATCGTGGGCGAGACTTCGGGCGAACCGGCACGCAGCCGCGGACGCGTTGCGAGCGCCGACGATGGCTACCGCCGTGCGATCGAGCAGGCGCAGGTCGCCTTTTGCAATCAGCAGCGGCGGCGCATCGTCGAGCTCGGCCAGGAGCGGCGGATACAGGCCCTGGCCAAGCACCAGGTAACGCGCGCCGAGCTTCTCCACCTTTTCCATCTCGCGCCTTGCCGCATGCTCGGGGCACAGGGCCGGCGGCTTACCCCCGCCGCGCCTGGCAAGATCGGGGATCGCGTCGAGCGCCGCCTGGGCCGAACCGAAACGAGCGAGCAACTGGCGGAAGGTGACGGGGCCGATCGAGGCAGAGCGAATGAGCCGGATTCGCGCGAGCAGGTCGTCAGCCACCTTTGCGCCCGATCTTCGGCTCGGTTCCGGCCCGCAATCGAGCGATGTTTTCGTGGTGGCGCCAGATCACCAGCAGGGTGAAGCCAAGCAGCATCGGGAACAGGTCCCAGTCGAGCACAGCGGCGGCAACGGGCGCGCTGACCGCCGCAACCATTCCCGCGACCGATGAGATTCTGGCCGTGACCAGCGTGCCGACCCAGACGACGGCGTAAATGACGGCGGCAACGGGAAACAGCGGGATCAACAGGCCGAAGTAGGTCGCGAGGCCTTTGCCGCCACGGAAGTTCAGCCACACCGGATACAGGTGACCGATCAGCGCGCCCGCAGCCGCGAACGCTTCGCTTCCGGGCCACAGCTGGCGGGCAATCAGGACGGCAAGCGTCGCCTTCAGCGCATCGAGCACGAGGGTCGCGGCCGCGACTCCCTTGCCGGCGGCGCGCAGGACGTTGGTTGCGCCGATGTTGCCGGACCCGACGGAGCGAACGTCGCCCTTCCCCGCGAAGCGCGTGAGCAGAAGCCCGAACGGGATCGATCCGAGCAAATAGCCGCATACGAGCGCAAGAAGCAGTTGGATTGTCACGTCGTCCCCCTAAGGCCGGAACAGTTGCAGTCGCTTTGTGCGTCAGTCAAATGCGCTTCCATGAACCCGGACTCGCCCCTGCTCTTTTTCGATTCCGGAGTTGGCGGCCTGTCGGTTCTGGACCCGGTGCGAAAGCTCCTTCCGACCGCCCCGATCGTCTATGCGGCGGACAGCGCGGCTTACCCGTACGGGACCAAGTCGGAAGGCGAAATTGCCTCGCGCGTGCCCGCGCTTCTCGGCAGGCTTGCCGAGCGCTTCCAGCCCCGGCTTGTCGTCATCGCCTGCAACACCGCCTGCACGATTGCGCTCGACCATGTCCGCGAGGCGCTCGACCTGCCGGTGGTCGGCACGGTTCCTGCGATCAAGCCCGCCGCCGAGATTACGAAAAGCGGAGTCATAGGCGTTCTCGGCACCGAAGCGACCATCCGCCAGCCCTACGTCGACGACCTCGCGGAGAGATTCGCGAGCGGCTGCACCGTCATCCGCCACGGCTCGGCCGAGCTGGTGGCGCTCGCCGAGGCGAAACTCGCCGGAGACGAGGTCCCCACCGACGCCGTGCGCGACGCAGCGCTGCCGCTGTTCGAGAAGGACGGCGGCGACGAGATCGACACGGTCGTTCTTGCCTGCACCCATTTCCCGCTCCTGCGCGACGAACTCGACCGGGCTTTCCCGCGGCTGCAGTGGATCGACGGCGGCCCCGGCATCGCCCGGCGAGTCGCCTATCTCACGCGCGAGCAGCCGTGGCCCGCCAGCTACCCCGGCGGGATCGCCGTCTTTACCGGCGGTCCTCCGCGCCATGCCTTGCTGAGCGCCCTTGCCGAGCACGGATTGACGGATGTCAGGAGTCTCTAGGTAGTTTCCCAAGGGTGGAAATCGGCTCCCCGTCGAGCTAAAGCGCTGCCGCACCGGCGGGAAAATTATAGCGTTGGATTACGACAGCATCTTCAAATCGGCGATCGAGCGGCTTCACAGCGAAGGCCGCTACCGCGTGTTCATCGACATCCTGCGGACCAAGGGGGCGTACCCGAACGCCCATTGCTTCGGCGGCAACGGCCCAAAGCCGGTCACCGTCTGGTGCTCGAACGATTATCTCGGGATGGGGCAGCACCCGGCCGTCATCGAGGCGATGGAAGACGCTCTGCACCGTGTCGGCGCAGGCTCCGGCGGCACTCGCAACATCAGCGGCAACACCCATTTCCACATCGACCTGGAATCGGAACTCGCATCGCTTCACGGCAAGGATGCGGCGCTTCTCTTCACCTCCGGCTACGTCTCGAACGAGGCCGCCCTCTCGACCATCGGCAAGCTTCTTCCCGGCTGCGTCATCTTTTCCGACGAGCTCAACCACGCCTCGATGATCGCCGGGATCAAGAATTCGGGCTGCGAAAAGCGCGTCTTCCGCCACAATGACGTGGAGCATCTCGAACAGCTCCTGCGCGAGTGCGACAGCGCCACGCCCAAGCTGATCGCGTTCGAAAGCGTCTATTCGATGGATGGCGACATCGCTCCGATCGCGGCGATTTGCGACCTCGCGGACAAATATGGCGCGCTCACCTATCTCGACGAAGTCCATGCCGTCGGCATGTACGGACAGCGCGGCGGCGGCATTTCGGAGCGGGACGGCCTTGCCGACAGGCTGACGATCATCGAGGGCACGCTCGGCAAGGCGTTCGGCGTCATGGGCGGCTACATCGCCGCGAGCCAGACGATCATCGATTGCATCCGGAGCTATGCTCCCGGCTTCATTTTTACCACCTCGCTGTCACCGGTCCTCGTGGCCGGCGCGCTCGCAAGCGTCCGTCACCTGAAGAGTTCGTCCGCCGAGCGCGAGGCCCAGCAGTCCGCGGCGGCGACGCTGAAGAAGAAATTCGCGGCCGCGGGGCTTCCGGTAATGCCCAGCGTCACGCACATCGTCCCGCTCCTGGTCGGCTGTCCGGTCAAGACGAAAAAGATCAGCGACGTGCTGCTGGCCGAGTACGGAATCTACGTTCAGCCCATCAATTTCCCGACGGTCCCGCGCGGCACCGAGCGCCTGCGCTTCACGCCCGGCCCGTGTCACTCGACCGAGATGATGGATGAACTGGTCGGCGCCCTCGTCGAGATCTGGGGCCGCCTCGAGATGAGGCTGGCGGCGTAGACTCCGCTACCGCCCCAGTGTCCGTTTTGGGTGGAAAGCGGACGCTAGTCTATCGCTAACATTGGATGGCTCCAGTGCGTGGACGATCGTAAGTCTCATCATCGCTGCCCTGTGTCACTAGCGTTGGGCGCGCATCACCTGCGGGTGAGGTGCACTGCGACAGTAGTCGGAACATCCTCTGTCAAAGCGAAGCTGATGCGATCGAGGAGCCTGCAATCGCAGCAGAATTCGATCGATCTCCGCCATGGAATGATCAGCCAGAGTCGGCTCCATGGCGATTACGTTATGCTATCCAGTCAGATGATGCAGATGTTCGCTCTGACAACGGAATAGACATCGGTTGTCGCGTCGAGTCTACATCGACGTGTCAGTCTCTCGGAGCCGAGCTTCACGCCGAGTACGACGACGCAGCATGCACTCCTGCGATGCAAGCCTGATAATGGCCAGCGCCAGCGATCAAGGTCACATAGCGGCCATTCAAAGGCTGATTTACAAGCCAGCGAAAGTAGAGCCCAACAGCGCAAGCCACGGCCATGACAGCGTCAGCACGACTTCGTCGCGTCTCCAGCTTCGTGTCAGCCGTCGCGCATCGTGCAAAGTTAGCACTGAGTGCTAATGTCCGCAATGGGTCGAAGACGGACACTAGCGCTTCTGGACCACACATAAGCAAAGCGCCGGCGGAGCCCTCGAGCCCCACCGGCGCTGCCCCCGCCGGAAACCCTGCCGCTACTCGGCGGCTACGAGCGCCGGCTCCGGCTCGATTCCGACCGGCACCCTGCGGCCGAGGATCGGCCCGATCAGAAGCTTGGCCATGAACAGGGCGAGCATCACGGCTCCGGCGCTGAACAGGATGTCGCCGGGCACCCGCATCCACACAAGGGTCTGCATCACGCCGCCGTGAATGACCTCGGCGGAGCGGGCATACCAGAAGCCGTGGGTGATGCTCTGGTACGCCTGGTAGATGCCGGCCGGAACGAGGCTGAGGAACACCATTGCTCCCAGGCCCGCGTTCAGCAGCCAGAAGGTCGGCTTGAGCGTCTTGTCGGACCAGTAGGCCGTCCGGAAGCCCGTGCGCAGGCAGAACAGCATCAGACCGATGCCGAGCATTCCATAGACGCCGAACAGTGCGGCATGGCCGTGGCTCGCCGTCAGGTTGAGTCCCTGCACGTAATAAAGCGAGATCGGCGGGTTGATGGTAAAGCCCAGCAGGCCCGCACCGACGAGGTTCCAGAAGGAAACCGCGACGAAGAACAGGATCGGCCAGCGGTAGGCCGCGACCCACGGAGCCGACGTCGTCATCCTGTAATTGTGCAGCGCCTCGATGCCGAGCAGTGCAAGCGGCACCACCTCAAGCGCCGAGAACATTGCCCCGAACGCGATGATCGGGGTCGTCGTCCCGGAGAAATAGAGGTGGTGAAGCGTGCCGAGAATCCCGCCGGTCAGAAAGATGGTGGTGGCGAAAACGACCGCATTGTTGGCGGCACGAGCGCGCACCAGCCCCATCCCCGCGAAGATCAGGGCGATGACTGCGGTTGCGAACACTTCGAAGAAGCCTTCGACCCACAGGTGAACGACCCACCAGCGGAAATATTCGATCATCGAGAGCGACGTGTGCCGTCCCCAGGTCAGCGCCGCTCCGAAGAACAGGCCGATGGCGATCGTCGAGACGAACACCATGGCAATCAGCCCGCGCGTTTCGCTCGGCTGCTTGAGCGCTGGCCACAAGGCCCGGCCGACGAGCGCCAGCCAGATCATCAGTCCTGCGAACAGGAGGATGGCCCAGAAGCGGCCGAGGTCGACGAACTCGTACCCCATGTGGCCGAACCAGAAGTTCTTGGCGGTGCCCAGCATCTGGTGAATGGCGAAGAATTCGCCGACGAAAGAGCCAATGACGACCACGAGCAGCGCGACCCACAGCACGTTCACGCCCAGACGCTGGAACTTCGGCTCATGCCCCGACAGCATCGGCGCGACGTAAAGCCCCGTCGCAAGCCAGGCCGTCGCGATCCAGAAAATGCCCAGCTGGGTGTGCCAGGTTCGGGTGAGCGCATAAGGCACGATCTGCGCGATCGGAATGCCATAAAAGTCCTGCCCCTCGACCGCATAGTGAGCGGTGATCGCTCCCAACAGGATCTGGGTCAGGAAGAGCCCGACGACCGTGATGAAATATTTGGTCGTCGCCCGCATTGAGGGGGTCGGGTTGAGCGCCAGGAACGGGTCCTGTGCCGGAGCGACGGCGATGTCGTCCTCGGGCTTGCGCGCGTGCTGCCAGACCAGCAGCCCGATTCCGGCAATGAGGAAGATCACGCTTGCGACGGACCACATGCCGAGCGCTGCCGACGGCGTGTTGCCGACCAGCGGCTCGTGCGGCCAGTTGTTGGTGTAGGTAATCGTGTCGTCCGGCCGCTGGGTCGTTGCCGCCCACGCCGTCCAGAAGAAGAACGCCGACAGCTGCCTGAGCTGGTCGGGCTTGAGCACGAGATTGTCGGGAATGGCATATTCGGAGCGCGTGAGCTCTTCGGATGCGCCGCCGCCGAACAGGTTGGCATAATGGCGCGCAACGCTCGCTATGGCCGCCGCTCGCTCGGGGCTGACAGTGATCGTGCCGGTCGCGGCATCGAAGCTGTTGCGGCGCATCTCGGTTTTCACGCGCTCTTTCAGCGCCGCCTGCGATTCTGAGGCTCAGCGAAGCGAAATTCGCTGCGCCCTGCTCCTTTGCGTAGACGTTCAGGAGCGTCGATGCTTCGCGGTGGAGCCAGTCGGCCGACCAGTCGGGAGCGACGTAACTTCCGTGGCCCCACACGGACCCGAGTTCCATTCCTCCGAGGGTCTGCCAGACTTCGCGGCCGGAATCGACGTCCGCCCGGGTGATGACCGTCTGGCCGGATGCGACGACTCGCTCCGGGACCGGTGGCGCCTTCACGTAGATTTCGCGGCCGATGAGACCGAGTATGCCGAAAGAAATGAAGAAGATGGCCGTTAGCCACATCCAGAGCCTACGCGACTGCGCCATGGGATGCCCCCTTGTTACGAAAGTGCAGCGATGATGGAGGCAGCAGAGCTGCTGCGCATTGCGTGATTTCCCGTAGTCCGCAGGCGGCCGGTTGCTCCCTTCACCGCCGGCACCGCCTGTGACGCTCAGGACTTTGCGAGTCCCGGTGGCGCCCGGCCACCGTTGCGGATAGGAAAGCACTCATGCGCATCGCCCTTGCCTCCGATCACGCCGGATTTGCTCTCAAGGACGAGCTGGCCGCGTGGCTTCGCGACAGCGGCCACGTCATCCTCGACCTCGGCACCAACGGCCCCGACAGCGTCGATTACCCCGAGTACGGCGCCCGCCTCGCCAGTGCCGTCGCGTCGGGAGAGGTCGAGCGCGGGATTGCCGTCTGCGGATCGGGAATCGGAATTTCCATCGCTGTGAATCGCAACCCGAAGTGCCGCTGCGCACGCGTTGACGACCCGCTCTCGGCGCGGCTTGCGCGCGAGCACAACGACGCCAATGTCGTCGCGCTCGGCGCCCGACTGATCGGAAGCGATATGGCGAGGGCCTGCGTCACGGAATTCCTTGGCACCGACTTCGCCGGCGGGCGGCATCAACGCCGCGTCGACCAGCTCTCACAGCTCTTGCATGAAAGCGACTGACATGGCCTCCGCGGCAAACCTCAACGACGTCCAGCCCAAGGGCTTCTTCACCGAAAGCGTGAAGGACGCCGACCCCGCCGTCGCCGACGCGATTGCGGCCGAACTCAAGCGCGAGCAGACGCAAATAGAGCTGATTGCGTCCGAAAACATCGTCAGCAAGGCGGTGCTCGAGGCGCAGGGTTCGGTGCTCACCAACAAATATGCCGAAGGCTATCCCGGCCGCCGCTATTACCAGGGCTGCGGGCCGTCGGATTCGGTCGAGACCCTGGCGATCGAGCGCGCGAAGAAGCTGTTCGGCTGCGGCTTCGCCAACGTCCAGCCGCATTCGGGGGCGCAGGCGAACGGGGCGGTCATGCTGGCGCTCCTGCAGCCCGGCGACACCATCATGGGGATGAGCCTTGCCGCCGGGGGTCACCTCACGCACGGCGCACCGCCGGCGCAATCGGGCAAGTGGTTCGACGCCGTGCAATATGGCGTCCGCAAGGACGACCACCTGGTCGATTTCGACGAGGTGGAAAAGCTCGCGAAAGAGCACAAGCCCAAGCTCATCATCTGCGGCGGATCGGCCTATCCGCGCCATCTGGACTTCAAGCGGTTTCGCGAAATCTGCGACGACGTCGGCGCTTACCTGATGGTCGACATGGCGCATTTTGCGGGGCTGGTAGCGGCGGGCGAGCACCCCTCCCCCTTCGGCCACGCCCATGTCGTGACGACGACCACCCACAAGACCCTTCGCGGCCCGCGCGGCGGGATGGTGCTGACGGATGACGAGGCCATCGCCAAGAAAATCAATTCGGCGGTTTTCCCGGGCCTGCAGGGCGGGCCGCTAATGCACGTCATCGCCGCCAAGGCGGTTGCGTTCGGCGAAGCGCTGGAGCCGGAATTCAAGACCTATGCGAAGGCCGTCATCGCCAACGCGAAGACGCTTGCCAATCGGCTCAAGGACCGGGGCGCCGACCTCGTCGCCGGCGGCACGGATACGCATGTCGCGCTCGTCGACCTGCGGCCGCTCGGCCTGACCGGCAAGGACGCCGACGAAAGCCTCGAGCGTGCCGGAATCACCTGCAACAAGAACGGGGTTCCCTTCGACCCGCTGCCGCCGATGAAGACCAGCGGAATCCGCGTCGGCTCGCCAGCGGGCACCACGCGCGGCTTCGGCGAAGCGGAGTTCGCCGAAATCGGTGACATGGTTGCCGACGTTCTCGACGGGCTGGTTGCGAACGGGCCGGACAACAACGGGCCTCTCGAGGACGGCGTCAACGAGCGTGTCCGCTCGCTGTGCGCCCGTTTCCCGATCTACCAGGACGCCTAGCGACCCATGCGCTGTCCGTTTTGCGCCCATGAAGCGAGCCAGGTGAAGGACAGTCGCCCGTCCGAGGACGGCGCGTCGATCCGCCGCCGGCGACAGTGCGAGGCCTGCGGCGCGCGCTTCACGACCTTCGAGCGCGTGCAGCTTCGCGAACTCACGATTGTAAAAAAGAATGGCGAGCGCGAGCCGTTCGACCGCGCCAAGCTGGAGCGGTCGGTGTCGATCGCCTGCCGCAAGCGCAACATCTCCAACGAGCAGGTCGAGCGGCTGATCACCTCCATCCAGCGCCAGCTCGAGACGCGGGGCGACGAGGTCACGACGTCGCAGATCGGCGAAGCGGTCATGGACGGATTAAAAGCCCTCGACCATGTCGCATACATTCGCTTCGCCAGCGTTTACAAGGACTTCAGCGAGCCCGGCGATTTCGCCGAGATTGCGGGCGCGGTCGGCGATGGGAGCTAAGGCGCCAAAGCCCGTCATCGTCCTTGTCCGACCCCAGCTTGGGCAGAACATCGGCAAGGCGGCCCGGGCAATGCTCAATTTCGGGCTGACGGAGATGCGGCTGGTTTCCCCGCGCGACGGCTGGCCCAACCCGGATGCCGGACCGTCGGCGAGCGGCGCCGATGTGGTTCTCGAGCGCGCCGAGATATTCGACACCGTTGCCGACGCGGTCGCCGATTGCTCCACCATCTACGCTTCTACCGTCCGCCGCCGCGACCTGGTGATGCCGGTGCTCACGCCGGAGGGGATGGCTGCCGCCATCGCGGGAGCGTCCGATAGATCCGCCATCCTCTTCGGTCCCGAGCGATCGGGTCTCGAGACGGAGGACGTCGCGCTTGCGAACGCCATCGTCACCGTCCCCATCAATCCCGGCTTTGGCTCCCTCAACCTTGCCCAGGCGGTAATCCTCCTCGCCTACGAATGGTCGAAGGGCGCCGAGCTTGCCGTTCCGCCGGAGAAGGACATCGAGCCTCCCGCACCCCACGGGGAACTGGAGGGGCTGATCGGGCAGGTAAACGAAGAGCTGGACGGCAAAGGCTATTTTCATCCGCCCTCGCGGACGCAAGCGACCAAGAACACGCTGCGCACGATCTTCACCAAGACCGGCTGGTCGTCGCGTGAGGTGAAGGCCATCCGCGGCGTCATCCGCGCGCTCGTGAGCCCGCCGCGAACCCGCTGATTTCGTTGGTGTCAGCCTGTCGGAAGGCGTAAGCTGCGGGCCGCTTTCAGCGAAGGAGGTTCGAAGATGCGCGCAATCGGCGTCGCGGGACTGCTCCTGCTCTCATTCCACGTAGCCGCCTCCGCTCAGGAGCCTGCAAAGGACAAGATTATCTGCAAGCGCGTGATCCAGGCGGACACCGGTTCGCATTTTTCCAATTCGAAGCGCGTCTGCATGAGCGCGCTCGACTGGAAACTGCAGGAAGACGAGACCCAGCGCACACTTCACCAGGCAAAGGATCGTTCGTCGATCAATCCCGCGGTAATTCCGCCGGGAATGGGTTCAACTCCGCACTAGGCAGAGGCCATTGCCCCGACTCGCGGAGAGGCGCATCTTGAATGGGCTTGGAAGCAGAGGAGAGCGAAGATGATTCCAGTCATCGTGGCACTGATGCTTGCACCGACGGGCGGTAGCATTGGCGAAAACCGGGGCATTCTGCGCGACCCGCAGCAAGGACCCACGCCTATCACCGACAAGGACCTGCGCCCTTCGCGGCCGCCAAACTGCCGCAACGAGGCCGAGGTCCGGCGGGCGGTGGAGCAGGTCAGGAACGGTGAACTCGGCGATTGCTGGGTGAAGGACGCAAGGGCGTTCAACCGCCACGGAACTTGACGTTGCGGTGCTCGGCACCTAGGTGCGCGCCTCGCAATTGATCCCGCATGCCCGGTGAAGCGGTGATCGCGTCGAGCGCAAGGCTCGGCGGTGCGGTTCCGGGCCGAAAACGAAACGCAAGTTGGAGAATCGATGTGAGCAAGCGCTCTAGCGCCAAGTACAAACTCGACCGTCGAATGGGCGAAAACGTCTTCGGACGGCCGAAGAGCCCGGTCAATCGCCGCGAATACGGCCCCGGCCAGCACGGCCAGCGGCGGAAAGGCAAGCTGTCCGACTTCGGCGTGCAGCTTCGCGCGAAGCAGAAGCTCAAGGGCTATTACGGCGATATCACCGAAAAGCAGTTCAAGCGGACCTATGTCGAAGCGAGCCGGATGAAAGGCGACGCGTCCCAGAACCTGATCGGCCTTCTCGAGCGCCGGCTCGACATGATCGTCTATCGCGCGAAGTTCGCGCCGACGATCTGGGCCGCTCGCCAGCTGGTCAGCCATGGACACGTCCGCGTCAACGGCGTGAAGTGCAACATCGCGTCGCGCCGGATCGATGTCGGCGACGTCATCGAGCTCGGTCCCAAGGCGCAGGACATGGCGCTTGTGGCGGAGGCACAGAGCCTCGCCGAGCGCGACGTCCCCGATTATGTGGTTCCGGACGGAACGTCGAAGGTGACGTACACGCGGGTGCCGACTCTCGACGAGGTCCCCTATCCGGTCCGAATGGAGCCGAACCTCGTGATCGAGTTCTACTCGCGATAAACTCGGCGTTTGCGCGACGAAGAAAGGGCGGCCGCTGGCCGCCCTTTTTGCGTCCAGCTACTGGTTCGACGCGGTCTCCGGCTTGACCGAAGCGTCTTCCTCGGGGTGAAACACGCGCTGATACAAAGCCTCGGCGAGAGCGGCACGAAGAGGCTCGCGCTTCGCGTCGAGCGTCGTTCCTGCAACCAGGCACGGGCCAAGTGCCGGTATCAGCCGTCCGAAGGCAGCATTTTCATCATCGCTGAAGGGTTGCGCGCTCACCAGCTCCATCACGGCGGCGGGATTGGTTTCGGCGACGCACGTCGCCATTTCGTCGACGCTCTGGTGGCGGCCGGTGAATGCGTACCAAGGCCGAAAATAGGTTCTTTCGATCGGCTTCTGGCTCAACTGCGGAACGGCACTTCGATTTCGTTTCAGCAACTCCTCGGCAAGATCCCCGCGCATGATGCCGGTGGGATACTGGACCCTCACTCCTTCAACGAAGTCGTTGCCGTTCAGATTGGCCATGCAATCGAGCTCGCCACTCAATTGGGCATCGATTGTCTTCACTTCTTCGGCGTTGCGGGCATCGAGATACCCGCGAGCCGCTGAACCGCGC
>CAWIPN010000005.1:0-428708 GCA_963837985.1 uncultured Alphaproteobacteria bacterium | reverse complement strand
ACGAAGGCACGACTGGAACATTCCGAGCAGGCGTTGCTGAACTATGCGCGATCCGTCGGCATCGTCGACCCCGATCTGCGGGGGCGGGCGACGGCTCCGGCGGAGGCAACAGCGCTCCACGATCTCTCACGACCGCCAATCTCGTCGATATCAACCAGTCGCTCGCTGCCGCGAAGTCGGAGCGAATTCAGGCCGAGGGTCGCTGGCGCGAGGCCCAGAGAACTCCGACGATGAATCTGCCGGAAGTGCTCAGCAACCCGGCGATCCAGCAGATGACGCAGCATCGCGCGGAACTGCAATCCGAGTACCAGCAGGAGCTCCAGCATCGAAAGGCGGATCACCCGGCGGTGCAACAGGCAGCCGCTGCGATCGCGGAGCTCGACCGCCAGATTTCCTCACTCGCGGGAAGCATCCGCAATTCGATCCGCAACCAGTACCAGACTGCTGCGAAACAGGAATCGGAGCTTCAGGCGCTGGTCGGGAAGCTGAAGGGCGCCACGCTCGCGGAGCAGCAGCTCGGGATCAAGTACAACATCCTGAAGAGGGAAGTGGACACGAACCGCGAACTCTACAACGGGCTCCTGCAACGCTACAAGGAAGTGAGCGCCGAGTCCGGTGTCACCTCGAACAACATCTCGATCGTGGACCGCGCCGAGCCTCCGCTGCTCCCGGTTTCTCCAAGGCCGCTCCTCTACATGGCGCTGGCAGGGCTGATCGGGCTCGTCATCGCTGCACTGACGGTCGCTGGCCTGGAGATCTTCCGCGACGGCATCCGTACTCCCGACGAGGTCGAAGACCGTCTCGGGGTCCCGCTGCTTGGGCACACGCCTCTGCTGGCGAGCGGCGCCAACGCAGCCACGGAGCTCCTGGACCGGTCGTCGCAGGTATCGGAGGCGTACCAGACCGTGCGCACATCCATCGAACTGTCGACGGAAACGGGGGCGCCGAGCACCCTCGTCGTTACCAGCAGCCGGCCGGGCGAAGGGAAATCCACGACCGCCCTCGCCATGGCTCGCGATGCGGCGCTCAATGGCCGCAAGGTGCTTCTCGTCGATGCCGACATGCGGCGACCGTCGCTGTACAGGCTCCTGAACGTTCCCAACCAGCCTGGGCTCAGCACCTTCCTGACGCAGCAGATGCCGGTTGAAAGCGTCATTCGCGGGACGGATACTCCCGGGCTGTCGTTCATGGCGGCAGGCCCCAGGCCGCCGAGCCCGGCGGAGCTTCTTTCGGGCAACGGCATGCGCACTTTGCTCGCCTATCTCTCCGCAGAGTACGAGCAGATAATCATCGACTGCCCACCGGTGCTTGGACTGGCCGATGCGCCTCGACTTGCGGCGCTTGTCGAAGCCACCGTCATGGTCGTGGAAGCGAACAGATCCCAGCGGGGGGCCATCGACGCTGCGCTTCGGCGTCTGGCCGCCGCACGGGCGCGAGTCATCGGCGCAGTCCTGGTCAAGTTCGATTCACGCCAGGCGGACCCCGGCTCCAACTATCTCAGCGACTATTACGGCTACGGCGAAGAAGAGGTCGCAGCCGCGGGCTTCCTGCCTGCCGAAAATCTTGGCTGATGATGCTGAGCGGAGGGGATTCGCCGTGCCACTGGCCGGTTCTTTGAATGAAGCCGACGAGAGTGCAGCCGTCGCAGGACTGACGGAGCCGAAGCGGCTTCCGACGGAATTGGCATGGGTGTGGCGAAATGTTCTGTCGCCCCGGCGGCGAGTGCAAGGCGCGCTGCTCCTTGGACTGATGCTCGTCGGGGCGTTCGCCGAGCTGATGACTCTCGGGGCAGTCGTGCCGCTGCTGGCGGTCTTCGCCGGCTCGAGCGCGACCGCGCCGGGGTCGCATATCGGTCAGCTCATGTCGGGGCTCGGCATCCACACTGACGGCCTTTCGCTCGTGACGGTCGGCCTCGCCTTCTGCGGAATCGCGGTCGCGTCCGCCGTTGTCAGGATCATTCTCGCCTGGATCGGACAGAGGTTCGTCTTCCGCGTCGGCTATGACATCGGCGTGGCTCTTTACGACCGGATGCTTCACCAGCCTTACGCGTTCCACATCGGCGTAAACAGCAGCCGGGTCATCGCCAGCCTGGAAAGCATCCAGAAGCTTCTCACCAGCATGCTTATTCCCATGCTTCAGGCCTGCATCGCCTTCGTTGTGGCGCTGTTCATCATTGCCGGACTGGTGCTTCTCAGCCCGTTCGCGTCGTTGTTCGCCCTCTCGGGGTTCGCCCTGATTTACGGATGCCTGTCCTTCGCTACCCGGCATCGCCTGCGCCGGAACGCCGACGTCATCGCGACGATGAACAGGCGCCGAATCCAGGCTGTCCAGGAAGGGCTTGGGGGCATTTGCGACGTCTTGCTGGACAACACCCAGGCCGTTCACCTTGCGAAGTTCGCCCGGATCGACTCGCGCTTGAGGAATGCCCAGGGTGCAAATGCCCTGATCGCGATCGCGCCGCGGTTCCTCGCCGAGGCGACGGGCATGATCCTGATCGTGTCGCTTGCGGTGCTGCTGTATCAGCAAAAGGGAGGGGCGGCCGCAGCGCTTCCAGTGCTGGGCGCTCTTGCCTTGGGTGCGCAGCGGCTCTTGCCGCTGATCCAGCAGTCTTACGTCGGGTGGGCAAACCTGCTGAGCAGCCGCGGTATGTTTTTCCAGATGACGGCGTTGCTGCGCCGGCCGATGCCGCAACCTCACGCCGGCGAAGACCTGCCGGTGCTGCAATCGAAGCTGGAGATGCGCTCCGTAGGGTTTTCCTACGTCGCGGAGCACCAGCCGACGCTGAGCGACATTACCTTGTCCATTCCCAAGGGATCGAGGGTCGGATTCGTCGGCAAGACGGGCAGTGGGAAGACTACCCTTTTGAACCTGCTGATGGGGCTGCTGTCACCGACGGCGGGAGAAATCCTGGTCGATTCGCGCCGGCTCACGGCGGCCAATCTCAGATCGTGGCAAAAGCAGGTCGCGCACGTTCCGCAGTTCATCTTCCTGACCGACGGGTCGATAGCGGAGAACGTGGCGCTGGAGGTCCCTCCTGAAGAGGTGGACCTCGAGCGGGTTCGAAGCGCCTGCGAGCAGGCCGATATTGCGGAGTTCATCGACACTCTCCCGAACGGCTACTCGTCTTTCGTGGGCGAACGCGGCGTGCGGCTGTCGGGGGGACAAATTCAGCGCATCGGGCTCGCGCGCGCGCTCTACAAGCACGCGTCCGTTCTCATTCTCGACGAGGCGACGAGCGCGCTGGACGATGCGACCGAAGCGAACATCATCGAGGCGGTGCAACGTCTCGGACGCGAATACACGGTGCTGATGATCGCGCACCGGACCACGACGCTTCGCCAGTGCGATATCGTTTTCCGGCTCGATTGCGGGCGCCTGGTCGAATTCGGCCCGCCGGCGCAAGTGCTCGGACTCAAGGCGCTTCCCACCGAGCCGCCTTGCGTGGACTTGCCTGCTGCAGGAGCGAAACGGTGATCTCGACCAATCGCCTGAGTTTGGCCCGCAGTGGAGTTGTCGCCGGCGTACGCGTGTTCGGGGAGGCCGCGCCCAAATCGTACCCCGAAAGCTATCTCAGGCCCTCGGGGCCGGCAGCCGCGTGGCAGCGTGCGCAGAAGACCACGAAGACTCACGCCGTGAAGCTTGCGCTTGTCCCACTGCTGCTCATGGCAGTCACCTTCCGCGCGCAAGACTCGGGAGCGGCGTTCGACGCGCAGGTGGCGGCCCGTCTTGTTGGCTATTCGCTTGCAGCTGTGGCGGTTCTCGTTGCGCTCGGGCGCAACAGCTATCGTCTCAATGCCCACATTGCATTGTGGGCCTTGCTCCCGATCTGGCTTGGCGTAACTGCGGCCTACGCACCGGACCCGCTGTTCGCGGCGACGGCTGGTATCTGCAACCTCATCGTCCTGCTTTTCTGCTGGTGGTTCGTGCAGCGC
Source organism: uncultured Alphaproteobacteria bacterium (assembly GCA_963837985.1). Lineage (GTDB taxonomy): Bacteria > Pseudomonadota > Alphaproteobacteria > Sphingomonadales > Sphingomonadaceae > Sphingomicrobium. Next base: position 424,776 of record CAWIPN010000005.1, on the reverse strand, counting down.
TACGGCCCCGAGCGCAGCGTTGCCGTCCTCATGGGCGGTGGTGCGGTGGTCTGCTTTTTGTCCGCCATTGCGTTCTATGGCTATCCCGAGTTGGGCCGGACGCTGCCGGATTACCTGACCGGCGACCCGGGAGGTAGAATGCGCGGGGTAGCAGGTGCTGCGAACGCGCTAGGCTCGATCGCCGCATCCACGCTACTGGCGTCGGTGATCTTCTTCCCGCGGTTTACGCGCGCGCAGCGCCGCGTGGCAATTCTCGCAATCGCGCTGTCCGCGATCGCGCTTCTGGCGAGCGAAAGCCGGTCGAGCATGCTGGCTGCGGTGGTCGGTATTGCGGTGTGGCGCTTTTTCCGGGGCGGAACTGCGGTCAACATCATCACCGTCCTCGCCCTTGCGCTCGTAGCCTGCGCAGTTGTGGTGATGTCTCCCGACATCATGTCTCTCGTCACCCGCGAGGGCCGCGCCGATGACCTGGCGACGTTCAACGGGCGCGCGCTCATCTGGTCGGTGGCGTGGGAGCACATCGTTCGGCACCCGGTCTCGGGGTTCGGATTCGGCGCGTCCCGGCTGTTCCTCTCCTCCGACGATCGCCTGTTCGCAGGCGCCGTCCACTGCCACGATCTGTACCTGGAGTTGCTGTTTTCCGGTGGCGCAATCGCGCTTGGCCTGTTTGGCGGAGCCTTCGTCGTCACGGTCGTGCGTGCCTTGCGCCAGAAGCGGGCGGAGGGGCTTGCGCTGCTGCTGTTCTTCGCAGTCCTCGGAGTCACCGAGGCGACTCCCTTTGCGGGGCTTCCGCAGTTCCAGTCGTTCGCCTTCTACACCGCGATTTCGATCTGCCTGGCCCGAACACGGCTTGTGCGGCGACGGCTGCGAGTCAGCGGTCAAGTCGCAGCGGCGCCGCAGGCGGCAACGGCCTAGCGCCGACTGGCGAGTGCAGGAATGACAAACAGTCGAACCCCAAAGCGAAGGCTTCTCGCAATAGCCTCCGGCGGCGGGCACTGGGCTCAGTTATGCCTGCTACGGCCTGCTTTCGCTGGCTTCGACGTCCACTTCGCGACGACGATCGCGGGTCTCGACGACGAGTTCGGGGCGAAGCCGTGCACGCTGGTCTCCGATTGCAACCGCAACCGGCCCTTCTCGGCAGCTTTGGCAGTCCTCCGCATCGCGGTTCTTCTGCTCCGGTTTCGCCCGCACGTGGTCGTCACGACCGGCGCTCTACCCGGCTTGATCGCGATTGCGCTGGCCAAGCGGCTGGGCGCCCACACCGTCTGGATCGACAGCGTTGCCAACGCGGAAGAGCTCTCGATGGCGGGCAAGCATGCGCGCAAGCACGCGTCTCTCTGGCTCACGCAGTGGCCCCATGTCGCCGCGGAGTCCGGAGCGGGCTTTAACGGAGCACTCCTGTGATTTTCGCCACGGTCGGTACGCAGTTGCCGTTCCCGCGGCTGGTCAGCGCGCTCGACGATCTGGCGGGAAAGCTTTCGCTGTCCGTGTTCGCACAGACCGCGGACGCCAGCGCGCAGCCCAGGCACATCGAGTGGAGGCCGTTTCTCGAGCCCGCCGAGCATGCGCAAAAGATTTCGCAGTGCAACGTCGTCGTCGCGCACGCCGGCATCGGCACCATCCTCGCCGCCAAGCGAGCGGAAAAGCCGATCATCGTATTTCCGCGGAGCGCGCGGCTGGGCGAGCACCGCAACGAGCACCAGCTGGCCACCGCTCGCTTTTTGGAGCGGACCCGAGGAGTCTACGTTGCCCGGGACGCGGAGCAACTCGCGTCGCTCCTTCAGAACGACGACCTGGAGCCCGCTTGCCCGGCGCCGGGGCCACAGTCGGACCAGCTGATCGAGTTGCTTGCAAGCGAGCTCGCTCGACTGGGCGGTCCCCGATAATGGCCGCCTGCGTCCTCCTCACCACCTGCAATCTCGAGACCGACGGAACGTCCGACCTGATGCGGCTGCTGGATTCGGTTGCGGGGGCAGCGGGAGCGGGCGAAGTCGAGTCCCTGCGGCACGTGGTTCTGCTTCAGAACTGCCGGGAAGAAGAGGGGGCCGAGCTTGCGAGGAGCGCCCCTCCCTTCGTCGAGTTCCTCACCCGCACCGAGTCGCTGTCGCCATCGACCGCGCGAAATGTGCTGATCGACCACTGGCGGCGCAGCGAGCTGTTCGACGCGGCGGCATTCGTCGGCTTTCCCGACGATGACGCCTGGTACCCTCCCGGTGCACTGTCGCGCCTGTCGCGGGAGTTCGACGACCAGCGCATCCAGTTCCTGCTCTGCCGCTACGGGCCGGACGCCAGCTCGATCAACCCGGCGAAAGCCGTCCGTCCGACGCTCCAGCAAGCGCTCTCTCGCGGATCGTGTGCCGCGATGTTCGTCCGCGGGCGTTTGCTGGAGAGGCTCGGCGGGTTCAACGAGCTTCTCGGGATCCGCACCACACTGTCGGGAGGAGAGGACACCGAATTTTCGTTCCGGGCATTCAACATGGCTGCCGGACAAGCGCTCTTCGTGGATGCCTTTCTCGTCGGCCACGCGGCATCGAACCCTGCAAAACGGGCGGGCTATTACGAAGGCGGGCTCGCTGCGATCATGGCACATTCGCGCTCGTCGGCCGCCGGGCGCGTCGCCCTCGCCAGGAAGTTGCTGGTCGGGCTGTGGCTGGTCGCGAATCGCCGCCTCAGCTGGCGGGCGTTTTCGGCCGCAGTCGATCGCGCACGGAAACATGTCGGCGCGGTTCGCGAGAATTCGGTTCGGCGAAGCGCCACGATGGGCGTGCAGCCTTGATCGTCACTCGCGTCCTAGCAGCGGCGGTCGCTTCCTCCGTCAGCCCGGGGGGGAGGAAGGAGCGCATCCTTGAGCGGCTGGATCCAGTCGTCCGCTGCGCGGTCCCAGGCGACGAAATCGTGATCGAACTCCCAGTACGACCAGGCGAATCCGTGCCGTTCGGCCTCACATGCAACCACGCCGGAGTAGGTCGCGCGCTGTTGCACCGGAACACCGCTCTTGTCGTAAACCCCGAACTCTCCAAGCAGCACGGGGCGGCCGGCGGACTGCGCCCATCGCGCAACGTGATCGAAGTCGGAGCGAACTGCGATGCGATCGCCCATGGCGCCCCAGGTCAGGCCGTGGACGTTCTTGACGCTGCTGAAGCTCGCGCCCTGGTGAGTGAAGCGGTACGGATGATAGTAGTGGAAGGTGAAAAGGATGTTCCGGTCGCTCTCCGGAAGCCGCAGGAGCGGCGGCATCGACTTGTCCTTCCAGCCGCTTGCAGCAACGACGACGATCCTGGTCGGGTTTTGTTCGCGAACGATCGGAAGAAGCTCGGCGAGAATCGAGTTCCAGGCCTGCGGGTCAACGGCGCCGTGCGGCTCGTTCAGCAATTCGAAGGCGACGGAGTGCGGTTCGCCGCGATACCGAGTCGCGAGTTGCCGCCACGCCGCCGCGAGCCGGACCCGGCAGTAAATCGCATCCTTGGCGCAGCTGTTCGATTCGTGGATGTCGACAATCGCACCGAGCCCTGCGTCGTGCGCAGTCGAAAGCACCCAGTCGAGGCGGGACAGCCACTTCGGGTCGAGACGACCGCGCGCGTCCATGTGTCGGAAAACGAACAGGTTGATGCGAACGAAATCGAATCCGGCGAGTCGAATCCGGAACATGTGCTCGGCTCGGAAATAGCCACGGGCCGGATCGTCCCAGAAGTGATCGAACGCGAGGATGTTGATGCCGCGATGAAACGGGGTGCTGTCCGGCGCGGTTGGGCGCGGCCCCATGTCGACGGGCGAAAATGCCGCCGTGGCGAGCAACGCCGCCGCGATCAGTTTCCACATGTTGAGCGTGTGAAGTGTTGCACGGCAGTCACCTTAATTGTCTCGCGGACCCTCGTCGAACGCACTCCTGTACCACGGCGAAGACGCCACGGCTCCGGTGGCCCGAAGTCCACAAACGGGACAGTGCTGCGCGCCAGCGATTCCAAACCGCTGCGCCTGCAGCGAATGCAGGGTAGGTTGCGCAAGTGAACGCCACTTTCCAGCATCTGGCAGCCGATGAGGAAGAGCCTGGCTTCAGCGCCTTCCTTATTCCCGAAACCGTTACGGCAGAGCTGACGGGCGCGATCCTGCAGCGGCTCGAAGCGCTCGGCTTTTCCATTCTGATGCAGATGGAAGTGGACGCGCGAACAGGGTTTTCGGTGGCCGGGTATCTAACGCTAAGTAGCAAACGTGCCGAGCCTGCGGTCCTCAACGAGCCGGTGAAGGGTCTTTTGGTCTTTGCCGCGGACGCCATGCCGGAGCCCGCAGCGACGCCGTTGCCGTTCGATAACCGCAGAACCCTCGCAGCGCAGAGAACCGTTCGCGATCTCTTGCAGGCAGGCAGCGGATCGAAGGATAGCCGGACAGCGGTGTGGATGACCGCGTCGTCAGCGCACGCCTGGGCCGTTTTGCGGGCGGTCCATCCCACGGCACTCAACGAGGTGAGGCAGCAGGTCCGGGCGCTGCGAGCGGATTTCGCGACCGACCCGCCTCTCGCCGTGCTCACCGCCTACGGCAACCGCGCAAAGGTCGAACTGGTCCTGTTCGAAGGGGCAGAAGCGATAAGGAAAACCTACCGTCCGTCTGCACTGCCGATGCTGCAGCGAGAGATAGAGGTGATGCGCGAGCTTTCCCCGATCCTGCCGGAGGTGCCGCGGCTCCTTTGTAGCGGCGACAACTTCCTGATTATGGAACGACGCCGCGGCCGCGAGCTGTGTCGCCGCAGGCAGGACAAGCCGCAGCCCCTGCCATTGCGTAGCGTGAGGCAACTCGCCGATTTCCTGCGCCGCTGTATTGCACGTGGGTATGACCCAATCGATTTCAGGCCCGCCGGGAGCGTGCTCTACGAAGACGGCAGCCTTTCGGTGTTCGACTTCGAGTATTGGCGCAAATCCAGCCCGGAGTCGGCGGACCGAAGCTTTTGCCTTTCGGGCGTGCCGCTGGACGATACGGCGGAGAAGCCGATTTTTTCACCGACTGTGTTCGATCCGTATCCGCGCGCCTGGTTTCCCTACATCTGCCTGAGCAAGCACAGCTTCCTGCATGACGCCGAGTGGGTGCAGCGACTCAAGCGGCCGTACTTCCTGGCGGTTGCATACCTGCAGTGGTTCGGGCGCCTGGCCCGCCGCGGCAGCGAACGCATTCGGGGGAGGAACTGGTGAGCCGCCCCCCCCAACACAGCACCACTCCGGCCGTTTCGGTCGTGATCGCTTGCTATAACGGCGCCGAATTCTTGATCGACGCACTGGAGTCCATTGCACGCCAGACGCTCACGAATCTCGAATGCCTGGTCGTCGACGACGCGTCGACGGACAACAGCGCGGCCTTGGCAGAGGAGTTTGCCAGCACCGATTCCCGGTTCAGCGTCATAAGGCTGCCCCGCAATGGAGGGCTCTCAGTAGCTCGGAACGCGGGACTTTCGCAGGCAAAAGGTGAGTGGATAACCGTCCTCGACGCCGACGACCTGTTCTTGCCAGAGCGCCTGGAAACGCTTTGCAGCCTGGGTGAGCGGATGCACGCGGACCTGGTCGTGGACGACATTCTGATTTCCGCCTTCCCGTCTACAAAGCCACTGCACCGCGCTTTCGGCTTTTCCGGCCCGGACCGTCCCTACACGCAGGAGGAATATTTTCGGGAATCTCGGGTTTTTACTCGCAAGCTCGCCAGCGGGTACATGCAACCGCTGGTTCGCCGCGAATTCCTGGAGCGGAGCGGCTGCCGGTACGACCCAGACGTGCGAAGCGGCCCTGACTTCCTGCTATCCGGCCAATTGTTCGCGCTGCGCCCGGCCTGCTACGTAACCAGCTACGCCGGGTATCTTTACCGCAGACGCAAGGGTTCTCTCAGCAAGGCCGGTAAGCACCTCGGATGCCACGCTGAACTCACGGACAAGCTCCTCGACAGCCACGGCAGCAATCTTTCAGCCATATCCCGCGACGCGCTTATCAGACGTAAGCGGGACTTCGAACTACTCGGAAACGCCATTCCGTTGATGACCGATGTCCGCGAAGGGAAGTGGCTTGGCGCGGCCAAGAAAGTGGCCGCCGATCCGCGAACGTTCATCACCGGACTCCGACTGCTGGCAAGGCGTAGCATGCGCATGCTGTTTTCAGCAGTCGAAGCGCGCGCTCGGCCAGACCAGTCATAATGCAGGTACAGGGTAATCGCTTCCGAGTTCGTCGCTTCCAGCATTTTCGCACGTTGGTCGAGGAGGTTGCCCGCTCGCGCGAGACGGTGCGGATTCTCGATATCGGCGGGAGGAAGTCGTACTGGAACGCACTCGCGCCGCTTTGGAACGACCTGCCGGTCAGTATAACGATCGTGAACCTGGGCTCGCCAGAAGCGGACGACGGCTGTTTTCGACTGCGCAGCGGCGACGCTCGCGATCTCGATCGCTATGCCGACAACAGTTTCGACATCGTTCATTCCAACAGCGTGATCGAACATGTCGGCCGATGGACCGACATGCGGCGAATGGCGGCTGAGGTACGGCGTTTGGCGCCAAACTACTTCGTACAGACGCCAAACCTCTGGTTTCCGGTCGAGCCGCACTATCGGTCGTTGTTCTTCGCGCTTTACCCGGACGCAACGCGGGCGAGGAAGCTGATGAAGCGGAAGCGCGGCTTCCACGCGCGGGCCTCGACTTTCGAAGCCGCCCTGGAGGACGTGCAAAGCGTCAACCTCTTGGACGCTTCGGGCATGAAGGCGCTCTTCCCGGATTCGGCAATTCGGCGCGAGCGCTTTCTCGGATTCACGAAGTCATTGATAGCGGTTCGCCGCGGAACTCCGGGCGGAGCAGGATGAAGCAACCTGAGCTCGACCACTCCGCAGCCACTCCCGTTGCAGCCGCAACTCCCGAAGGTCACCCGGAAGGCTTCAGCTGGCGAGCGAACGCCGTCACGTGCGCCGCGCTCGTCGCGCTTTGGCTCGCTATGCTGGCGCTGCATGGCGGCCCGTTGGACGCCGCTGTCTTGAACGTGTTGCACGTGGACAGGCCGTGGCTGGCGTGGATTGCACTCCGGGCAACGCGTCTGGGTGGTTGGCACGTCCTCGTCGCGGCTGCGTTCGTTGTCGCACCAGTCCTGGCAATGCGCGGCCGCATCGCCGCGGCGGTTGCCGTACCGGCGACGCTCTTCCTCGGCAGACTCGCCGTATCCGCTCAGAAGGTCGACTTGGGCGAGGCGCGGCCCGACAAGCACTTTTGGTGGGTGAAGGTCCACTCGGCGTCGTTTCCGAGCAGTCACGCGGCCATCTCGATGTTCTTCTACCTGTTCCTGGCATTGCTGCTGACGCGGATGGGCACTCGGCACCGGTGGGTCATCGGGGCAGCGCTGGCAGTCGTGGGCGCGATCGGGGTTTCACGCGTGATGCTGGGCGTACATTGGCCCAGCGACGTCATCGCGGGCTGGTCCTTCGGCATGTTGTGGGCGCTGGCCTGGAGCTTGGCCCTCTGTTTTGTCCGGCGGCCGAATCTGCTGCCGCTCCAACGGTCTTCCAAATCGTAACAGTGGGATCGTTTTCGACTGTGCTTTCGTTCGTTTCTGCGACGACAGGAGGCAGTCTTGGACATCACCGAAATTATTCTCGCGCAGCACAACGAGCAGCGGCGGCTGTTCGGATTCATCCAGCAGATGCACGGGGCGGACCGCCACCAGCTCGAAGCGGTCTGGAAGAGACTCGAGGGGTTTCTGGAGGCTCACGCGGAAGGCGAGGAAAAGGTCTTTTATCCGCGTTTGCTGAAGGAAGGCTCCGGCGCTGCCGACGCGAAAAGCGCCGAGGCGGAGACGAAGGATGCGATCAAGGATCACAATGACATCCGTGACGCTGCGGGTGCGGTCGGCAAGGAGGAAGTCGGAAGCGATGCCTGGTTCAAGGCCGTCGCGAAAGCGGACGTAAAGAACAGCGAACACATGTCCGAAGAGGAGCGGCAGGCGCTTGCCGACTTTCGCTGCGCGGCCTCGCTGGAGGAGCGCCACCGGCTCGGCGTCGAATTCCTTGCCTTCGTATCGAATCACCTGATGGGCGTGCAGCCGGTCGACAAGAATCCCGAGGCGTACGTCGAGAACCCGCAACGCGAAATGCAGAAGGCTGGCAGCTGACCGGGCGAGGCGGGAGGAATGCTGCGGCTTGGCCCGTGCGTTCTCCCGTGCTTGAAGGACCGGCGTGACCGACGGCTGGACATTCGCGATCGATCGCGGCGGAACCTTCACCGACGTGATTGCGCGCTCGCCCGACGGCGAGACGATCGTCGAGAAGCTGCTTTCGGAGAATTCCGCTCACTATGAAGACGCCGCGCTCGAGGCAATTCGCCGAGTGCTCGAGCGCTCCGGCGGAGGTGACGTCGACCTTGTGCGAATGGGGACGACGGTGGCCACGAACGCGCTCCTGGAGCGCAAAGGCGACAGGGTCGCACTGGCGATCACCAGCGGGCTCGGTGACGCGTTGCGGATCGGTTACCAGGCGAGGCCCGAGATTTTCGCCCGCCACATCATTCTTCCCGAGCAGCCTTACGAGCGGGTGGTGGAAATCGACGAGCGCATCGGTGCGTCGGGCGAGGTCGTGCGCCCGCTCGACGAGCAACAGGCGCGCTCTGCACTCGGCGAGGTCCGGGCCAGCGGAATCAGCGCACTCGCAATCGTCCTGATGCACGGCTGGCGCTTCACCGACCATGAGGCGCGGCTGGCGAAAATCGCGGCCGAGCTCGGTTTCACCCAGATTTCCGTCAGCCACGAGGTCGCGCCGCTCATCAAGCTCGTCGGCCGGGGGGATACGACTCTCGTCGACGCATATTTGTCGCCCGTCCTGCGGCGCTATGTCGAGCGGGTCGATGCCGGGCTGCCGCGCCAGACCCGGCTGCAGTTCATGCAGTCGAACGGCGGTCTCGCTGATGCGCAGGCGTTCCGGGGCAAGGATGCGATTCTGTCCGGTCCGGCCGGCGGAGTCGTCGGAATGGTCGCGTCCAGCGCGCCTCATTTCGATGAGGGCGAACCGGTTCGTCTCATCGGCTTCGACATGGGCGGGACCTCGACCGACGTGTCGCATTATGCCGGCCATTTCGAACTCGCCGATGAAAGCCTGGTCGCGGGCGTGAGAATTCGCGCACCGATGATGCAGATCCATACCGTCGCGGCGGGCGGCGGCTCCGTCTGCAGCTTCGACGGGATGCGGTTTCGAGTCGGGCCCGCAAGCGCCGGGGCGGACCCTGGCCCGGCCTGCTACCGCAACGGGGGGCCGCTCACCGTCACGGACTGCAACCTGTTCCTCGGAAGGATCGACCCAGCGGCATTCCCGGCGGTCTTCGGCCCAGGAGGCAACCAGCCGCTCGACGTCGAAGCCTCGCGCGAGCGGCTGCAGGAAGTCGCCCACGCGCTCGACGGCAGCAAGACGCTCCAGGAAATCGCCGAGGGCTTCCTCGCCATCGCCGTCGACAACATGGCCAACGCCATTCGCAAGATCTCCATCGCCCGCGGCCACGACGTCACCCGCTACACGCTCGCCTGCTTCGGCGGTGCGGGAGGGCAGCTCGCCTGCCGGGTCGCGGACGCGCTCGGGATCGAGCGGATATTGATCCACCCGCTGGCGGGCGTGCTGTCGGCCTACGGAATCGGACTCGCCGAGGTGAAGGTCATTCGCGAAGAGAGCATCCTCCGACCCGTCGACGACGACCTGTCGGGTCCGCTCCGGTCGTTAGAACAGGCAGCGCGGCGCTCACTGATCGAGCAGGGCGTCGAAGAATTGGCGGTCGCGCTCCACCGGCGAGTGCGCCTGCGCTATGCCGGAAGCGACACCACGCTCGAGCTGCCGCTCACGGAGGCCGCCGACATGCGCGAAGGTTTCGAGCGGCTCCACCGCGCCCGTTTCGGCTACGCCGACGACGAGGCCGAGGTCATTGTCGATGCGCTTGTGGTCGAAGCCGTCGGCAAATCCTCCGCCCCCACGCTGGACGTTGTCGCGGAGAGCGAGGGCGAGGCCGTCGTCGGCCCCTCCGTCATCGCCGAAGCGACGTCGACCACGGTCGTGGAGCCGGGCTGGACCGCTTCGCGCACGAGCGACGGTACGCTCCGTCTCCGGCGGACGGCCGCCGCCGAGCGCGCCCACGCGATCGGAACCGACGCCGACCCGGTGATGGTCGAGATTTTCAACAACCTCTTCATGTCCATCGCCGAGGAGATGGGGGTCGCTCTCCAGTCCACGGCGACGAGCGTCAACATCAAGGAGCGGCTCGACTTTTCGTGCGCGCTTTTCGATCGTTCGGGCGCGCTTATCGCCAATGCGCCGCATATCCCGGTCCACCTCGGCTCGATGGGCGAGAGCATTCGGCACATCATCGAGGTGAGGGGAGAAGGCGGCGACGGCCGCGGAATCCGGCGCGGGGACGCCTATGTCCTCAACGATCCCTACCGGGGCGGCACGCATCTTCCCGACATCACCGTCATCATGCCGGTCTTTTACGGCGACACGGACCCTGAGCCGTCCGCCTTCGTTGCGGCGCGCGGCCACCACGCCGACGTCGGTGGCATAGCCCCCGGTTCGATGCCCCCCGAAAGCCGAACGATTACGGAAGAAGGCGTTCTGATCGACAACGTGCTGCTGGTCGACGAGGGTCACTTTCGCGAAACGGAAATGCGGGCGCTTCTGGGCTCCGGCGAATGGCCGGCGCGCAACATCGACCGGAACATTTCCGACCTGCGGGCGCAGTTGGCAGCATGTGTGCGCGGCGCGGAAGGCCTGCTCGACGCCGTTCGGGAGTACGGACGCGACGTCGTCGACGCTTACATGGACCACGTTCTCGCTAATGCCGAAGAGTTGGTGCGCCGGCTTCTGGGGCGCTTGCAGGACGGCGAGTTCGACTATGAAATGGACAATAAAGCGCATGTCCGGGTGGCGATCCGGATCGACAAGGCGGCGCGCGCGGCTACCTTCGACTTCACCGGCACAAGCGAGCAGCTTCCCGACAATTTCAACGCGCCCTATTCGATCGTCCGCGCTGCGTCGCTCTACGTTTTGCGCACCCTGATCGACGACCCGATACCGATGAACGACGGTTGCCTCCGGCCCGTCGAGCTTTGCGTTCCCGGCGGATCGATGCTTTCGCCCAGCTATCCGGCCGCCGTCGTTGCCGGCAACGTCGAGACCAGCCAGGTTGTCACCGACGCATTGTTCGCCGCGACAGGCAGGCTGGCGCCGAGCCAGGGGACGATGAACAATTTCACCTTCGGCAACTCGGCACACCAATATTACGAGACCATCGCGGGCGGCTCCGGGGCAGGGCCCGACCATGACGGAACGGATGCAGTGCAGACGCACATGACGAACAGCCGGCTCACTGACCCGGAAATCCTCGAAACGCGGCACCCCGTTCGGCTGGAACGGTTCGCGATTCGCCGCGGATCGGGCGGAGCAGGGGAGCATCGCGGAGGCGACGGAGTCATTCGCGACCTGACCTTCCTCGAACCGATGCGGGCGAACATTCTTGCCAACCGGCGGCGCGTTCCTCCGCGCGGAATCGAGGGCGGCGGCGATGCCAGGCCCGGCCGCAACTGGGTCGAGCGCGCCGATGGCTCCGTGGAAGTACTGACCGCGACCGCCTCCGCCGAAATGCTCCCCGGCGACCGCTTCGTTATCGAGACTCCCGGCGGCGGCGGATTCGGGGAGCCGCGATGACCTACCTCCCGCTCCTGGGAATTGCGCTCGTTGTCGTTGGCTTCGCGCTTCGCTTCAATCCGCTCCTGGTGGTCGCGGTGGCGGGGATCGTCACCGGGCTGCTCGGTCACATGCCGTTCCTCAAGGTGCTCGCGATTCTCGGCCACGGCTTCAACGAGAATCGCTACGTTACCGTCATCTGGATGATCCTCCCGGTGGTCGGCCTGCTCGAGCGTTACGGGTTACAGGAACGTGCGCGTGCCCTGATTGCCGGAATGCGCGGAGCGACCGCGGGACGGCTGCTCATCGTCTATCTGTTTATTCGCCAGATCCTCTCCGCGCTCGGCCTGACGACGGTCGCCGGGCACCCGCAGACCGTCCGGCCGCTCGTTGCACCAATGGTGACTGCGGCCGCCGAGAAGCAGCAGGGAGAACTCGACGAGGCCACCGTCCAGCGCGTGCAGGCAATGGCGGCCGCGACGGACAATGTCGGTCTGTTTTTCGGCGAAGATATCTTCATCGCCATCGGCTCCATCCTGCTGATCCAGGGTTCGCTGGCCGGGTTCGGAATCCACCTGACCCCGATCCAGCTCTCGCTGTGGGCGATTCCGACGGCGGTCTGCGCCTTCCTGATACACAGCGCACGGCTGCTGTGGCTCGACCGCACGCTGGGGCGCGGCCGATGATCGACTACCAGTGGCTCTATGTCCTTGCCGGCGCCGTGTTCGCCGGCTTCGCAATCGGAAGCGCCCGCGACGAGACCAATCCCAGACGCTGGGGCAACGCCGGATTCTGGGGGCTGCTCGTTACCAGCTTCTGGTTCGGCGACCGGCTTGGCGACATCGGCAATGGCGTGCTGGTGCTTGCCCTGGTGGCGATTGCCGGCTTCCACATGATTGGTCGCGGGTCGCGGCAATCAGCTACTCCGCAGCAGCGGGAGCAATCCTCGCGACGACACGGCAACAGGCTGTTTCTCCCCGCCCTGATCATCCCGTTCACGGCGTTCGTCGGCACTTTGCTGTTCAACTACACGCCGCTCGAAGGCACGGGCGTGATCGACTCCAAGGCTGTCACGCTCGTGCTCTTCGGCTGCGGCGTGATGATTGCCCTCGCGGTCTCCTATCTCTGGCTTCGTCCGCCGGCCCTGGCGGCACTGGACGATGGGAGCCGGCTCGCCGATTCGATCGGTTGGGCGATGGTCCTTCCGCAGATGCTCGCGTCGCTCGGCGTGATCTTCGCTGCCGCCGGAATCGGTGACATTATCGGCGGAATTGCCGGAGCAGCCATTCCGCAGGGAAGCGTCTTACTGGCCGTAGTGATCTACGCGGTGGGAATGGCGCTGTTCACGATCATCATGGGCAACGCCTTCGCCGCCTTTCCGGTGATGGCCGCAGCAATCGGCGTTCCGATCCTGATCCACGGAGCCGGCGCCGATCCGGCTGTGATCGGCGCGGTCGGGATGTTGAGCGGCTTTTGCGGGACGTTGCTGACGCCGATGGCCGCCAACTTCAACATCGTGCCGGCGGCCCTTCTGGAACTCAAGGACCAGTATGGCGTCATCCGGGCACAGGTCGCGACCGCAATTCCCTTGTTCGTGTGCAACATCCTAATCCTCTATTTCGCGGGGTACGCATGGTCGCACTGACAGCTCAGACGGGCGCGAATATGGCTCGGATCGCGCTTGGTCACGTGGCACGCGAATATCCGCACAAGCTCGACCAGGTGCTTGTTGGAGACGACGATCTTGCGCCGCCGCGCGAGCTTCACCCGATCTTTTTCGGAAGCTTCGACTGGCACAGCTGCGTTCACGGCTGGTGGAGCCTTCTGACGCTGAGGCGGCTTTTCCCGGTCATTGCCGAAGCAGCCGAGATCGAGCGCCTCGCCGACTCAAGCCTCACCGCCGAAAAGGCCGAGCAGGAGCGGGCGTATCTCGATCGGCCTCTGACCGCTGGATTCGAGCGGCCATACGGATGGGCGTGGCTGCTCCAGCTCCACCTGGAAGCGACGCGACACGACACGGCATGGGCTGCAAACCTCGAACCGCTGGCACGAGCTTTCGCGGATCGTTTCCAGCATTATCTGCAGATCCTGACCTATCCGATCCGCGCGGGTACGCACTTCAACACCGCGTTCGCGTTGATCCTTGCGCTAGAGTGGGCCAGCAACTTCGATGCGAAGCTCGCGGAGCTGATCGAGGCGAGGGCGAGGCACTGGTTCGGCGATGACCGCGGCTGCCAGGCGTGGGAGCCGAGCGGCGACGATTTCCTGTCGCCGGCGCTGACCGAGGCGCTGCTGATGAGCCGCGTGCTTCAGCCGGAGGATTTCGGCCACTGGTTTGCGGACTTCTTGCCGCACGTTGAATTGAAACAGCCGGCGACTTTGTTCACGCCCGTGACCGTCAGCGATCGAAGCGACGGCAAGATCGCCCATCTCGACGGGCTGAACCTCAGCCGAGCCTGGTGCTGGCGCTCGCTAGGCTATCCGCAATTCGCCTCGAACCACCTCGAGGCCGCGCTTCCGCACCTCGCGGGAGACTATATGGGCGAGCACTGGCTACAGAGCTTTGCGCTGCTGGCGCTGATGCCGCCTAGTGGCACTTGAACCGGTCGAACGGTTCCCCGCAGCTCCGGCAGCGCCACTGCGCCTTGCACGGAGTCGAGCCGAAGCGGCTCACCTCCTCGGTATCCATCGCCCCGCACTGGGGGCAGGCTGTTTTTGCGTTCGGGTCGGGCGGAGCAATTCCATATGTCTTTAGCCGCTCCTTGCCGCGCTCGCTGATCCAGTCCGTCGTCCACGGCGGGAACAGCACCCGCTCGACATAGACGTTGCCAAAGCCATTCGCATCGAGTGCCTCGCGGATTGCCTCCTCGATCGCCAGCGTCGCCGGGCAGCCGGTGTAGGTGGGACTGATGAAGACTCGCGGCGGATCGAGTGTCACCGCCCGCACGATTCCGAGGTCGGTGATCGACACCACGGGTATTTCCGGGTCCATGACCTTGTCGAGGACCGCCATGATCGCGTCTTCGCTAAGGTCGGCAGCTGCAGTCGCCATCGGCACATCCTCCGAAGGGCAGTTTATACCCGTTCGAGCGCGAGGGCGATTCCCTGGCCGACTCCGATGCACATCGTGCACAAAGCGCGTGTCGATCCGCGCCGCTGCAACTCCTCCGTGGCGGTCAGCACCAGGCGGGCGCCCGACATGCCCAGGGGATGGCCAAGCGCGATCGCGCCGCCATTGGGGTTCACCTTTTGGGAATCGGGCGACAGGCCGAGCCGCTTCAGCACCGGGATGGCCTGGGCCGCGAACGCCTCGTTGAGTTCGATCGACATCGAAGTCGCCGATCGCGAGATCCAGCCGCTGCATGAGCTTCTCCGAAGCCGGTGCCGGACCCATCCCCATGATCCGCGGCGGTACGCCTGCGACAGCTGCGCCGAGCACTCGCGCCCGGGGTGTCAGTCCGTGCTTTTCGACCGCATCCTTGCTGGCAACAATTATTGCCGCAGCGCCATCGTTGACACCCGATGCATTCCCGGCGGTGATCGTTCCGTCGGGCTTCACGATCGGCCGGAGCTTTGCCAGCGCTTCCTCGCTGGTATCGCGGGGATGCTCGTCCGCGCCCACCGTGATCGGCTCGCCCTTTCGCTGCGGAATTGTGACCGGGACGATCTCGGCCGCAAGCCGGCCGTTGGCCTGCGCCTCGGCGGCCCGGCGCTGGCTTTCCGCTGCGAAGCGATCCTGCTCCTCGCGAGAGACGCCGAACTCCTCGGCGACGTTCTCGGCCGTCTCCGGCATGGAATCGACGCCGAACTCCTGCTTCAGCCGGCTGTTGACGAAGCGCCAGCCGATCGTCGTGTCGTACATCTCCGCCTTGCGGCCGAATGCCGAGTCCGACTTGGCGAGGACGAAGGGTGCGCGGGTCATGCTCTCCACCCCGCCGGCGACGAAGAAGTCGCCTTCGCCGGTCTTGATCGCCCGCGCAGCCATCGCAACCGCGTCCATTCCCGATCCGCACAGCCGATTGATCGTCGTTCCCGGTACGCTCGTCCCGTAGCCGGCGAGAAGGGCGGCCATCCGCGCAACGTTGCGATTGTCCTCGCCCGCCTGATTGGCGCAGCCAAGAAGCACGTCGTCGACAGCCGAAAAATCGGCCTCGGGGTTGCGCTCCTTCAGCGCGCGAAGCGGAATCGCGGCGAGATCGTCGGCACGGACCTTGGCCAGCGCCCCTCCGAAGCGGCCGATGGGCGTTCGGATTGCATCGCAAATGAAGGCTTCAGTCATGCCGAATATCCGCACGCCACCGCCCGCATTGCGCGACCGCCTCGCGTCATCTCTCGACCAAGCGGCGCTCGCTTCGCTCCGCTTGCCTTGCTCTTGGTGACGCTCAAAGGACTCCCCGCCGCTCCTGGTCGAGCTCGATGCTCTCGAACAGCGCCTTGAAATTGCCCTCGCCGAAACCCTCGTTGCCTTTGCGCTGGATGATCTCGAAGAAGATCGGCCCGATCACGTTCTGCGTGAAAATCTGAAGCAGCAGGCCCTGTCCCTCCGTCGGTGCCCCGTCCATCAGGATCCGGCGCTTCTCGAGCTCGGCGATGTCCTCTTCGTGGCCCTGGATGCGCTCGGGAAGAAGCTCGTAATAGGTGTCGGGCGTGTCCTGGAACGGGATGCCGCGCCCCCGGATGATGTCGACCGATTGGTAGATATCATCCGATCCAAGCGCGATGTGCTGGATGCCCTCGCCTTTATATTCGCGAAGGAACTCCTCGATCTGGCTCTTGTCGTCCTGGCTCTCGTTGAGCGGGATTCGGATCTTGCCGCACGGGGACGTCATGGCCTTCGAAAAGAGGCCGGTCTGCTTTCCCTCGATGTCGAAATAGCGGATTTCGCGGAAATTGAAGAGCCGCTCGTAGAAGTCGGCCCAGGTCGCCATGTTGCCGCGGTTCACGTTGTGCGTGAGGTGATCGATGTAGGTGAGGTGGCTATTCGCCTTCGCCTCGCGGTCCCTCCAGTCGTCGTGGAAGGTGAAGTCGGTGTCGTAGATGGTGCCCTTGTCGCCATAGGTCTCGACGAAGAACAGCCGCGATCCGCCGATTCCTTCAATGGCCGGAATTTCAAGCTCGCCGTCGCCGCGGGCGACCTCGACGTTGGTCGCCCCTAGCTTGACCGCGCGCTCGTGCGCCTTTTTCGCGTCCTTGACGCGGAATGCCATCGCGCAGGCGCTCGGCCCATGGTCCTTCGCATACTGCTCGGCATAGGATCCTGGCTCCGCATTGATGATGAAATTGCAGTCGCCCTGGCGATGCAACGTCACGTCCTTGCTCTTGTGCTTCGCGACTTCCGGGAAGCCCATCTTCGCAAAAAGCGAGCGCAGAAGCTCGACGTCGGGCGCCGTATATTCCACGAATTCGAAGCCGTCTGTGCCCATCGGGTTCTCGAGCCCGAGAATGCTCTTTTCCTCTGAGAGCTGGGTAGCCATGGTCCTAGTCTCCTTCGCGGCCCAACTGCGCTCTGACGGCCGGATTTTCAACCCGATGAAAACCCCTAGCGTTTGAGCTTCGCCAGCTCCGCAAAGGCGCCGGCTCCACTCGGCCGACGATCGCCTCGGCCGCCCCTGCGCCCGCGCCAGCGCCACGACTCTCCGGATTTGGCGAAACCGATATCGCTCATCAGTCGCGCAATCGCCCGCTCGTTCAGGCCGATCGAGGTCGCAAGCTCGGTATCGACCGGGTTGTCTCCGCCGGCCGACCGCACCTTGTGGGCGTGGCTTGCGAGCCGGTCGGCAAGATCCATCCGGACCCATTCGCGGCCGATACGGCGATAGGCGAGCGCCGCTCCCCGCGGGTCGGCGTCGGCTTGCAGCAAGACCGCTCCCGCCGCTGGAAGCTCCGGCATCGGCTCACCGGAGCGGACAGCCAGAAGGGCGCCGCGCCACAATTGTGCCGCAGGCTTCAGAAGCGCGGGGACATAGACGTCGAGCGGCCCCAGCCTGACATTGAGCCGGTAGAGGAGTTGCCTGTCCTTTTGGTCCAGGGTTCCGATCGCGCTCACGACGCTTCGGCGGGGCAGAGTGCCGCCGGCATCCCCGAGCATTGCTCCGAGAGCGCGAACGCTCGGCGAGGTCCCGGCGTCGGTGGAAACTTGCGCGAGCTTTTTCAGCGGGCGGAGATTGGAGTCGAGCTGCGAGTCGACCCAGCGTTCGAGCCGCTCGCGAAGCACGGCCCGCGCACTGGCCGGCAGCCTGTCGAGCGCGCGCGACGTGCGCACCGCAGGCTCGAGGAAAGACCGCCCGGGTGCAAGCCGCGCAAGCACGCTGTCGTGCCAGCCGATTGCTATTGTGCCGTCGTTTTCGATGAGAAGCGCGAACTCGCTGTCGGGGGCTCCGGCAAGCTCGGTCGCCCTGCGCTCCAGCTCCTGGCCCAGCCGCCGCTCGGCCGCAGCGAGAAGGAGCCGCTTGTCGGCAAGCCGCGCCGTCGGATCGACCCGGAACTCGAAACCCGACAGGTGTCCGATCGGCTCTGGCCCGACGCTGACTTCGCCATCCGCAGCGACGGTAATCGGCAGCGCATCGGCTCCGCGAGCGCCGATGTCGCGCACCAGCATCGACGTGCGCCGATCGACGAATCTCTGTGTCAACGCCGAATGCAGCGCGTCGGACAGGCGCGCCTCGACTTCGCGCGTACGCTCCGCCGACTTTTCGGGATTTCGAACCCAGTCGGAGCGGTGCGCGATATAGGCCCAGCTTCGAATCCCCGCGAGGCGATCGGACAGCGCCTCGATGTCGCCACTGACATTGTCGAGGCGGCTTACTTCGGAGGCGAACCACTCGTGCGCGATGTGGCCGCCCTCGCCGATGTACCCGAACACCCGGCGCACCATTCGGGCATGGTGCATCGGGCCGACCTTACGGAAATCGGGCAACCCGCAGGCAGCCCACAGCCGCCGCGCGACGGCGCCGCGGCGCGCTGCGATTGCGGGGTCTTCCGCGACGAGCTTGAGAACGGCGAGATCGACGGACTCCGGCGCCGAGCGAAGGAGGGGATCGCCGCTTGGCACCTCCAGGCTCGCGATGAGCGAGCGAACGTCGGTAAAGTCCAGGTCGGGGTTTCGCCAGTAAAGGAAGTCGAGCGGCCGGAATCGATGCTGCTCGATGGCGTCGATCTCGTAATCGGTGAATTCGGGGCTTCGTTCGCCAAGCCCCAGGGTTCCGAACCTGCCATCGCGTTGATGCCGTCCGGCGCGGCCGGCAATCTGGGCCATTTCCGCGATCGTCAGGCGCCGCTCGCGCCGTCCGTCGAACTTCTCCAGGCCCGCGAAGGCGACATGGGTGACGTCCATGTTGAGGCCCATGCCGATTGCATCGGTCGCGACGAGATAATCGACCTCGCCGCGCTGGAACATCGCGACCTGCGCATTGCGAGTCGCGGGGGACAGGGCTCCCATCACCACTGCTGCCCCGCCGCGGAAGCGGCGAAGCGCCTCGGCGATGGCGTAAACCTGCTCGGCCGAGAAGGCGACGACCGCGGAGCGCGGCGGTAGCCGGGACAGCTTGACCGAGCCGGCATAGCTCAGCGTTGAAAAGCGCGGCCGGCTCACGATCTCCGCTTCGGGCAGAAGCTCCCGGACCATCGGTTTGAGAGTGTCGGAGCCCAGGATCAGAGTCTCCTCGCGGCCGCGTACCCGAAGCAGCCGGTCGGTGAACACATGGCCGCGCTCGGGATCGATCCCGAGCTGCGCCTCGTCGATGGCTGCGAAAGCGAAGTCGCGCTGCAACGCGTCTGAATCATGGCCGTCGCCGTTCGGCACCGGCATGGATTCGGCAGTGCACAGGAAATAGCGCGCGCCCGGCGGCACGATCCGCTCTTCGCCGGTCAGGAGCGCGACCTGCGATTCGCCCTTCAGCGCCACGACTCGATCGTAAACCTCGCGGGCGAGAAGCCGCAGCGGGAATCCGATCACGCCCGACGAATGACCGCACATCCTCTCGATCGCGAGATAGGTCTTGCCGGTATTGGTGGGGCCAAGAATCGCCCTGACGGGAGCATCCGAACGCTGTGGCATTTCCATCCAATGTGGCAGCGCTCGGCCAAAGCACAAGCGCCCGATTTTAAACCGTCTTTAACCCTGTTTGGGCAGATTGGCGGCAGATGGCGAATGGTTTGACAGCAACCGAGGCTTCGGCCCGGCTCGCGCTCTCTCGCGCACGCGGGAACGGCGAGCCCATCGCCCACGCGCCCGAACCGTTCAGCCTCGTCGTCGACCTTGCAGCCGAAGGAATTGGCGTGCGCTGGATTCGCGGGGCGGCCACGCTTGCGTCTTTGTGCGCAGTCGCGCTTGCGCTCACGCCCGGTTTCGATCCCTTCTCGCCCGCTTTGGCGCAGACCATCGCCCCGGCGCAGCAGTTCCAGGCCAATGCAATGCTGGTCGGACCGCCGTCGCCTGCCGAAAAGGCGAAGGTCGGCTTCGATCCGGAAGCCGTGTCGAAACCGGTCGTCGCTTCTGACGGCGAGGCGGTTCGGGTGCAGGGTGCCGTGACCGACGGCCTGTACTGGTCGCTTCGCGATGCCGGCGTGTCGCCGCAGGTTGCAGCGGCCTATTTGCAGGCGCTGGCGACCCGAATCGACGTCGGCTCCGACGTTGCGCCCTACGACCGTTTCGATCTCGTCGTTGCAAAGACGCCCGACCAGCCCCTGCTCTACGCCGCGTTGCACCGCGCGGACGGCGACGACGTGGAGCTGATGAAATGGAACCAGGGCGGCAAGAGCGACTGGTTCGACACCGATGCCAGCGGGGGCGAGACCTCCGCCGGGCTGATGGCGCCGGTCGCCGGTCGCATCACCTCAGGCTTTGGAATGCGTTACCACCCGATCCTGCATTTTTCGCGCATGCACGCCGGAATCGATTTCGGAGCGGCATGGGGAAGCCCGATCGTCGCCGCCGCCGACGGCCAGGTGGTCGCAGCCGGCTGGGCCGGCGGCTACGGCCGCGAGGTCAGGATCGCCCATGGCTCGGGCATCGTCACGCTCTACGGGCACATGAGCTCGATTGCCGCCTCGCCAGGGGAAACGGTGCGCCAGGGGCAGGTGATCGGCTATGTCGGTTCAAGCGGCCTGTCGACCGGCCCGCACCTGCACTTCGAAGTCAAAGTGAACGGACGGCCCGTGGACCCGATGACCGTGCGGCTGCAGACACGGCAGGAAATCAGCGGCGCCCAGCGCCAGGCGTTCAACGCGCGCCTGAAGCAGCTCACGGCGATCGGAGCGAAGGCGTAGAGTTTCTCTCTACCGTCCTGCGCTGCCATCGAAGTGAAACCGCGACGCGATCAGGCCGTAGCCGATCCTGATCACGACGTTCCCACACCGTATCTCGGGAAACTCGGCCGCTAAGCCCCGTTTTGTGCGCCACATCAGAAAAACATCACCTCGACATCGGGAGTATCCGCAAAGGATCTGCGATTGCCTCGTCATCCGGGTCCTGTCTGGGCGAAAGGGCTTGCCATGGGCAAAAGTGTCGACGGACAATCGTCCGGGCCGCAGGCACGGAAGTGCATTTTCGCTGCGACGCTTGGCTGCGGGCTTGAGTTCTATGACTTCCTGACGTTTGCCTTCTTCGCCATCCAGATCGGCGACACCTTCTTTCCGTCGAGCAACGCCTATCTTAGCCTGATGGGATCGCTCGCGGTGTTCGGCGCGGGGTTCGTTGGCAGGCCGATCGGTGCATTCGTGCTCGGCGGATATGGTGATCGCGCCGGACGTAAGCCGGCCATGATGCTGTCGATGACGATCATGGGTATGGCAATCGCCGCCCTCGCCCTGACGCCTGGCTATGCCACAATCGGCATTGCTGCCCCGATCATCGCGATCGTCGCCCGGTTCGTGCAGGGTTTAGCCCTTGGCGGCGAGATCGGATCTGCGACAACTTATATGGTCGAGGCGGGCGGGATCGCTCGCCGAGGGCGGAGTGCAGGTTACCAAGGGGTGTGCCAGGGCATTGCCTCCAGCCTGGGCGCCTTCGTCGGCTTGACTCTCAGCGCGTTGTTGAGCCCGGCGGAATTGACCTCCTATGGCTGGCGGATCGCCCTGCTGCTGGGCGTTTCGATCGTGCCCATCGGGCTTTGGATGCGCCGCGCGATCCCGGAAACGAAAGGCTGTGCAGAACCGGAGTTAGAGGCCAGGGTCGCCGGCCCGTCATTGCGGCAGATCGTTGTGCTGGGCATGGCCCTCATGGGCTCGGGCACCATTCTTTCTTACGTCCAGGGTTATATGGCGACGTTTGGCCAGAACGAGCTCAAGCTGTCGACAAGCGTTTCGATGGCTGCGCAGCTATCCGGCAATCTCATGATCATAATCGGGTCGTTGATCGGCGGCATGGCTTGCGACAGGTGGGGCCGCAAGCCGCTATTGGTCGTGCCGTTTTTGGTGCTGGCCGCCTCGATCCTGCCGATGATCATGTGGGTGGAGAGTGCGCGATCGCTTGTGGCCTTTTTCGTGATCAACCTGATGCTCGGTTTCTTCATCAATGTGGGCGGACCGGCAATATACGCCGCGATAGCCGAATCGCTGCCGCAGCGGAGCCGGTCGCGCGGGTTTGCGCTGATCTACACGTTACCGGTCGCGCTTCTGGGGGGCACGACACAGATATTCGTCACCTGGCTGCTGCACGTCACCGGCAACATACTGGCCTTGGGCTGGTATATGACCGGCATAGGCGCAATCGGGGTGATTGCGGCGTTGTCGCTGCCCGAAAGTGCTCCATCAAGGCGCGGTTGGAAGCCAATCGTGACCGATAGAATGGTCCCCGCGGCGGCTTGAACGCGGTGTCGAGCGCACAAGCCTGCAGGCTAAACTCCTCTGAGGACTAACGTCCGCAATGGGTGGAAAGCGGCCGCTGACCGTCGGTGAGGAGTGCGACTGGCAGCCGATGCGGGGTGCCCTTGAATGGCGTCATTCGCGTAGTTGACAAGTCGAGGCAATTGGCGAGTATTCGACCGGTTTTTGCGTTTTAAGGGTGCGTTTATAATGACCTTGAAGCCAGTTCCCATCCTTGCATTTGTGATCTGGGCCTCGATCCCCCAAGCGTCTTCTGCAGCTCGTGAGCGCTATCCAGTTTTCTGTACGATAGTGATTGGCGTGGGCGAAGAAACCAAACATGTTGCGGTGACTGAGCCTTTCGAAGCAGAAATCGACGAAGACTACGTCACCAGCAACATGAGAAGCTATGTAGACGACATCAATAAAGGCAGAGTGCAGGTTTCATTCGATACGAGCGGGACGCTTCGCACTTTTTGCCAGAAAGGCGGGCCTGGCGCTTGGCAAACAGCTATGAATTACGTACCACAGGCGCGGCGATAACCCCGCCATGATCAAGTCGCCGCTCAGACTCCATCGGTTCATATCGGCAGGAATTCGGTGGTGCATTCCACGAAAGCCCCTGGCGACCCCGGATCGGCATCACCAGCGTCGACCAAGCGCCCCGGTGCTGAGGTGCCCGACTATGAAGCGAAGTATCAGCGGGAACTTGCAGATTACCGGCGCAAGCTTGCCCAGCGCAACAGCGAAAATCGCCGCTTGGGCTTGCGTAGATGTCCACGATGACGAGCGGGAAGTCCGCCATGTCGCGCGCGGTGCAATGCCAGGTTAACGGGCCGAGCAGCACTGTATATGAGATGAGCCAGTCACTAATGCCTACGAAAGTGACCTCAGCAAGGCCACGCAGATCACTGTCAGCGGCGCACTACCGCTCCAACTCCGACCTAACTGCGCCAGACGGACGAGGCTTGAACCGAAAGCGCTGCGCGTCCTCGCCTCGATGCGCGAAATCAAGAGCCATGCAATTCAAACCGCAAGCGACGCTGCAATGAAGGCTCGGTTTGGGAGCTTCTGAAATGCGCTTCCGTTGCAGGCTTCAGCTCGGCCATGGCGGGGATAGCTGCACGGCCGATCGATAATGTCCGCAATGGGTCGAAAACGGACATTAGCCAATAACCCCGTCACGGGACTAAATCCCGTGACGTCGGTCCTGTCGGTTCGCGCCGCTGAGGCGGCTTAACCGCAGGCCGGCCGCGCTTCGCCAGCTCTTCGCGCTGTTCCGGCGACGCTTCGCGTCTGCGTCACTGCGCTCGGCGGCTCAGCGGCCGTGCCCTCTCCACCGCTTGACGGTGCGCTGGATGATTCCTTCCTCGCCGCCGGTCTCGCGCCACAGGGCAGCGAAGCTGGGATCGGACGAGGCCGGGCGCTTTTCCGGCTCGAGATCGTCGAAGCGGACCCTGATCGGAATGGCGACGCCTTCGCCGCAGACGATGCACTCGCGGTTGCGGAGCGCCGGAATCGCGTCGAGGAAACCGCGCGCGCCTTCGGGCATCGCCGCTCGAACGCAGGCCTGGTCGCGGTCGTTGTTCAGGCGCATCGAGATGATAGTTCCGCACTGCGACAGCACGCCTTCGGCGAGGTCGGACGGCCGCTGTGTGATCAGGCCGAGCGAAACGCCGTACTTACGGCCTTCCTTGGCGATCCGCTCGAGAATCTTTCGAACCGCCTGGCCGTCGCCGGTCTCGCTCTTGGGAACGTAGCGGTGCGCTTCTTCGCAGACGAGGAGGAGAGGCCGCTGCGCTTCCGTTCGCGACCAGATGGCATAGTCGAAGACCATCCGAGCGAGCACCGAGACCACGACGGAAGTGATTTCGGAGGGAACGCCGGATACGTCGACGATGGAAATGGGACGGCCGTTGGCGGGCAGGCGGAACAGGCGCGACAGGAAGGACGGCATCGAATCCGACACCAGCATCCCTGAGAACATGAAGGTGTAGCGCGGGTCCTGCTTGAGCTCGTCGAGCTTGGTCTTCAGGCGCTGATAGGGAAGCGTGTCGCCGGCGCGGTCGAGCTTGCCCATTTCGTTGACGATGATCGTGGACAGGTCCGTCAGAAGGTAAGGAATCGGCGAATCGACCGTCACCTTGCCGTACTGGCTCATGTCCTTGCCCTTCACTCGGGCAGCAAGGACGCACTTGGCGAGAATGTCGGCGTCGCGTTCGCGCTCCGCACCGTGCGTGGTCAGGAGCACTTCGCAATGCTCCTCGAAGTTCATCAGCCAGTAGGGCAGCTGCAGGTTGTCGACGTTGAACAGCTCGCCGCAGCCCTTGAACGCGGCCGAATATTCGCCGTGAGGATCGATCATGACGATGTGACCCTCGGGCGAAAGCTCCGAGATCCGGTGCAGGATCAGCGACACCGAGGTCGATTTACCGGTTCCGGTCGATCCCAGCACCGCGAAATGCTTCGACAGCATCGGGTCGACGTACAATGCGCCGCGAATGTCGTCGGTCGGGTAAACGGTTCCGATTTCGATGTGCGCACTGTCGTCGGCGGCGAACACCGAGCGCAAGTCGTCGGTCGTCACCGGCATCACGGCGCAGCCCGGGATCGGATAGCGCGTCACGCCGCGCCTGAAGTGGCTCATCTTGCCGGACCTGTCGCGGGTGCCCTCGCCGAGGAAATCGACGTTGGCGACGACTTCGCCATTGCCGTCGGCGGCCATGGTCCTGACGTTCGCAATCAGCCACGAATCGCCGACGACCATCTTGATCTGGCTTCCGACCTGACCGGACATCGCAACGGCGGGATCGGAGTGGTTTTGAAGCGCCTGCAGCGCCGCCGCCTTCACCCGGACGCTCGATCCGGAGCCTGCAATCTGGACGACCTCGCCGATCGAAGGAAGCTCGGGTGAAGAAGACGCAGGGGCCTTGGGAGCGCTTTCCTCGTCAAAGCTGCTCATTTCATCGATAAACTGACGCAGGTTCGGCTGTTCGTCCATTCTCACCCAACTCCAACAATCCGGTGGGAGTGGCGGTACAGGACAGCCGTTAATTTTTACCTTAGCAGTCGAGCGCGAACCTAGGCGCGGCGGCGGAACATTGCGGCTGCCGACCAGCCGAGGCCAAGCGACAGAAGAACGGCGAAGAGGCCGTAAAGGGCCGAGTGTCGCCGGGCGGCGACCGCTACGAAACGCTCGAAACCGCTCTTGCCGATGTCGATGTCGCGGGTGGCGGCGGCAAGCACCCGCCCGTCGTTCACGAGGAAGGTTTCGGCGGTGTAGGTGCCGACGGGGACCTGGCTGGGGATGGTGATGACCGCCCGGTAGAGCACGCCGCCGGTGATTTCGACGCCGTTCGGCTTTTCCGAATAGAGGCCGCTTCGCCGCCGGAGGTCCAGAAGCCCGGCCTCGAACCGCCGCGCCTTCTCCGGAATGGCGCTCGTGCCGGGAGACAGCTGGAGGTTGTGGACTCCCAGTTCGTAAATGGCAGCCGTGCGTTCGTCGAGCAGCTTCGAGATCGGCTGGGACGAGGCGACCGCGTAAAAAGATGGCGCCGAGCGGAAGCGGCTCGACTCGGCATTCATCCAGATTCCGGCGATCCGCTGCTTTTCGCGAACCACGATCGGCTCGGCCGGTCCCTTCACCACAACGACCACCGCGGGCGGGGTCTTTGGAATCCTGCCGCCCGGATAGACGATGGCCCCGAACAGAAGCAGCTGCGCGCCCGCGAAGCTGTAGCGGATCTGGATGTCGCGAGCCGAAACATCGGGCACCAGCGTCGGCTTGCTGGCGCCTGTCAGCGCAAGAAACAGGAGGGTGAGGGTCGCGAGGCGGCGCGTCACAGATAGGCAACCGAATAGATTTCGTCCGGGCGCCAGAACAGGCCGAGGAACATCCGGAGCGCGACGAGCAGGATGATGACTGCAAGCGCCAGCCGCAGCAGGTCGGGCTTGATTCGAGTCGCCAGCACCGCACCGTATTGGGCCCCGAAGACGCCTCCAACCAAAAGCAGCCCGGCAAGGACCACATCGACCGAATGTGTGGTCACCGAATGGATGAAGGTGGTGACGCCACTGACGGCGAGCATCATTGCAAGCGATGTGCCGACGACCACGCGCGCCGGCATTCCGAGCAGGTAAATCATCGCCGGAACGAGGATGAATCCGCCGCCGATTCCAAGCAGGACGGTCAGGATTCCCGCCCCGAACCCCAAGGCCAGCGGGGCAATGGGCGAAATATAAAGCCCGGAGACGGAAAAGCGCCAGCGCAGCGGCAGGGAACCGAGCCAGCGGGTGTGGCGCTTCGCCTGCGAATCCTGCTCGTCCGGCGAGCTGCTGATGTATCCGAGCGTCGTCAGCGCGTCCCACAACATCAGTCCGCCGATCCAGCCGAGAAGGACGACGTAGAGAAGCCCGATGACCAGGTCGATTTGCCCGGTCGACTGAAGTATCCGGAACAGAAAGGCGCCGACGAGCGATCCGAAGAAGCCGCCCACCGTCATCACGCCCGCCATCTGCAGGTCGGCTCCGCCCCGGCGAAGGTGGACGGACACGCCCGCGACGCTGGCGCCGGTGATCTGCGTTGCCGCCGATGCGACTGCTACGGGTGGCGGGATTCCGTAGAAAATCAGCAGCGGCGTCGTAAGGAACCCTCCGCCGACTCCGAACATCCCCGACAGGACGCCGACGACCGCGCCCAGCGCGACGATCAGCAGCGCATTGACCGACTGGCCCGCGATCGGGAGGTAAATGTCCATGACGTTGCCGAACGACTAGCCGTAAAGACGCCGCTGTCCAACGGCTGCGTCGGCTAGAAGTCGCCAGCCAGCGTGAGCGCGGGCCCGGAACTCGGGCGGGCGGTTCCGGCGAGCCTCTGGCGCCAATCCACGTGCGCGTAGATGTTGTCGCGGATTCGAAAGGACAGCCGCGGCCCTGCGTCGACCCGGTACAGCCCCGGCTGGGCGCCGCCCCAGAGGCCGAACCCGGCGGAGACTCGGCCCCAGACGGGACGAGTGAACGCCAGCGCTCCGTCGGCAAACAGGTCACGGCTGTTCAATCCGACGACCCCGCCCTGCGCGTAGGCGTCGAGTCGAAAGTTGAAAGGCATCGGCTGGTGGTAGAGGCCGCCTTCCGCGAATACCGCGAAGGCGGAGCGGCCGCCGCCGTGGGGGCTGACCGACTGCCGCCGTTCGGCGGTGATCGCCACGGGGATCGATCGCAATGGCTTGATCGTGACTCCACCCGCGACCTCCGCCCCGCGCGAGCCGCCGACCGGGCTCGTCGTTCGAAGAGAGGCCGCGAGCCAGTGGCTGAAATTATATTGCAGGCGCGCGCCGGCCTGGCTCCCGCCCAGCGTGCCGCCAGTCGCAAGCGCGCCCGGTGCAGGCGAGCCGCGAAGAAGCGCCCAGCTTGTGAGCTGGACCCGGTCGAGCCGGGGCTGTCGGCCGGCAATCGATGGGGATTGCGCGGAGCGTGCAGGGCTGCTTCGCCCGCCGGGCAAAGCGGACAGGCCGGCCAATTGCCAATCACCGAGGGGGTGCAGGGGCGAACGGAAGGCGCGGCCGCTGCTCGAATGCGACGGCAGCTGCCATTGCGGCCGCGGCGGGATGGGAGGCAGCGATTCGGGCCGCACGGCATAGGACGGATAGTAGGGCGAGGTATTGGTCGCGCCGGCCGGCATCGCCGGGAAAGGCGGGTACGGCTGCGGATACTGCGCCTGTTGCCACTGCTGCGAAACCGGCGGCTCTAGCGCATCGATCGGCGGGAACTCGGTCCTGACGATCGGTGGCAGCCCGCTCGGCGGCACCTCTTTTGCGTAGCTGACGGTGAAGCCTGGAACGGCGCCGAGAGTCATCGCGCGCACGCCCGCCCACCCGATGACGACCATCCCCAGGAACCGGATCGGTGCACTCACGCGGAGACTTCTCCGGGCAACTCCTTGGGAAAGGTGTGGCGCGTCTTGTCCCACGCAGTGGGCTTTCGGCTGGCGTAGATGCCGACCGCGCGGACAGCCGCGGCAATGGTGATCAGGTTTCCGACAAGAAGCCGTGGCACCGAGCGGATTCCTTCACGCCAGCCGTAGGCCGAGCCGGTGAACAGCGCCCGCATGCCGACCCGCCACAGCAGCAGCCACAGGTTGATCCAAAGGAGGGTCGCAAGCGTGCCGTCGATTCCGACCTGGACAGGGGCGCCGAGCGCCTGCGCAAGCCACAGCTGGCTCCAGATCAGCGCGGCAACATATCCGGACATCAGCAACAGCGCCGCGATCGGTCCGCGCCGGTCGCGCATCCGCATCCAGCGCTCGCCGAGCCCGCCGCTCCAGCCGAGCCGGTCCCACCCGGTCAGTGCAATTCCGCCGAGCCAGCGCGCTTTCTGGCGCACTGCTTCTCCGAAGCTGGCGGGGAAGTGCCCGCGGCTGGCGACGACTCCAAGCGTTCCCGGCGCCGCCGGCATTCTCACGAACATCGTCTTCAGCCCGAGTTCGCCGATTCTCAGGCCGAGCTCATAATCCTCCGTCAGGCTTCCACCGGCGAACGGATATCCCTCGTGAATCGCGGCGAGCCGCGCAAGCGGCGTTCGCGCAATTGCGCAGCCGACGCCCGCGAGCGGGATCGCCGCACCGACCGCTTCTCGAACCACGAGCTCCTTGGAATGCGCTTCGGCGAATTCGTCGCAATAATGTCCGGCGATCCAGGGCGAGCGGGGGTCGGCGAGCGGCTGCACGGGAAGCTGGATCAGCCCGGCGCGATCGATGAGGCTGTTGAAAACCACCAGCTCGAGCGGATGCACCACGTCCTCGGCATCGTGTAGCACCACGGCAGCCGCGGGTCTGTTCTCGTCGAGCTCGAACGCGATGAGTGCGTCATAAAGATGGTTGAGGCAGTCCGCCTTCGTCGTCGGCCCGTCGGACTCCACGAGGACGGGCTCGATTCGCGAATCCTGTACGCTGGCGATTGCCGCGGCGGTCGCTGGATCGTTGCGGTAATAGCCGACGAAGATGCGGTAATTCGCGTATTCGAGCCGCTCCACGGTGGCGCGGAGCATCGACGCGATCACCGACGACTCGTCCCAGGCGGGGACGAAAACGGCGACGAACCTCTCCGCTTCGCGCGATTGCGCAAGCGACTGGCCGAAGGTCTTGGGATAGCGGCGGTAAACGGTCGCGGAGCGCCACAGCCTGCGCGCGAAATAGATGATGTCGACGGCGAGGTCGTTGATCGCGAACAGCAGGAATCCGACCGCGCTGAACAGCGCCAGTTCGGCTGCGACATGAGTCATCACGGCGGCGAAAGTCATTCGCCGACGCGATCCCGTACGCATGGTCGTGGGTCCGCTCGGTACACGCGTCCATCTTCCGCAAAAAAACAACCGAGCGGCTTCACGATGGCACAACGGCGAAATTCGCTCAAGTTTGGATGGTTACTGCATCCGTTTGCGTGCGCTAAGGCAGCGCAGATGAGTTTACGCCTCGCGCCGCTCCTGCTTTGTGCTGCTGCATCGGCCGCCGTTGGCTCCGCGGGCGCTGCCGGCGCAGCTCATCGCATCCTTTTCGCTGGGGGCGGTTGGGCCGCGATCGACTTCGGGGACCGCTGCGAAGCGAGATCGAAAGGCTTGTGGGCGAGGAGCGGAACGGAGCCTTATGCGGGCTTTGCATTCGACCGAGCCGGGAATCGCAACGGTCAGTTTTACGTTCACCTCAACCGCCCTGCCCGAAAGGGTGCAACGGTCATCGCAACCGTCGGCAGCGACCCCTTTCTTCTCGCCGCCGACGGGCAGTGGGGCTGGAGCCGAACTGCCGAGCAGCAAGCGGCGATTCTGGATGCGGTCCGTTACGGTCGCGCCATCAAGGTCGAATCGCGCGATGTTCGCGGCCGCAGGATCGTCGACCATTATGCGCTTTCCGGCGCTGCCACCGCTATCGACTCCGCCGCGGCCGCCTGCGCTGGCAAAAGCCGGGCAGGATAACTAGATAGGCCTCCTGCCATGAGCGCTGACACCACCTTGATGCCCATTGCGGGCGCCGTTGACCCCGTGCCTGTGGCTCGGACCCGGTCCGCGCGAGCCGACGGTCTGGTCGATCTCGTAGGCTTGTCGAAGGAGCAGCTTCGGAGCGCGCTCGAGGCCGAGGGGCTCGATGCGAAGCAGGCGAAGCTCCGAGCGAAGCAACTTTGGCACTGGATCTACAATCGGGGAGCCACCGACTTCGATTCGATGACCGACATCGCCAAGGCGCAGCGGCCGTGGCTGAAGGAACGGTTCGCGATCGGCAGGCCGCAGGTAGTCGAAGCGCAGGTCTCGTCCGACGGGACCCGCAAATGGCTGCTTCGGACGCACGACGGCAACGAGTTCGAAATGGTCTTCATCCCCGATGCCGACCGCGGAACCTTGTGCGTTTCGAGCCAGGTTGGATGCACGCTCAATTGCCGTTTCTGCCACACCGGAACGATGCGGCTGGTCCGCAACCTCGAACCGTCCGAGATCGTCGGCCAGGTGATGCTCGCCAGGGATTCGCTCGGCGAGTGGCCTTCGCAGCCCGAGGGGCGAATGCTCACCAACATCGTGATGATGGGGATGGGCGAGCCGTTGTACAATTTCGATAATGTGCGGGACGCGCTGAAGATCGTCATGGACGGCGACGGCCTGGGATTGTCCAAGCGTCGAATCACGCTTTCGACCAGTGGCGTGGTACCGATGATGGAGCGCTGTGGCGAGGAGATCGGCGTTAACCTGGCGGTCAGCCTCCACGCAGTGCGCAAGGAGGTTCGCGACGAGATCGTGCCGCTTAACCGCAAGTACGGTATCGAGCAGTTGCTCCAGGCGTGCGCGGACTATCCAGGCGCCAACAACGCCCGCCGGATCACATTCGAATATGTGATGCTCAAGGACAAGAACGACAGCGAGGAAGATGCGCGCGAGCTGGTCCGGCTGATCCGCAGGTACAAGCTACCCGCCAAGGTGAATCTCATTCCCTTCAATCCGTGGCCGGGCGCGGCATACGAATGCTCGAGCCCGGAGAGAATCAAGGCGTTCAGCAACATCGTCTTCGAGGCGGGGATCTCCGCACCGGTGCGCACGCCGCGCGGCCGCGATATCGATGCCGCCTGCGGCCAGCTGAAGACCGCAAGCGAAAAGAAGCGGAAGAGCGCAGCCGGTCCTGCCGCGTGACCAGGCCCCAGGTGGGTGGACTGAATCGGACGGCTGAGGGTAAGTCTCTGCTCATGGCAGTCAGTGGAAATCGCGAGGAGTATTGATGTCGCTGATCGGCAGAATGATCGACAAGCTGCTGAAGCGGGGCAGCATCACCATCGTCGAACCGGGCAAGGAGCCCAAAAGCTACGGACCGGGAGGCGGCAAGTCGCTGACCGTCAGGCTTACCGACCGGAAAGTCATTTTCGAGATCCTGAAGAACCCGCGGCTCGGGCTAGGCGAAGCCTATATGGACGGGCGGCTGGTCGTGGAAAACGGCACGGCGCTGGACCTTCTCGAGCTGATTACCCAATCGAATCCGTGGGAAGATGGCGGGGACGGCCGCGGGATTCTCAACCGCGGCAAGGCCGGGCTTCGGCGCATCTTCGCCCGCAACGACGCCAAGCGAGCCAAGCGCAATGTCGCCCATCACTACGATCTGGGTGATGAGCTTTACCGCACCTTCCTCGATTCCGATCGCCAGTACAGCTGCGCCTACTTTACCTCCCCCGACAACGACCTCGAGCAGGCGCAGTGGGACAAGAAGGCGCACATCGCGGCGAAGCTCGACCTGAAGCCGGGACAGAAAGTCCTCGACATCGGCTGCGGCTGGGGCGGAATGGCGCTGTTCATGCACCAGCAGGCCGGCGTCGACGTGCTTGGGATCACCCTTTCGGAAGACCAGTTGCGGATTGCTCGCGAACGGGCGGCGGACGCTGGCGTTTCCGATCACGTGAAATTCGAGCTGGTGGACTATCGCCAATTGGACGGCGAGTTCGACCGGATCGTTTCGGTTGGCATGTTCGAACATGTCGGATCCGATTTCTACGGCGAGTTCTTCGCCGCCTGTCGGCGCCTGCTGAAGCGTGACGGCGTGATGCTCGTTCACACCATCGGAAAGCTCGGCACGGCCAGCAAGCCCGACCCGTTCACCGACAAGTGGATTTTCCCGGGCTACCACCTGCCGTCGCTCAGCGAGATGTGCTCGGCCAGCGAGGAGGTGCGGCTCATCGTCAGCGACGTCGAGACACTGCGGCTCCACTACGCCTATACGCTTCGGCATTGGCTAAAGAACGTGGAAGCCAATCGCGGCGAAATCGAAAGGATGTACGACGCTCGCTTCTACCGGATGTGGGAATATTATCTCGCCGGCGGAATCGTGATGTTCGAAAGCGGCGCGGCCTGCAATTACCAGGTCCAGTACGTCCGCGATCGCACCGCTTTGCCGATCACGCGCGACTACATGGGGGAGGCCGAGGCGCGGCTTCGGAAGAAACCGTCCGGCGCCAAAAAGAGAGGCCCGGCGAAATCGCGCCGAGCCTCACGCGAGGAAGCCGAGCCGGCCTAGCGGCGTCCGGAGCGTCCCCACATCGCCTTGTGCGCGGCGCGCATTTCGTCGCGGGTCAGCGTGCCGTCATGGTTCGCGTCCGCCTTGTCGAAATGCGCGGCCGCGGCGGCGGTGGCTTCCTGGAGCGAGACGCGACCGTCATTGTTCGCATCGGCCATCGCGAAGACATGGGCTCCTATTGCCGCGCCGTGGAATCGCATTCCGCCATGGCCCCGATGCTGGGCGAACGCCTGGTGAGCGGCATCGAACTCGGCGCGGCTGATCGAGCCGTCCTTGTTGGAATCGATGCGGTCGAACATCGCGTCCGCGTTATCGCCCATCCGCTTCTCCGCGCGCTCGTGAAGGGCGCTTCGAGCAGCCTCCATTTCCGCTTTCGTGACGAAGCCGTCCTTGTTGGCGTCGACGCGCGCGAACTGCTGCTGCACCTTCTGGATCATCGCGGCGCGGGTGATCGGTTGCATCTGCACAGCGCGGGCGGGCGCAGGCGCATTCTGCGCCAGTGCGGGAGTAAGTGCGATTGCAGCAACGGCAGCCGCAGACAAAATCAACGTCTTCATCGAGTTGGCTCCTGAGAATTGTTTCTGTTGGGGTAACGCAACGAGCCTGTATCGCGGTTGAATGCGCAGCAGACTGGGAGCAGAGGGCAGCCAGACTTGGCCGGGGGGCGCAATGATTCACGAGGGCGGGCAGGACGCGGCGGGAGCCGGCGAGAGCGCGCAGTGGTGGCAGAAAGCGCCGTTCCTTGCCCTCGTCATTGCCGTTTCGGTGGTTCCGTTACTTTACCCGCATATCCCGCCGCTCGTGGATCTTTACGGCCACATGGGCCGCTACAGGGTGGAGCTGGACATCGGCCATTCGCGCTGGCTGAGCAGCTATTACGGCTTCCATTGGGCTGCGATCGGCAACCTGGGGGTCGACCTGCTGGTCATGCCGCTCGCTCGCATCGTGGGCCTGGAAGTGGCCGTGAAGCTGATCGTGCTGGCGATTCCGCCGATGACGGTTGGCGGCTTCTTGTGGGTGGCGCGAGAAGTGCACGGCCGCATTCCGCCTACGGCCTTTTTCGCGCTGCCCTTCGTCTACGGTCACCCGTTCCTGTTCGGCTTCGTCAATTTCGCTCTTTCCATCGCTCTTGCCTTCCTCGCTTTCGGCTTGTGGCTGCGTCTCGGACGGCTCGAAAAGACGCGGCTTCGCGGCTGGATATTCGTCCCCATCTCGATCGCCATATTCTTCTGCCACACCTACGGCTGGGGAGTGCTTGGGCTGCTCTGTTTTTCCGCGGAGGCGGTGCGGCTGCACGATCGCGGAACGCCCTGGTTCAAGGCCGGATTCGTCGCCGCGATTCACGCGTCCGTTCTCGCTCTTCCGCTCATCGTGATGCTCATCTGGCGCAGCGAAACGCATGGCGGCGCCACCACCGACTGGTTCGACTGGGAGTCGAAGTGGCGATGGGTGAAAATGGCGCTGAGGGACCGCTGGAAATCCTGGGACATCGCTGGACTGGTCATCTCCGCGGCGGTGTTCCTCCTCGCCGTCTTCGCCCGCAAGCTCAGCTTCTCGAGGAACCTGGCGTTTTCAGCGCTGGTGCTTGCCGTCGGCTATGTGCTGCTTCCGCGGATCATCTTCGGGTCCGCTTACGCCGACATGCGCCTCGTGCCCTACGCGATGGCGGTGGCGCTGCTTGCAATCCGCTTTCGCGGCGATGTGGGTTCGCGGCTGGCGTCCGGGCTTGCAGTGCTCGGACTTGGGTTCTGGCTCCTTCGAATCGGCGGCACGACTGCAAGCCTCGCGATTGCGGCCGAAGACCAGCAAGCCAAGCTTGCTGCAATTGACCACATCCCCATGGGCGCCCGGGTAGCGACCTTCGTCGGCGATCCGTGCGGCTACGCGTGGCCGCTCCCGCGCAACAGCCACCTTGGAGCGATGGTTGTGGTTCGAAAGCAGGGCTTTTCCAATGACCAGTGGGTGATGGAGGGTTTGAACCTTCTCGACCTGCGCTATCGCGCTCCCGGGCACTTCGCCGCCGATCCTTCGCAGCGAGTGCGGCGACAGGGCTGCGGAATCGGCCCGGTGTGGACGATCGACCACGCGCTCGACGGCCTTCCGAGGCCCGCCTTCGACTACGTCTGGCTCATCGATCCGCCGCCATTCGACGAAAGTTTGACGACCGGAATGCAGCCGGTATGGCGGGGGCCCGGGTCCATCCTGTATCGGATCAACCGATGAAGCTGTCGATCGTCGTTCCCTGCTACAACGAAGAAGCGTGCCTCGACGTCCTCCACGAAAGGCTCGTCTCGAACGCTCGAGCGAGCTGCGGAGAGGATTACGAGATCGTCTTCGTCAACGACGGTTCGCGCGACCGCAGCTGGGCGATGATGGAGCAGATCGCTGCCGCCGATCCGCACGTGCTTGCAGTCAACCTCTCGCGCAACCACGGACACCAGCTCGCGCTGACCGCCGGGCTCGATCTGTGCAATGGCGACGTCATCCTCATCATTGACGCCGATCTTCAGGATCCGCCCGAGTTGCTTCCCGCCATGCTCGATACGATGCGTCGCGAGGATGCCGACGTCGTATACGGGGTCCGCAAGAGCCGAGCAGGCGAGACTCCGTTCAAGCGGGCAACCGCTCACGGCTTCTACCGGCTCCTTGCACGCGCCACCGACGTCGACATCCCGCTCGACTCCGGCGACTTCCGGCTGATGTCGAGACGCGCTCTCGATGTGCTGCTGTCGATGCCGGAACAGGCGCGTTTCATTCGCGGAATGGTGGCGTGGATCGGCTTCAAGCAGGTTCCCATTCTCTATGACCGCGACGTTCGCTTTGCAGGCGAAACGAAATACCCATTCGCAAAGATGCTCAAATTCGCCTTGGACGCACTCACCGGCTTCTCGTCGGCACCGCTGAAGCTTGCCAGCCACGCCGGCCTGGCGCTCTCCGTCGGCTCGCTGCTCATTATCCTCTACATCCTCTACGCCTGGGTTTCGGGCCAGAACATCCAGGGATGGACGTCGCTTATGCTGGTCGTGGTCGTGCTCGGCGCGGTGCAGATGTTCGTGCTCGCTCTGATGGGCGAGTATATCGGCCGGCTGTACAACGAGGCGAAGGGGCGCCCGCTCTACATCGTTCAGGGCATTGCCGGGGGTACCCGGCGCAGCGGGCGTCTCGGTCAGGTGGCGGATGCAACCGCGAACAGCGACAGGCCGGGAGGAAGCGGGACTCTCCCGATCAGCCGCCGCTCGGCTGCAAAGCAGCGCTCGAAAACATAATTCAGCGGACGAGCCGGAACGGCATCGTCTCCGCCTCCGCCGCCGGTCAGCTTCGCGGCCAGGCGGGCGCCGACCGCGAGCGGAAACAGCATTGAATTGAAGTAGCCGATCGATTGAAGCCGAAGCGGCGAGTTGTCGATCAACTGCGTGAGCGAGCGCTTCGAATAACGTCGCTTGTGATGATTGAGCTCGTCGTGAGCGGACCACATCCACTGGTGCGCGGGAACGGCGATCAACACGCTTCCGCCGGGCTTCAGGCACGATCCCATCGCAGCGATTGCGGCCGCATCGTCGTCCACATGCTCGATGACGTCGAGCGCGGCCACCAGGTCGTAGGCGCCCCGATCCACGCCGGTGAGTTCCGGCAGCGGCGCCGACCCGATTTTCCGCCCGAGCCTCTTTTCCGCGATCGCTCTCGCCTGCGCGTCGATTTCGATTCCGTCGGCGGCGCCAAAGCGCTCCAGCATCTTAAGATTGTGGCCGGTACCGCAGCCGACCTCGAGAATGCGCGCGTCGTCGGGAAGTACGATCGAGCGATCGATCAACGTCTGCAGCACCTTGCGACGCGCGACGTACCACCAGTGGATTTCGTCGACCTCGGCCATGCGCTCGTAGACGATGCGCTCCATCAGCGGAAAACCCACTCTCTGTTGAGGACGAAGGTAGCGGCGGGCGTGACGAGGATCGCCGGAACGAGAGGCCACCATGTGGGGCCGTGGAGCGGTCCGGTCAGCACCCACGTGAACGCTTCGTTGAGGAGGAAACCCGAAGTCTGCACGAGCAGGAACTTGAGCTTCAGCTGCCGGTCCTCGTGCTTGCCGTGCCCGCGAAAGCTCCAGCGGCTGTGAAGGATGAAACCGATGCTGACGGCGACGAGGAAGGCCACGACCACGGCAAGAACCGGCGCCATCACGTAGGTCGCCAGGTACCAGTAGATGGCCGAATAGACGGCCGCCAGCGAGAAGCCGACGATACCGAACCGCACGAGCTGCGAAACGGTAGCGGTATCGATCTGGAGTTTGCTGGCCATCCCGCCGCTGCTTGCCCTTTGGACTCGAGCGGCTACAGGCGAACGATGCTCAAGCGCAAGGACGACTTTCCAGTGCATGGCACGCTTGCGCTGCTGGAACGTCACTGGAAACTGATCACGGTCGGGGCCTGGCTGCTGTTTTGCGCCTGGTTCGTCTATTCGCGCTGGTCGAGCATCGTCGCCTTCAACCTCAGCGACACCGACGACAACATGCGCATGATGCAGGTTCGGGCGCTCCTTCACGGGCAGGGCTGGTTCGACCTGAGGCAATATCGGCTCAATCCGCCGTTTGGCGCCAACATCCACTGGAGCCGCCTCGTCGATCTGCCAATCGCTGCGATCATCCTGCTGACGCGTCCGTTTGTCGGCGGGGCGGACGCCGAGCGAACCGCAGCCGCCGTGGCTCCGCTTTTGCCTTACCTGCTGCTGATGTTCGGCCTGGCGCTTACCGCTCGCCGCCTGGTCGATTCGCGCGCCTTCTTCCTTCCCATCCTGGGCCTGATCGTCGCCGGCCTGACGAACGGCATGTTCATGCCGGAGCGGATCGACCACCACGGATGGCAGCTTGCGCTGCTTTCGATCAGCGTTGCGGGCCTGGCGGACCCGAAGCGGCTTCGCGGCGGGCTGACGCTTGGGATCTCGACTGCGCTGTCGCTTGCGATCGGGCTGGAGATGATCATCTACCTGGCCATGGCCGGCGCTGCGGTGGCGTTGTTCTGGGTCGCTGACGCGGGCGAGCGGCGCAGAGCGATCGGCTATGCCGCAAGCCTCGGCGGCGCGATCGCCTTTTCATTCGTCGTCTTTGCTTCCTACGCAAATCGAAGCCCGGTCTGCGACGCGCTTTCGCCGGTCTGGCTATCGTCCCTCCTGGTCTCCAGCGCATTGCTGCTGGCGCTTGCCTGGCTAACGCCGGCGGACTGGCGGGTGCGGCTGGCGCTTGCGGTTGCCGCCGGCATCGTCATCGCCGCGTTCCACGCGTTGATGTGGCCGCAGTGCCTGGGCCGCCTCGAAGGCGTGTCGCCGGAAGTCAAAGCCCTGTGGCTCAGCCACGTTCGCGAAGCACGCCCGGTGTACAAGCACGGCTGGCGCATCGCGACCATAATCCTGGCCTTGCCGGTCACGGGTACGATCGGCTGGCTGTTGCTGGCGTGGCGCAACCGAATCGACGGCGACCTTTTCAGGCGGACGCTGGCGTCTTTCTCAGTGGCGCTCGCGGCCATGCTCCTGCTGTTCTGGCAAACCCGAACCGGCCCCGCCGCGCAGATGCTTTCGGTTGTTGGAGCCGTGGCCATCGTGTGGGTGCTCGCACCAATCCTCGACAGCTCGAGGAGCCCGCTCGTGCGCACGCTCGGAGTGGTGGCGGTCGCTATCGTCGGCTTCGGCGCCGTGGTCCCGCTGGCGATGAAGTTCGCACCGGCGGAAAAGATGTCGGCCCGCGAGGTGCAGATCGGGCGCGCCAATCGGCTGTGCAATTTCATCGGCTCCTATCGGCCAATCGCGCTTCAGCCCAAAGGCGTCGTGTTCACCTTCGTGGACCTGGCGCCGCGGCTGATCACTCTCACGCACCACGATTCCATCATGGGGCCGTATCACCGCAACGGACCGCAAATTGCCGATGCGATGAAGGCTTTTCGCGGAAGCGCGGAGCAAGCCCGGCATATCTTTGCCAAATATCACGCCGACTACCTGCTGACGTGTCCGAACTCGTCAACCACGACGATCTTCCTGTCGGAGGCGCCACACGGTTTTTACGCGCAGCTACGCAGCGGGAAGGTGCCCAAATGGCTGACTCCGGTCCCACTGCCGGCGAAGTCGCCATTCCGAATGTGGCGGATCGCGAACTAAAGGCCGGGGAAGCTCTGCCGGATACCGTCGATGACGAACTGCGAGGCGAGCGCGGCGAGTATCACGCCCAGCACTCGGCTGATCATCGCTTCGATCCGCTCGCCCATAAGGCGCATCAGCCATCCCGCCGACAGCAGTGCCACGCCCGTTATGGCGACGACGACGGTCATCGCGGCAAGCACGACCCCGATCGCCACATAGTCGCCAGGTCGCGAAACGAGCAGCATTGCGCTCGCGATCGACCCCGGCCCGGCAATCATCGGCATCGCCATCGGGAAGACGGAGATGTCCTCGGCTTCAGGCGTTCCCTCGATCGATTGCGCGCGCTCCTCGCGGCGCTGGGTGCGCTTTTCGAACACCATGTCGAGAGCGATGAAGAACAGCATCACGCCGCCGGCGATCCTGAAGCTGGCGAGACTGATGCCAAGCGCCTGGAGAAGCGGCTTTCCGAGAATGGCGAAGAACATCAGGATGAACCACGCCACGATGGCGGATCGGATCGCCATTGTCCGGCGGTGGTTCGCATCCGTCCCGCGGGTCAGGCTCGCGAAAATGGGCACGCAGCCCGGCGGATCGACGATCACGAGAAACGTGACCAGCGCCGATCCGAACAGCTCGATCACTTGCTTGACGCAGCGACGTTGAGATCGACAGCCGTTTTGTAGCCTTCCCCGGTCCAAAGGCTGGCCGCGAAGTGTCGAGCCCCGTCGGCGGCGACTTTCCATTCGTAGATCAGCGTCCCGTCGGCCGATCGGCCCTGTCCGGCATCGGCCGGCGGCTTGCCGGCGAGTCGCACCGTCGGGACGACGGCCTTGCGATAGGCTGCGGGCACGTTGCGGCGGTTCTTGCAGCTTGCCCGTGTGATTTTCACCTTCCGCGGAAACGCCTGCGGAACCGCAAGCGGTCCGCCGCCGTCGTACACCCAGCGCCACTTGGAGTGGCTGCGCATCCACACGGTCGTGAAATATCCGGTCGCCTGTCCCGAAGCGCTTTTCCACGGGCCGCGGTTGATCGCGGTTCGTCCGTCGCAGGAGACCCAGCTTTGCGCCGGCGCCCAGTCGATCGAACGCGGCGGATCCGGCTGCCCCTTGAGATACTCCTGCGCCCACACCGCCTGCGGAGCGAACATGACCGCGTCCTCGTCGGCCCATTTGCGAAAGGCGGTCCACTGGCCCTTGCCATGCGCGTCGCGGATGAAGGCACGTTCCGCATCGACAGCGGTGGTCACCGAAGCCGCGGCAATCAGTGCAAACACCTACAGCCCCTCCGGATCCGGCAACCCTTCGCGCCTGCAGGCGGCGACGACGGTGTTTCGAAGCAGCATCGCAATCGTCATCGGCCCGACGCCGCCGGGGACCGGCGTAATCGCCGCCGCGACCTCGGCTGCCTCGTCGTAGGCGACGTCGCCGACCAGCCGAGTCTTGCCCTCTTCCTTGCCGGGTACGCGATTGATGCCGACGTCGATGACCACCGCGCCGGGCTTGATCCAGTCGCCCCGGATCATCTCGGGGCGTCCCACCGCGGCGACGACGATGTCGGCCCGGCGCACCACGTCCGGGAGATCGCGAGTCCTGGAATGGGCGATCGTGACCGTTGCATCTTCGCCGAGAAGCAGAAGCGCCATCGGCTTGCCGACTATGTTGGATCGGCCGACGACCACGGCATCGAGCCCGGCAAGGTTCTCGAGCTCGCTTTTGAGGAGGTAGAGGCAGCCCAGCGGCGTGCAGGGCACGAGCGCCTCCATCCCAGCGGCGAGGCGGCCCAGGTTGGCCGGACGGAAGCCGTCGACATCCTTTTCCAGGTCGATCGCGGCGATGACGCGCTCGGAGTTGATATGCGAGGGAAGCGGAAGCTGGACCAATATGCCGTCGACGCCGTCGCCGCGATTGAGCTGGTGAACGAGGTCCAGAAGCTCCGCCTCGCTCGTCGTCTCCGGCAACTGGTGAGAGAAGCCTTCCATGCCAGCCTCGGCTGTCGCCTTGCGCTTGGAGCGGACATAGACGGCGCTTGCGGGATCTTCGCCGACCAGGACGGTCGCCAGGCCGGGCGCGCGTCCAGTGGCGCGCTTGAATTCTCCGGCGGCCTCGGCAACCCGCTCGCGAACGGCTGCGGCCGCCGCCTTTCCGTCGATCCGCCTCGCCGTCACAGCGACTGCATGTACAGGCTGCGCTCGGCACCATGCAGAAGCATCTGCACGATCTTGATCAGCAGCAGGAGGACCAGCGGCGAAAAGTCGATTCCGCCGAAATCCGGAAGCACGGCCCGGATCGGGCGGTACAGCGGCCCCGTCAGTCGATCGAGCGCGTCGACGAAGCGCCGCAATCCCATCGAGCCCGTGTTCAGCACGTTGAAGGCGAACAGCCAGCTGAGGATCACCTGGATGATGATGATCCAGGTGAGGACGTTCAGCAGGAGGTCGAGAATGTCGAAAAGGGCGATCAGCATCCGCGCGACTTAGCGGCAGACCCCGCCAGCCGCAATCACGGCGCGAACCGGTAAGCCTGCGCCTCGGCGAGAACGATGGAGAAGTCTTCTGCCTCGTCTTCCCACTCCCGGAGCGGAGTCCAGCCGCCGGCAAGAAGCAGCACGCGCGCTCCGCGACGGCCGTATTTGTGGCTGTTCTCGGCGTGAATGGATTCGCCCTTCGCGAAAGCGAACCGCTGCCCGGCAACGGTGAAGTCGACATCGCGCTTCGCGACCAGGTGAATTTCTATTCGCGACAATATGTCGTTCCACCGGGCCTCGTGGCGAAACGCGTCGATCGCAATGGTGCCGTCGAGCTCGCGGTTGATCCGTTCCAGCAGGTTGAGGCTGAAGCGCGCCGTCACGCCTTGCGGGTCGTCATAGGCCGCGACGAGCCGCTCGACCGGCTTCACCCGGTCCATCCCGATGAGGAGAAGAGAGCCAGTCCCGAGCAGTTGCCGGAAGTGGCGCAGGAGGTCGGTTGCGGTTCGCGGCACGAAGTTGCCGATCGTCGAGCCCGGGAAAAAACCGAGCTTCGGCAGGCCCGCTACCGCGTCAGGAAGGGAAAAGGGTCGAGCGAAATCTGCGGCGACCGGGCACACGTCCAGGCCAGGGAAGCGCTTGCGGACTTCGGCCGCGCTCGATTCGAGATAATCGCCTGAGATATCCACCGGGACGTAGGCGGCAGGGGCAATGGCCTCCAGGATCAGCGGAGTTTTCGTCGCCGAGCCTGCTCCAAATTCGACGACCGCCATTCCTGGGCAAATGGCTTTCGAAAGCTGCGGCGTGATCCGTTCGAGGAGAGCGGTCTCGGTCCGCGTCGGATAATATTCGTCGAGGCGGGTGATCGCATCGAACAGCTCGGACCCGCGGCGGTCGTAGAGCCAGCGCGCGGGGATCGCGGGGACGGGGGCCGCCAGTCCGTCGAGAACGTCCTTCTTGAACTGGGGGTCAGGAGTCTCGGGCAAGCCGCAGCCCCGAAAATTGCCAGCGCGCGTGCGGCGGGAAGAAGTTGCGGTAGCTCGCCCGGCTGTGGCCGCGCGGCGTGGCGCAACTCGCGCCTTTCAGCACCAGCTGCCCGGACATGAACTTGCCGTTGTATTCGCCGACCGTCCCCTCGGCAGGCGCAAAGCCGGGATGGGCTGCAAAGGCGCTCTGAGTCCATTCCCAGACGGACCCGAAAAGGTGTGCGTTGGGCTGGGGCACGACAGCCTTCGCTTCATCGAGTTGCTGGCCCTTCGCCGGATTTTCGGACTGGGCGGCCGCTTCCCACTCAGCTTCGCGCGGCAGCCGAGCGCCTGCCCAGCGGGCGAAGGCGTCGGCTTCGTAGTAACTGACGTGAGCGACCGGCGCGTTCGGGTCGCGCTCAATTCGGCCGGCAAGCGTGAAGTGGGTGCCATCGGGGCGCCAGTAAAGCGGGGCGGAGACTGCTGTGCTGCGCACCCAGTCCCAGCCGTCCGAGAGCCACAGGGTAGCTGTCTCATAGCCGCCGTCGGCGATGAACTCTTCCCAATCGGCGTTCGTCACCCGCCGCAGCGCAAGCTGGTGGGGAGAAACGAACACGCGGTGCCGCGGCCGTTCGCTGTCGAACGCAAAGACGCTTTCCGGAGCGCCGATTTCGACGGTACCGGTCCTGCCGTCGGCGAACTCCAGCGCCGTGAAGGAACAGGACCTCGCCTTGGAACTGCCGTAGGCCGGCTCCAGCGGGTTGTCGGCGAAAGCAGCGAGAATGTCGGTCAGCAACAGCTCCTGGTGCTGCTGCTCGTGATTGATGCCGAGCTCGACGAGTTCGAGCGCTTGCGGCGGGAGCGTCGGCAGAGCCAAGGCAACGGCATCGTCCACGAAAGCGCGATAGGCGCCAATTTCGTCGAGCGAAGGTCGGCTCAACATGCCGCGCTTCGCCCGCTCGTGGCGTTGTCCTTCCCCCTCGTAATAGCTGTTGAACAGGTAGCCGAACCGCTCATCGAAAGTCCGATAGCGGGGCAGGTGATCGCGAAGGACGAAGGTTTCGAAAAACCAGGTCGTGTGCGCGAGGTGCCACTTGGCCGGAGACGCCTCGGTGAACGCCTGGAGAGTCGCGTCCGCATCCGACAGCGGTAGTGCGAGGGCGGCGGTCAATGCACGCGTTGCCGCG
The DNA here is from genome assembly GCA_963837985.1 of uncultured Alphaproteobacteria bacterium. Classification (GTDB taxonomy): domain Bacteria; phylum Pseudomonadota; class Alphaproteobacteria; order Sphingomonadales; family Sphingomonadaceae; genus Sphingomicrobium. The sequence goes on along the minus strand of CAWIPN010000005.1, from coordinate 381,040 downwards.
AAGCGCTCCGAAAGCGTCGGGAGCGGATCGGCTATCGCGTCGCGCCGGGTTGCCAAAGAACGTCTCCCCCTTGTTTCGAAGCGATAAAACGCGCCGCCACGAAGAGAAGGTCCGAAAGCCGGTTCAGGTATGCAAGCGCGTCGCCGTTCACTTCCTCGGCTTGCGACAGGGCCACCGCGGAGCGTTCCGCGCGGCGAACGACGGTCCTCGCCAGGTGAAGATCCGCAACCTCGCGCGATCCGCCCGGAAGGATGAAGCTCTGCAGCGGATCGAGGTCGGCGTTCATGGCGTCGATGTCGCTCTCCAGCCGCTCGACCTGGCCGGCGGTGATCCGCAATGCGCCCTCGACCTCTCCCGGAGTCGCGATGTCGGCGCCAAGGTCGAACAACTCGTTCTGAACGGTTCGAAGCCGTTCGCGAAGCTGCGCGTCGGAAAGCTCCGCCAAGGCCACGCCAAGCGCCGCATTGGCTTCGTCGACGTCGCCGATGGCGACCATCCGCGCGCTCGCCTTGCTCACTCGAGACCCGTCCACGAGCCCGGCGCTGCCATTGTCGCCGGTCCGCGTGTAGATCTTGTTGAGCTTGACCACGACTAGGTGCGCGCCGCGCCGGCGGCGAGCAGGATCAGGACAACCAGAACGATCGCGACAGCCTGGAACAGGACTCGCTTGCGCATCCATTGTTGCTGCTGTTCGCTGGACCCGACCTTCCCCTGCGCCATTGTCACCACGCCGCGGACGAGGACGTAAGCAGTCGCAGCCATGGCCGCGACCAGAAGCACCATCAGGACAATCGTCATGGAGCCTATTTAGGCGTCCGCCAGCCGAAAGCCAGACGGGAGAAAGCCCGTACGAAGCGCCTTCGCCAGCGCCCGCCCGTCGACTCCGCCCTCGCGAAGCGATTCCAGCGTCGGCGCCTTGTCGCGCTTGGCGAGCCTGCGCCCGTCCTCGTTCACCACGAGCGGGTGGTGAAGATATTGGGGCTGGTCGAAGCCGAAGAGCATCTGCAGCAGCCGCTGCACGGGCGTCGAGGCGCGCAAATCGGCGGCTCGAACTACGAGGCTCACGCCGCTGGCCTGGTCATCGACGACGCAGGCGAGATGATAGCTCGCGGGCGCGTCCTTGCGGGCGAGAATCTCGTCGTCGATATCGGCGCGGCTGGCCGTGAACCGCGGACCGTCCGCCTCGGTCCAGCTCGGCAACCCGACCGCGTCGATCGCTTTTTGCGCGTCCAGCCGCCAGCTGTGCGGCGTAGTCGCCCGGCGGCCGGGGTCGTCTGGAAGAGTCCGGCACGTGCCGGGATAGCGGGATCCGGCAGGGCCATGCGGGGCGTTGAGTGCAGCCGAAATGTCCGACCGCGTGCAAAAGCAGGGATAGACGAGACCGCGTGCCTGCAGGTCCTGGAGCGCCTCGCTATAAGCGGCGCTGCGCGTTGACTGCACCAGCGGATCGCCGTCCCAGTCGAGTCCGAGCCAGCGCAGGTCCTCTTCGATTCCGCTGACGAATTCGGCGCGGCTCCGGGTCTGGTCGAGATCTTCGATCCGGAGCAGGAACCGGCCGTTCGCCTGCCTTGCCGACTGGTGCGCGAGTGCGGCGCTGAAGGCGTGGCCGAGGTGCAGGCGCCCGGTGGGCGAGGGGGCAAAGCGGCTGACCAGCATCTTAGTGCACTTGACCCGGGCTCATGGAAAATGCTGTCATACGCATGTCACGCCGGCTTGGCATCCGGCTGGGCACAAGGGAAGATGGGCCCGACAACGACCCTCTCCTCCTTGCGTGCGACAGGGCCGGAGCAGTCTGGTGCGGGCAGACGAGGAGTGGATTGCCCGCGCCATGTACCACCCCGAGATGATCCGGCACCCGGACAGTTGTCCAGCACTCGTGCTCAATGCCGATTACACGCCTCTGTCCTATTTCCCGCTGAGCCTGTGGCCGTGGCAGACCGCGATCAAGGCCATGTTCCTCGAGCGAGTGGATGTGGTCGCTCATTACGAGCGCGAAGTGCACAGCCCGACGACGGCGCTGAAGCTGCCGTCGGTCATTGCGCTGAGGCAGTTCGTCAGGCCCAACGAATATCCGGCCTTCACGCGGTTCAATCTCTTTCTCCGCGACAAATTTCGATGCGTCTACTGCGGCTCGAAGAAGGAGCTCACGTTCGATCACGTCGTGCCCCGGGCGCAGGGCGGGCGGACGACCTGGGAAAATGTCGCGACGGCCTGCGCTCCGTGCAACCTCAAGAAGGGAGGTCGAACGCCGCGCCAGGCCGGGCTCCATCTCGAGCGCGAGCCGATCCGGCCGACCAGCTGGCAGCTCCAGGATCACGGTCGGGGCTTCCCGCCCAACCACCTCCACGAAACGTGGCGCGACTACCTCTACTGGGACATCGAACTGATCGCGTGAGGCTGCTGCCTGCGGAGCCGTTTCTTACTTAGCCGTCCGTTAACCATTTCCGTTTAGTCCGCGCAGAATGACAGCACAGCTCGAGATGCGAACTGCGGGCGCACAGCCGCGGATTCTCGTCGTGGATTCCAATCGCGCGTATCTGGGAGTCATTTCGCGCCGGCTGGCGCAGTCAGGCTACCGCGTGGCGACCGCCGATACCGCCCAGTCCGGGCTTGCCGAAATGTATCGCATTCCGGTCGACCTCGTCCTGTGCGACGCTGACCTTCGCGGCACCAGCGGGATCGAGCTTGCGCGAACGATCCGCGACGATCCCGTCCATTGCGACGTTCCCCTGCTGCTTGTGATCGGGCGTTCCGAGACATCCGCCGCGGTCCGCGCCTTTCGTGCCGGAGCCGACGGAGTGGTGCGCAAGCCGTGCCACTTCGAAGTGCTCGAAGCCTGCATCGCTCGTCAGTTGTCGCGCGCTGAATCGCTGAAGCGGCTGGTGGACGACAAGGCCGCGCTGGATGCCAAGATCATCACGCGCCTGATCGAGCTTCGCGAAACGCAGGCGCAACTGACGCTTTCCGAGCAGGAGCGGCGGCGTCTTGCGGCAATGGTCGAGGGCAAGGCAGCCTAGAGGCTGTCGATATATTCGCGCACTTTCCCGACGGTGTCGGAGCGCTCCAGCGCCATTGCGAGGTTGGCGATCACGAAACCGGACGGGTCGCCGCAGTCGTAGCGAACGCAATCCACCTTCAGCGCGTGGAACGGCTGGCGCCCGATCAGCTTCGCCATCGCGTCGGTAAGCTGGATTTCGCCCCCGGCCCCTTTCTCGCCCGAATCGAGAATGTCCATCACTTCGGGCTGCAGAATGTAGCGGCCGATCACGCCCAGCCGTGACGGCGCCACTTCGGGCCTGGGTTTTTCGACCAGCCCTCGCACCTCGCTCAACGCGCCCTTGGTCTCTCCCGGGGTGATGATGCCGTAGGCACTGGTCCGCTCCGCCGGCACTTCCTCGGTCGCCACGAGGTTGCCGCCAACCTCTTCCCACGACTCCACCATCTGCCGAAGGGCACCCGGCCGCCCGGCCATCAGGTCGTCGGGCAGAAGTACCGCGAATGGCTCATTGCCCACGATCTGGCGGGCACACCATACAGCGTGACCGAGCCCGAGCGGCTGCTGCTGGCGGACGCTGACAATCTCGCCGAACTGCGCTCGCGACGGGCCGAGCACGTCGAGGCTCTTGCCTTTTTCGCGCATCGTCGTTTCGAGTTCGAACGCGCTGTCGAAATAGTCGACGAGGCTCGACTTGCCGCGCCCGGTGACGAAGATCATCTCCTCGATTCCGGCCTCGCGGGCCTCGTCCACCGCATATTGGATCAGCGGACGATCGACGATCGTGAGCATTTCCTTGGGGATCGACTTGGTCGCGGGCAGAAGCCGCGTACCGAGCCCCGCGACGGGAAACACTGCTTTTCGGAGCTTTGTCGTCATTGCGGAGTCACCGGTCCGGCTTCGTTGGTCTGCTCCTCGTCCAGTTCCTGGACGGGGACTGCGGCGGCCTTGCCGCTCGGAGGCGGAAGATCGAACCGGTCGCTCTGGCGCGGCGCCGATTTCTTCATCAGTTCGTCCACGCGATCGGGGTTGGCATAAACGGGCGGCGTCAGCAGGTCATGAGCCGTGGGCGTGACCGGCGCCATCAGCGGCTTGGGGGGAAGCTCATGGCCCGGCGCGGGTTCGAGCGATCCCATGTTCCCGCAGCCGGCAAGGGCCGGCAGCACGGCAAGGCTTGCGAGGCGGAGTGAACTGTTTGGTCGCACTCGACGGGGCCTAGCGGGTCGCGCTGCCTTCTTCCAGCCGCTTGTCGCGCATTGCCGGCGTGGCTATCGCCGCGCCATGCGACACCGCATTCCACTGCTCCTGGCCGGAGCACTCGCCGCCGCGGTCATCACCGGCTGCGACCGCAATGCGCCACGCGAGCCCGCCGGCAACACGGTCGAGGCACCCGTGAAGGGGGTCGACCGCAGCCACGCCGGCGATCCGATGCCTGCAGCGGAGATTTACAACGCCGATGACGACCCGGCGACGCTCGGCGCTGCGGGCAAGCCGACGCTCGTGAACCTGTGGGCGACCTGGTGCGCGCCGTGCGTGAAGGAGCTTCCCACGCTCGATGCGCTGAGCCGCCGGCCCGGAGCGCCGAAGGTGATCGCCGTTTCGCAGGATATCGGCGACCGCTCGTCTATCGACGCCTTCCTCGACGGCCATGGGGTCACGAGCCTGGAGACCTGGCGCGATCCGAAGATGGCCCTTTCGAGCGCGCTGGGCGTGCAGGTGATGCCGACGACGATCTTCTATGACTCGTCGGGTCACGAACTGTGGCGCTTTATCGGCGACCTCGACTGGACGGGCGACGAAGCGGCAAAGCTGCTCGCGGAAAGGGGGCCGGGAGACGCTCGCCAATAGCGGCGAGAACTCGAACGGCCGCGGATCAGTCCCTGAGCAGAGCGTTGATGCTGGTCTTCGACCGCGTCCGCTCGTCGACGCGCTTGACGATGACCGCACAGGCCAGGGACGGTCCGCCATGCTCCGACGGCAACGTCCCGGGAACGACGACCGAGAAAGACGGAACGCGACCGTAGAAGACTTCGCCCGTCGCTCGCTCGACGATCTTGGTCGAGGCACCGAGGAAAACACCCATCGACAGGACGGACCCGCGTTCGACGATAACTCCTTCCGCCACTTCCGAACGCGCGCCGATGAAGCAATCGTCCTCGATGATGACGGGCGCGGCCTGCAAGGGCTCGAGCACCCCTCCGATTCCGGCTCCGCCGGAAAGATGGACGTTGCGGCCGATCTGGGCACAGCTTCCCACGGTGGCCCAGGTGTCGATCATCGCGCCTTCGCCGATCCTGGCGCCGACGTTGACGAAACTCGGCATAAGGACGGCGCCGGGCGCGACATAGGCCCCCCGGCGCACGATCGCTCCCGGTACCGCCCTGAAGCCGCCGGCCTTGAATTCCTCTTCGCCCCACGCCGTGAATTTCGACGGCACCTTGTCCCACCAGTGGCCCTCGCCCGGGCCGCCCGGGATCAACTGCATCGGGTTGAGTCGGAAGGACAGCAATACGGCTTTCTTGAGCCATTGGCGGACGACCCATTCGCCGTCGCAATTTTCGGCAATTCGCGCGTCTCCGCGGTCCAGCGCAGCGATTGCGGAATCGACGGCGTTTCGAACGTCGCCGCGAGTGTTGGGCCCGATCGAATCGCGATCTTCCCATGCAGCGTCGATTGCCTGCTCAAGCTGCAAGCTCATGTTGTTCCCCCGAGAATCTGCTCAAGCCAGTCGCTGACGCTTTCGATTCGATGATCGATGAAGTCGCCGAGGCCGTGACTACCGCGTTCCGAGCCGTTGTCGACCCACACGGTTGTCATTCCCAGCTGCTTTGCAGGCGCGAGATTGACCGCCATGTCGTCGACCAGAAGGGCGCTCGCGGGCTCGATCGAGAAGCGGTCGCACAGCAGCTCGTATCCGTGAAGGTCGGGCTTGGGCCTGTAGCCGCTCGCATGGATGTCGTGGAGGTGATCGAAGCGGTCCTGCACCCCGATCGCGTCGAGAACCCGGCGGGCATAAGGCGCGTCGCCGTTGGTGAAGACGAATTTGCGGCCGGGAAGCCGTCCGAGCGACTGTGCCAGGCCCGGATTGGACTCAACTCGGTCGAGCGCAATTGCATGGACGTCGCCGAGGAAGTCGTGCGGATCGACACCATGATCCTTCATCAGCCCGCAAAGGGTGGTCCCATGGGTGTGAAAATGATGCTTCTGCACACGCCGCGCTTCTTGGGCGTCGCAGTCCAGGAGGCGCTGAATGTACGCGCCCATGCGCTCGTCGATCAGGTCGAACAGCCCCGCGGATGCCGGGTAGAGGCAGTTGTCGAGGTCGAAAACCCAGTCGCGTATGTGGGCGAATCGCTCGTCCATTGCTGACGAGGGCCTTAGCGGGTAAGATGCTTCAGGAAAATGAAAGGATCGGTAAGTCATAGTAAAACAAGGATAAAACATTAATTTTCCGTACCTTGGTGGGGGGTTACGAAAAGATGAACAGGCGACTTTTGTCGGCCAGCGCAATGGCGATTACGCTCGCCTTTGCCGTCTCGGCCTGCGGTGGCGGCGGCTCCGGCGTGGAGCCCTTGCCCTTTGCTCCGGATCCGACCCCGACTCCGACACCCACTCCGACGCCGACGCCGACCCCGACGCCGACACCAACCCCGACTCCGACTCCGACCTCCAACTACGACACGTCCGAGTATCGCGAGTCGAGCTACGCCGTCGCTGCAAACGCGATTACCGCGTACCAGAACGGGGCGACCGGCAAGGGCGTCAAGATCGGCATCGTCGACAGCGGCATCAACCCCGGTCTCGCCGAGTTCTCCGGCAGGATCGATCCTGCGAGCCGCGACGTCGCCGGCAGTCGCGGAGTGAGCGACGAGGGCGGCCACGGCACTGCCGTCTCCTCGGTTGCGGCCGCTGCGCGCAACGGCAAGAACACGATGGGCGTGGCTTTCGACGCGACGATCGTTTCGCTGCGTGCCGACGATCCGGGAAGCTGCGCGGGCAGCGACGGTTGCCAGTTCTACGACAATGCGATCGGTGCCGGAGTCGATGCCGCGCGCCAGGCAGGCGCGAAGGTCATCAACCTGTCTCTGGGCGGTTCACCCCCGAGTTCGGTGCTTCTTTCGGCGCTCCAGCGAGCGGTGAATGCCGGCATCGTGATCGTCATTTCCGCCGGTAACGACGGCCGCGACCCGACCAAGGGAGCCAATCCGGATCCCTTTGCTCTCGTCCCGGCCCAGCAGTTCTCCGGAAGCGTCATCATCGCCGGCTCGATCGGCGCCGACGACGGTGCCGGCGGGACCAACATCAACGTCCTTTCCGATTTCTCGAACAAGGCCGGCAACGGCGCAGCCTGGTACCTGACGGCGCTCGGCTACATGGACGAGGCGCCGGACGAGACCGGAACTCAATATCTGTGGTCGGGCACCAGCTTCTCGGCGCCGACGATTTCGGGCGCCGTCGCTCTTCTTGCGCAGGCCTTCCCTAACCTGACGGGCAAGGAAATCGTCGATATCCTGTTCAAGTCCGCGCACGATCTCGGCGCGGCGGGAACGGACACCATCTACGGCCATGGGCGGCTCGACATCGCAGCCGCTTTCCAGCCCATCGGGCAGACGAGCCTTGCCGACAGCAAGACTCCCGTCAGCACGACGTCGAACGGCGACCTTCCGGCCGCCTCGGGCGATGCCAATACGGGCCAGTCGCTCGGTGCGATCGTGCTCGACGGATACGACCGCGCCTTCGTCGTCGATCTTGCGCGCACTCTTCACCAGGCACAGCTCGATCACCCGCTGACTCAGGCGATCCAGAGCCGTGCTCGGGCCAACAGCGTGTCCGCCGGTCCGCTGACGATTGCAATGACGGTTGCCGAGCGGCCCGACCTGCCGCACGGATTCGCCCTGGAGCGGTTCGGGATCGGGCCCGAGGATGCGCGCAAGTCGCGGCTTATTGCCGGTGCCGCGGTCGCTCGTCTCGACAAGAAGACGGCCGCCGCCTTCGGTTTCTCGGAAGGGGCCAAGGCCCTGGAGCGCCGCCTGTCCGGAGCGGAGGCAGGAGCCTTCCTGATCGCCAAGGACATCGCCGGCGATCCGGGCTTCGCCGCACGCCGCGACGCGAGCGTCGCCGTGCGCCGAAATCTCGGGCCGGTGGCAGTCACGATTTCCGGCGAGAACGGAACAGTGTGGAACGAAGTGCGCACGAGCGCGACCGATTCGCCGTACCGCTGGCAAAGCGTGTCGCTGGACAAGAGCTTCGGAAGGACGTGGCTCTCGGCGGGGCTGAGCAGGCTCGACGAAAAGCAAACGCTTCTTGGCGGCCGTATGGGCTCCGCGCTGGGCGGCGGCGGTTCCAGCACCTTGTTCCTCGATGCCGAGGCAAGGCATCGGTTCGGCAACGGGTTCAGCGCAAGCCTCATGGCGCGCCACGGCTGGACCGATTTCGCCGGCGGTAAGCTCCAGACGGATGCGTACGCGCTCGACTTCGGCAAGTCGCGTCTCCTGGGCGACAGCGATCGCATCGGCTTGCGCCTGTCGCAACCGTTGCGCGTTTCCAGCGGCGGGCTCGCGATGCTCCTGCCGACCGGGTACGATTATTCGACGGCCTCGGCGACCAGCACCTGGACCACTTACTCGCTCAGCCCCAGCGGCCGCGAAGTGGACGCGGAGCTAAGCTACGGCTCGTCGCTCCTCGACGGGAATGGCTGGGTCGGCGGCAATCTGTTCTTGCGTCGCCAGCCGGGACATATCGTGAGCGCCGACAACGATTATGGCGCCGCGATCCGGTTCACGCTCGGCTTCTAAGCCTCGGCAGTAGACGGCCGACGCGAGTGCGATAGGTCACGTAGTCGCGGCCGTGGAAGGCGACCAGGTCACGCTCTTCGAGCGGGATCGCGATCAACATGTACGCGGACATTCCGGCCGCGAGCACAAGGTGCCCGGCCGTCATCGTCGGAGTCGCCCAGAACGCAAAGAAAAAGCCGAGGTACAACGGGTGGCGAACGAACCTGTAGAGGAATGGCGTGCGGAATCGCGGCGGCGCGAACTCGCGATGACGCGCGTGCACCCACGCCTGCTGGAGTCCGAACAGCTCGAAGTGATTGATGAGAAAGGTGCTTAGAAGCACGGTTCCCCAGCCTAGCCAGAACAGGGCCCAGAGCAGCATCCGCCCCGCGGGAGCGCCGATGTCCCAGATCGTCACGGCGATCGGCTGCCACAGCGCGAACATCGCCATCAGGGCGATGCTTGCGAACAGGACGAATGTGCTCCGCTCGATCGGTTTCGGCACGATTGTCGTCCACGCGCGCTTGAAGCCCTGCCTGGCCATGACGCTGTGCTGCAGTCCGAAAAGCGCGATCAGGCCCAGGTCGATGAGAATTGCCGCGCCCGGCCCCAGGGCAGAGGGCGGGGCGTCGACGGTGGCCGGAAGCATCGGCAGGCCGCCGACGAACCCGACGAGATAGAGGAAGGTCGCGAAGAAGATTGCGTAGCAGGCGACCGCGTAGCCCAGGCTGAGTGCACGTAACATGGCCGATTCCCCTTTCGGGCGGTTGGACAGGTTCCACGCTTGCACTGGCTCCCTCTCTCGGGAGGGGCTGACTATCTCGGGCTGGCTTTTCGATACTCGGTCATCGTGAGAGGCGCCTCACACCCGTTCACCTCGCGAAAAACGGCGGCGTAAGCCGTCGCCGACGGCAGATCGACAAGTCGATGGACAAGCGGCGCGCCAGGTTCCTGCTGGACCTGTTTCGCAACCTGCTGGGCTGCGGTCGGCGGGCAGTCGCTCCGCCACGGCCCCAGCTGTTCCAGGCCCTTCGGCCGCAGGGGCCGGTGTGGCGTGTCGGCTGCGATCGACGTGGCCGGAAGTGCCGCGAGCGCTAGCGGAAGAAGGAAGCGCATGACCGTTCCTTTCGCCCGCCATCATAGCATTGCAGCGTCAGACGGTGAAGCTTTCCCCGCAGCCGCACGATCCCGTGGCGTTCGGGTTGTCGAAAACGAAGCCGGCCGCGAAGTCGTCCTCGCGCCAGTCCATCACCGATCCGACCAGGTAGAGCACCGACGCGGAATCGACGTAGAAAGTCCCGCCGGGGGTCTCGATCTTTTCGTCGAGCGGGTTTTCCTCGCGAACGTAGTCGACTGAGTAAGCCAGGCCCGAGCAGCCGCGGCGCGGAGTCGACAGCTTGACCCCGATCGCGTCTTCGGGAGCGCGGCTCATCAGTTCGGCAACGCGGGCGTTGGCCGAATCCGTCAGCGTGATCGCGGCAGGACGCGCGCGGAGTTTCGTTTCCTTGTTCATAGCATTCCAAGCTCCAGCCGCGCTTCGTCGCTCATCTTCGACGGGTCCCACGGCGGGTCCCACACCAGTTTCACTTCCGCATCGCGAACGCCCGGCACGGACAGCACCCGAAGCTCGACTTCGTTGGGGAGCGATTCGGCGACCGGGCAGTGCGGAGTCGTCAGAGTCATGGTGACGAGCGCGTCTCCGTCCTCGCTGATTTCGACGTCGTAGATGAGCCCGAGCTCGTAGATGTCGACCGGGATTTCCGGGTCGTAGATCGACTTCAGCGCCTCGACGATCCGTTCCTTGAGTTCGTCGTTGCCGACCGCGGCGGGCTTGCTTTCCGTCTCGCCCGACAGGAAGCCGGCGAGATAATCGCGTTTTCGCTCCAGCTTGTCGGCCGCGCTTTCGGGAACGCGCGCGCGGGGCGGTGCGGGCACCGAGTCCACTTCCTCGACCTCGATTTTCCGTTCCTCGTTCATGCGCAAAATCTCACTTCGCGAATATCCGCTTTACCTGTTCGATTCCGGTAACCAGCGCATCGATATCGCTGCTGTCGCTGTGGGCAGCGAAACTGGCTCGAGCAGTTGCCGGGACGTCCAGCCAGTCCATCAGCGGCTGTGCGCAATGGTGTCCGGCGCGAACCGCGACGCCTGCATCGTCCAATATGGTGGCCGTATCGTGCGGGTGAACCCCGTCGATGTTGAAACTGACGATTCCGGCGGACTCTGTCGGTCCGTACAAGGTGACTCCGCCGATTGCCGACAGGGCCTGCCGGGCCTTGGCAACAAGCGCGCATTCGTGCGCGTGGATCGCCTCCATCGAAACCGTCTCCGCCCACTCGATTGCGGCGTGAAGGCCAATTGCGCCCACGATGTGCGGAGTGCCGGCCTCGAAGCGCATGGGCGGATCGAGAAAGGTCGATTCCTCGAAAGTGACGCGGTCGATCATGGAGCCGCCGCCCTGCCATGGTGGCATCGACTCGAGCAGGCCATAGCGGCCCCACAGGCAACCGATCCCCGTCGGGCCGTACAGCTTGTGGCCGGAGAAGGCGTAGAAGTCGCAGCCGATTTCCGCCACATCCACCGGCAGGCGCGGTACCGCCTGGCAGCCGTCGAGAAGAAGCAGCGCGCCCTTCGAATGGGCGATGTCGGCGGCGCGCTTCGCGTCGAGTACGGAGCCGAGCACGTTTGACACATGCGCCAGCGAGACCAGGCGATGTTCGTCGGAGAGCATCCGCTCGGCTGCATCGAGGTCGACCAGGCCTTCATCGGTCAGCGGAACGACGTCGATATCGTAGCCGGCGAGCTGCCAAGGAACGATATTGCTGTGATGCTCGAGCTGCGAGAGGAGAACGCGATTGCGGCCGTCCTTCGGAAGTACATGGGCGACGAGGTTGATGGCCTCGGTCGCGCCGCGGGTGAAGACGATTTCCTCCGTCTTCCCGCCGATCAGCTTCGCCGAAGCCGCGCGCGCCGCTTCGTAGCGCGCCGTCATGTCGGACGAGCGCTGGTACACGCCCCGGTGCACGGTGGCATATTCGGGCCCATAGGCCGCAGCGATCGCGTCGATCACGGCCTGCGGCTTCTGCGCCGTGGCGGCGCTGTCGAGATAATGCCAGTCGCCAAGCCCGGGAAACTGTCCTCGCACATCGATGCCGGGGCGGATCCGGGTTTCGCGGTTCACACGACCCTCCCAAGCGCCTCGCGAGCGGCGGTGCGGATCGCCTCGCCGTCCCTGGCGCTGTCCCACAGGTCCATTACGAATCCTTCCAGGAGGAGCGAGCGGGCCCCCGCCGGCGTGAGGCCGCGTGATTCGAGGTAGAAGAGCTGGTCTTCGTCGAGCTCGCCGACGGTCGCGCCGTGCGCGCACTTCACGTCGTCGGCGAAGATTTCGAGTTCCGGCTTGGCATTGGCGGTTGCTCCGCGGTCGAGAAGCACGGCCTTCACCGATTGCTCGGCGTCGGTCTTCTGCGCGCCGTGCGCGACCTCAATCCTGCCGAGATAGGTGCCTGTCGCCTTGCCGTTCAGGACGGAGCGGACGATTTGCCGCGAGGTCGCATTCGGCTCGAGATGGCGCACATTGCCGACAATCTCGTTGGTCGAAACCGCGCTGCCGATGTTGGCCGCGAACAGCTCGAAGTTCGCACCCTCGCGAAGCTCCGCTTCAAATTCGATGCGGCCGTATTGCTCGGAGGTATTGAGCGCGAAGATTCGAAGCGATGCGCCCGCCGCAACGCTAATCTGCGCTCGCCGCACCTGCACGGCATCGCTCGTCGGAAGCCAGACCAGTTCGCGATTTTCGCCGGATGCGACGTCGATTCGCTCCCGCTCGCCGAGCCCTTCCCACACGCGCTTCAGCGCGTCGAGATCGGCGTAACGCCACTCTTCCTGGCTGCGAGAAGGGAAGGGAGCGGTCATCAGGCCGCGGCCTCGGCATAGCCCTCGCGCTCGAGCTCGCGAGCAAGCTCGATATCGCCGGAGCGCGTGATGCGACCGGCTTGCAGCACGTGCACCTTGTCGGGCCGCACATATTCAAGAAGCCGCTCGTAGTGGGTGATCAGCAGCACGCCCTTGTCGGGGGCGCGCATGATCCGGTTGATGCCTTCGCCGACGATTCGCAGCGCATCGATATCGAGGCCGCTGTCGGTTTCGTCTAGGATCGCGAACTTCGGGTCGATGATCCCCATCTGCACCATTTCGGCGCGCTTCTTCTCGCCGCCGGAAAAACCGACGTTGACCGGCCGCTTGAGCATCTCCGCGTCCATGTCGAGCGCGGCCGCCTGTTCGCGCGCGAGCTTGATGAATTCGGCGCCGGAAAGCTCGGCTCGCCCACGCGCGCGGCGCTGGGCGTTGAGGCTTTCGCGGAGGAACTGCAGGTAGCTGACGCCGGGGATTTCGACCGGATATTGGAAGCCGAGGAACAGGCCGGCAGCGGCGCGCTCGAAAGGCTCCATGGCGAGCAAATCCTTGCCCTCGAAAGATGCGGATCCGTCCGTCACCTCGTAGTCCGGCCGCCCCGCAAGCACGTAGGCGAGCGTGGACTTGCCGGACCCGTTCGGGCCCATGATGGCGTGCACTTCGCCCGCCGGCACGTCGAGCGTAACACCCTTGAGAATGGGCTTGTCCGCGACCGTCGCGTGGAGGTTGGTGATCTCAAGCACTAGCCGACACTTCCTTCCAAACTGATCCCAAGCAGCTTCTGTGCCTCGACCGCGAATTCCATCGGCAACTGCTTCAGCACCTCGCGGGCGAAGCCGTTGACGATCAGCGCCACCGCCGCTTCCTCGTCGAGCCCGCGGCTCATCGCGTAGAAGAGCTGGTCCTCGCTGATTTTGGACGTCGTCGCCTCATGCTCGATCTGCGCGGTCGGGTTTTTGACCTCGATGTAGGGCACCGTGTGCGCACCGCAGTCGCTGCCCAGAAGCAAGCTGTCGCACTGGGTGAAGTTGCGGACGTTCTCGGCGCGCGGGAGCACCCGGACCAGCCCGCGATATGTGTTGTTCGACCGGCCCGCGCTGATGCCCTTCGAGATGATCGTCGAGCGCGTGTTGGCGCCGATGTGGATCATCTTGGTGCCGGTGTCCGCCTGCTGGCGGTTGTTGGTCAGCGCGACCGAATAGAATTCGCCGACGCTGCTCTCGCCCTTCAGGATGCAGCTCGGATATTTCCAGGTGATCGCGCTTCCGGTCTCGACCTGCGTCCAGCTGACCTTGGACCGCGTCGCCCGCTGCAAAGCGCACGCTTGGTGACGAAATTGAAGATGCCGCCCTTGCCCTCGGCGTCGCCCGGATACCAGTTCTGGACGGTCGAGTATTTCACCTCGGCGTCCTCGTGGGCGAAGATCTCGACCACCGCCGCGTGAAGCTGGTTCTCGTCGCGCATCGGCGCGGTGCAGCCTTCGAGGTAGGAGACGTAAGCTGCCCTTGTCGGCGACGATCAGGGTGCGCTCGAACTGGCCGGTATTCTCGGCGTTGATGCGGAAATAGGTGCTGAGCTCCATCGGGCAGCGGACACCCTCGGGCACGTAGACGAAGGTGCCGTCGGAGAAGACGGCGCTGTTGAGGCAGGCGAAGTAATTGTCGCGCTGCGGGACCACCGAGCCGAGATACTTCTTCACCAGCTCCGGATGCTCGCGGATCGCCTCGGAGATGGAGAGGAAGATGACGCCGGCTTTCTTCAGCTCCTCGCGGAAGGTGGTGGCGACGGACACGCTGTCGAACACCGCGTCCACCGCGACCTTGCGCGCGCCTTCGACCCCGGCGAGCACCTTCTGCTCCTCGATCGGGATTCCCAACTTTTCGTACGTGCGGCGGATTTCCGGGTCGAGCTCGTCCAGCGAAGCCAGCTTCGGCTTCTTCTTCGGCTCGGCGAAATAATAGGCGTCCTGGTAGTCGATCTCGGGGATGTCGAGCTTGGCCCAGCTGACTTCCTCCATCTCCAGCCACGCCCGATAGCCTTTGAGCCGCCACTCGAGCATCCATTCGGGCTCGTTCTTCTTGGCGGAGATGAAGCGGACCGTGTCTTCGCTCAGCCCCTTGGGCGCGAAGTCCTGCTCGACCGGCGAGGAAAAGCCCCACTCATACTCCTTCGAGAGCTTCTCCTTGATCTCGCGGTTCTTGACGGCTTCGTTCATCGCGAGAGCTCCGTGAGAGTTACTGCACCGAGCGCTCCACGAACGGCGTTTCCGATGATTCCCATGTGCGGCTTGACCCGGCAATGTGCGTCGAGCGCGCAGTCGCTGCGTCCTTCGGAGCAGACGGTCATCGCGATCGGCCCTTCGACGGCCTCGACGATATCGGCAAGGCTGATTTCGCCCGCTTCCCGCGACAGCGAGAAGCCGCCGGCCGCACCGCGAACGCTGTCGAGCAGGCCGGCCATTGCAAGCTGGCCGAGCAGTTTCTGAGTCGTCGGAAGCGCCACGCCGGTTTCGGCGGCAAGCTCTGTCGCGCTGAAGCGGCCGTGCGAATGGCCGCTCTCGCCCGCTCCGCGGCGGGCGGCTGCGGTCATGAGAACGACCGCATAGTCGGCAAGGTGGCTGAGGCGCATATCTAATTCGGAGCTTTCCAGTCCGATTTAGTGAGTTGCGCAGCGAAACTCAACCTTTCGGTGACGAAAGCCATTTGAGCGGCTAAACAAAAATTTAACATGCGTTTGTATCCGATCTTTCGTCCGCTGATGTTCGCGCTCTCGCCGGAACCCGCTCACCGGGCGACGATCGGAGCGCTCAAGCTGCTTCCGCTGCACTCGGCGCATCTTCCCGAGTCGCTCAAGTCCACCGTTGCCGGCCTTTCCTTCCCCTCGCCCGTCGGGCTTGCCGCCGGCTTCGACAAGGATGCGGAGGTCGCGGCCGAAATGCTGACGCTCGGCTTCGGCTTCGTCGAGGTCGGGACGCTCACGCCGCGGCCACAGCCCGGCAATCCCGGTCCGCGCCTTTTCCGGCTTTCCGAAGACCGGGCGATCATCAACCGCATGGGGTTCAACAATGCCGGCCAAGCGGCTGCCTTCATGCGGCTGCAGGCGTGCAGCCGCGCCGGCGGCCCGATCGGAGTCAATATCGGAGCCAACAAGGACAGCCCAGACATGGTCGGCGACTATGTCGCCGGAGTGAAAGCGATGAGCCCGGTCGCCGATTACCTGACCGTTAACATCAGCTCGCCCAACACGCCGGGCTTGCGCGCCCTGCAGAACCACGGCGCACTCGATACCTTGCTGTCGGCCGTAGCCGAGGCTCGAAAGGCGGGCGGTCCCCCGATTTTCCTGAAAGTCGCACCGGACCTGGAAGAGGGCGATGCGGAGCGAATCGTGCGTGCGGCGAGCGACAACAAGATCGACGCCCTCATCGTGTGCAACACCACTGTCTCGCGCCCGCCGCTGAAATCGAGCCACGCGCGCGAGCAGGGCGGCCTGTCGGGAGCGCCGCTCAAGCCGCTCGCTCTAGACATGCTGCGACGGTTCCGAAGCGCCAGCGGCGGGGCCATGCCGCTGATCGGATGCGGCGGCATTTCCAGCGCGGACGATGCGTGGGAGCGAATCCTTGCCGGAGCGTCGCTCGTGCAGCTCTATTCGGCGATGGTTTACGAAGGTCCGCATATTGCCCGCGGAATCGCGCGGGGGCTTGCGGCCAAGCTTGCCCGGTCCGGCTTCAGCAGCATTGCCGAGGCGGTGGGGACAGGGTAGCCCTTCGCGCCCATGCGAATCTCAATTCTGTCCGTTGCCGCCGCGCTGCTTGTCGCCGGCGGTTCCGCTTCACCCGCCAAGGTCGGCAGCAACGCCGTCACTTCCGACGCCGGAATGGTCAGCGCCGCCGACCCGCGAGCCGCTCAGGCCGGTGCGGAAATGCTCCGTGCCGGTGGCAACGCAGTCGATGCCGCGGTGGCGACCCTCGTTACACTGAATCTCGTCGAACCGGAAAGCTCCGGGATCGGCGGTGGCGGCTACATGGTCTATTCCGAACGCGGCGGCGCGCCGGAGACATATGACGGCCGGGAAACGGCGCCGGCTGCGGCGACCGGCGACTGGTTCCTTGTCAACGGCCAGCCGATGCCGTTCAGCGAAGCGCAGCCCGGCGGCAAGAGCGTCGGCGTGCCCGGCAATCTGCGAATGCTCGCGCTTGCGCATCGCGAGCATGGAAAGCTGTCGTGGGCGACCTTGTTCCAGCCCGCAATCCGGCTTGCCAGAACCGGCTTCAAAATCACGCCGCGGTTGCACAACGCGCTGGACAAGTACCGGCGGACGGGCGCGCTTTCCGCAGAGGCGCGAGCGCTTTTCTATGCGCCGGACGGAAGCGCCTTGCCCGTCGGGACCGTCGTCAGGAACCCGGCCTTCGCCGCCTTCCTCGAGCGCATCGCCAAGCAGGGACCGGATGCCTTTTACGTCGGTCCCAATGCGCAGGCGATCGTCAACGCGGTCGACACGGCGCAGCACAACCCGTCCAGGATGACCGTTGGCGACCTGTCGACTTACGACGCGAAGCCGCGTCAGCCGGTCTGCGGCACTTATCGCGGCTACCGTATCTGCGGAATGGGTCCCTCGTCGTCGGGCGGAATCACCGTTCTCGCAGCGCTCAAGCAGCTCGAGCCTTTCGACCTGTCGGGACTCGGCGAGCATTCGCCGGTCGCCTGGCACCTGATCGCGGAATCGGAGCGGCTCGCTTATGCGGACCGCGACAAATATGTCGGCGACACCGCCTTCGTTCGGGTGCCCCTCGCAGGCATGGCCGACCCGGCTTACCTGGCCAGCCGCTCGGCGTTGATTTCGCCTGACAAGACGATTCCTCACGCCGAGGCGGGAACCCCGCCGGGCGCTCCCCCGGTGTGTGCTCCGGCGGTTCAGCCGGAGCGCGGCACGTCGCACTTCGTGGCGGTCGACAAATGGGGGGATGTCGTTTCGGAAACGTCGACCATCGAAAGCGCCTTCGGATCCGGGCTGATGGTCAACGGCTATTATCTCAACAACGAACTGACCGATTTTGACTTCGAGCCGGTGAAGGATGGCTGCCCGGCCGCCAACCGTGTCGAAGGGGGCAAGCGACCGCGAAGCTCCATGAGCCCGACCATCGTCTATGCACCGGACGGAACGGTCCGGCTCGCGGTCGGCGCCGCCGGCGGCTCGACCATCCCGGCGCAGGTGATCAAGGCGATTATCGGCGTCATCGACTTTCATTTGACCGCGCAGCAGGCCATCGCGATGCCGATGATCTATGCGCGCGGCGACACGGTCGCGGTCGAACAGGGCACGTTCCTTGAAGCCATGGCGCCCAGGCTGCGCGCCCTCGGGCAGGACGTTCGCACCATTCCGCAAAGTACTTTCAAGGCGAACGCCATCGAGCGCGTGAACGGGCGTTGGGCCGGAGCGGCCGATCCCCGGAGCGAGGGGCGGGCAGTCTCCGAATGAAGCACGGTCGGCAGCTCGAGCACTTCGACAACCTCGTCGAGATGTTCCTGGCGCGTGCGGATGCCAAGGGCGACGCGCCATTTCTCTGGGCAAAGCGCGAGCGCGAGTGGCGCTCGATCAGCTGGGCCGAGGCCCGGCGCCAGGTGATCGCTCTGGCGACCAGCCTTCGCGAAATCGGGCTCCAGCCGGGCGACCGGGTCATGCTGGTGAGCGAAAACCGGCCCGAATGGCTCATCTCCGACCTGGCGATCATGGCCGCCGGCTGCATCACCGTGCCGACCTATACGACCAACACGATCCGCGACCACTCGCACGTTCTTGGAAATTCGGGCGCCAAGGCGGTGATCGTTTCCAACCAGAAGCTTGCCCGCAACCTCGTTCCCGCCGTCCTGACGTCGGCCGACTGCCACGAGGTCATCGGGATCGAGGACATCCGCAGCGGCCAGGCGCCGGAGTGGATCCACTGCCATTCCTGGCGCAACCTCGCCTCCAGGGAGGGGGACGAAGCGGCGGTCAGGGCCCGGGCGGCCGAGACTCAACGCGCCGATCTCGCCTGCATCATCTACACCAGCGGGACCGGGGGCGCACCGCGCGGAGTGATGCAGCACCACGGCGCGATCCTGCAGAATATTGCCGGCGCGACCGACATCATTTCGTCCGACTTCGGCTGGGGCGACGAGATATTCCTGTCGTTCCTGCCCGCGAGCCATGCGCTGGAGCATACCGGCGGGCAGCTGTTTCCGATCGGGCTTGGCGCGCAGATCTATTACGCGGAGAGCCTCGAGAAGCTGGCGGCGAACATCGAGGAGACCCGGCCAACGATCATGATCGTCGTTCCGAGGCTGTTCGAAATGCTCCGCGCAAGGATCCTCAAGAGCATCGACAGTCGGCTTTCGCATTATCTTCTCCACCGCGCGCTGAAGATCGGCGGGGACCGGTATCGAAGCCGCGTGAAGCCGTGGGACCGCCCGATGGACGCGCTGCTTTCGCTGACGGTGCGGCGCAAGGTGAGCCGCAAGTTCGGCGGGCGGATAAAGGCGCTCGTTTCCGGCGGCGCACCGCTGAACCCGGATGTCGGCATATTCTTTCAGTCTCTCGGAATCACTTTCCTGCAGGGCTACGGGCAAACCGAAGCGGGGCCTGTGATCAGCTGCAACCGCCCGAGGGTCGGAATCCGGCTCGAAACCGTCGGACCGCCGATCAAGAACGCGGAAGTGAAGATCGCCGAAGACGGCGAGATCATGGTGCGCGGCGAGCTCGTCATGCACGGCTACTGGCGCAACAAGGAAGAAACGGACCGGGTGCTAAGCGACGGCTGGCTGGCGACGGGCGACATCGGTCACCTGGACGAAAACGGCCGCATCGTGATCACCGATCGCAAGAAGGACATCATCGTTAACGACAAGGGGGACAACATCGCGCCCCAGCGGATCGAGGGCATGCTGACGCTGCAGCCGGAAATCGCGCAGGCGATGGTTTACGGCGACCGCAAACCGCACCTCGTCACCCTGATCGTACCGGACCCGGAAATTGCGAGCCTTCCCGATGTGCATCAACGCGTTTCGGCAGCGGTGGATCGTGTAAACGCCGACTTGTCCATCATCGAGAAGCCGCGCCGCTTTATCCTGGCGGATGACCCGTTCACCGTCGAGAACGAGCAGCTCACGCCGTCGATGAAGATCCGGCGCCACGTCCTCAACGACGTCTATGGCGATCGACTGGAATCGCTCTACGGCAAGTGACTAACGCGTCTTCGTGTACGGTGTGAATTCGCCAAGGTAACAGGCGCCCTGGGCGCTACCGTTCTGTACGAAAACCAGCTTGTCGCCGGCGCATACACGCCAGCCGCTCTGCGTGACGATGGTCGATTGCGGATCGATCTTCCCGCAGTTGAAGCTGCCCCGCAACTCGGTTCGCCACAAACGCGGTCCTTCGCGAAACAGCATCGTCGAGTCGTCGATCGCGATCGGGTGCCCCGTCTTCTCGGTTGCGAGGCACTTGCTCGGCCTTCCGGCAGTGCGACCGGCAAGAAGCGAATCAAGCTTGGCCTGCGCCTGTGGGCTATGCGGGCCCACCGCCGGCGTGCTTGCGCCAGCGAGGGCAACCAGAATCGCAACTACTCTCACCGTTTTCATCGAATATTCCCCCTGCAGACGCACCTTCTGGCGCACCTGCCGGAGCACGGCAAGAAATCGACCGATCAGCGGCGGGGCGTCATGTAGGGGACGAAATCCCCCATCGCGCAGCTTCCGACGGTGGCACCGCTCAACAGGTCGGTGACCTGGCCAATGTCGCCCCGGCAAAGCCCCATCGTCGTCTGGCGTGTCACCAGCGTGTAATGACCCGAGCCGAGGCCGTTGCAGCCGCCGGGCGGGTGCGTGATCCAGACGCGGTTGGTGCCGTCGCGGAAGGCAATCGTGTAATCGTCGATCACCGTCATTTCGCGGGAGCGATAATGGGGAAGGCACGACTGCGGCGGTCCCGCCACCTTGCCGGCGAGGAGCCGCGCCATCTTGTCCTGGGCGCGCTGGTCCACCATGCCCGCTTGCGGCGGAGCGTAAGAGCAACTCGCCAGAGCGGCGGCGATCAAGCCCAGAGAAACTATGCGGTGCATCCCAGCCTCCTCCATCGTCGGAATCATTTCAGATCCGTAGCAATAAAACTCCTGCGTTCCTTAACGGAAGCTGTCCTTGTCGGCACGCAGTCGCGCGAACTCCTGCCAGTCAGCGGAACGAACGAAGGGGTTGGTGGCCCGTTCCGCCGCGACGGTGGTCGGGATAGTAATTTCGCCGCGCTCGCGCATGGCGTCGACCGCCGCCACGCGCTCGGCGATGGCGGCATTGCCCGGCTCCGCGTGGGCTGCGAACCGGGCATTGGCGAGCGTATATTCGTGGGCGCAGTAAAGGCGCGTTTCATCGGGCAGCGCTGCAAGCTGTCCAAGCGAGTGGAACATCTGCTGCGGCGTCCCTTCGAAAAGGCGGCCGCAGCCCATCGCGAACAAGGTATCGCCGACGAAGGCGACATTGTCCTCGTCGAAAACCAGGGCGATGTGCCCGAGCGTGTGGCCGGGAACGGCGATGACTCGTCCGACGTGGTCGCCGAGGCGAATGGTGTCGCCTTCCGACAGTGCCACGTCGCGGCCGGGAATGTCTTCGCTCGCCGGGCCGGACACGGTCGCTCCCGTCGCTTCCTTGACGGACAGGTTGCCGCCCGTGTGGTCGGGGTGCCAGTGTGTGTTCCAGACCTGCCCGATGCTCCAGCCGCGCCGCTTCGCTTCGTCGAGCACAGGCTGCGCGTCGCCGGGGTCCACCACCGCGGTCTCGCCGCTGTCGGAATCGTGGACGAGCCACAGGTAATTGTCGGAGAAAGCGGGAACGGCGACGATGTCGAGCATCACCACTCGCCCGTGTTCGGCATCGATGCCCAGGGCTCTGCGGGGGCGAGCGCTTCGCCCTCCTGCAGCAATTCTATCGAGATCCCGTCGGGAGTTCGAACGAACGCCATGCGGCCGTCGCGGGGCGGCCGGTTAATCGTGACGCCGGCATCGGCGAGCCGCTGGCAAGTGTCGTAAATGTCGGCGACGCTATAGGCGAGATGGCCGAAGTTGCGGCCTCCGCCATAGCCGCTCTCTCCCCAATTGTGCGTGAGCTCGACTTCGGAATCGTCACCGGGAACGCCCAGGAAGATGAGCGTGAACTTTCCTTCCGGAACGTCCCTTCGGCGGCGTTCCTCCAGCCCCAGAAGCTTGAAAAAGCGAACCGTCTCCTCCGGGTCGGAGACTTCGAATCATTGTGTGCAGGTAGCGCATGGCCCTTATTTAGGACTGTTTGCCTCGTCTTTCACCGTCAGCGGCACCGGCAGCAGCTTCAAGGCATCGCGAGCGGCCGCCCCGGCCGGGCCGTTCGGGTCGCGAGCGGCCGCGCGGTTCCAATAGTCGCGCGCGCCGACGGCATCGCCGGCGAACTCGGCCACATGGCCGGCTTCGAAGAGGATCATCGGATCGGCCGGTGCAAGCTCGAGCGCCTTGTCGATGCTCGACCGGGCCGTTGCCGCGTCGTCCTGCCGAATCGCGAGCGCGGCCGAAAAATACCACAGGAAGGGGTCCGACGGGATCAGTGCCGCCGCTTCGCCGACCTTTGCCCGCGCAGTCTTGAGATCGTTTTGCGCCTCCGCGGCCCGGGCACGATCGAGGAGCGCTTCGCCGCGCTGCGAACCGGAGAGCGCGGGTCCGGAAAGCGCCGCATCGAGATCGACGGCGGCCTTGGCCGGCTCGTCCGCCTCGATCCAGCTATTGCCCGCCGCGGCGTAGAGCTTGCTCACCTGCGGGTTTGCCGAATCGAGCGAGCGCGCCGCCTGCTCGAATGCGGCCGCGGCTTCCGCTGGCTTGTGATCGGCGCTGGCGCGAACGGCCCGGCAGACGAACGCGTCCGAGTTCGCTGCGTCGGGGCATGGCGCCGGCTGCGCGGCGGCGAGCGCGGCTGCAAGTGCAAGGATCATAAGGGGCTCTCCACGACAGAGGCGACGGTTCTCAAGATGGTCTCGATCTCGTGCCGCTCCGACAGCCGATGGGCGCCACCCTTTATGATCGTCAGCTGCACGTCTGCTGAACGCAGCTGCTCCATCGCCCTCACCGCGATCGAAACGGGCACCTCACAGTCCGCGTCGCCGTGGATGAAGCGTACCGGGCAATCGACGGCAATCGGCCCATCCAGAAGCCGCAGTGCTTCACCCGATTGCCAGAATCCGAAGGTCGTCACTTGGCCGTCCGGGCCGTAGGGATTCGGCTGCTCGAGACGCCCGTCCGATTGCAGCCTTGCTTTGTCCTCGTCGCTGTAGCCCCAGTCGGTAAAATCGGGTGCCGCGGCGATTCCCACGAGTGCCGCCACCCGATCGGGCCGCGCGGTCGCCATCAGTAGCGCGATCCAGCCGCCCATCGACGATCCGACCAGGATGACCGGCCCTTCGACGAGCCTGTCCAACATCTCCAGCCCCTCGTCGAGCCAGCCGCCGAGCGTGCCGTCTTCGAACCGGCCCTCCGACGAACCCGTGCCGGAAAAATCGAACCGAAGCATCGCCAGCCCGCTTGCTTCGGCAAAGGCATCGAGCGCGCGCGCTTTCGTGCCCTCCATGTCCGATGCGTAGCCGGGCAGGAACAGGAGCGTCGGCGAGCGGCCCTCGCGCAGGCGATAGGCGAGGCGATTGCCCTCGAACTCGAGGTGGCGAAGCTCTGCGTCGGCCATGCGGGGCTCATCCGCCAAATCGCCTGTCGTGTCGAATCGACCGGAACGGCGCCGCCTGCCGCCGGTTCAGCCAAGGCGAGGAGGAACGTTCAAATGGAATATCGCAAACTCGGCGACAGCGACTTGGCGGTGTCGGAAATCTCCCTCGGATCGTGGCTGACCTACGGCGTCGGCGTGGAGGCCGACAAGGCGCGCGCCTGCCTCGACGAAGCCTTCGACCAGGGGATCAACTTCATCGATACCGCGAACATCTACGGGAAGGGCGCTGCCGAGACCTTCCTGGGCGATGCACTGAAGGATCGGCCCCGCGACAGCTATGTCCTCGCGACCAAGCTCTATTTCCCGATGACCGACAGCGACCGCGGCCTTTCCCGGCAGCAGGTGGAAAAGCAGCTCGACGCATCGCTGAAGCGGCTTCGGACCGACTATGTCGATCTGTACCAATGCCACCGCTACGATGCCGACACCCCGCTCGAAGAGACGATGGAGGCGCTGACCCGGGCGGTTACAAGCGGCAAGACCCGCTACGTGGGTTTTTCCGAATGGCCGGCGGACAAGATCGAGGCGGCGCTGGAGCTAAGCTCGTCCAGAGGCATGGTGAAGTTCGTTTCCAGCCAGCCGCAATATTCGCTCGTCTGGCGTGAGCCGGAGGAGGACGTCATCCCGCTGTGCGCGGCCAACGGCATTTCGCAGATCGTCTGGTCGCCGCTCGGCCAGGGCGTGCTGACCGGCAAATACGATCCCGACCAGGCACCGCCCAAGGACAGCCGCGCGGCGAGCGACACGATGGGCGGGTTCATGGAGAGGCTGATGCAGCCGGAGCTGCTGCGCGCCGTGCAGCGGCTGAAGCCGATTGCCGAGGAGGCGGGGCTGACGCTGCCGCAGTTTGCGCTTGCCTGGGTGCTTCGCGAGCCGAACGTCGCCTCCGCGATCGTGGGTGCGTCTCGTCCTCAGCAGGTGCGGGAGAACGCCGCCGCGTCCGGTGTTACCATCGACAGCGATCTTTTCGAGCGGGCGGAACAGCTGGTCGCCACAGCCCTCGCCCAAAAAGCGCCGGAGAGTGCTTGATTTACGGCAATTTCTGGCGGTGATGCCGACGGCGAGGCGCGGATAAACCACGGTCCGGCGTTAAAAGCTGAACCGCGGATTTCAATGCCGGAGCGGCTTCTTCCGACGAGGCGTTGAACCTTTGATTCCCTGAATTGAAGGAGAAGGCACAATGTTTCGCACACTCATGACGACGGCCGCGGCAGCGGTCGCGATTATTGCCGCGCCCGCCCTTGCGCACCCGGGCGGCGGCGGCGGCGGCGGCGTCGGAATGGGCGCTGGTGTCGGTGTTAATACGGGCATGGGGTCGATGAATGCGTCCCCGACCGGAATGATGAACGCCAACGTTAATAGCGGGCTCGGAACGACAGCGACCACGCGAGTCACGGGCCGAGCTGCGTCGCAAGGCATGGCACATGCGTCCGCAACGGGCATCGCGCATGCCAGCGCGAACAGCGTGCTGAAGGACAATACGGTGATTAGCGGGCCGTTGACCGGGCTTGTCGCCGGGGCGACCGTCCAGATGAACGGCAATGACGTCGGTACCGTCAGCCGGATCATCACGTCGAGCGACGGCACCGTTCGCCGGGTGCTGGTGACCGGTTCGAACGGCGCTCGCTATGCGCTATCGCCGACGAGCCTGACCTATTCGGGCGGCATCTTGACGACGACAACGCTGCGCGGCGGCTAAGGTCGTTCCGAAGCGAAGCGAAGACCCCGCCGGATCGGCTCCGGCGGGGTCTCTCTTACCTAGATGGCGCCGGAGCTTCGCCGGCTGGGGGACACGAACACTTCCTCGATCGGCAACTGGAACAGTTCGGCGATTCGAAAGGCGAGGGGAAGCGACGGATCGTACTTGCCGGTCTCGATGGCGTTGACGCTCTGGCGCGAGACTTCGAGGCGTTCGCCCAGGTCTGCCTGGCTCCAGCCGCGCGCCGCGCGAAGCACTTTCAGCCGGTTCTCCATGCTCAGCACTCGATCGGCGCGCCGAGGGTCCATTTGTTCATCAGCGAGCCGATTCCTAGCCCGAAGAACCAGACCACCGCGATCCAGTAAGCATCGAAATGCCCGGCGAGGTCGAACGCTTCGAGAAATCCCCAGATGCTTGCGACGCTCAGTGCGAAGCCGCTTGCCCACAATGTCTGGCGGACCAGGAGCATGCGCTGGTATTCGTCCTTCTCCTCGATCAGGTAGCGCCCGATCGCGCCGAAAATCCCGATGATCGGAAGCGCCGGAAGGATCGCCGCGACATAGGCCAGCGACCCGCCGATAAGACTGAAACGGAAGGCGTAGGTCGCGCCGAGAAGGAAGATGGCATAAGCGAGGCTGAGCCAGATCACGCGAAGGTTGTAGCGCTTCCAGGCTGGGGAACGGCAGGTCATCGGTCAAGCTTCCTTATCAACATGACAAGTGTGCTTTACAATTGGCCTGGTCGATTGTCAAGCGTGCTTGCCACTGCGGCTTGCCAGATTACTTGTGCGGCACCAGCTTGAGAGAGCGCTTCGGCGCGGGTACAGGCGCTTGGAAATGACGAAGATGTTCAAGATTTCGCTTCCGGACGGATCGGTCCGGGAAGTGCCGGAAGGCTCGACGCCCGCCGATATCGCCGCGGCGATCGGGCCGGGCCTCGCCAAGGCCGCGCTCGCCGCCCGGGTGGACGGCGAACTTCGCGATCTCAACCGGCCGATCGAAAGCGACGGCAGCCTCGCGCTGGTCACCTCCCGCGACGAAGCTGAAGCGCTGGAGCTCGTGCGCCACGATTTCGCACACATCCTCGCCGAGGCGGTGCAGAACCTCTTTCCCGGCACGCAGATCACTTTCGGTCCCGCGACCGAGGACGGTTTCTACTACGACTTCTCCCCACCGGCGGATCACGGGCCCTTCACGGACGAGGACCTGCCAGCGATCGAGGAGGAGATGCGCCGCATCATCGCCGCCGACAAGCCGCTGTGCCGCGAGGTGTGGACTCGCGACGACGTGCGCGATTTCTTCGAGAAGAGCGGGGAAGCGTTCAAGGCCGAGTGGGTAATGGAACTGCCCGAAGGCGAGACCATCACCATGTACCGCACCGGCGAAGGCGAGGGAGCGTGGGTCGATTTGTGCCGCGGCCCGCATCTTGCCTCGACCGGCAAGCTCGACCCGAACGCGTTCAAGCTCACGCGCGTGTCGGGCGCGTACTGGCGAGGCGATCCGAAGAACCCGATGCTCAGCCGTATTTACGGCACGGCGTGGCTGAACAAGAAGCAGCTCGACGCTTATCTCGTGCGGCTCGAGGAAGCGGGCAAGCGCGACCATCGCAAGATCGGCGCGGAGATGGACCTGTTCCACCTCCAGCCCGAAGCGCACGGAAGCGTGTTCTGGCATCCCAACGGCTACATCGTCTGGCGGCAGCTCGAGGCCTACATGCGCCGCCGGCTCGACGCCGCCGGCTATCGCGAGATCAAGACTCCGCAGCTGATCGATTCGAACCTGTGGGTACTCTCGGGCCACTGGGGCAAGTTCCGCGAGAACATGTTCGTCGTGCCCGACGAAATCCCGTCGACCGACGAAGAGGGGCCGGTGATTACCGGCGACGCCGAGCTGATGGCGTTGAAGCCGATGAACTGCCCGGCCCATGTGCAGGTCTTCAAGCAGGGAATCACCAGCTACCGCGAGCTTCCGCTTCGCCTGGCCGAGTTTGGCTGCTGCCACAGGAACGAGCCGCACGGCGCGTTGCACGGGATCATGCGCGTGCGCCAGTTCACGCAGGACGACGCACACATCTTCTGCACGCACGATCAGCTGGTCGACGAGACCAAGGCCTTCTGCACGCTTCTCGACGCAATCTACCGCGACCTGGGTTTCGCCGATTACAAGGTGAAGCTGGCCACGAGGCCGGAGCAGCGAATCGGCACCGACGAGGAATGGGACCGGGCCGAGAACGATCTCGAAACGGCGTTGAAGGAAACCGGGCTCGACTATGAAATCCTGCCCGGCGAGGGGGCGTTCTACGGGCCCAAGCTGGAGTTCCATTTGCAGGATGCGATCGGGCGGACCTGGCAGTGCGGGACGCTGCAGCTCGACCCGCAGATGCCGCAGCGGCTTGGCGCGTCCTACATCGGCGAGGACGGGGAGAAGCACCACCCGCTGATGCTGCACCGGGCGGTTCTCGGGACGTTCGAGCGTTTCATCGGAATCCTGATCGAGCATTATGCGGGCAAGTTCCCGCTGTGGCTCGCGCCGCTGCAGGTGGTGGTCGCAACGATCGTTTCCGACGCTGACGACTATGCGCTCGAGGTGGCGGAAAAGCTCGCCGCGCGCGGCATCCGAGTCGAAACGGACCTTCGCAACGAGAAGATCAATTACAAGGTGCGCGAGCATTCGCTCGCCAAGGTCCCGCTGCTGCTGGTCGTCGGCAAGCGTGAGGCCGATGAAGGCACAGTCGCGCTTCGCCGTCTTGGCTCGGAAGAACGCCAGCTCGTCATGACGCTCGACGAAGCGGTCGAGCAGATTGCGGCCGAGATCGTGCCGCCGGATTTGCGCCGCAGCGCCTGACGCCGGGCCGCAACAGCTTGCGGCGAAAATGGGGGCGGTCGCAACGGGTAGCCTTTTCAAAAGGCGGCCAAGTCCCTAATTCGGTAGCTTACGAAACAATCGATTGGAGAGATAGCTATACCACCGCCCTATCCGCGCCGTCCGCAGACGCCGCCGCAATTTACCGGTCCTCGCTACAACGAATTCATCCAGAGCCCGAAGGTCCGGGTCATCGATGAGAACGGCGAAAACCTGGGCGTGATGTATACGCGCGAAGCGTTCGAGCAGGCTCAGGGAGTCGGGCTCGACCTCGTTGAAATCTCTCCGAACGCGGACCCTCCCGTCGCCAAGTTCCTCGACATCGGCCGCTACAAGTACGAGGCGCAGAAGAAGGCGAACGAGCAGCGCAAGAAGCAGAAGACGCAGGAGATCAAGGAGATCAAGATGCGTCCGAACATCGACGATCACGACTACGACACCAAGATGAAGAAGGTCGTCGAATTCCTCGAGGACGGGGACAAGGTGAAGGTGACGATGCGCTTTCGCGGCCGCGAAATGGCGCACGGCGAGCTTGGAATGGCGGTCCTGCGCCGAGTGCAGGAACAGACCAACGAGCTCGCGAAAGTCGAGGCGCACCCGCGCATGGAAGGGCGCCAGATGCTGATGGTCCTCGCGCCCAAGTAGGAGACCGCTGCGGACGATTGCTGTTGCAATTTTGCAGCAACGTCCGCGGATTCGCGCATTCGTTTCGGCTTCGTCTTCCCCCTGACAAGAGTGTCGATTAGCCTCGTCCCGAAGGCCTGCACATTTGGGCCTTGGGAGGGGTATCATGCGCAAATCCGTCTGGCTGCTCACCGCGGCTATTCTCGCCGTTCCTGCACCGGTCTACGCCCAGCAGGCCAATCCTGGACAGCCGATCGAGCCCACCGGGCCAGAGGGGCAGAAGGAAACGAACCAGGCGAACACCGCCGAACCCGGTGCGGTGAAGACAACCGACCTTGGCCAGCAGCCGGTCGACAGCAACGACGTCATCGTCACTGCGACCCGGCGTAACCAGGCCCTTTCGGATGTGCCTCTCGCGGTCAGCGCGGTCACTGCTGAAAACCTCGAATATTCGGGCGCTCACGATATTCGCCAGCTCAACCAGCTGTCGCCGTCGCTGCTGGTGTCCTCGACGTCGTCGGAAGGCGGCGCAGCCGTCGCCCGAATTCGCGGCGTTGGCACGGTCGGCGACAATCCGGGCCTCGAGGGCTCGGTCGGAATTTTCATCGACGGAGTCTATCGCGCCCGCGCCGGAATGGCGCTGACCGAGCTTGGCCCCGTCGAGCGGATCGAGGTCCTTCGCGGGCCGCAGGGCACGCTGTTCGGCCGCAACACGTCGGCAGGCCTGATTTCGATCATCACCGCGCAGCCGCGCTTCGAGCCTGAAGTGTCCGGTGCGGTGACGGTCGGAAATTACAACGACCGCCGTGCGGAAGCGAGCGTCACCGGGCCGCTGTCGAGCACGATTGCCGCGCGCATCGACGGCGTGTGGATGAAGCGCGACGGTTTCCTCAAGGACGTCGTTTCCGGACGCGACGTCAACGATCGCAACCGCTGGCTCCTTCGCGGGCAATTGCTGTTCCAGCCGAGCGATGGCGTCTCGGACCGGATCATTCTCGACTATACCAATCGCCGCGAGGAATGCTGCGCTGCGCCCTACCTCCCGGCCCACGATTACACCGCATCGGGCGAGGAGCCGTCCACCATCGCCGCGATCGAGCGCGCGCTTGGCGGGATCATCCGCGACGACACCTACAACCGCCGCGTGTCGATTACTCCGGGACGGGATTTCAACAGCGACGTCGACGACTGGGGCGCGTCCAACGAGCTCAACTACGACTTCGGCGGCGCGACTCTGACGTCCATCACCGCCTACCGCTACAACAAGTATACGCGCGGGCAGGACGCCGACTTCAACAACCTCGATATTCTCTACCGCGCCAGCGACGGCAACTCGTACAACCAGTTCAAGACGTTCAGCGAGGAGCTGCGGCTGAACGGCAAGGCGTTCGACAACCACCTCGACTGGCTGGTCGGCGGCTACTTCGCCGACGAAAAGCTGAAGGTGGCGGACAACCTCGCCTACGGACAGGACTATGCGCGCTACAGCAACTGCCTCGTCGCGGCGAATTTCGCGGCCAACCCGGCGGTAGGCTCCGCCATCCTCGCCCCTGGCGCATCGCCGACCTGCTTCAACCCGGCCGTCGCGAACGGCGTCCGCTCGGCGCTCGAGGCGCAATATCTGGCGGCGGCGGGCGATCCCGCGGCGCAGGCGGCAATCGCCGGCCAGTTCACGGTCCTCAGCGCCTTCGCGCGGCTGCCGTCCGACCCGTTCGTCACGACCGACTTCTCGGGTGCTCCGTTTACCGATAGCGGCTTCACGAACCTGGCTTACGGGACGCTTGGTCCGGCGACGATGAACGGCAACGGCGCCAACGACCTGTGGAAACAGGACGCCACCAACTGGGCGCTGTTCACCCACAACATCTTCTCGATTCTCCCGACCGTCGATCTGACCGTCGGGGCCCGCTACACGCACGAGAAGAAGACGCTGCACGGCAGCATGTCCGACAACCTCAACCTGTGCAGCTTCTATTCGGCCGCAATCGCAAGCCTGCAGACGCTTCCTTGCGTCATTCCGTCGGTCGGGGCAGGCGGCTTCGGAATCAACGACAGCCGCAGCGAGAACAAGCTTTCGGGAACGGTCGTCCTGAGTTGGAAGCCGACTCCCGAACTGCTGACGTACGCCAGCTACTCGCGGGGCTACAAGGCGGGTGGCTTCAACCTCGACCGCTCGGCGCTGACTCGCGCAAACGGCAACGGCGCCGTCTGCGTCGCTGCCGGCCAGCCCGGCTGCGGCGGTGCCATCGCAAGCGGTGCGGACCTGCAGTTCCGGCCCGAGACGAACGATGCGACCGAGATCGGCATCAAGTACAACGGCCGGGGTTTCGACCTTAACGTGGCGCTGTTCCACGAGCTGTTTACCGATTTCCAGCTCAACACGTTCAACGGCCTCAACTTCATCGTCGAGAACATCAACAGCTGCAAGAACGACCTCGCCGGAGCCGACACCGACAACGATCCCACGACCGGTGCATGCACCGGCGGCACCAAGGCCGGCGTTCGCAGCCAGGGCGTGGAGGTCGAGGCGTTTACCCGGCCGATGCGGTACCTGGACCTGAACGCGGCCGTTACCTACGCCGACACCAAGTATCGCGATAACCTGGTGGGTGCGGGCGGAAAACCGCTGACCAATGCGCTGTTCCAGCTTCCCGGGCGGACCATCTCCAACGCCAACAAGTGGACCGTCACCGGAGCAGTGGCCTGGACCCCGCCGATCGGCGGAACGGGCATGAGCGGCCTCGTTTACGCCGACGCCCGCTACATGAGCGGGTTCAATACCGGGTCGGACCTCGACATCGAGAAGTACCAGGATGGGTTCACGGTGGTGAATGCGCGCATCGGCGTTCGCGGCCGCGATAACGCCTGGTCGGTCGAGCTGTGGGCGCAGAACCTGTTCAACCAGAACTACGAGCAGGTCGCATTCGATTCGCCGATCCAGGGCTCGGGGACGCAACGTGGGGTCGAGGCGGGCTTCTATCCGCGATCGACGCAGCTTTACGGAGCCTTCCTCGGCGAGCCGCGAACGTTCGGTCTGACCTTGCGCGCCGCCTTCTCTCCGCCGCGGGCGGCGGCGCCTTATGTCGCTCCGCCGGCACCGATGCCGCCGCCGGCCGCGGCTCCGGCGACCCAGACGTGCCCGGACGGATCGGTGATCCTGGCGACGGACGCCTGCCCGGCTCCGCCGCCGCCGCCGCCTCCGCCCGCGCCGGAACGCGGCTGAGGCCAAGCAGGTTTAGCTTGAACAGGGGGAGGGCTCCGGCAGAAATGCCGGGGCCTTTTTCCTATTTGAGGAGAGGCCCCGCAAGGGCGGCAAGGTCAATCTCCGGCCTGGCGCCGTAGTGCTGGATAACCTCCGACGCGGCAATCGCGCCAAGCCGGAGCGAATCCTCGAGGCTCTTGCCGCGCGACTGGCCCGCCAGGAATCCGGCGGCGAACAGGTCGCCCGCGCCGGTCGTGTCCACGAGCCGGTCGATGGGCTCCGCGGGCACGTGCGCGTGTTCGCCGTCCGACGTCGCGACTGCGCCGTGCTCGCTGCGAGTGACGACCAGGGTTGGTACCTTGGGCGCGAACTCTTCCAGCGCGGATTGCAGGTCGGTCCCCCGGGCGAGGTGGAGGATCTCCTGTTCGTTGGCGAACAGGATGTCGATCTTGCCCTGGTCGATCAGGCGCAGGAAATCGGCGCGATGGCGCTCGACGACGAAACCGTCGGACAGAGTGAACGCGACCTTCGTGCCGGCGGCACGGGCGTGGTCGATCGCGGCCTCGATGGCGGCTCGCGGTTGCTCCGGGTCCCACAGATAGCCTTCGACGTAGACGATTCGCGCGGCGGCGATTGCGTCGGGATCGATGACGTTCGCATCCAGTTTCTGCGCCGCACCGAGGAAGGTGTTCATCGTCCGCTGGGCGTCCGGCGTGACGAGGATCAGGCAGCGCGCAGTTGCACCGACATCGTTTCGTGCCGGTGCCAGGAAGTCGATTCCCATGCTTTCGATGTCGTGGCGGTAGATGTCGCCGAGCTCGTCGTCCGCGACCTGGCCGATGAAGGCGGCACGGCATCCGAGCGCAGCCAGGCCGGCGGCGGTATTGCCCGCCGATCCGCCGCTAAGTTCGCGGCCCGGGCCCATCTCGGCATAGAGGCTTTCCGCCTCTTTCTCGTCGATGAGCCGCATCGAGCCCTTCTTCAGGTCCTGGCGGTCGAGGAATTCGTCATTGGCATCGGCAATGACGTCGACGATGGCGTTGCCGATCGCCAGCACATCTACGGTTTTCTGGTTCATCGGGCGCGCCTAGCGGTGGCTTCGGCGCGAGGCAACTTGCGCCCGCCGCGCGGTGCGGCCATTCACTGCCGATGCGCTTGCTCCTGGCGGCTCCTCCACTGCTATTCCTGGCCGCTTGCGCGACCGCGCCCAAGCCGAGCGGCGTTCCGCAGGCTCCGCCCGCCGCGCAATCGCAGCACACCCGCGGGCAGATCATCGGACTGACCGTCGAGCAGCTGCTCCACAGGCTGGGGAGGCCGGCGTTGCAGGTCCGCGAGGGCGACAGCCTCAAGCTGCAGTTCAGGAGCAGGGAATGCGTGCTCGACGCTTACCTGTATCCCAGCGGCAATGCGCCGCACCGGGTCACCTACGTCGACACGCGTACGCGCGCCTTGGGGCCCATCGATCAGGCGGTCTGCATCGACTCCATCGAAGCGCCCTGAAGCTGCGACAGCGCCCATCGCGCGGCTTCGGCGATCGTCTCGTCGTCTGAATCGAGGTGCCGGCAGATCGCCGGAAGGAGTTCGCGATCTCCACTGTTTCCCGCAGCGATCAGGCAATTGCGGATCATCCGGGCGACTCCGATGCGCTTGATTGGCGAACCGGAAAATTTCTCGCGGAAGGCGCTGTCGTCGAGTGCCAGGAGCGACGCGAGATCGGGTGCCTTGAGCTCTTCGCGCGGAAGGAAGGCGCTATTGGCGGCGGCGGAATCGGCGAAGCGGTTCCAGGGACACACGGCAAGGCAGTCGTCGCAGCCGTAGATCCGGTTGCCGATGGCGTGGCGGAATCGGTCCGGAATGGGCCCGCGATGCTCGATCGTCAGGTAGGAAATGCACTTGCGCGCATCGATCCGGCGCGGGCCGTCGAACGCCTGTGTCGGGCAAGCGTCGAGGCAACGCGTGCACGACCCGCAGGTATCGTCCGCGCTTTGGTCGGGTTCGATGTCGAGGCTGGTGAGAATGACGCCAAGGAACAGCCAGCTGCCGTGCTTGCGGCTGACGAGGTTGGTGTGCTTGCCGCGCCAGCCGATGCCGGCCGCTTCGGCGAGCGGCTTTTCCATCACCGGTGCTGTATCGACGAACACCTTGAGCTCGCATCCGGACTCGTCGACGAGCCAGCGAGCTAGCGCTTTGAGCCCCTTTTTCACCGTCTTGTGGTAGTCGCCGCCCTGCGCATAGGCGGAAATCCGTCCGAGCGACCCCTCGTCCGCCAGGGCTAGCGGATCGGTTTCGGGCGCATAGCTCATTCCAAGCGCTATGGCGGAGCGGGCGTCGGGCCACAGCGCGGTCGGGGACGCGCGCTGGTGTGCGCGGCTTTCCATCCATTCCATGCTGCCGTGGCGATTTTCGGCGATCCAGCGCATCAGGTTGGCCCCGTGCTCGCTCGGCGCATCGGCGGACGCAAAGCCGCAAGCATCGAAGCCGATCCGCCTGGCCTCGCCACGTATTGCTTCCTTAAGCTGTTCGCTTCTATCCACGACCCCTGAATACCGCCCTTCGTTCGTTTCCCTAAGGAATTCCGGTGCTTCGAGACGCGTCCCGGCAAGCGCAATCTGGTGAATGGGCCGTCGAAGCCAAGGACCTGGCCAAGGATTTCGGGGAGACTCGAGCCGTAACGGACGTCAGCCTGGCGGTCCCGTCGGGTTCGATTTACGGCCTTCTGGGGCCCAACGGCGCCGGCAAGACAACGACCTTGCGGATGCTGCTGGGGATCATCGACCCGTCGAGCGGAAGCCGCTGCGTCCTCGGCCACGAGCGGCCGCTCGATGCGGCGCGGGAGATCGGCTACCTGCCGGAGGAGCGCGGGCTGTACCCGGCAATGCAATGCCGCGAGGCCATCGCATTCATGGGCGCCCTTCGCGGTCTTTCGCTCGCCGAGGGCCGCCGGCGGGCCGACACGCTGCTCAGCGAACACGGGCTTGGCGAATGGGCGCGAAAGCCGATCCGGACGCTCTCGAAGGGCATGGCGCAGACCGTCCAGCTGCTCGGAACGATCGTCCACAGGCCGCGGCTGATCGTCCTCGACGAGCCGTTCGCCGGCCTCGATGCCATCAACCAGGCCCGACTCGAAGAGTTGATCCGCAGCGAGGCCAAGGCCGGCGCGACGGTGATCTTTTCGACCCACGTGATCGCCCACGCGGAGCGGCTTTGCGAGCGGATCGCCATTGTCGCGAAGGGCAGGCTGGCGTTCGAAGGCGCCGTCGATGCGGCTAGAGCGACGCTCCGCCCCATCGTTCGCCTGCGAACCCGCAATGACGACGGTCCGTGGCGAAGCGCCATCCCCGCCGATGCGCGTCGCGAAGGCGGCGAGTGGGTGTTCGAACTCCCCAAGAGCGGACCCGAGCCGTTGCTCAAGGCGCTGATCGACGGCGGCGCTGGCATCGAGACGCTGGCTATTGAGCGGCCCGGGCTTCACGACGCCTTCGTC
Organism: uncultured Alphaproteobacteria bacterium; assembly: GCA_963837985.1. GTDB lineage: Bacteria > Pseudomonadota > Alphaproteobacteria > Sphingomonadales > Sphingomonadaceae > Sphingomicrobium. The sequence continues at coordinate 345,732 of CAWIPN010000005.1, read as the reverse complement.
GCCATCGCCGGCGAAGCGGCCGCCAAGGCCATGACCGAGGGGCCCCGATGAACCGTCTCCTGAAATCCGCCTTCGTCATCGGCCGACGCGATTTCACCGCGACGGTATTTTCCAAGGCGTTCATCTTCTTCCTGATCGGGCCGCTGTTCCCGGTACTCATCGGCGCGCTGTTCGGCGGCATCGGCGCGCATGTGGCAAGCAAGGCCGAGCAGCCGCGGATCGCGGTCGTTGCTCCTGCAGCGCAATTCGGGAAGCTCGCAGCGGCGCGCAAGACGCTCAGTGCCGCGATGGGCGACCGGTCGATGATCGAGCTCGTGAAGGTCGCGCCAGAGGGCGATTCCGCCGAGCAGACCCGCACGCTTCTCCAATCGAAGCGGCATTCGGTCGTCGCGGTCCTTACCGGCGGCTTCGACCACCCGCATCTCACCGGCGCAGTAGAGCGCGACGGAACCGTCGCGGGGCAGGTGTCGATGCTGCTTCAGTCCGCGCAGTCCGACGTTCCAGCGGTCGCGGTGACGCCGATTCAGCGGTCGAGCGGGGCCGTCGACCGAAGCCGCGCGATCACCGCGCAAATGGGACAGATGATCCTGTTCTTCCTGACGATCATCCTGGCGGGCATGACGCTGTCGCAACTGATCGAGGAAAAATCGAACAAGGTGATCGAAGTGCTCGCCGCGGCGGTGCCAATCGAATCGATCTTCATCGGCAAGCTGTTCGCGATGCTGGCGACGTCGCTGGTCGGAATCGCGGTATGGCTGTCGGTCGGAGTGGCCGCAGTATCGATGTTCACCAGCGGTGGAGCGGCCTCCATCCCGACGCCTGCCGTCGGCTCGATTGTCTTCCTTTTGCTGACCCTCGTCTATTTTGCGATGAATTACCTGCTTCTCGGCTCGGTGTTCCTGAGCATCGGCGCGCAGGCCTCGACGGTTCGCGAAGTCCAGACCTTGTCCATGCCTGCGACGGTCGCGCAGGTCCTGATCTTCGGCTTTGCCGCGCTAGCGGTCGGGTCGCCCAATTCGACGATGGCGATTGCGGGCGCGGTCTTCCCCCTCTCGTCGCCGCTGGTGATGGTGGCGAGAGCAGCCGAGAAACCCGAATTGTGGCCGCACCTGGTCGCGATTGTCTGGCAGGCGGTGTGGATCGGAGTGGTCGTCACGGTTTCGGCGCGCCTGTTCCGGCGCACGGTGCTGAAATCCGGCCCGGTGAAGCGCCGGGGCAAATGGTGGAAGCGCCTCGAAGCTGCTGAAGCTCTGCCCGTTCCCTAGACGGTGCTGATATCCGGTGCGTCCTCGGCCTTCATTCCAACGACGTTGTAGCCGGCGTCGACGTGGTGGATTTCGCCGGTGACTCCGCTCGCCAGGTCGGAAACGAGGTACAGGCCGGCTCCGCCGACGTCCTCGATGGTGACGTTGCGGCGAAGCGGCGAATTATATTCGTTCCACTTCATGATGTAGCGGAAGTCCCCGATTCCGCTGGCCGCGAGAGTCTTGATCGGACCGGCCGAAATTGCGTTCACGCGCACGCCCTCGGGGCCAAGGTCCATGGCAAGATATTTGACGCTCGCCTCCAGCCCCGCCTTGGCGACGCCCATGACGTTGTAGTGGGGAATGACCTTTTCGGCCCCGTAATAGGTCAGGGTCAGGAGCGAGCCGCCCGGGTTCATCATCGCCCGGGCGCGCTGTGCGACCGCGATGAAGCTGTAGACCGAGACGTTCATCGTCATGAGGAAATTGTCGAGGCTGGTGTCGACGAATTTGCCGCGAAGCTCGTTCTTGTCGGAGAAACCGATGGCGTGGACCACGAAATCGAGAGTCTGCCACTGCTCCTTCAGCTCGGCAAAGGCGGCGTCGAGAGCCTCCATGCTGCTGACGTCGCAATTGATGAGCCTGTCGGAGCCAAGCTGCCCGGCCAGCGGTCGGACCCGCTTTTCAAGCGCTTCGCCCTGGTAGGAGAAAGCGAGGTCCGCGCCCTGGTCGGCCAGGGCCTTGGCGACTCCCCACGCAAGCGAGCGGTCGTTCGCAAGACCCATGATCAACCCGCGCTTGCCCTGCATCAGTCCGCTCAAAGCTCATCCCCTTCAAGCTCCACGCCGACGTCTTCGCCGGGCGATGGCTCTTCGATCTCGAGCTCGTTCGTGAACGGCCCGCTGTAGATTTCGCCCTTTAGGGCAGTCGGTTCGTATTCCGCCAGAGCGGCGTTGAGTTCGGCGCCGATTACCACCCCCACGCCCACGACGAAGAAGAAGATGAGCGCGATCATCACTCCGGCGAGGCTGCCGTAGGTGAGGCTGTAGCCGCCAAACAGGCCAAGAACGATCGGCAAGAGTTCGACCGTCACGATCCACCACACGGTGATCAGAAGCGCGCCGGGCCATTTTCGGCAGCCATGCTTGCGATAGCGCGACGGGGTGAGCGCATAGAATAATGCGTAGAAGGTCAGGAACAGGGTTGCGGCTGGGACGAGCCGCGACAGGCCGAGCGCCGTTTCTACGCCGGTCGCAAACGGGAACCAGTCGAGCAGGAGGTGATGAACCGAGCTCAGCGCGACGGTCGCCGCGAAGGCGATCATGAGCAGGAGGACGGCAGCGAGGATCAGCAGGATGGAGCCGAGCCGATATTCCCAGAATGGTGCGGAGAATTTCACTCCGTAGGCGCGGCGGAGGATGTCGCGAATCGTTTCGATGAAGCTGGCGGCGGTCCAAAGACCGACGATCGCGCCAAGCCACAGCAAGGGGCCGGTTCGCGATTCGAGGACTTCGTGGATCGGCTCGCGAAGAGTCCCGGCGACGTTTCGGGGCAGGCGCGACAGGATGTTGGCGACAGTCAGCTGCGCATCCTGGCTCTGCCCCAACAGGTGAGCGACTGCCGCGGCGAGGATGAGAAAGGGGAACAGCGCCAGGAGTGACAGGTAAGCGAGGTTGCCGGCGTGAATGAAGCCGTCGTTGTAGACGCCGACCGCGATCCGCTTCACGACCTCCCACACGTGGTGGTGCGGCCTGAGCCGCCGCGCGACATCGGGACCGAAAGCGGCGCTCGCACTTGCAAGCCGCTTGCGCCGTTGTTCGGGGGAAAGTGGAGAGACATCCCGCATTGGTGGCTGCTTCTACGCGATTCGAAGCAGTTTCAAACTCCGAGCCCGCTTCGCGGGTTGCCGCCGCCGGCCCATCCTTCGGCGAATCCCCTCAGTTCCAAGTCGTCCGCCGGGATGTCGATTTCTATAGTGACCAGCTCGTCGCCCCGGTTTCCGTTGCGTGCGGTGAAGCCGCGTCCCTTGAGGCGAAGCACGCGCCCGGACGAGCTTCCCGCCGGGATCGTCATCATCACCGGTCCTTCGGGAGTCGGTACCTTCACCTTCGCGCCCAGCACCGCTTCCTTCAGCGTTACCGGCAGGCGCAGGCGGATGTCATCCCCTTCGCGGGTGTAGAAAGGGTGGGGCTGGACGGCGACGGTGACGATCGCGTCGCCGTTGCCGCCGGGTCCTGGCTGGCCCTTGCCGGCGAGGCGGATCTTGGTTCCGTTCTCCACGCCTTTCGGCAGCTTCAGGTCGATCGTCTTCCCGTCGGCGAGCTTGATTCGCTGGGGAGCGAGCGTTGCCGCGTCCACGAACGGGACCTTGAGCCGATAGCCGACGTCCGCGCCCTTTCGGGGCGGCGGCTGTGCCCTCTGGCGAAAGCCGCCGAAGCCGCCGCCACGCCCGCTTCGGGCCGCGTTGGCTCCGAACAGGCCCTCAAACAGGTCGCTCAGGTCGGCCGCATCGCCGAATTCGGTCTGGAATCCTTCGAAGCCGCCCTGGCCGGGACGAGGTCCGGCGCCGCCGCCGGCTCCCGGCCGGGCACCGCCGAAACCGCCGCCGAAGGGCATCTTGGGATTGCCCTCCTCGTCAATCTCGCCGCGGTCGTACTGGGCGCGCTTGTCCTTGTCGGAAAGCAGGTCGTAGGCCTGGGTGACTTCACCGAAGCGCTTTGCCGCTTCGGGATTGTCCTTGTTGCGATCCGGGTGAAGCTGCTTGGCGAGGCTCCGGTACGCTTTCTTGATTTCGGCCTCGCTCGCGCCGCGCTTGAGCCCAAGTCTCTGGTACAAGTCCAATGCCATCGCCGCTCTCGTTCTCCTGCCGCAACGAAAATGTCCACTGTTTCGCCCGCTGTTAATGCAAATGGGCGAGCGCGCGATTGGCTGCAAGCGCGGCCTCGCGAGATGCCGAAGAAAGGGACCCGCAGCCCCGCTGTGGGGTTCGTGCGGGCATGAGCCTTCGAATCGCCAGCTACAACATCAACGGAATCGGCAGCCGATTGCCGATCCTCCTTCGCTGGCTGGACGAGTTCCGGCCCGACATCGTGGGTTTGCAGGAGCTCAAGACCAGCGATGACAACTTCCCGGCCGAAGAAATCGAGAAAGCGGGGTATGGCGCGATCTGGCACGGGCAGAAAAGGTGGAACGGAGTCGCCTTGCTGAGCCGCTGCGGAGAACTCCACGAGACGAGGCGGTGCCTTCCCGGAGACCCCGACCCGGACCAGAGCCGCTACATCGAGGCCGCGGTCGGCGGGCTTCTGGTCGGGAACATGTATGCGCCCAACGGCAATCCGAGCCCGGGGCCGAAGTTCGATTACAAGCTGAAGTGGCTCGACCGGCTGAAGGCGTATGCACAGGAGCTGATCGACAATGAGGTGCCGGCAATACTGATCGGCGACTATAATGTCATCCCGACCGAGGAGGACGTGTACAAGCCGGAACGGTGGATCGACGACGCCTTGTTCGCGCCCGAGGCCCGAAAGACGTTCGCCGAACTCTTGGGGGAAGGCTGGATCGATGCCGTCCGCGAGCTTCACCCGGGCAAGCGACTCTATACGTTCTGGCACTATTGGCGGAACGCGTTCCAGCGCGATGCGGGAATCCGGATCGATCACGCGCTTTTGAGTCCCGCCCTCGCTCCGAAACTGAAGGCCGCCGGCGTCGACCGCACGCCGCGCGGGTGGGACAAGAGCAGCGATCACGCGCCGATGTGGGTCGAGCTCGACGTCTGAACGACGGGTCCTACGACAAAGCGCTGTCGAGGAAGAGCATCGCCACCAGCCCGACGACGATTGCCGCCACGGGCCCGCGGCCGCTGGAATTGGAGTGGACTGCGGGGATAAGCTCGGCCGCGACGATGTAGAGCATGGCCCCGGCTGCCCAGCCCATCGCCCACGGGAGCAAGGCCGAGACCAGCGCCACGAGCGCGGCCCCCAGGAAGGCACCGACTGGCTCGACGAGGCCGGTCGCCCCGGCCACGAGGACGGCGCGCCAGCGGCCGTAGCCGATGCTCAGCAAGGCTGCCGCGACGGCAAGCCCTTCGGGGACATCCTGGATTCCGATTCCGATCGCCGTGCTGATGCCGATGTGAGGCTCGCCCGCGCCGAATCCGACGCCGACCGCGGCGCCTTCGGGCAGGTTGTGGGCGGTCATGGCGAAGATCAGAAGCCACACGCTGGTTGCCGCCGACCGGCCCTGGCCCGACTCCCACTTCGCCACCAGCCTGTTGCGGCGAAGCAGGTCCAGCGAGAGTGCCCCGAGAAGAACCGAAAAGGAGACCAGGAGCGCCGCCGAAAGCTGGCTTGCTCCCCGGCCGCTGGCAAACGCGACGGCGGGCGCGATCAGCGACGTGTAGGACGCGGTCATCATCACGCCGGCGGCAAATCCGAGCATCGCACTCTGCGAGGAATCGGACGTTTCGCGCCCGAAAAGCACCGGCAATCCACCGGCAAGGGTCGCCGCGGCCGTGCCCATGCCCGCGGCCGTTCCAAGTGCGATATTGCTCCAGCTCACCCAGAGACAAGCGACGTAATCGTGCCCGGTTCCAAAGAGCGCACCGGCCAGTCAGTCAGCGGCAGGGCATATAAAGAAAGGGCGCCCGCATTGCTGCGGACGCCCTCCTTTCAGGCCTTAACTGACGAGTTCCTAATTCCTAAAACTCGATGTTGAGCGTTGCACTCACCGTGCGCGGCGCTCCGACATAGACGTACGGCGCACCGTAGGCGTTGTTGGAGACCTGGCCGTTAAAGCCCGACACGTAGAACTTGTCGAACAGGTTGCGGACGTTGAACTGCAGGAAGCTGTCCGGGTTGCCGCCGAACGCCGCCAGGCTCAGCCGAGCGTCGAGGTCGACCACCGTGTAGGCCGGAGTCTTGGCCGGATAGGTGATCGGGCTGGTGGCCGGGAACGGGTAGATCGGCGTGTTCTGGTCGTTGACGTAGCGCGGACCGGTAAGCTTGGCCTGCGCACCGACCTCGAAGTAGCGGAAGTTGCCCTGGATCCGTCCGCCGAGCATGTAGGTCGGCGATCCCGCCTCCTGCTTGCCCGCCGTCTGGTAGACGATCGGCTGGCCTTCGGTCTCGCAGATGGAGGTGCCGCCGGCCGGATTGCCGTAGCGAACGTCGCTGTATCCGCAGACGCCGCCGTTGACGTCGTCGAGGATGTTCGAGTGAAGCACCGATCCGAACGCATAGAGCGACAGTTGGTGAACCGGCGCCCAGGCAATGTTCGCATCGACGCCGTACTTATGGACGGTGCCGAGGTTCGTGTAGACGCTGATGTACTGGCCCGGGTTCTGCGGGTCGGGGACCAGCGAATTTTCGATGCGGTTCTGGAAGTCGGTGTACCAGCCGGCAAGCTGCGCCTGCACCTTGCTCGACTTGTACCGCAGTCCGCCCTCGAAGTTCTTCGTCGTCTCCGGCTTCGGATAGGCCTGCGGATCGTCAGGCGCGAACGCGAACGCGTCGTACAGAACGTCCGTGCTGGGCACCTGCAGTCCTTCGGAGAAGTTGAAGAACGCCTGCGTTGCCGGCGTGAAGTCGTAGGTGAAGCCGGCGCTCGGAAGCAGCTTGTTATAGTCGAGGCTACGCTTCTGCGGAGGCTGATAGCTCGGGTGCGCTGCAAGGAACGCGGCCTGCGAGGCCGGATCGTTGAAGCAGTCGACATAGCCGTTGCCGCCCGATTCCGACACGCAGTGGTTGTTCAGGTCGCGCGAGAAGAACGGAAGCCGCACGCCGAGGTCGACGACGAGCCGGTTATCCAGGAACTTGCCGCGATACTGGCCGGCGACCTGGTTCAGGACCGAGTAGGAGAGGCGGTCGCGCTTCTCGATCGGCTGGCCGGTGGCGTCCTCGATCGGGTTATGAGCCGGGAACCAGCTGAGCGGGCGCCCGTCCGGCCCGATGTAGCCGACCTCGCCGGTCTGGCGCAGGCGGGCGTGGTCGAGCGTGTAGTTGACGCGGAACTCGTGCTGCGGGTTCACCTTGTAGATGAGGTTGGCGATGATCCCGTAGCGGCTGGTGACGGTGTTCGACGGCGCGTCCACGAGCACCGTGTCGAGCGTGTCGCCGTCGCCGTTGAGGTCGACCCCGCCGAAGTTCGGCGATCCGCCGATGTAGCCGAAGATGGTCTGGCCGTTGACGGTGTAACGGTAATTGCCTTCGGTCGCGACGACCTGGCCGCTGCCGTTGGCTTCCGTGTGCTCATAGTTCGGCTCGAGCGTCATGATCAGCCCGGGGGCGAGCGTGACACGCGAATTGACGTGCAGGCGAAGGATGTCGGCCGGGTTCTGGCCATAGCCGTAGTAGCCGTAGCGGGTCTGGCCGCAGTGGTTGGCGTAATCGGCAGCGCCCGGGACCGGCGTGGTCGTGCGGCAATCGGGCGGCTGGAGCGACGTGTCCGTTGAGGAATCGGGGAAGGTCGCGAGCGTGAAGTCGTTGAACTTCTGACCGCGATTCTTGACGTAGAAAGCGTTGAAGGAGACGAAGTCGTCGCCGGTTCCCAGCGGCTGGTAGATCTTGCCGTTGAGCTGCGTCTTGTTGATCTCCGAACCCGGATCGTACGGATTGTGATCGCGCTGGTTGCTCGCCGCGACGAAGGCGCGGGTGCCCCAGCTGTTGAGCGTTCCGGTGTCGAATGAACCGAAGAAGCGGGCGAAGTTCCACGATCCGAACGAGCTCTGGACGCGCACGTGACGCTCCTTGGTCGGGTCGCGAAGCACGTAGTTGACGGTTCCGCCGGTGGCCGACGCGGTCGGGCTGTCGATGTCGGTCGAGCCGGCGCTGACGTTGACTTCCCTGATGAGCTCGGGGTCGAGCTGCTCCTGGGAATAGAGCGCGTAATTGCCCGAATTGTTCATCGGGACACCGTCGAACGTCTGCGAAATACGGTTGGCGTTGAAGCCGTGGATGGTCAGCGTTCCGCCGGCATCCCCGTAGGGGCCGTTGCTCTGAAAGCTGACGCCCGGAATGAAATTGATGATGTCGTCGACCGACTGGCCGGGCTGCTGCCGGCTGATGAAATCCTGGGTCAGGACGTTGCGCGCCTTGGTGGTCGCGGGAACGACGACTCCGGCGACTTCCTGCGAGCGCTTGCCGGTGACGATGACCGTCTGGTTTTCGAATGTCGTGGTACCGGTCGACTGCGCGAATACGGCAGCCGGAGTGACAAGCAGCGCGCAGCCGCTGAGCAGAATGGCTTTGTTCATTGGTCCCCCCAGGACACTACTAAAAATGAAAAGGTGACGACTCGGGGGAACCCCGATGACATGAGCCGCTTACAAGGAGTCCAGCTACAGTTGAATGACGGCTGTTGCCGCCATCGGAAATTGCGACGGCTGTTGCCGATTCAACACAGGTTAAGGAGCCGAATCGAGGCGTCTTCCGAGCGCGACCGCGGCATAGGTGAGGGCTGGGACAAGAAGGATGGACAGGGTCACCTTCGCGGCCATCTGCCCGGCGAGCAGGCCGCCAATCGGGAACTCCCCGTAGAAAGCGACGCTGATGAAGATGAGCGTGTCGACGATCTGGCTCAGCACGCTCGACACTCCTGCCCGAAGCCACAGCAGGCTGCGCCCCTCGCTCGACTTAAGGCGGCTGAAGATCGTCACGTTGAGGAATTGCGAAACGCCGTAGGCGACGATCCCGCCGAGCCAGATTCGCGGAGTCGCGCCCATCATGGTGGTGAAGGCGGAAAGACGATCGGACGGCATGTCATGCGAAGCGGGCAGGGCGAGCACGGTCACGGTCAGCGCAATGGACACGAGCAGGGGCACGAATCCGAACAACACGAGCCTGTTGGCCGTTGCTCGGCCATGCAGCTCGGCAGTCGCGCTGGACGTCACCACCAGAAGGAGGAAGGCGAAAATCCCCGCCTCGACGGCGAGCGGCCCGAGAGCGACCTGCTTGTTGCCGAGCACTCCGGCGATGCAGACCATTCCGCCGTAGAAGATTGCATAAGCGAAGAGCGAGAGGGGAACGCGCGGTTGTGCGCTGGTATCGGCAGTGTCCATCAGCAACGGTTAGCGGCTCGACGGGGGGATTCAAGCGAAGCGCCGTTGACCGTCTCGGCGCGTGGCGGCTAGCGCGCCCGCAATGACTCAGCCTCGCCTGGATGTGATCGCCGTCGGCGACGCAATGGTCGACGTGATCGCGACGTGCGATGACTCCTTTCTTGCCGAGCGCGGCTTGGCCAAGGGCGGGATGCAGCTGCTCGACACCGATTCCGCCGACGAGCTTTACGGCGCCATGCGTCCGGCGCGGGAAATCAGCGGCGGCTCGGCCGCCAACAGCATGGCGGGAGTCGCGGCTCTCGGTGCGAATGCCGGCTTCATCGGCCAGACCGCCGACGATCAGTTCGGGCAGGTTTTCGCGCACGACATGCGCGCGCTCGGCGTTCGTTTCGCAACCGCGCCGATGGCTCCCCCGCCGCCCACGGGCCGCTGCCTCATCCTGGTCACGCCCGACGCCCAGCGGACCATGAACACCTGCCCCGGCGCCAGCTACGAGCTGACGACGAAGGCGCTCGATGCCGAGCTGATCGCATCGGCGAGCGTCACTTTCCTCGAAGGCTATTTGTGGGGGCCGGAGCGGCCGCGCCAAGCGATGCTGGAGGCAGCACGCATCGCGCGCGATGCGGGGCGGACGGTGGCCTTCACCTTGTCCGAAAGCCTGTCGCTGGGCGACCGCCGCGAAGGCGTGATGGGCATGATCGACGCGGGCCTGGTGGATATCCTCTTCGGTAACGAAGACGAGGTGCGCCACCTCACCGGCTGCAGCGGAATCGGCGAATGCCTCGATTCGCTTTCCGGGAAGGTCTCCACGCTCGTCGTCACTCGCGGCGCCAAGGGCGCCATCGCGGCGCAGGCGGGCGAGCGCGTTGACGTTCCGGCGGCCCCGGTAGCGAAGGTGGTGGACACCACCGGGGCCGGCGATCTGTTTGCGGCCGGCTTCATCGTGGCGCGCTGTCGCGGACACTCGCTGCGGCGCGGGCTGGAAGCAGGCGCGGCGGCGGCCGCGGAAGTGATCGCCCATTATGGCGCGCGGCCCGAAGCCAATCTCAAGGAGCTGGTGAAGCTGTGAAAACTCTCAAGCGCGTCGCGGTCTATTGCGGCTCCGCGCCCGGATCGCGGACCATCTTCGCTGACAGCGCCCGCGAGACGGCCAGGGCGCTGGTCGAGCGGCAGATCGAGCTCGTCTATGGCGGCGGCAAGCTGGGCCTGATGGGCCTTGTCGCCGACAGTGTTCTCGACCTTGGCGGGCAGGTGTACGGAGTCATTCCGCAGGCGCTTGTCGACATCGAAGTGGCGCACACGCGCGTCACCGAGCTGTACACTGTCCAGACGATGCACGAGCGCAAGGCGAAGATGACCGAGCTTGCCGACGGCTTCCTCGCGCTTCCCGGCGGCATCGGTACTCTCGACGAATTGTTCGAAGCCTGGAGCTGGAATGCGCTCGGCTACCACAGCAAACCGTTCTGCCTGGTCAACATCGACGGCTTCTGGGACGGTCTCATCGACTTCATCGATCATGCCAGCGACAGCGGCTTCCTGTCGAAGCCGCGTCGGCAGCAGCTTCTCGTCGCAAATAGTCCACCCGAAGCGCTCGAATTGCTGGACGGAGCGGCAACAGCCGCTACGCAGGGCATGGTCTTGTAGCGAGCTCGGGGGAGCGCATCGACATGGTTGAAAGATTGCCCGGCCTCGCCGGCATCGTGGTGATTCTTGCGCTCGCCTGGGTGATTTCGGCGAACCGCCGCGCAATCCGGCTTCGGGTCGTCGGTGCATCGTTCGCGCTCCAGGCGGCAATCGCGTTCCTGGTCCTGTACACTTCGTGGGGGCGGCTCGCGATCCAGGGACTGTCGAATGGAGTGGCGAACCTCCTCGGCTATGCGAATACAGGCACGGAGTTCCTGTTCGGCCCCAGCGAAAGCAACCCGCTCGCGCATACGTTCGCCATTGCTGCGCTTCCGGTGATCATCTTCTTCGCGAGCCTGGTCGCCATTCTCTATCACTTGGGAATCATGCAGCGAGTGGTCCGCTGGGTCGGCGGCGCGATCGGCTGGGTGACGGGGATCAGCCGGGTCGAATTGCTGTCCGCGGCGGCCAACATCTTCGTGGGCCAGTCGGAATCGCCGCTGGTGGTTCGGCCTTACCTCGCCTCGCTTCCGCCCTCGCGGTTGTTCACCGTCATGACCGTGGGCATGGCGGGCGTCGCCGGCACGATCCTCGCCGCTTACGCCAGCCTGCTCGGCAACCAGTATCTCCCCTACCTTCTCGCCGCCGCCTTCATGTCCGCGCCGGGCGGCGTGCTGATGGCCAAGATGATCATGCCCGACGACCCGAGCGACACGGAAACGGTCGAGGAGCAGAAGGTCGAAATCGCCGAAACCTTCGAGGAAGGCGAGCGGCCGGCCAACGTCATCATGGCCGCCTCTCAGGGGGCGCTTACCGGCGTTCGACTCGCGGTCGCCGTCGGGGCGATGGTCCTGGCCTTCGTTGCGTTGGTGGCGATGGCCAACGGGATCCTGACCGGAGTCGGCGGCTGGTTCGGGATCGAGAATCTCACCTTCCAGCGGATCGTCGGCTGGTTCTTCGCGCCGATCATGTACCTGATCGGCATCCCGTGGAACCAGGCCGGGCTTGCCGGCGGCCTGTTCGGGACGAAGATCATCCTCAACGAATTCGTCGCCTTCATCGATCTTGGGCAGATGGGGCCGGCGCTGCTCGACGCGCGCAGCCGAGCAATCGTCATCTTCGCCTTGTGCGGCTTTGCCAACTTCAGCTCCATAGCGATCCAGATGGCGGTGACCGGCGGGCTTGCGCCAAACCAGCGGCCGGTGATCGCGCGCCTCGGCCTGCGGGCGCTTGCCGCCGGCTCGCTCGCCAATCTGATGAGCGCGGCTCTCGCATCGGTGATGCTTCCCTAACGCTTTCTGCTAATAGGTTTTCATGGCTACGAAGACGCACGACGAAATCGCTTCCGTGTCCCTCAAGGATGCGGATCGAAGCCCCGATTCTTTCGCTTGCGAGCTCGGGCGAAGTTTCGAAGACTATGGTTTCGCGGTGATTGCCGACCACGGCATTCCCGACGCGCTCATCGAACGCGCCGAGGAGAAAGCGAAGGCCTTCTTCGCGCTGCCGGACGACGTGAAGCGCAAGTACAAGATCGAAGGCAGCGGCGGAGCGCGCGGCTACACGCCATTCGGGATCGAAACCGCCAAGGGGCAGACGGCGCACGACCTCAAGGAATTCTGGCATGTCGGTCGCGACCTTCCTGCCGGGCACGAATTCGCCGGTCACATGCCGCCGAACGTCTGGCCCGACGAAGTCCCCAGCTTTCGCGACACGTTCACCGAACTGTTCGCCGCGTTCGACACCTCCGGCCTGAAAATCCTGCGCGCGATCGCCCGCTATCTCGACATCGATGAGGATTATTTCGCCGATACCGTTCGCGACGGCAATTCGGTGATGCGGCTTCTCCATTATCCACCCATCGACCAGGAGCCGGGAAGCCACGTCCGCGCCGGCGCGCACGAGGACATCAATACCATCACGCTCCTGCTCGGCGCCGAGGAAGCAGGTCTGGAGCTACTGACGAAAGACGGCCGCTGGATTCCGGTGTCGCCCAGGCCCGGAGAACTGGTCGTCAATATCGGCGACATGCTGCAGCGGCTGACGAACGGAAAGCTGCGCTCCACCTCCCACCGCGTGGTGAATCCGCCCGCGGAGCGGCGTGGCCATGCGCGCTATTCGATGCCCTTCTTCCTGCACTTCCGAAGCGATTTCCTCATCGAGGCGCTGCCAGGGACCGTGCCGGAGGGCGAGGAGCCGAAATGGCCGCCGATCACCGCCGACGATTACCTCCAGCAGCGGTTGAAAGAGATCAAGCTGAAGTGAGCGGCAGGGCGCCAGCCGAAACGAAACTGCCGGGCGGCGTCGTCCACGACTTGTCCGCCGATTTCGAAGAGTCGCTTAAGCTCAACCCCCAGGCGCTCGACACCTGGGGCGACATCACGCCGCTGGCGCGCAACGAATGGATCTGCTGGATCGAGTTGGCGAAAAAGCCGGAGACGCGGCGCAAGCGGATCGACTGGGGATGTTCCAATCTCGCGGAGGGCAAGCGCCGACCCTGCTGCTGGCCGGGATGCCCGCACCGCGAAGAGGGCAATCGCTGAAATCTGTTCGCGATTCGTCGCTCTCAGCCGATGGTCTTCAGGTTCGCCGGGCCGAAGCTTGCCGGGAGCAAGTCGCCGATCCGGTGCCGCTCGAGAGCTGACCCGTCGCCGCTCGAACAGAAGATGTCGACGTCGCGCCCGGACAGCTGCGCCGCTTCGAGAATCGCCTGGCGGCAGCCTCCGCACGGCGTGCAGACGGTGGCTCCTTCGCCGCCGGAAACCGCGATCCGCGCCACCTTACCAAGCCCGAAAGCGAGCTGCGCCGCGGACAGGGCGCTCTGTTCGGCGCAGACGCCAAGGCGATAGCAGGCGTTCTCGACGTTGACGCCGGTCACGACTTCGCCATCGACCGATTCGATTGCGCAGCCCACTCGAAAACTGGAGTAGGGCGCATAGGCGTTTTCGGCTGCGGATCGCGCGAGTGCTATCAGTTCATCTTCCGTCATGCTCTTGTCCTTAGGGCCGTTTACGGGCCATGCGCCAGCCGAACCGAACCTGCGAGAGTCTCCACGATGAAACACGCTTTGTCTGTTGCCGTCGCGGCAGCGTTCCTGATCGCGCCGGCGCCGGCCCTTGCGTGGGGCAAGACCGGCCACCGAGTTGTCGCGGCACTTGCCGACGCGCAGCTGTCCGGTCTCGCTCGAGCCCATGTCGAGCAGATTCTCGGGCCGGGCGAAAGCCTGGACGAGGCGGCCAACTGGCCTGACGAGATGCGGTCTGCGCCCGGCAAGTTCTGGCACAAGACGGCAACGCCCTGGCACTATGTGACGGTTAACGGGATCACCTACGACCATGCGCCCGCCGAAGGCGATGCGCTGCAGGCGCTCGATCGCTTCACCGCCGTGCTAAAGGACCCGAAGGCGAGCCGAGCCGACCAGCAGCTCGCGCTTCGCTTCATCGTCCACCTCGTCGGCGACCTTCACCAGCCGCTCCACGTCGGAAAGTGCTGCGACCGCGGCGGCAATGACGTGAAGGTGACCTGGTTCGGCAAGCCGACGAACCTCCACGCCGTCTGGGATTCGATGCTTGTCGACGACGAGCAATTGTCCTTCAGCGAACTCGCCGCAAAGCTTCGCCGCCACATCAGCGACGCGGACATCATCCGCTGGTGGGATGTAAACCCGCGCGACTGGATCAGCGAAAGCGCGGAATATCGGGATACGCTCTATCCGCCGCCGTCGCCCGACAAGGACAAGCTTCCCGGGCTGTCCTACGATTACGTCTACAAGTTCACGCCGCTGATGGAGCAGAGGCTTAGCCAGGCGGGTGTCCGGCTCGCCGCCTATCTCAACGCCATCTACGCAGAGCCGCAGCCGGTAGCGCGGGAGAAAGCGCACAAGTGAGACACATTAGAGTTGCGTTTGCCGGCGCGCTGTTCGCGCTGGCGGGTTGTGCGGTCCAGCCGCAGCATGTCGCCGCCCCACGGGCGCCGATCGCGGTCCAGATGCTCGCGATCAACGATTTCCACGGCAATCTGGAGCCGTCGACCGAGCCGATCACCGTTTCCTCCCCGGCGGGAAAAGTGACCGAGCCGATGGGCGGAGCCGCCGAGCTTGCCGCAGCGCTGGAGACTGCGCGCAGGGGCCGCGCCAACACAATCACCGTCGCTGCCGGCGACCTGGTCGGCGCGTCGCCGCTCGCCAGCGCCTACTTTCTCGACGAGCCGACCATTGAAGCGATGACCATGATCGGCCTGAGCGTTGCGTCCATCGGCAATCACGAATTCGACAAGGGCAGCGCCGAGCTGCTGCGGATGCAGAACGGCGGCTGTGCAAAGTATACCCGCCGCAAGCCCTGCCGGCTGGAGCGCTTCCAGGGTGCGGGCTTTGAATACCTCTCCGCCAACGTCCTCAAGGCAGACGGGTCGACGCTGTTCCCGGCGACGGCAATCCGCCAGGTTGGGCCAATCCGCATCGGCTTCATCGGCGAGACTCTCAAAGGTACCGCCTCCGTGGTCACTCCGTCCGGGGTCGCGGGGCTTCACTTCACCGACGAAGCGGCGACTGCCAATGCGCTCGTCCCGTCATTGAAGGCGGCCGGGGCCGACGCCATCGTCCTGCTGCTTCACCAGGGCGGCAAGGTGCCGGGCACCTATTCGGAACAGGGCTGCGACGGGCTTTCGGGCGCGATCCTTCCCATCCTCGACCACCTCGACCCGGCAATCACAACAGTCGTTTCCGGCCACACCCACAACGCTTATGCCTGCACGATTGCCGCGGGCGGCGCGAATCGCCTGCTGACGAGCGCCGGCAAGTACGGCTATCTCTACACCGACATCGAAATGCGCTTCGATCCGGCGACTCACCGGTTGCTCGCCCAGTCGGCGGGAAACGTCCCGGTGCCTGCGGCCGGTTCGTCCGATCCGAAGATCGCGGCGCTCGTCGCCAATTACTCGAAGGCCGCCGCGCCTGTCGCCAACCGGGTCGTGGGGCACCTCGCTGCCCCGGCGCCCGCTTCGGACACGGACGCGGAAAGCCCGGCGGCCGACCTGATCGCGGACGCGACTCTCGCCGCTACCGAGGCTGCGGATACGGGCGGGGCCCAGCTTGCGCTCGTCAACGCGACGGGGGTGCGGGTCGGGATCCCGGCCGGCGATGTCACCTACGGCCGCGCCTTCAAGATGATGCCGTTCGGGAACAATCTGCTGGTCATGACCCTGACCGGCTCGCAGCTGAAGGCCGCGCTCGAGCAGCAGTTCGCGCCGGCCGGTTCGAGGCCGCCGGTCCTCGCTCCGTCGGCGGGGTTCACCTATGCGGTCGACCTTTCGAAGCCCGGGGGAAGCCGTATCGTCGACATGCGGCTGCGCGGAAAGAGGATCGCTCCGGACGGGCGCTATCGCGTAGCGGTCAACAATTACCTTGCCTCGGGCGGGGACGGGCTCACCGCATTCACCGCAGGCACGGACGTTTCGGACAACGGGATCGTCGACGTCGATGCCTTGGTCGATTGGCTCGCAAAGGTCAGCAATCCGCCTGTCGCCGACCGGGTGCGAATCTCCGGCTAGCGAAGCGGCGGTTCGTCGAAGCTCCTCAGTTTGCGGCTGTGGAGCGCGTCGCCTTCGTTCTTGAGCAGGTCGAGCGCCTCGATCCCGATCCGCAGATGCTGGGCGATGGCGGTTTCGTAAAAGGCGTTGGCCTGGCCCGGAAGCTTGAGCTCGCCGTGGAGCGGCTTGTCCGATACGCACAGCAGTGTCCCGTAGGGGACGCGAAAGCGATAGCCCTGTGCGGCGACCGTCGCAGATTCCATGTCGATCGCGGCTGCCCGGCTCTGGTTGAAGCGAAGCGCCGAGCGGGTGAACTGAAGCTCCCAGTTGCGGTCGTCCGTCGTCACGACGGTCCCGGTCCGAAGCCGCCTCTTGAGCTTCTCCTCCGGTTCTCCGGTCACGGTCATCGCCGAGTCGAAGAGGGCTGTCTGCACTTCGGCGATCGCCGGAATCGGGATTTCGACCGGAAGCTGCGAATCGAGGACATGGTCGTCGCGGAGATACGCGTGAGCGAGCACGTAATCGCCGATGGTCTGGCTCGGCCGAAGCCCGCCGCAATGGCCGATCATCAGCCATACGTGCGGCCGCAGAACCGCGACGTGATCGCAAATGGTCTTTGCGTTCGACGGCCCGACGCCAATGTTCACCAGCGTGATCCCGCTGCGGTCGGGGCGCATCAAGTGGTAGGCAGGCATCTGGTGCTTGCGCCAGCTGCCCGCTGCAATCTGCGCTTCGGCATCGTTGAGATCGCCGCGCTCGAAGGTGGCTCCGGGCGTCGAGAATGCCACGTAGCCGCTGGAATCCTCGCGAAGCGCGTCGATTGCGAAACGGACGAACTCGTCGACGTAGCGGATATAGTTGGTGAAGAGGACGAAGTGCTGAAAGTCGCCCGGGCGGGTGCCGGTGTAGTGGCGAAGCCGGGCGAGGCTGAAGTCGGTCCGAAGCCCGTCGAACAGGGACAGCGGCCGCGGCGCACCGGGCGCTTCCACCCAGGTGCCGTCGGCAACCTCGTCGCCGATGTTGGCGAGCTCGTTCGACGGAAACCAGCGCGACACCTCGGCGGTGCTGACCCCGCCGAGTTCGATGCCGCTGCCGTCGAGCACGTAGGAATAGGGAATTTCGCTGCTCGAGCGCCCGACGGAAATCTCGACTCGATAGTCGCGAACCAGCTGGCTCAGCTGGTCCTTGAGGTAACCGGCGAACAGCGCAGGCTGGGCGATGGTGGACGCATAGGTCCCAGGCTGGTTGAGACGCGCGAAGGCGCGGGCGGGGGCCGGCTCCAGCCGCGGCGATTCGTAGCGCAGCCGAAGCTCGGGGTACGCGAACAGCCCCTCCTTGCGCGCCTGCGGAGAAGGTTTCTCCCCGCGCTCGACGAACGCTTCGAGTGCCGATCTCAGATTGTCGACGGAAGTTGCGTAAATTGCGCTCAGCTCGTCGAGCGCTTCGTCTATCGTTCTGGATTCCTGCATCGGCAATGGGATTGCACGTGATGCGGAATGCGGAAACCCCCGCCGTGGCAGTTTCTTCTACCCAGCCGGCTTTGGACGCCTCGATACGGAGGCGATTGCGTCGCCGATCATGGTGCCGGATGCAGGATTCGAACCCGCGACCTTCGGTTTACAAAACCGCTGCTCTACCAACTGAGCTAATCCGGCCAAAAGGACGTGCCTTGCGCGGCATTTGGGTCAAACGATCCCGAACGTCCAGCCTTCCGTTCTCGCGATTTGCGGAGTCAGTCCTTCAGGAGCGAATGCGCGCGGGTGGGTTCGCGCGAGCTCGCGCATGCCCGCCGCGGTCACCAGCGCGTCCGTCTGATGGTCGTTGGGCTCGAAGCGGAGCCGAACGGGCCTGCTGTTCAGGCCGGCCAGAGCTTCGTTCAACGCCTCGCGCGTGCGAATCTTCGTGCCCGGCATGCCCGCTCGCCGCAGGTAAATGCGCGTGTAGATTTCGACCACCGCGCTGCCATGCCTCGGGAGTGGGTCCATGGGAAAGATCGCGACCTTGCCGTCGAGCCGGTGCAAAAGCCGCATTCCGGAAAAGCTGGCCTTGGCGACCTGGGCGGCGCCGATCGCGTCGTAAGCGCTCGCCGTCTTTCGCCCGCCCTGCCGGTTCAACTGCTGGTCGCACTGGCGGAAGCGAACGAAGTCGGCTTTCACGCCGTCGGCAATTCCGAAATAGAAATGGGGCCTGTGCACCCGTTCGAGGAAGCTGGCGGCGCCTAGATCCTCGTCGTCGCTTCGGCTGTCCACGTAGGCCCAGAAATCGCGCGCGTTATCGGGAACGCTCGTTTCGCCCGGGAGATAGGCGCCGCGTTCGAGAAACGGCGGGGCAAAGCTGAAGTCGAAGCCGAACAGCGTCGGCTCCCTGGCGGCGCGGCGGAGAAGCCACTGCAGAACCTCGGCGCGCGACCAGATGTGGCCGGGTCGAATCAGCCGCGGCGGCGACTCGCTCGACGCTGCGGACGAACGCGCCTCCGCGATGGCGATTCCCTTGTGCCGTTTCCCCTTGGCGCCGGACCAGTCAATGGCGACGAAGGACTGGAACCGCGCAGTCACACCAGCGGCGGCTGGCGCTCGTCGTCCTCGTCCTCGGGCGTGCTCCGCTCGATCTGCGCCGGCCGCGGCCGTCTGCGCACCGGCGCCGGGGAATGTTCATCGACGTAGCGCTCGAGCAGCCTTGCCGCCGCGTCGCGCCCGCCGAGCCCGAAGGCGAGCGCAACCGCGATCGCTGCCGAGCCGAGGATGAGCCCGAAGGCGAGAATGACGATCTGGTCGGCCAATCCCATGAAGGTGAGCCCGATCGCGGTGAACAAGGCGATGATCGCGTAGCGGACCAGCGCCTGTGCGTAGCTGTCTTCGCCGGTTGAGCTTCCGACCAGCCCGGCGATGATCCGGGCGAGGAATATTCCGGTGACGATGATCAGGGTCCCGAAGATCACCTTCCCGCCAAGCTCGGTGATTTGAGCGAGGAAGATTGCGACGGTAGCCCCGCCGAGTTGCTGGGCTGCCTCGATCGCGGCTGCAAGCATCACCGCGACGAAGGCGATGTTGGCGACGATCCGCGACGGCTTGGCCGTGGCTGGGACGACACCGATGGAACGCACGGCGTTGTCGAAGCCGGTCGGTGGCAGGATTCCCTCGATTACGGTCTTTATGAAGCGGGCCGCGATATAGGCGATTCCAAGCCACAGCGCCGCGTCGAGGATGTTCGGAATCGCGGCGAGCATTTCGTTGAGCATGTTCGTCGCGGGAACCGTGATGGCCTCGATTCCAAGGACGTTGATGGCGGCGATCGCGGCCGGGATGATGATGAAGGCGAAGAAGACGATTCCCGCGGCCTTGGCGACGCTGGCCCGGGTTGCGCCCGGCGTCGTTCCCGGCGGGACGTTCTCGGGGGCGGTGCGAACCGTCCCGGCCGTTTCACCCACTCCAATGCGGGCGAGGAACCCGTCGACGTTGACCGCGGTGAGAGCGGTCTCGACGAGCTGCTGAACGATCCGGGCGATGATGTAGCCGATGAAGAAGATGATGCCGGCACCGATCAGGCGCGGCAGGAATTGGAATATCGAGGTGGTGAGCGCGTTCACCGGCGCCAGTATGTCGCCGATGCCGAGATAGTTGAGCGCGGCCATGATCCCGACCAGCCACACGATCAGCTTGGCGATTACGCCGATCTGGTGCCCGACCGTTTCCTTCGGGCCGCCGGTCGTATGGGTGCGGAGAGCGGGAATGCGGTCGATGAGCCGTTGCATCGCCCACTTGACCACGCGTGCAACGATCCAGGTCGCGACCAGGATCAGCAGGGCAATCAGCACCTTTGGGCCCCAGTACATCATCTGGCCCTGCCAGTATCCGTTCGCTTGTCCCATCTCATACATGCGGCTTAGCTCCCCTGCTCCGATGGACCCGACTGTAGCGCGCTGCGGCGCTCGGCCCAATATTGCATCCGCTCCCGAACGCGCGCCTCGAAGCCGCGGTCCGTGGGCCGATAGAAATCCTGCGGCTCAAGCTCGTCGGGCCAGTAATCGGCGCCCGAGAAGCCGCCTTCCGAGTCATGGTCGTAGGCATAGCCCTTGCCGTAGCCGATGTCCTTCATCAGCTTGGTCGGGGCGTTGAGGATATGGGCCGGCGGCATCAGCGAACCGCTGTCCCGGGCCGCGCGCCAGGCACCTTTCTGGGCGGCGTAGGCAGCGTTCGATTTGGGAGCGACCGCGCAATAGAGGCAGGCCTGGACGATCGCGAGTTCGCCTTCGGGCGAGCCGAGAAAGTCGTAGGCGTCCTTGGCGGCGAGGCACTGCACCAGCGCCTGCGGATCGGCGAGCCCGATATCCTCCGACGCGAAGCGGGTCAGGCGCCGCATGACGTACAGCGGCTCCTCCCCGGCGACGAGCATCCGCGCGAGATAGTAAAGCGCGGCCTGCGGGTCCGAGCCGCGAAGGCTTTTGTGAAGCGCGGAGATGAGGTTGTAGTGGCCCTCACGGTCCTTGTCGTAGACGGGGACGCGCCGCTGGAGCAGGGCGGCCATGCCGGCGGGATCGAGCGGCTTGGCGGGCTCGACGTCGAAAATCGTCTCGACCTGGTTGAGAAGGAAACGCCCGTCGCCGTCGGCCGACGCGATCAGCGCCTGGCGGGCTTCGCGAGTTAGCGGAATGGCGCGGCCGATCTCGGTTTCGGCGCGCTCGACGAGAGTCTCCAGCGCTTTCTCGTCAAGCCGGTGAAGGATCAGGACCTGGCAGCGCGAGAGAAGCGCGGCGTTCAGCTCGAAGCTGGGATTTTCCGTCGTCGCTCCGACCAGCGTCACGGTCCCGTCCTCGACATAGGGCAGGAAGCCATCCTGCTGGGCCCGATTGAAACGGTGAATCTCGTCCACGAACAGGAGCGTCCGCTGCCCGGCGCGAGCGGCGGTGCGCGCTTCGGAAAACACCTTCTTCAGATCTGCGACCCCGGAGAAAACCGCCGAAATGGCGACGAATCGAAGCCCTACGGCAGCAGCGAGAAGGCGGGCGATGCTGGTCTTGCCCGTTCCCGGCGGCCCCCAAAGCACCATCGAGGAAAGCTTGCCGGCGGTGACCATCCGCCCGATCGCGCCATCTGGCCCGGTGAGATGTTCCTGGCCGACAATGTCGCCCAGAGCTGCGGGCCTGAGCTTGTCCGCCAGCGGGGCATTGGGCGCCGCCGCCTGCGGACCGTCGGCGGGAGCGGAGGTTTCGAACAGATCGGCCATCGCGGCGCACGATAATGATCGCCGCCCCAGTTGCACATCGCATCTTGAACGCGATGCATCTAAGATATATCTTAGCTCTATCGAAGGAGAGGCGCGATGCGATGCAAGGCACATTTCGGAGGCAAGGATTGGGATTTTCCGGAGGGGCTGTTCGCCGGCAGCCACGGTTTCCGCGGCAACTGGGGCCCGTTCCACTTCGACTTCGGTGACGGCTCGGGCGGCGGGCGAGGCGGCAATCGCCATCGGCGGGGACGCAAGCGGATGTTCGAATCGGGCGAGCTCAGGCTGGTTCTTCTCAAGCTCATCGCCGAGGAGCCGCGCCATGGATACGACCTCATCCGCGCGATCGAGGACATGACCGGCGGCGAATATGCCCCGAGCCCTGGTATCGTCTATCCCACCTTGACCCTGCTCCAGGACATGGGACTGGTCGAAGAGGCGGAAGGCGAGGGCTCGCGCAAGCCGTTCCAGATCACGTCCGACGGCCGCGACTATCTCGACGAGCGAAGCGACGAGGCCGACGAGCTTCTCGACCGGCTCCGAGAGCTGGCTCCGGAGGAAAGCCACGAAGCGGGTCCCGCGATCGGCCGGGCGGTCAAGAACCTGATGACTGCCATGACCCAGCGCATTTCTAGACAAGGCTTCGACGAAGAGCTGTTCCACGAAATCGCGGCCATTCTCGACGACGCGGCGCAACGGATCGAGCGGGTCAAGTAAGCGCGAAGCAGGCGTTCGCGTGGCGCTTAGTGGGCGCGTGACTTGCGCTCGGTGAGGGTCTCGTAGACGTGCAGGACTGCGGCGTTGATCGCGTCCCAGTCCTGCGTCTTCGCGAAGGCCAGTCCGGCTTTCCCGTGCCGCTGCCTGAGTTCGGGGTTGTTCGCATAGCTCTCGAGCGCATCGGCGAAGGCGTGGGCGTCGCCGGGTTCGACGAGCATGCCTGTTTCGCCGTCGTGGACGAGGCTGGTCGCTCCTGTCGCCGATGCAGCGACGACGGGCATGCCGCAGGCCATGGCTTCAAGAGTCACGTTCCCGAACGCTTCGGTCACCGACGGATTCAGGAAAACATCGCCGCTCGCCAGCGCGCGGCCGAGGTCATCACCAACCTGGTGACCGACGAAAACGCCGCTCGGCATATGCTCCTTGAACCATTTGCGCGCGGGACCGTCGCCGATGACGAGCGGTCGGTGCGGTACATTGCGCTCGCGAAGCGTCTGTATCGCCGCAGCAAAGACGTCGAGGCCCTTCTCGAGGACAAGTCGGCCGAGAAAAGCGACGGCAAGCTCGTCGTCGGATATGCCGATGCCTCTTCGCCATTCCATGTCGCGCCGGCCGGGGTTGAACTGCTCCCTGTCGACGCCGCGGCTCCAGATGTGGATGCTGCTGTTCATCCGTTGGGCGCGAAGGACGGCGGCAGTGGATTCCGCCGGTGCGAGAATCGCGTCGCAGCGACGGTACAGGCTGCGAAGGTAGGCCCGCAGAGCGGGCTCGAACAGCTGCAGGTGATAATAAGCGAGGTAGGTTTCGAACCGGGTGTGGACCGATGCCACCGTGGCGATGTTGCGGCGACGAGCCCAGGCGACGGCCTTTCGCGCCGCCCTGTCCGGGCTGGAGATGTGAACCACATTGGGCGCGAAGTCGGCAAGGTCGCTGCGGACGGACCGCGGCAGGCCGAGCGGAATGCGATATTCGGGGCGCCCGGGGATCGCGAGTGACGGCAGCGAGACCAGATCGCCCGTCGGCTCGAAGGCGGGCGTGTCGACCGTCGGCGAATAGACCCGGACCTTCGCGCCCTGCCGCAGCAGAAAGCCGACGAGCCGGTTCAGCGCCTGGTTGGCCCCGTCGCGAACGTAATTGTAATTGCCCGAGAAGAGCGCGATTCGAAGTTGGTCGGGGTTCACGGGGCGAGAGCAGTAAAGGTGAGCGGGCCAAAGGCAAAGCCGGTGAATGAGGTGAAGACCGGTCTTGCGCCGGTTGCCGCCCCGGACGCGCGGCTGTTCATTCTCGGCAGCCTTCCAGGCGATGCGTCGCTCCGGGCGCAACGATATTACGCGCACCCGCGCAACGCCTTCTGGCGGCTCGTCGGCAGTGTCATTGCCGAGGATCTTGAAAGCCTGGATTACTCGCTTCGTCTCGAGCGGCTTGCCACCAACGCAATCGGACTCTGGGACGTCGTCGCCCGCGCCCGGCGCCGAGGAAGCCTCGACCAGGCGATTCGCGATGCCGGCCACAACCCGCTCGGCGACTATCTGTCGCGATTCCACAAGCTCGAAGCGGTCGCTTTCAACGGCGCGGCCGCCGCAGCGGCGGGCCGCCGGCTACTCGGCGACTCGGGGCTGGTGCTGATCGACCTGCCGTCGTCCAGCCCCGCGAACACGCGTCCGTTCGGCGCAAAAGCGGCCGATTGGGCCGAACTTGCCCGCTATTGCGGTCGATGACCTTGCCCTTGGCGCCGATAGCGTCACACTATGGGCCATGGCTTCTCTCGACGAAACCGACATCGAGCTCGAGACGTCCGACGCTTTGTCCATGGTGGACGAGGCCCTTGTCGCGGGAACGATCGCGAATACCAACGGCCTGCTGGTGATCCTTGCCAAGCTCGTGGCGAAGGGCGTCTTCGACCAGGCCGACCTCAAGTCGTTTTCCGATTCCTACTCAAAGCCCCTCGACCATGTCGGAATGCGAGAAAACGAACTGGTCGGGCAAATGCAGGACCAGATGGAATCCACGCTCGCCGAACTGATGCGTTTCCTGAGCGAGCGCGACCACGACTGAGCGCCTTTGCAAGCGTCGATTGACTAGCCGCCCGGCAAACCACATATGGCGCCCTCGCTCGCAGGCATGGCCCCTTCGTCTAGCGGTCTAGGACGTCGCCCTCTCACGGCGAAAACACGGGTTCGAGTCCCGTAGGGGTCACCACGTCGCGAGGTAACGGGAGCAGTTTGCGCGAGGTGGTGACAGCGCCCTCACGCTCTGGTGCGCCGGCGTTTTTGCGGACGCATCGCAGGGGCTTCGCGTAGGCCGTGAGTTGCTGGCGGCCTGTTCGCAAGCCACTCGGAAATCACCTCCGCAATCCTCTTGGAAGCGCGGCCGTCGCCGAACGCGATACCGGCCTCACTCACGACTGGAGCGCACAGTCGCCTGCGCACGGCGCCGACGATCGCGTCAGGGTTCGTGCCGACGAGTTCCATGGCCCCGGAGGCGATGGCTTCCGGACGCTCCGTCTTGTCGCGGAGCACGAGCAGCGGCACGCCGAGCGCAGCCGCCTCTTCCTGGATCCCGCCCGAATCGCTGAGCACCAGATCGGACTCGAGCATTGCTGCGACGGCGTGGGCGTGGCTGCAAGGCTGGCGAAAGGCGATTCCGTCGTAGCCGAGCAGCATCTGTCGCATTTGCGCGGCATTCGCCGGGTTGGGGTGCAGGAGGACTTCGACCGCGGCAAGCTCTTGCTCTGCGATGCGCCCAAGAGCGGCAGCGAGTCCGGCTATGCCGCCGCCCCAGTTTTCGCGGCGATGACAGGTAACGAGGAGTCGCGGCGAACCGCCCGCCGACTCGGGCGCCGTTCGATCCCGAACGGCAAGCACGGCATCGATGCCGCTGTTCCCGGTGATGTGGATGGCGCCGCGCACGCGTTCGCGCCGGAGATTGGCGGCACTCAGCTCCGTCGCCGCGAACAGAAGGTCGCTCTCCTTGTCGATGGCGATCCGGAATTCCTCCTCGGGCCAGGGACGGTGCGGGTCGTGGCTCCTCAGGCCCGCCTCGACGTGAGCGAGAGGCAGGCCTGCAAGCTTCGCCGCAAGTGCCCCGCCAAGGGCACTCGACGTGTCACCTTGCACGACCACGAGATCGGGAGCGAAGCGCGCCAGTACCGGCACGAGCGCCCTGGTGACGGCCCCGGCGTGGACATGCGGGTCCGGCTGCCCGGGGCAATCGAGATGGACGGCGCCGCGACAATTCAGCCCAAAGTCGGCCGGATCGAGGTGCGGGTGCTGTCCTGTGAGCACCACCTGCGGCGCGAGAGCGCGCGCTTGGAGCGCTGCCGCTACGGGCGCGAGCTTGATCGCTTCGGGACGCGTACCGACGACAAATACAACTCGGCTGGACAGCCATCCCCCTAGCTCGGCGGCGCGAGACTGCCCCCTTCAGCGTCGGGACTCAACGAAAATTGTCGGAGTAGGCCTGGATCTTCAGCTTTACCGGAGTCGCAGCGACGACGTGGTAGGGAATTTGCCGGCGCTCCGCGTAGGCGATCGCCTCCTCGCGCGTGCGGAAGGTAAGGCGGACCTGGGTGTCGGTGTCGCCCGATCCGTTCCAGCCGGTGAGCGGGTCCGGACGTTGCGGCTCCTTGCGCTCGAATTCGAGCAGCCACAGCCCCGCGTTGGCGCGGCCGGACTGGGTCGTGCGTCGGTCGAGTTCGAATATTCGCGCAACAGTCATGACGACCGGCGAGTGGCAAAGCCGGGCGATCAAATCAAGCCGGCCGTTAAAAAGCGCGCCGAACCGCGAATTCGACGGCTTCGACCAGCGCCGATTTCGCCTTGCCCGCAGGAAAGCCGGACAAAGCGTCGATCGCCCGTCGCCCATAATGGCGAGCGCATTCCAGCGTGTCGGCAAGCGCATCGGTGGAATGCATGAGCGCGATCGCCCGCGCGAGGTCCTCGTCGCTGGTTCGTTCGCCCGAAATCGCCGCGCGCCAGAAATCCCGGTCCCGTTCCGATCCGCGTGCGCAGGCGAGGATCAGCGGGAGAGTCATCTTGCCGTCCCTGAAGTCGTCGCCGAGCCCTTTGCCCATGACTTCCGAATCGGAGGTGTAATCGATGATGTCGTCGGCAAGCTGGAAAGCGATACCGAGGTGCCGCCCGTAGCTTTCCAGCGCCAGCTCGGTCTCCTCGTCGGCCTCTGCGACGATCGGCGCGACCTGGCAAGCGGCCGCGAAAAGCGCTGCCGTCTTGGCGGTGATGATCGCCAGATACTGCTCTTCGCCCGTCTCGATTCGCCTCTGCGCAGTGAGCTGCTCGACCTCGCCTTCGGCAATGATGCTCGATGCCGAACTCAGCACCTTGAGAACCTTGAGGCTGCCGTCCTCCACCATCAGCTCGAAGGCGCGGCTGAACAGGAAATCCCCGACGAGCACGCTGGCCGGATTGCCCCAGATGATGTTGGCGGTGCGCTTGCCGCGGCGAAGGCCGGAGCCATCGACGACGTCGTCGTGCAGCAGGGTGGCGGTGTGGATGAATTCGACGGCCGCGGCCAGCTTGTAGTGGCGGCTGCCCGGGTAACCGAGCAACTTGGCGCAGGCGAGAGTGAGCATCGGCCGCATTCTCTTGCCGCCACCCGCGATCAGATGACCCGCGAGCTCGGGGATCAGCGCGACCTTGCTCTGCATTCGTTCAAGAATGACGCTGTTGACGCCGTTCATGTCGCCGGAGACCAGCTCCATGAGCGGCTCGAGCGACGGCTCGCTGTCGGGATTGATCGGGTGTACGGTCGCAGTCACGGTCTATGCCCTAGCCGCACGGTGTCGCTTTTCCTAGCGTGCCGGAAGGGTGAGCCTGGCCAGGACCCCGCCCAAATCCTCGCTTTCCTCGAGCGACACGGAGCCGCCGTAGATGTCGGCGACGTCGCGGACGATCGCCAGCCCCAGCCCGGTTCCCGGCTTGTCGGTGTCGAGCCGCGCGCCGCGGGCGAACAGGGCCTCTCGCTGGCGTTCCGGTATCCCCGGCCCGTCGTCTTCCACGAGGATATGCACCATCGAATCGAGCTTCTCGACGGTGATGAACACGCGGCCGCCGCCGTATTTGGCGGCGTTTTCGACCAGGTTGCCGATCATCTCGTCGAGATCCTGCCGCTCCACCCGCACCTCGGCGGTCTTGTCGCCGGCGATGTCGACGGTGACTCCCTCGTAAAGGCGATCGACCGCCCGCTGCACAGCGCACACGCTGTCCCAGACGCGCGCCTGCGCCTGGGCCGACGATCGCCGGCCGATCGCTCGCGCACGCGCAAGATGATGGTCCACCTGCCGCCGCATCACCGAGGCTTCGCGGATGACGGTGCGGTCCAGGTCGGGCGAATCGGCGGTCGCGGCGTTGGTGATGACGGTGAGCGGAGTCTTGAGCGCGTGGGCGAGATTGCCGGCGTGCCGGCGCGCTTCTTCGGCTTGCTCTTCGCTGTGCGCCAGCAGCTGATTGATTTCCTGCGACAGCGGCTGGATTTCAGCCGGGAAGCTGTCGGAAATGCGCTGCTTCGTTCCGGACCGGATGGCGGCGACCTCGCGCTGGACCCGCCGCAGCGGCCACAGACCATAGAAGGTCTGCAGTGCGGCGAGAACGAACAGACCCACTCCAAGCGCCGCGAAGCTCCAGAACAGCGTCTGCCGAAGCTCGTGGATCTGCCTGTCGATCATTTCTCGCGATTGCGCGACCTGGAACCGCCACGTGGCATCGGACCCCGGCAGGATGATGTCGCGCTCGGCGATTCGAAGCGGCTCGCCGGCGAATTCGTTACTGTCGTAGATGTGCGGCTGCAGGTAGCGGTGCTTGCTGTCGACCTTCAGCCTGCGGTCCCACAGGGATCGCGAGGGGTAACACAGTGGCGACGAGGCAATGGTGCAGTGGTTGGCCGGCACGTCGCTGATCTGGAAATAGACGCCGGAATAGGGCTCGATGAAGCGCTGGTCGGCGGGCGGGCGGTTGAACCGCACCTCTCCGTCCGGGCCGATTTCCGATGCCGCTATCATCGAATTGAGAACGTAGGTGAGCTGGTCGTCGAAATTGCGCACGATGGAGGTCGTCAACACGCGATCCAGCGCGAATCCACCGGTCACCAGCAAGACGGAAATCCACAGCGCCGCGACTACGGCGAGGCGCCGCGTCAGCGACCGGACAAGCGGCCGCCGACGGGCGTTGTTCACGCTTTCGAGGTCGGCCGCTGTGGCCGATTCGTTCAAGCGCGCCGTTCCTCCGGCTCTTCGAGGCTATACCCGAGGCCGCGAATGGTGGTGATGACGTCCGGGCCCAGCTTCTTCCGGATTCGTGTCACGAACACTTCGATGGTGTTGGAGTCGCGGTCGAAGTCCTGGTCGTAAATATGCTCGATCAGCTCGGTGCGGCTGACCACCTTGCCCTTGTGGTGCATCAGGTAGGACAGGAGCTTGTATTCCTGCGCGGTGAGCTTCACCGGCTCGCCGCCTTTTGTGACCTTGCCCGAGCGCGTGTCGAGACGGATGTCGCCGGCGTTCAGTTCGGAGGTGGCATTGCCCGACGCGCGGCGGATGAGAGCGCGAAGGCGAGCAATCAGCTCTTCGGTCTGGAAAGGTTTGGCGAGGTAATCGTCAGCGCCGGCATCCAGCCCTGCTACCTTGTCCGACCAGCTGTCGCGGGCGGTGAGGATGAGGACCGGCATCTTCTTGCCTTCCTTGCGCCACCGGTCGAGCACGGTCAGGCCGTCAATCTCGGGAAGGCCGAGATCGAGCACGACCGCGTCATAATCTTCGGTCGAGCCGAGATAGTGCCCGTCCTCGCCATCGGTGGCGAGGTCCACGGCATAGCCCGCGCCCTCGAGAGTTGAGCGGAGCTGCCGCCCGAGATTCGGTTCGTCTTCGACGATCAGAACACGCATGTGTGTCTTCCCCTGG
Source organism: uncultured Alphaproteobacteria bacterium (assembly GCA_963837985.1). Lineage (GTDB taxonomy): Bacteria > Pseudomonadota > Alphaproteobacteria > Sphingomonadales > Sphingomonadaceae > Sphingomicrobium. Next base: position 316,436 of record CAWIPN010000005.1, on the reverse strand, counting down.
TGCCGTTTGCGCACTCAACACGTGCGAAGCTGAACGGTTGCTTGTCCGCAACAAAGCTGGGAACGGCCCGGGAAATGTCAATGCACCCGGGGCGGGGATGCTACCGATTTGGCGAGCGGCGCTTGATCTGGCCGGTTGCCGCATCGACATCCACCCAGATGACCCGGCCATTCCTGACGAACTTCAGCCGATATGTGCTGCCGTTCAGTTCAGGGCCCAGATAGTCTGCGTTGGGGATCAGCGGCACGACACGCCGCTCGATCTTCGGAAGCGGCATCTGACGGCCTTCCTGCCTTTCGCGGAAGGCGCGTTCGGCATCCCGCGGCGGATCGGCAAGAGCCGGGCCGGCGATCAGGCCCGCGGCGAGCGCGGCCGGGATGAGGGTACGAAACAGGCGCATGGCGATCTCTTGCTGTGGGGCCTTTTAGCAGAAACCATTGAATGGGTTATGAATGCTGGCGACCGGTGCTGTTCAGCCAGCGATTCCCCTCCACCGGCCTGGCGGGCCCGGAGCGAGTTGTGAACTCGCCGAACGCCGCCTAAGCGGTGCAAATGGTCGATGTCAGAGTGAACGCAGAAGCGCCGCAGAGCCCGCAGCATGGTGAAATCCGGCGCGAGGATTACCGCCCGCCCGACTGGCTCATCCCGCAGATCGAGCTGAACTTCACGCTGGGGATCGACAGCACGCGCGTGCAGTCTCGGCTTAAGGTGGAGCGCAACGGCGAGCACGATCGGCCGCTGCGGCTCAACGGCGACGATTTGAAGCCGCTCGGCGTGTGGGTCGACGGCGCGCTTTGCGACAGCTGGACGATGGACGGCGACGACCTGCTGGTCGAGCTTTCGGGCGCTTCGCACGAGATCGGGATCGAGACCGAGATCGCGCCCTCGGCGAATACGAAGCTGATGGGGCTCTACGCGTCGAACGGCATGCTGTGCACGCAGTGCGAGGCGCAGGGATTCCGGCGCATCACCTTCTTTCCCGACCGCCCCGACGTCCTCAGCCGCTATCGCGTGCGCATGGAAGGCGACGAGGCTACCTTCCCGATCCTCCTGACCAACGGCAATCCCGTCGAAACGGGGAAGGGCGAGCACGGCCGCCACTGGGCGATGTGGGAGGACCCGTTCCCCAAGCCGTCCTACCTGTTCGCGCTGGTCGCGGGGGACCTGAAGGCAAACCACGACACGTTCACGACGATGAGCGGCCGCACCGTCGATCTCAACATCTGGGTCCGCGAAGGCGACCTGCCGAAGACGAGTCACGCGATGCAGAGCCTCAAGCAGGCGATGCAGTGGGACGAGGAGGTCTATGGCCGCGAATACGACCTCGACCTGTTCAACATCGTCGCCGTGTCGGACTTCAACATGGGGGCGATGGAGAACAAGGGGCTCAACATCTTCAATTCCGCCTACGTGCTCGCCGACCCCGATACCGCGACCGATGCCGATTTCGACAACATCGCCCGAGTCGTCGCGCACGAATATTTCCACAACTGGTCTGGCGACCGGGTCACCTGCCGCGACTGGTTCCAGCTCAGCCTCAAGGAAGGCTTCACCGTCTTCCGCGACCAGAGCTTTTCCGCGGACATCGGAAGCCCGGCGGTCAAGCGTATCGAGGACGTCCGCACCCTTCGTTCGATACAGTTCCAGGAGGATAGCGGTCCGCTCGCCCACCCGGTCCGGCCCGACAGCTATATCGAGATTTCGAACTTCTACACCGCGACCGTTTACAACAAGGGCGCAGAACTGATCCGCATGATGCGCGAGATCCTGGGACCCGACAAATTTCGCGCCGGGACCGATCTTTACTTCGATCGCCACGACGGTGAAGCGGCGACCTGCGACGATTTCGTCAAGGCGCTCGAGGATGGCAGCGGCGTCGATCTTTCGCACCTTAAGCTCTGGTATTCCCAGGCCGGCACTCCGCGCGTGACTGCGCGCCTGGAGCAAAAGGACGGCAAGGCCGTGCTGCACCTTGCGCAGGTGGTCCCGCCGACGCCTGGCCAACCGGTGAAGAAGCCGATGCCGATCCCGCTCAAGACGGCGCTGATCGGTCGTCGCAGCGGCGCCGAAATCGCGCCCGAGCGGCTCGTGCTCCTGGAGGATGAGGAGGCCGCGATCGACCTCGGCGACATTGCCGAGCCAGCCTATCTTTCCATCAACCGCGGGTTTTCGGCCCCGGTGGCAATGGACGTCGACCGGGAGCCCGGCGAACTCGAGAAGCTGGCGGCGAACGATACCGACCCGTTCGCTCGCTACGAAGCGATCCAGGAGCTGATGCTGCGCTGGCTGGCGGCAACGGCTAACGGCGAAACCGTCGATCCGGGCCCGGTGATCGGTGCCGTTCGCGATACGCTTCGCTCCAACCGGCTCGACTCCGCATTCAAGGCCGAGGCCATTCTCCTGCCCGGCGAGAGCCTTGTTGGCGACCGGATGGAGACGGTGGACCCCGATGCCATCCATGCCGCCAAGGAGCAGCTTCGGGCGGCCATCGGAAGCGAGCTTCACGGCGACCTTGCCAACGCGCAGCGCGCAGGCGCGAACTCCGGCGACGATCTCAGCGCCGAAGCAAAGGGCCAGCGGCGGCTGCGAAGCGTTGCGCTGGGGCTGATCGCGGCAGCGGAGGAGAGCAACGGGGCCGAGCTCGCCAAGGAGCAGTTCGATCGCGCCGACAACATGACCGACCGGCTTGGGGCGCTTCGAGTGCTGTCGTCGCTCGACTCGGCGGAGCGCGACCAGGCGTTAGCGCAATTCTACGAACGCTATGAAGACGATCCGCTGGTCATCGACAAGTGGTTCGCAGTTCAGGCGGCTGCACAGCGGCCGGACACGGTCGAGCAGGTGGAACAGCTGGTGAAACATGCGAAGTTCGCCGTCGCCAACCCGAACCGGCTGCGGTCCGTCGCTGCAGTTTTCGGCATGAACCAATGGGCATTTCACGACGCTTCCGGCCGCGGCTACCGATTCCTCGCCGATCTCATCCTCGAAGCGGACAAGCTCAATCCGCAGGTTGCCGCGCGCATGGTTCCGCCATTCGGTCGCTGGCGGCGATTCGACGAAAAGCGGGGCGCAATGATGCGTAGCCAGCTGGAACGGATGCTGAAGACACCCGGGCTGTCGAAGGACCTCTACGAGCAGGTCAGCAAGTCGCTCGCGTGAAGCAGGCGTTTGTGATTGGAAACCGGACGCCGTAGCCGGCGCCCGGTTCGCCAGTAGGACGAATCCCTACTTCTTCATTACGACCGTGCCCCAGTCGCCAGTGTCGATGAAGGTCCGGTATTTCTCGTAGCCCGCAACTGCCGCGTCGCCCTGCTCCTTGCTGAAAACCGAATAGATTTCCTTCTCGACCGCCTGGTCCCGTGCCTGGTTCGGATCCAGTGTCGCCGCCGTGGGGGAGTGAGTCATGATGATGACGTTGGGAGCGCCTTTCATATAGCCGTTCCGGACCAGGAACTTGTAATCGTCGATGAGGCCGCGGCGCTTGAGGACTTCGAACGCCGACATTTGCGAACTTCGAAGGCCGGTCAGATATTCGTCGACGTGGTTCGGATCCACCTCGATCGCGCTGATGGTCCAATAGCCCTTCTGCGGCGTGTAATCGACGTACGGCTCGGCGAATGCCGGCACGGATGCCGAGCAGATGGCGAGCGCTCCCAGCGCAGTAACAATGCTTCTCATGGGCTTCCCCCTGTTGGATCGCCCACCGCACGCGCAGCGAAAGCACAAAGAGTTCCCGAGTCGCGCCTAATTCCGGGCAGGCGGCGGGGATCTTGTGCGCGGGCAGGCGGCTCCTTAAAGCGGCTTAGCCGCCGATCCACCGCGCGACTTCGGCCGCGACCTGGTTGGCGGCATCGTTGAGCGCGGGCGCGACCGTGGCGGCGGTCCCGTCGGCGGGGAGGGCCGCTTCGAAGCGGCGGGTTTCCACGTGCGTGCCGCCCTGCGTCGCGAGCGAGGCATCGTATTGGACCACCACCGTCCCCTGCTGTGCATCGTAGCCGAAGCGATTGAGCTGCCCGGTGACGACAAGCCCCGGATCGAGCGCCGACTGGTTGGGGTCGAGGACAACTCGGCCGGTGGTCCGGCGGACAGTTTCCGCGACAAGGTCCTCGAAAAGCTTGTCGGGCGTGTCCACCCACTGCAGTCCGGTGACATATTGGACCTGGGTCGGACCGAGGTGGACGGGTACGCGGACCGTCCGAAGCTCCTTGGGAATGGTCGGCATTCGGATCGTGACGGTCTCGCCTGCCGGGACCGAACGAGCCGGAGCGGCTGCGGCCGCAGTCGAGGTCAGGGTGTAGAGCACCGCCGGCGCCTTGCTGGACCCGCCGAGAACGCCTCCGAGCGAGCAGGCGGCGAGCGTTCCCGCCAGCAGGGCGGCAGCGCCGATACGCAGGAACGATCTCATTTCTTCTTCCCCGGTTTGTAGTCGGGCAGCTTCTCAGGCCCCAGGGCGCCGCCGATACCGCCTTGCTCGATCCGTTGCGACACGCCTTCCAGCGACTGGGTCAACTGCCGCATTTCGCGAACCAGCTGGTTGAGCTCGGGAAGCGTGGACTTGCTGAATCTCTGCACGCCCGGACGAGCGTCGGTGATCATCGCGTCGAGATTGTCCGCCGCAGACTGAACGGACCCGATCGCCTTGTTGAGATTGTCGACGGCCGGGCCGCCCTTTTGGGTGACGAGAGCATTGGCGTTCTGCGCAAGGGCCCCGGCCTGCTGGGCGGCGATTCCGGCATTGTGGACGGCCACCCTGGCCTCGCGGAGCGTGTCGGCCATTTCGGGCGCGTTGTTCGCAAGCACCTTGGTCGTGCGGTCGACGTTTTCGAGGATGTCGGCGATCGCGTTCTGGTTCTTGTCGCTAAGCAGTTCCGTGAGCCGCTCGGTCAGGGTCTGGATTCGATTGAGAAGTTCCGGCGCGCTGTTGAGAAGCGCTCCCAGGCCGCTGGTGCTCGACGGAATGACCGGGCATCCCTGCGGGCCCGGCCTGGTGATGGCGCTGGCGCCCTTCACTGCGCCGTTGAGCTGGATCTCGTTCGCGCCGGCGAGGCTGACGCTCTTGATCTGGGCTGTTGTTCCCTGGAGGACCGGCGTTTCCTCGTCGATGTTGATCCGCACCCACACAAGCTCGGGGCGGTTGGGCAGAAGCGAAACCTTCTGCACTTCTCCGACCGGGACGCCCGAGAAGCTGACGTTGGAGCCCTTGTTGATGCCGCCGACTGCGGGGAAATAGATGTCGTAGCACTTGCTCCCCTGATTCGAGAGGCCGGCAAGCCAGGCAATGAACATCAGCAGCCCGATCAGCATCGCCAGCGTGACAGCACCGACCAGGACGTAGTTGGACCGCGTTTCCATCAGGCGTCGTTGCTCCCCATTTGCTCGACGCGCTCCTCCGCCGTGTCAGCCGCCGATCGACCGCGCGGCCCGTTGAAATACTCCTGGATCCAGGGGTGGTCCAAAGCCAGGAGTTCCGGGATCGTTCCGACTGCTATCACTTTCTTGTCCGCAAGTACCGCCACACGGTCGCAGATGGCATAAAGCGTGTCGAGGTCGTGAGTGATCAGGAACACCGTCAGGTCGAGCTTCTTCTGGAGCGAGCGGATCAGCTCGTCAAACGCTGCTGCGGCAATGGGGTCCAGACCGGCGGTCGGTTCGTCCAGGAACAGGAGCTCCGGGTCCAGGGCAAGCGCTCGAGCAAGGCCCGCGCGCTTGACCATTCCCCCGGAAAGCTCCGACGGGAATTTCGGGCCGGCATCGGCAGGAAGGCCGCTCATCGCGATCTTGTACGATGCGATTTCGTCCAGAAGCTCCTGCTGGATGTGCGGGAAGTATTCCCGGATTGGGACTTCGACGTTTTCCGCCACGGTCAGGGTGGAGAAGAGAGCGCCGTTCTGGAACAGGATTCCCCAGCGGCGGCGGATATTCTTCGCTTCGTCTTCCTCACGGTCGATCATGCTTTCGCCGAGGACCTCGATCTCTCCTTCGTCCGGCCTCTGCAGCCCGATGATCGATCGCATCAGCACCGACTTGCCGGTGCCGGAGCCGCCCACCACGCCGAGGATTTCCCCCCTGCACACGGTCAGGTCCAGTCCTTCGTGGATGACCTGGTCGCCAAAGCTGTTGCGGAGCCCGCGCACCGTTATGATCGGGTCGCAGTCCTTTGGCGGCTCGCTCGTCATTTCCACCCGATCGAGCTGAAGAAGACGGCGAAGACCGCGTCGAGGACGATGACGAGAAAGATCGACTGGACGACGGCGGTGGTCGTTCGCGACCCGACCTCTTCGGAATTACTTTCAACGAGCATGCCCTGGAAGCAGCCGGCCAGCGCGATGATGAAGCCGAACACCGGCGCCTTGATGAGCCCGATCCACAGGTCGTGATTGGGAATCACCTCCTGCAGCCGCTGGATGTACGTCACGGGTGGAAGCCCCAGCGACAGCCAGACGAACATGCCCCCGCCGAGCAGGGACAGAAGCATCGCCCAGAACGCCAGCAGCGGCATCATCAGCACCGACGCAATCATCCTTGGAATTACTAGCGCCTCGATCGGCGAGACGCCGATGGTGCGCATCGCGTCGATTTCCTCGGTGATCTTCATCGTCCCGATTTGCGCTGCGAAGGCCGAGCCGGATCGGCCCGCGACCATGATCGCCGTCATCAGCGTTCCGAGCTCGCGGACGGTGATCCGCCCGATGAGGTTGATCGTATAAACCTGAGCTCCGAACTGCTCGAGCTGGACGGAGCCCTGCTGCGCCACCACGATGCCGATGAGAAAGCTCATCAAGCCGATGATTCCAAGCGCCCGGACGCCCACGACGTCGAAGCGGTGGACCACCGCGTTGATCCTGAACTTGCGCGGGCGCGAGACGAGGTTCGCGAAGCCCACGAGCGTGGCCCCGAAGAAGCCGAGCAGGCCGACCAGCGTTATCCCGGCTTCGGTGACCCACTCCCCGAGTTCGCGCAGGACGCGGATCAACCCGCCGCGTTCCTCGGGGCGGACCTTCACCGGCTTGTCGGCCTCAGCGACCTGCTCGAGAAGGCTTCTCGCCTGGTCGCTCGCTCCGACGACCCTGGCGTTGCGGTCGCGGACGGTTCGATAGACGATCCAGGCGCCGACCGTATCCAGGTTCCTGACGCCGCTGAGGTCTATGGTGAGCGGATCCGGCTCGGCGGCGATTTCCCTCGCCGTGCTGGCGGCGCGCGCGATCGTTATCGACCCCGACATGCGGTAAGTCGCGCCGTCCTCGTCCCCCTGTTTCGGATCGCGCTCCATGCCGGGCGGAGAGTGCGCGAAATCGTGCGCTGCAGCAAGCGGTGACGCAACGAACGGACTTTCGTGACCGAAGCGGCAACCCTAAGAGCCGTTCTCGATGGACGACGACCGCCGCCCCGTTTTCATTGCCGTCGGTGAAAATCCGACCCGCGTCTTTGGGCTTGGTGCGCGTGAGCGGGCGTGCCGCCTGGCGGGCAACGCCGGGTTCGAGTGCGTCGACTCGGTCCCGGACGGACACGCGGCGCTGATCGGGAACACGGACTACGCCTGGGACCCGGCGTGGCTGAAGGTGATCTGCAGCCGTCCTGGAGCCGTGCTGATGCTTGGGGCTGCGCCCGTGCTTGCGCATGTGCCGGCGGGTCATCCGTCTGCGCCGGTTGAAGAGGCAATGCTGCAAACCGGCGGGAGCCTCGACGGGCTGGAGACGCTCGACCCGGCAACGGCGGAGGTGTCGTACGACGAGCTCAGGAAGCGTGAGCGGCCGTTCGTCCTTCCGCTGCGCCCCGACACCGCCGACACGGTCGAGCGCGCAGCCTATGACGCCTCCTACAAGGGCGTGACGGATGCGCTGACGCTGTACCTGTGGCGAAAGCCCGCTTTCTATCTTACCCGCTGGGCGGCAGAGGCGGAAATCACGCCCAACGCCGTCACCGCCGTGGGCGCGGTGCTGTGCCTGCTCGCTTTCTTCTATTTCTGGTTCGGCAACTTTTGGCTGGGGGTGCTTGCCGGCTTCGGCTTCATGGTCCTCGACACGGTGGACGGGAAGCTCGCGCGCTGCACCGGTACATCGTCGGCGTGGGGAAACATTCTCGATCACGGCATCGACCTCGTCCATCCGCCCTTCTGGTACTGGGCATGGGCACACGGCCTCGGCGTCTATGGACGAGCGCTCGAGCCGGTCTACGAGACCATGCTGCTGGCCGCGATCGTCATCGGGTACGTCGTCCAGCGGGTAATCGAGGGAATCTTCATTGCCCGCTTCAAGATGCACATTCACGTGTGGCGGCCGATCGACAGCAGGTTCCGGCTGATTACCGCGCGCCGCAACCCGAACATGGTGATCCTCGTGGTCGCGCTGCTGCTGGGCCGCCCCGACGTGGGGCTGGAACTGGTTGCCGCCTGGACGATCCTGTCGCTGATCTTCCACATGGTCCGGCTTGCACAGGCGGAGATGCGAAGCTGGCGCGGCCGCCAGCTCGTGTCGTGGCTGGCATGACCGGCATCACAGCGGTCGTTCTTGCCGGCTCCCGCCCCGGAGTGGATCCGTTCGCGGCCCAGTTCGGGACGGATCTCAAGGCGCTGATCCCCGTTGCCGGGCAGCCGATGGTTCGGCGTCCCATCGAAGCCCTGCTCGCAAGCGATGCCGTGGAGCGGGTTGTCGTGCTGGCGCAGGATGCAGAGCGAATTGCGGGCGTGCTTCCCGCCGACCCGCGAGTTGAGGTGCGCCGCTCCCGCGCGACGATTGCCGCCACCGTCCTGGAGCTTGTGAATTCGCCCGAGACGCAATGGCCCCTTCTCGTCACCACGGCCGACCATGCGCTTCTTCGCGGCGAAACGGTCGAGACCTTCTGCGCGACGGCTCGGGGTGCGGATCTCGCGATCGGCGTGGTTGCGAAAGACGTGCTGCTGAAACGCCTGCCGCAGGCGGACCGGACCTGGATCCCGTTCCGGGGCGGCGCCTACACCGGCGCGAACCTTTTCTGGCTCTCGTCCCGCGACGTCGCACCGGCCATCGAGCTGTGGCGATCGGTCGAGCAGGATCGCAAGAAGGGTGCTGCGCTGCTGTGGCGCTTCGGACCCCTCGTCGTTACAGGCGCGCTGTTGCGGTTGCGGACCCTCGACCGGACGCTTGCGGGCATCGGGCGCAGGCTCGGCCTGTCGATCCGCGCCGTGGAACTCGCCGACGCGCTGGCGGCGGTCGACGTGGACAAGCCTTCTGACCTGCGCCTCGCCGAAGCCCTTTTGTCGGAGCACGTATGAGCGACCTCGCCGTCTACGATCTCGACCGGACGATCACGCGCAGGCCCACTTACACTTTGTTCCTTCTTCACTGCGCTCTTCGCCGGCAGCAGTGGCGGCTGGTGTTCGTTCCCGTCGTCGTGCTGGCGATGCTCGCTTACGCGATGGGCCTGTTCGATCGTGGCCGGCTGAAGGAAATCTGCCAGCATTTGCTGATCGGCCACAAGGTTCACGCGCGCGAACTTCGTCCGCTCGCCGCGAGCTTCGCCGACGAGACCGTGGCGAAGAATATCCGCCCCGGGGCTTGGCGGGCGATGAAGCGCGATCGCGAGCAGGGGCGGCGGCTCGTTCTCGCGACCGCGTCCTACCGCCTTTATGCCGAGGAAATCGCCGAGCGGCTCGGCTTTGACGACGTCATTGCGACGGGGTCGGTGATCGGCCTCGACGAGCGGGTCCACGCCCGAATCGAGGGCGACAACGCCTACGGTCCCGCCAAGATGAGAATGATATCCGAGTGGGTCGACAAATCGGGCCTGAAGGGCAAGCACGGGCACGTCCGGTTTTATTCGGACCATGCGTCGGACGCGCCCGCTTTTGAATGGTCGGACGAGCCGGTGGCGGTGAACCCGCACGATCGCCTCGCGCGCATGGCGGCTCAGCGCGGCTGGGCCATCGAGGACTGGGGCTAGCTTCCGCCTCGGAGCAGTAGGTGGTTAGGCCTAAACCGCCTTCAGCGCATTCTCGAAGTCGGCGATGAGGTCGTCGGCATCTTCGACTCCGATCGAGATTCGCACGAGGTTGTCGGTAATCCCGAGCGCCTGCTTGCGGTCGTCGGGGACCGACAGATGCGTCATCGCGGCTGGCGCGCTCGCGAGGGTCTCGGTTCCGCCAAGGCTGACCGCCAGGTGCGCAATCTGCAATGCGTCGAGGAAAGCGAACGCCTCTTTCTCGCCGCCCTTCAGGTAGAGCGAGAAGGTCGACCCGGCGCCGGTGCAGTGGCGGTTATAGATGTCCGCCTGGCGGGACCCGTCCTCCAAGAAGCCGAGATAGCCGACCTTTTCGACCTTCGGATGATCGCGCAGGAAGGCGCAGACTTTGGCGGCGTTATCGCCGGCTTTTTCCATCCTGAGTTCGAGAGTCTCGAGGCTGCGCAGGAGCATCCACGCGGTATTCGGGTCGCAGATGGTCCCGATCGTGTTGCGCATCGAGCGCACCTGGTCGATCAGCGCCTGCTTTCCGACGAGCCCGCCGGCAACCAGGTCGCTATGCCCGCCGGCATATTTGGTCAGGCTGTAGATGGTCAGGTCCGCGCCGTGGCCGAGCGGCTTGGCCCACAGCGGACCAAGGAAGGTGTTGTCGATCGCGATCGGCGGAACGTCGTCGCCGGAGAAGGCGGCGTGGCGGGCCGCATCGACCGCTTCCACATCGACGAGCGCGTTGGTCGGATTGGCCGGGCTTTCGAGATAGATGATCGCGACCCGGCCCTTGGCCTTCGCTTTCTCCAGAACCGAATCGATTTCCTCGCGAGTCGCACCGGCGGGGAAGTCCACATAAGACACGCCGAACTTCGCCAGATGCTTGGCAATGAACGTCTCTGTCGCTGCGTAGAGCGGTCCGGAATGGACGACGACGTCGCCCGGCTTGCAGAAGGTGAAGAACAGCGTCGCGATTGCCGACATTCCACTCGAAAAGGCCAGCGCGTCGTCGGCGCCTTCCCAAAGGCTCAGCCGGTCCTCGAGGATTTCCTGGTTGGGGCCGTTGAAGCGCGAGTAGATGAGGCCCTCGGCTCCGCCCGGGCGCTTGCCGGTCACCCCTTCGAAAAAGCGCTTTCCGGCCGCCGCGCTTTCGAACACGAAGGTCGAGGTGAGGAAGATCGGCGGCTTCAGCGATCCTTCGCTTAGCGTCGGGTCGAAGCCGTAGCCCATCATCAGGGTCGACGGGCTCAGCTTGTGATCGCCGATCGTGGTGGGGGAGGGTTTTGGCGGGCGCTTTTGGCGCGTGCCGCTCAGCTCGGCTTCGTTTTCGTCCATCATCGCCGGGCTCCTAGCCGATGATGGGCCGGTTCATCTAGTCTTGCCGGGCAATCCGATCAGGCTGACCTGACGGCCGTAGTCGGGCTCGCCCAGATGCGTGGCGCGCCGGTAGCTGAAGAAGCGGTCTGGACTCGAATAGGTGTCGAGGTGGATTGTCTCGACTTCGCTGATTCCGGCGGCGAGTAGCCGGTGGCGGACATAGGCGGGGAGGTCGAAGTGGAGCCGGCCCGACGCAGCAGTGATGAAGAATCGTTCGTTGGCCGGATCGTCGGCAACGAAGTGGTCGCGAAACGCCTGGTCGACCTCGTAGCTGGGCAGCGTGATGCACGGGCCGATAGCGGCCGCGATTCGCTCCCGACTGGCGCCGATTCCTTCCATTTCCGCGATGACCGAGTCGGTCACGCCCGCAAGCGCCCCGCGCCAGCCCGCGTGGGCCGCGCCGACCACTCCGGCTTCCGCGTCGGCAAGCAAGACGGGAGCGCAGTCGGCGGTCAGGATTCCGAGCAGGAGTCCGGGGCGATCGGTGACCATCGCGTCGGCGTGCGGTCGTTCGTTGTGCGGCCAGGGTTCGAGGACGTAGACCGCGTCCGCCGAGTGGTGCTGGTGAACGGTCGCAAGCTCGGCGCCCGGAAGCACGGCCTCGACGGCTCGGCGGCGATTTTCCGCAATCGCGTCACGGTCGTCCTTGCTTCCGGTGCCGACGTTGAGACCCGCAAGGACACCCGTGGAGACTCCGCCTTTGCGGCCGAGGAAACCGTGCGGAACCGCCGCCAGCGCAGCGGCGCGGACGACGTCGACCTCGCTCATGCCGGCGCCTTCACGATCGTGCGGCGAAGGATAAGATCTTCATCGAGGTGGCTTCCGACCTTGAAGCCATACGTGCCGACCGCATCGAAGCCGAACCTGTCGTAGAAGCGGCGGGCGCGGTGATTGTCGATGTAAACGGAGAGCACGACCTCTTCTGCGCTTCGAGTGGCTGCTTCGGCAAGCGCCCAGCGCATCAGTTCCTGCGCAATGCCGCGGCCATGGGCGCTGCTTCTCACATAGAGCCGGCGAAGCTCGATCGTCCTGGCAGGGGTTTCGTACGGCAAGCGTTGCGGCGCGAGTTCGACGAAGCCGAGCAACTCGCCTTGAGCTTCGGCAAGCCGGATCGCGACTTGCGGGTCCGCCAGGCCGGCGTTCCAGCTGGCGAGGGAATTGTCGTCGAGAAATTCTTCCAGGTCTGTCGGCCGGTAGAGGTGGCCGAAGGTCTCGACGAAACTCTCGGCGAAAAGTTCGCGAAGCGTATTGGCGTCCGCCGCCGTGGCGTCCCGGTAGGTGGCCCTCATTGAAACCCCGCCGGCTTGGGCCATGTCCGGGAATGGATAGCGATCACCTTGAACAACTGCCCCATCTGTGAGGCACCGCACAACCGCTCGCGCCCCGATTCGACTTCGTCCGCGCGGTCCGGATGAGCGCGAGTGAGCGCTTCGGCTCGAGCGCCTATGCCCAGCCGTTCGAGCCATTGGCCTTGCGTGACAGTTTGCGTCACGGCTGCGCCGGCTTCGGTGGCGGCCTTTGCGGCCGTTTCGAAATCGACATGGGCGGTCAGGTCCTGCTCGCCCGGCTTGTCGAGCAGCGCTGCAAACGAATGGCCGCGCACCGCCTGGAGCGTGTCGCCCGGAGCGCTCTTCGCGTGGCCGTAATCGATCACCAGGGCGACGCCTCCGTTCGCTGCAAGCCGCTCCGCAATGTTAGAAACGGCTTCATCGCGGGCGGGCGAGGTCTCGATGATTTCGCCATCGCGATCGAAGGCAAGGCCGCCGCCGGCAATCACCACCTTGCGCTCGATACCGGCCACGAACTGCCGAACGGGCAGGGCATCGAGGAATTCGTTGGCCACGAGCAGGAGCGGCCGGTCCGGAAGGCTCGAAAGGTCGTCGTGCCACGTCGCGCCCGGTACCGCCTCGGCCTGGCGCTCGCGCAGGACGGGGCTGGTCTCGACGAAATGGACTGGCGGATCGAGCCCGGCCGAACGAATGACTCGCAGCGCATCGCCGGCAAGCGTTCCTCTCCCCGGTCCAAGCTCCACATAAGCGGCATCGGCAGGCCGCCCCGCCCGTGCCCAGCAATCGGCCAGGCAGGCGCCGACAAGCTCGCCGAACATCTGGCTGATCTCCGGAGCGGTGGTGAAATCGCCCGAGGCGCCGAGAGGATCGCGCGTTTCGTAGTAGAAAGCGTTGCAGGCGCTCATGAAGGCTTCGAGGGTGATCGGGCCTTCGGAGCGAATCCGCTCCCGGAGCGCGCGCTCCAGCGGGGTCACGAGACGCTGGCGGACCCGAGCGTGGGTTCTACCCGGATCCGTCTTCCCTTGGCGGTCCACATCAGCCACGCGCCGCCGACAATCAGCGGAAGCGACAGCCACTGGCCCATGTGCAGACCGGTCGCGTGCGTGAAGGCGTTCAGCTGCGGGTCGGGCTCGCGGACAAATTCGACGAGGAAGCGGAAGAGACCATAGAAGAATCCGAAAGTGCCCACCAGCTTGCCCGGCTGGTAACGCGCCTGCGTCTTCCAGAACATCCACGCCAGAATGGCGAACAGGACCGCACCTTCCAGAAGCGCCTCATAGAGCTGGCTCGGGTGCCTCGGAGGGCCGAGAACGACCTGGCCGGCGATAGTCTCGGGGAAGCGGACGGCCCAGGGGAGGTTGGTCGGAGCGCCCCACAATTCATGGTTCACGAAATTCGCGAGGCGCCCGAAAAACAGCCCGATGGGTGCAACGCAGGCCACATAATCGTGCAGGCGAAGCGCCGGCAGCTTCTCTTTCCAGCTGAGATAGAGAATTCCCAGCACCGTCCCGATGAGGCCGCCGTGGAATGACATGCCCCCGTCCCACAGCTTCAGGATGTCGAGAGGGTGCTGTGCGTAATAGGGCAGGTTGTAGAAAAGCACGTAGCCGATTCGGCCGCCGAGAATGACGCCCACTGCCGCGTAGAAGACGAGGTCGTCGGCATGACGGCGAGCCATCGGCGCGCCCGGCTGCCTGAGCAGCTTGAGCATGTACCAATAGCCGAGGAAAATCCCGGCGAGGTAAGCGAGGCTGTACCAGCGGAGCTCGAAAATGCCGAGATCCAGCGCGACCGGCGATAAATGCAGGTCCGTCCAGGCGATTGCGTGCGAGGCGTCAGTTTGCGGCAAGGCTTTTCCTTTTGCGTGAGCGCCTCATAAGGTGCGTCGCGGCAAAGGCAAACGGACGGAGTTGCAACACAGATGGCGAGTGAACTCGATCAGAAATTCGACGCGACGCTCGCTGCAGTCACCGGCCCGGGCGGCCGGATCGTCATAGAGCATGACAACCTCGGACGCGCCTATGTCGGCAATTTCCCGGGGACTTTGCCGGGCCTGTTTCGCACCTTCTGCGCGCTGAATTCCCAGACCGAGGCGCTGGTCGCCGGCGACGAGCGGTTCACCTTCGCCGATCTCGACGAGAAGTCGGAGGCGCTTGCACGGGCGATTGCCGGCCGCGGAATCCGCAAGGGCGACCGCGTTGCTATCGCAATGCGCAACTGCCCGGCCTGGGTCGTCACCTACATGGCCGTGCTCAAGGCCGGTGCGGTTGCCACCTTGCTCAACGGCTGGTGGCAAAGCCACGAGCTGAAGCATGCGCTGGAAATCACCCGGCCTGCGCTGGTGATCGCCGACGGTCCGCGTGCGGAGCGAGTCAAGGCCGTTCACGGCGATGTGCCGGTGGTCGCTCTGGAAATCGAACAGCCTCTCGAGCGCGCGCTTCAGCCACTCTTCGACGGAAAGGAAAGCAATCTTCCGAACGTCGGCCCGAATGACGATGCGACGATCCTGTTCACCTCCGGGTCCACGGGCGAATCGAAAGGCGCGGTTTCGACGCACCGCGCGGTGACGACGGGCGTTTACGCTTATGCGACGGGGCTCATTGCGCTGCTTTCGATCATGGAGAGCGAAGGCGACGCGCCGGAAAACCCGCCGCGCACCTTGCTGACCGTGCCGCTGTTCCACGTCACCGGTGAAGTCCCGGTGCTCCTCAACAGTTTCGTCATCGGTCGCGGAATGGTGCTGATGCACAAGTGGGACGCAGGCGATGCGCTGCGGCTGATCGAAAAGGAGAAGGTCACCTATTTCGTCGGTGTGCCGACGATGAGCCTCGAGCTGATGACTCATCCCGATCGCGACAAATACGACCTGTCGTCGCTGACCGACATCGCCGCCGGCGGGGCACCGCGGCCGGTCAGCCACGTCGAGCGGCTGCGCAAGACGTTCGCCTGGGCGCGACCGGCGATCGGCTACGGACTGACCGAGACCAACGCGGTCGGCTGCAGCAATTTCTGGACCAATTACGCCGACAAGCCCGGCTCCACCGGGCGCGCGCAAAAACCGTTCGTCGATATCGCCATTCTGGGCGAGGAGGAGTCGCACCTCGGCACCGGCGAGCGCGGCGAGATCGCGATCCGCTCGGCAGCGAATTTCAAAGGTTACTGGCGCGACCCGGACGCGACCAGCGCGGCTTTGACCGCCGATGGTTACGTCCGGACGGGCGATGTCGGCTACCTGGATGATGACGGCTACCTGTTCATCGTCGACCGCAAGAAGGAAATCATCATTCGCGGCGGCGAGAACATTTCCACGGCTGAGGTGGAGGCGGCGTGCTACGCCTCTCCCGACGTCGCCGAAGCGGCCGTGTTCGGTGCACCCGACGAGCGCCTCGGTGAAGTTCCGGTCGCGGTCATTCACGCTCGCGGCGACCTCGACGAAGCGTCTCTTCGCGAATTCCTCGAAGCCAACGTGGCGGCGTTCAAGGTGCCGGCGCGGTTCATCTTCGTCGACCAGCCGCTGCCGAGGCTCGGCACAGGCAAAATCGACCGGGTCGCGCTGAAGGCGCTCTACGGCAGTTGAGCAACGGCCACGCACCGGCGGATCACCCGGAGGTCCCGCAAAGGCGAATCGGCCTCCTTCTGGTGAACCTGGGCACGCCCGATGCGCCTGAGCCGGGGGCGGTCCGCCGTTACCTGGCCGAATTCCTGACCGATCCGCGAGTGATCGAAATTCCGCAATGGCTGTGGCGGCCGGTGCTTCACGGGGTGGTCCTTCGACTCCGCCCGAAGAAATCGGCCCACGCCTATGCGCAGGTCTGGACGGAGGAAGGCTCTCCGCTCGCCGCCATCACCTCCAGGCAGGCAAAGGCGCTGCAGGAGCGGCTCGGTACGGACGTACTCGTCGACTATGCGATGCGCTACGGCAATCCGGGACTGCAGGGTGCCGTCGAGAAGATGGTTGCCGCGGGGTGCCACCGGATCCTGGCCGCGCCGCTGTACCCGCAATATTGCGCGGCAACGACGGCAAGCGCGAACGATGCGTTGTTCGCCGCGCTCGCCTCGCTTCGATGGCAGCCGGCAGTTCGCACGCTTCCGCCTTATTACGACGACGGCCATTACATTGACGCGCTTGCCGCCAGTCTCGAACGGCAGCTCGGCAGTCTCGATTTCGAGCCTCAGCGGCTGCTCCTGAGTTTTCACGGAATGCCGAAGCGGACGCTCGAACTCGGCGATCCCTATCACTGCCATTGCCAGAAAACCGCGCGGCTGCTCGGCGAGCGCCTGTCACTCCCAACCGACATTGCCTTCCAATCGCGATTCGGGCGCGCGCAATGGCTCGAACCTGCGACCGACAAGGTGCTCGCCGCATTTCCCGCCCAGGGCGTCACGCGGCTAGCGATCGCCGCACCGGGTTTTTCCGCCGACTGCGTCGAGACTCTCGAGGAGCTGGCAATTCGCGGGCGCGACACCTTCGTCTCGGCCGGCGGCGAAAAGTTTGCGCGGCTCGACTGCCTCAACGATTCGCGCGAAGGCATGGACATGCTCGAGAGCCTCGTCCGAACGGAACTTGCAGGCTGGCTGAAGCGCGCATAAGCGCCTGAAAAGGCAACAGGAGGCATGGCATGGCGCGGGTAGCGATCGTCACTGGCGGAACGCGGGGCATCGGCGAGGCAATCAGCATCGCGCTTCGGGACATGGGCGTGAGCGTTGCCGCCAATTACATGGGCAATGACGAGCGCGCGAAGGCGTTCAGCGATCGCACCGGAATCAAGTCCTTCAAGTGGGACGTTTCGAACTTCGAGGCCTGCCAGCGCGGGGTCGTCGAGGTCGAAGAGGCCCTCGGACCGGTCGACATCCTGGTCAACAATGCCGGGATCACGCGCGACGCCACGATGCGCAAGATGGACCACAAGAAGTGGCAGGAGGTCATCGACACCAACCTGGGCGGCTGTTTCAACATGGCCAAGGCGGTGTTCGACGGGATGACGGGACGCGGGTACGGCCGGATCGTCAACATCGGCTCGATCAATGGGCAGGCGGGACAGTACGGGCAGGTCAACTACGCCGCCGCGAAGTCGGGAATTCACGGTTTCACCAAGGCCCTCGCCCAGGAGGGCGCAAGGTTTGGAGTGACGGTGAATGCCGTCGCGCCTGGCTACATCGATACCGATATGGTCGCAGCGGTTCCCGACGAGGTGCTGGAAAAGATCGTCGCTCGAATCCCGGTCGGACGGCTCGGACGGGCGGACGAAATCGCGCGCGGAGTCTCCTTCCTGTGCGACGAGAACGCCGGCTTCGTCACTGGTTCGACTCTGTCGATCAACGGCGGCCAGCACATGTACTGATGGAACGCCAGCAGCGGTTCGACTTCGAACCGCGCCTGAGCGCGAAATTCGGACGGCGTGCGCGCTTACCGCCCGACGTCACGGGATTTACTCGCCTGACGGAAACTGGCCAGACAAACACATGAGCCTCTCCCGCCCCCTCAAACGCTCGGTCACCATCGCCGGACACGAGACGTCGATCGCGCTGGAGCCGATGTTCTGGACGGCGCTTGAAGAGATTGCGGCCGAGCAAAAGCTGCCGCTGAACGCGCTCATTGCGCGGATCGATTCCGAACGAATCCGGCTATCGCCGCCGCCCAACCTCGCTTCGGCCATCCGGCAGTGGCTGTTCGAACGCACCGCGTCGCGCGCGCGAACCGATTCCGGGTTTGGCCCAGCGAATTAACGCGCCAGGAGAATCCGCGCCTGGCCTGCGATTTGCGCCAGCATCGAGGCGCTGACCACACCTTCGTGGCGAGCGCGTTCGACGAGATCGCGGAACTGCTGGATTCGCGGCTTGTGGTCGGCAACCCAGGCCTCGACCCCGGCGACAGGGTCTTTGCCCTTCAGCCTCGCCAGGAAGTCGATCCTGAGCTGCTCGAAATCGCGGGCGAGGCCTGCGGTCAGCAGCCGCTCCCACTGGTCGCGCGGAACGAACCGGGCAAGCTGCTGCTGCGCCCAGTCGAGCCCGAGCGCTTCGCCAAGCTGGGCATAGGCTCCGGTCACGGCCAGCTCGTCGAGCTTGTGGCGTGCAGCCAGCGCGCCGATCCCGAAGACCCCGTCGAGCTCGTAGAGGCGCACGAGACCGCGAACGATTTCCTCGCTTGCGCCAAGCTCCAGAAGGTGATCGCGGCGGGCGGCGGCCTCGTTGCGCACTTCGGAGCGGATGAGCTTGGTCGCGGCAGCGGAAATGCGGCGAACGGCCGGTCCGAGCAGGTCGCACAAGACGCTGACGCGGGTTTCGCCACCGGCAGCCCGGAGGATGTCCGACATGTGCGAGTGAACGCTTCGGGCGGCGATCGCGAACAGCTCGACCCGAACGCTTTCGGGAAGGTCCGCGTGCTCCATCTTTTCCCAAAGCTTGTCGAGATCGAGAAGCCGCTCCGCCACCAGGAAGGCGATGACGACCTGCCCGAGCGAGGCACCTTCCTCTTCCGTCATGTCGAGCGCCGCGACCGGGCCGAGGCGGTTGACGATTCGGTTGGCGACTCGCGTGCCGATGATCTCGTTGCGCAGGCGATGCGCGCGAATCGCATCCGCATGCGCCGTTCGCATCTGCTTCGGGAAAGCGGCGAACAGCTCCGGCTCGAGCATTTTTTCCTGCGACAGCTCGAGCAATTCAGCCGAGTGCTGGAGAGCGATTTTCGCCATCGACAGGACCACCGCCAGCTCGGGGCGAGTCAGTCCGCGATCGTCCTGCCCCCTCCGCAGCAGTTCCTCGGTCGTGGCGATCCCTTCCACCTTGCGATCGAGACGCCCCGACGATTCCAGGATCTCGATCGTCCGCACGTGGCCGGGCAGCGCCTTTGCGCCACCGCTCTGCGCGATCGACAAGGCAAGCGACTGCAGGCGGTTGTCCTCGAGAACCATCTCGGCGACGCTCTCGGTCATCTTGACCAGCAGGGCGTTCCTCTTGGGAAGCGTGAAGGTCCCGTCGCGCATTTCGCGGTTGAGCGGGATCTTGATGTTCACTTCCTTGTCGGAACAATCGACACCGGCGCTGTTGTCGATGAAGTCGGTGTTGATCCGTCCGCCATTGAGCGCGAATTCGATCCGTCCGGCTTGCGTGATCGCCAGGTTGGCGCCTTCTCCGATGACTTTGCAGCCAAGCGTATCGGCATCGGCCCGGATGGCGTCGTTGCCGGGATCGCCGACCTCGGCATCGACCTGGCCGGACGCTTTCACATAGGTCCCGATTCCGCCGAACCAGAGAAGGTCGACAGAGCTTTTCAGGATTGCGTTCATCAACGTCGCCGGATCGACCGACTCTTCGTCGATCGAAAGTAAGGTGCGCACCTGCTTCGACAGCGGGATCGACTTTTGCGTGCGCGGGAAGACTCCTCCGCCGGCCGAAATCTTCGACCGGTCGTAATCGTCCCAGCTCGAGCGGGGAAGTTCGAAAAGCCGCTTGCGCTCGTCCCAGCTCGTCGCCGGGTCAGGATCGGGATCGATGAAGATGTGGCGGTGGTCGAAAGCGGCCACGAGCTTGATCGATTTGCTCAGGAGCATTCCGTTCCCGAACACGTCGCCGGACATGTCGCCGACCCCGGCCACGGTAACGGGATCGCTCTGGACGTCGATTCCCATTTCCAGGAAGTGGCGCTGCACGGAAATCCAGGCGCCGCGCGCGGTGATTCCCATCGCCTTGTGGTCGTAGCCGTTGGATCCGCCGCTGGCGAAAGCGTCACCAAGCCAGAAATTTCGCTCGAGCGCGATCCCGTTAGCGATGTCGGAGAAGCTCGCCGTGCCCTTGTCCGCCGCGACGACGAAATAGGGGTCGTCACCGTCGCGTATGACCACCTGGCCGGGGTGAACGACTTCGTCATCGACGATATTGTCTGTGATCGAAAGCAAGGCTCGAATGAAGATGCTGTAGCTTGCGGTCCCCTCCGCAAGCCAGGCGTCGCGCTCGCTCGCCGGCGGGAGCATCTTGGCGAAAAAGCCGCCCTTCGCGCCGGTTGGGACGATCACCGAATTCTTGACCAGCTGCGCCTTCATCAGCCCGAGAATCTCGGTCCGGAAGTCGTCGCGCCTGTCCGACCAGCGAATGCCGCCTCGGGCCACCGGGCCGCCGCGCAGGTGGATGCCCTCCACGCGCGGCGAATAGACCCAGATCTCGCGCCACGGCACCGGAGCGGGAAGCGCGGGTACGAGGCTCGAGTCGAGCTTGAACGCGAGCGCTTCGTCGGCAGCCGGTGAAAAGGCATTGGTCCGGAGGATGGATTCGACCATCGCCTTCATGCGGCGCAGGATGCGGTCGTCATCGATCGAACGCACGTTCATCAACGCGTCGTCAAAGGCTTCGCGACACTTTGCGACTTCGCGCTCACGCTTCTGCACCGCCGGGTCGTGCATGGCTCGGAACAGGCTGACGAGCGCCTGCGTCGCCTTCGGAGCGCGGCGAAGCGCGTCGGCAATCGTGAGCAGTCCGAACGCGCTTCCGGTCTGGCGCGCATAGCGGAACCAGGCGCGAATCCAGACGACGGCGGTGGGGTCGATCCCGGCGAACAGGACCAGCTGGTTGAACTCGTCGTCTTCGGACGCTCCGGCGAGAACGGTCGAAATCGCCTTTTCGATCGTGGCGGCGCGCTCGAGGATCGGGCCAACGTCGTCCATTCCGGGAAGTTCGAGCCGGAAGTCGTGGATGTAACCGATGGTCCCGCCGCCGAGTGCGGTCGGGATTTCTTCGAGGACCCGGAAGCCGAAATTCTCCAGCACCGGAACCGCCTCCGATAGCGGGATCAATTCGCCGCGGCGGTAAGTCTTGAGCTCGAGCTCGTCTTCGCCCCGGCTCGACAGGCACAGGCGCACGCCGCGTTCGTCGCTTCCGGAAAGCTGCGAGAGCCGAACGACATCGGCCGCCGCTTCTTCGGGGCTGGTCCGGGCTCGATAGCCATCCGGAAACGCAGGCAAATACGTCAATGCGAGCCGAGTTGCTCTTGGAGCGCCGGCGAGCGCGATCAGCTCCGACTCCACCGCCGGACTCCAGCCCCGCACCATCTCGACAAGCGCCGAGTCGAGCGCGTCGGCGTCGGGCAGCTCGGCCGACGGGTCGATCGGGAAGGTGAAGCGAATGAGCGCAAGCTCGCCCTCTCCAAGCTCGATAGACCAGCTGCTGATCGGCGACTCCAGCTCCGCTTCGAGCATCATGCCGATCGCCTTGCGCCGGGCCGTGCTGAGCTCGTCGCGCGGCAGCCACGCGAACGCGTACAGGTGACGGCGAAGAGCGCCGGGCAAAAGCAGCAGCTTGGGCCTCGGGCGGTCGCCAAGGCTCATCGCGGTCAGGGCCGCGGCGCGCACTTCGTCCTCATCGAAGGAAATCAGCAGGTCGTGCGGAAGAGTCGAAACGACGTGCGCGAGCGCCTTGCCGGCGTGGCTGGAAGGGGAGAAGCCGAGCTGCTTGTCGAGCTTGGCGAGCCGCTGCCGAAGCACGGGCACGTTCTGCGCGGACGTTCGAAGCGCCTCGCTCGTCCACAGGCCGGCATGGACGGACAATGTGCCGTCGGGAAGCCGAACCATGACCACGTCCAGCGGAACGCGGCGGTGAACCGGCGAGATGCGATCGGCTTTGAGGATGAGCACCGTCCGGTCTTCGTCGGAAAGGTGGTCGACGGCCGCTTCGGCGGCGCTCTGCTCCCAGAGGGCGGTCTCGTTGCGCAGGATACCCAGCGCGTCTTTCAGCTGCCCGTCGGAAGCGACGTGTGCGTGGCCGAGCAGGGTGAACTTGTCGTCGGCGAGGAACCGCAGGAGCGCGGCGCTCTCGCTGTCGCGCTTGTCCAGGGTCTCAGCGTCCGATTTCATCTCCGCGAGCATTTGCCGCCAGTCCGTGACGGCGGCGCGAACGTCGGCAAGCACCCGCCTGAGCTGCCGGACCAGGTCCTGCCGCCCGCGCGCGTCGGCGCGGTCGAGCTCGATGTAGATGATCGATTCGGGGTCGCCTTCGCCGATCTTGACGATTCGCCCGGCTTCGTCGCGCGTCACCTTGACGATGGGGTGGAGAAGGCGGTGGATCGCGAGATCGCGCGCTGCAATCGCCCCGGCGACGCTGTCGACGAGGAACGGCATGTCCTCGTTGACGGTCACGAGCCGCATTCGCCGCCGCCCCGCTTGTCCGCCAGTGGACTCGATGCGGATGGCGGTGGTGCACTTTGGCCGAACCGCCGCGGCGGAGGCGATGAACTCGGCGGCGTCGCGCTGATCTTCTTTGTCGAATCCTTCGGTTTCGCCGGGAAGTGCGTTCGTCGTCAGCGCGTCGCGAATGGAATCGACCAGGGATTTGGGCAGGGGCGGCTGAGCCGTCATTTGGGCAGGTGCTCCGACACTGGTCGTAATGGCGGCGGCCTATAGCCGTGGGCCCGCAGCGGCGACAAGGACGAAGCGGCGGTTTTTTCGCTTCGACGCGCTACGGCACGTTTGCAGGAGCCGTTTCCAGCGCGACCGTTCGCATCGTCACCGCTGCCGTCGGTCGAAACTGCAATTGTTTTCGCCACGGCCGGTCGATAGCTTTGCGGAGAGTCCTTGGGGGGAAGAATGCTCGAAATCCGAAATCTTTCGCACACTTATGCCAACGGCACCGTCGCGCTCGACGACGTGTCATTGTCGATCCCGCGCGGAATGTTCGGCCTGCTCGGGCCCAACGGCGCCGGAAAATCGACGCTGATGCGAACGGTGGCAACGCTCCAGGAACCCACGTCGGGGAGCATCCGGTTCGGCGATATCGACGTGCTCGCGCAGCCGGAGCTGCTGCGCAAGCGGCTCGGCTATCTTCCCCAGGACTTCGGAGTCTACCCCCGCGTGTCCGCCTATTCGATGCTCGACCAGGTCGCCGTCCTGAAGGGGATTACCGGCAAGGGCGAGCGCAAGTCCGTCGTCGAAACCCTGCTCAACCAGACCAACCTGTGGGCTGTGCGCGACAAGAACATCGCCGGTTTTTCAGGAGGGATGCGACAGCGGTTCGGGATTGCCCAGGCGCTGATCGGGAATCCCGAGCTGATCATCGTCGATGAGCCGACTGCCGGCCTCGACCCCGAAGAGCGCAACCGCTTCCTCAACCTGCTTGCGGCCATCGGCGACAATGTCGTGGTCATCCTTTCGACCCACATCGTCGACGACGTTGCCGACCTGTGCCCGCGAATGGCGGTTCTCGCCAACGGCCGGGTGCAGCTCGAAGGCAGTCCGGGCGAGCTCATTGCCTCCACTCGGGGCAAGGTGTGGAAAAAGACGATCCCGCACTTCGAGCTGGAGCAGTACCAGCAGACTCACGAGGTCATCTCCACGCGGCTGTTCGCCGGCAACACGATCATCCACGTCCTCTCGGCGACGAAGCCGGACGGCTTCGAGCCGGTCGAGGGCGGGCTCGAGGACGTCTATTTCTCCACTCTCTCGACCCTTCGCCGCGCGGCTTGAGCGGGAGCGTGGGCATGCTTCTGGGAATCACCCGCTTCGAAATCCGCTACCAGCTCAGGAACCCGGTTTTCTGGGTCGCCGTGGCGATTTTCTTCCTGATCGGCTTCGGGGTCACTGCGAGCGAGAACGTCAGCCTGGGAACGCCCGGCGCGGTCCACGAGAACTCGCCGTACGCAATCGCCGTCGTCACTGCGGTCATGACCATATTCTACCTGTTCGTGGTCACGGCTTTCGTCGCCAACGCTATCGTTCGGGACCAGACAAGCGGCTTTGCGCCGATCGTTCGCGCGACTGCCGTCACCAAGACGCAGATCGTCATCGGCCGCTTCCTGGGCGGCGTGATGATCGCCTGGCTTGGCTATCTCGCGATACCGCTGGGAGTCGCCGTCGGATCGGTGATGCCGTGGGTCGATCCGGAAACGATCGGTCCACAGCACTTCAGCTTCTACGCCTGGAATTTCCTGTTGTTCGCGATCCCGAACATCTTCCTGACGAGCGCGATCCTGTTTGCTCTCGCGACGAGTCTACGCTCGATGATGGCCTCCTACATCGGGGCTGTCGTCCTCGTTCTGGGCTATCTCGTTTCCGCCAGTATCGTCGGGCAGAAGATCGAGTATCGGGAGACGTTCGCGCGCTTCGAGCCGCTTGGCACCGGCGCCCTCCGCGAAGCCACTCGCTACTGGACCCAGGCCGAGATGAACGGCCGCCTCGTCGACCTTGGCGGCACGCTCCTGTTCAACCGCGTCTACGCCATTCTCCTCGGCCTGCTATTCCTTGCTTTCACACTCTGGCGCTTCTCCATGACGGAGCGCGCCCCCTCGAAGCGGAAGCTTCGGCGCACTGCCAGGCGCGAAGCACGCGAGGCTCGGCTTGCGGCGCCGCCAGCCGAACTTGACTCCGGCCTTGTCACCGCGCGCGACTGCAATCCCTCTCAGTGGGTCCAGTTCGTCTCGCGCCTGAGAGTCGAGGCGCGGCAGGTCCTCACCAGCCCCGGCCTGATCGTCCTGACATTGCTCGGGATGGGCAATACGGCGGCGGCGCTGTGGCTCGGGCAGGGGACCTACGGCACCAGCGACCACCCAACGGTCGCTTCGACGATCAGCACCGTGCGTGGCGGCTTTTCCGTCTTTCTCCTGATTATCGCCGTCTTTTACGGCGGTGAACTGGTGTGGCGCGAGCGGGACAGGAAGCTCAACGAGATCCTGGGATCGACGCCGGTGCAAAGCTGGATCATGACGGTTCCCAAGATACTGGCGATCTTCGTCGTGCTGCTGATCATCAATTTCGCGGCAATGGCGACGGGCCTGTTCTACCAGCTCGTCGAAGGCGCTCGCGAGTTCGGAATTCCGCAATATCTCGGCTGGTTCATCGTTCCGGCAGCGATCGACGGGCTTCTGATCGCGGTGCTCTCCGTCTTCGTGCAGGTGCTCAGCCCCAACAAATATGTCGGCTGGGGAATCGTGTTCGTCTGGTTCGTCGGCAGCATTTTTCTCAACAACATGGGCTATTCGAACCCGCTGTACACCTACGGGGACGGTCCGAACGTCCCGCTGAGCGACTTCAGCGGTGAGGGCAGTTTCTGGAAGGGGTCGGCGACGCTCCAGTTGTACTGGGGCCTGTTCGCCGCCCTTCTCGCGATCGCCGCACATTTGTTGTGGCCGCGAGGCACCGACCTTGCCGTGGGCGTGCGCGTGCGGCGGATCAGGCGGCAGCTTTCGCCCGTCCCGATGGCGCTCGCCGCCGCGGCCGCGCTCGGGATGATCGGAACCGGGGCCTACGCTTACTACAACATCAAGGTCCTCAACCTTTACCAGACCTCCGACGAGGCGGAGAAACAGTCGGCAGACTATGAACGCAAGTACCTGAAGTACGAATCGCTGCCGCAGCCGACCGTCACCGCCGTAAAGCTCGACGTAAACCTCTTTCCCGACCAGCGCCGGCTGGTGGTTGATGGCCGTTACGAGCTGAAGAACGCCACCGACGCGCCGATCCGCCAAGTGCACGTCAGGCGGCTGGATGAGGACGCGAGATTCACGGCGCTGAAGGTGGAGGGTGCGCATCTCGTCTCCAACGACACGCGCCTGGGCTATCGGATCTATCGGTTCGATACGCCGCTCGCACCCGGAGCGACGACTCGGCTGACCTTCCGCTCGCAAATCTGGCACCGCGGCTTCCGCGCCAACTCGCCGGCTACCGACGTTATCGAGAACGGCACGTTCGTGAACAACTTCACGTTCGCGCCGGTGATCGGCATGGATCGGCGGGGACTGCTTACCGATCGCGCCAAGCGGCGGCGGCAGGGCCTTTCGGACGAGCTTCGTCCGGCGAAGCTGGAGGACCTCAGCGCCACCGGGCGCAACTACATCGGTTCCGACTGGGTCACTTCAGACATCACGCTGACCACCGCTGCCGACCAGGTCCCGATCGCTCCGGGCAAGCGGGTGTCGGATGTCACTCGCGACGGGCGCCGCACGGCCCACTTCGTCAGCACTGCGCCGATCCTGAATTTCTTCTCCATCCAGTCCTCGGACTACAAGGTCGCAACGCGCGAGCACAACGGCATCAAGCTGCAGGTCTATTACCACAAGGGCCATACGTGGAACGTGCCGAAGATGCTTCGGGCCATGGGCTCGGCGCTGGATTATTATCGGGCGAACTTCGGACCTTACCAGTTCGACTATGCGCGGATCGTGGAATTCCCGCGCTATGCCAGCTTCGCGCAGGCGTTCGCCGGCACGATGCCCTATTCGGAATCCATCGGCTTCAACGCCAACTCCGACGACCCGGAGAAGATCGACTGGACGACCTACGTCGTCAGCCACGAAATGGCGCATCAATATTGGGCTCACCAGGTGGTCGGGGCGGCGATGCAGGGGGACACGCTGATGAGCGAGACCCTTGCCCAATATTCCGCCCTCATGGTGATGAAGCACCTCTACGGGCCCGACAAGATCCGCCGGTTCCTGAAGTACGAACTCGATAACTACCTGACCAGCCGCAAGGGGGAGGCCGTCGAGGAGCTGCCGCTCGAGCGAGTCGAGAACCAGCCCTACATTCACTACCGCAAGGGCGCCGTCGCCATGTACCTGCTCCAGGAGCGGCTCGGCGAAGACGCGGTCAATCGCGCGCTGGCCCGCTTTGCCGCGAAATACCGTTTTACGGGACCGCCTTACCCGCGTTCCGTCGACCTGATCGACGAGCTTCGGAAGGAAGCCAGGACGCCCCAGCAGCAGCAGCTGATCACCGACTTGTTCGAAAAGATCACGCTCTACGACTTCAAGGTGAAGGAGGCGCAGACGAAAAAGGCCGGGAACGGCTGGGTCACCACCATCACCGTCGCGGCGGATAAGTATTACGCCAACGGGAAGGGCGAGGAGAAAAAGGCGAAGCTCGCGGAGCCGGTCGAAATCGGCCTGTTCACCGCCCGCCCGGGTCTCGGCGCCTTCTCGTCGAAGGACGTGATCGTGATGGGGCGCGAGCCGATCCACAGCGGCCTTCAGCGGGTCGTGGTTCGAACCAAGGAAAAGCCCCAGTTCGCAGGTGTCGATCCGTACAATTTCTATGTGGACCGAAATAGCGACGACAACGTGAAGGGCGTGACGGCAGGGTAGGCCCCTTTGCCTTTCCCGCGACAGCCGCTAGAGCGTGGCGCGCCAGCTTCCGTTCATCTACCGGTGGGGAAGGAAGCGGTTCTAGACACGTTTACGCCCTTCTGATCGAGGCACTCCTTGGCGCTTCCTCCCGACACCCCGAACGAAGCCTTCCTCCGCGAGGTGGATGACAACCTCCGGCGCGATCAGCTCGAGGGCTTCGCGAAAACCTACGGCAAGTGGCTGATTGCTGCGGTCGTCATCTTCCTCATCGCGGTCGCAGCCTATCTTTATTGGCAGGATCGCCAGCAGAAAGAAGCAGCGGCGCAGTCGGAAAAGCTGATGGCGATCTACACCGACATCGGCAACGGCAACGCCGACAAGGCCAAGAAAGAGCTGCAGCCGCTGGAGAGCGCCGACAATCATGTCGTGCGGGCGCTCGCCCAGATGACCGAGGCAGCGGTCGCGCTGGACGCGAACGACCGCGACACCGCGCTGAAGAAGTACCGTGCACTATCCGCGGACGACGGTTTGCCCGATGCGTATCGCAATCTCGCGCTCATTCGCCTGACGGCGCTCGAGTTCGACGATCTCAAGCCCGACCAGGTGATTTCGCGCATGGAGCCGCTTGCGAAGCCTGGCTCGCCGTGGTTCGGCAGCGCTGGAGAGCTTACGGCAATGGCCTATCTGGCGAAGAAGCAGGACGACAAGGCAGGACGGATTTTCGCAGCCCTCGCCCGCGACGAGCAGGTGCCGCAGACTATCCGCAGCCGGGCCGTACAGATCGCGAGCACGCTCGGCGTGCAGACGAACGTCGACATCACGCAGAAAGCGCAATCAGGAAGCAGTGAATGAATCTAAAGCAGCTCAGGATTGTCGTTCTCGTGGCGGGTGCTCTCGCCGCAAGCGGCTGCGGCATCTTTAAGAAGGGTAAGCACACGACCCCGGTCCTCGGGGAGAGGATTGCCGTGCTCGCGACGGAAACCGACGTTTCGGTCGATCCGGCCACTGCCGCGCTGCCGATGACCCTGCCGGCGCCGCTCATCAACGGCAGTTGGGCCCAGTCGGGTGGCGATGCCTCCAAGTCGATGGGGCATGTCGCGCTGCCGGCGTCGATTTCGCAGGCCTGGCAGGTCTCGATCGGGCACGGAACGAGCGTTTCCGCGCGGCTCGCGGCGGCTCCGATCGTCGCCAACGGGCGCGTCTTCACCATCGATACCACGGCGACGGTCCGCGCGTTCGACGCCCAGACGGGCGCGTCGGTTTGGGCCACCCAGTTCGGAACCGAGCAGGGCAACGACTCGGCCCTGTTCGGTGGCGGTATCGCTTTCGCCAACGGCCGCATTTACGCGACCAACGGGCTCGGCTTCGTGGCTGCGCTCGACGCGTCGAACGGCGGCATTGCCTGGCAGGTTCGCCCCGGAGGTCCGCTCCGCGGCTCGCCGACGGTCGCCGGCGGTGCGATTTACGTCATGAGCCAGGACAACCAGCTCTATTCGCTCAAGCCCGAGGACGGGAGCACCAACTGGAGCGCGGCTGCGTCCCTCGAGATCGCCGGAATTTTCGGAGTCGCTTCGCCTGCCTATGCGCAAGGCACGGTCGTCGCCGGTTTCTCTTCGGGCGAGCTGAACGCCTACCGGTACGAGAACGGCCGGGTCGTTTGGCAGGACGCCCTTGCCCGGACCAGCATCCGGACCAGCGTGTCGTCGCTGTCGGACGTCGATGCCGACCCGGTGATCGACAACGGCCAGGTCATCGCCATCGGCCAGGGCGGCAGAATGGTCGCTCTCGAGCTGATTACCGGGCAGCGGATGTGGGAGCTCAACCTCGCCGGAATCGCGACTCCGTGGGTTGCCGGCGATTGGGTCTTCGTCGTCACCGACGATGCCAAGCTGATGGCGATCTCCCGCGCGAACGGAAAGATCCGCTGGATCTCGCAGCTTCCCGAGTTCCAGAACGAGAAGAAGAAGGCGGGGCCGATCAGCTATGTCGGCCCGATCCTCGCCGGCGGTCGGCTGATCGTCGCCAATTCCGAAGGCGCGCTCATGTTCGTCGACCCGCAAACCGGCGCAGTGCAGGGGCAGACCGCGATTCACAGCGGAATCAGCCTTCCTCCCGTCGTCGCGAACAACACGCTTTACCTGCTCGACGACGACGGACAGCTGCACGCCTTCCGTTAACGACTGGACGGCTGGCCGTGCGGGCTTAGAGAGGCGCTGATGCCCCTGCCCACCGTCGCTATCGTCGGCCGACCCAATGTCGGTAAATCCACGCTGTTCAACCGTTTGGTTGGCAGGAAGCTGGCGCTCGTCGACGATCGGCCCGGCGTGACGCGCGATCGCCGTGAGGGCGAGGCGCGGCTCCTGGGGCTCGACTTCCGAGTTATCGATACCGCCGGCTACGAAGACGAAGACCCGCAGACCCTCCCCGGTCGAATGCGCCGCCAGACCGAGGCGGCGGTACGTGATGCCGACGTCGCGCTGTTCCTCATCGACGCGCGCCAGGGTGTCACGCCGCTCGATTCGGAAATCGCTCGCTGGCTCCGAGTAGGCGAAACGCCGATCGTGGTCGTGGCGAACAAGGCGGAGGCGCGTTCGGCCGGGGCAGGCGTCCTCGAAGCCTACAGGCTGGGCCTGGGCGACCCCGTCGCGGTCAGCGCCGAGCACGGCGAAGGAGTCGCCGACCTCTTCGAGGCGCTTCGGCCCCTGATCGAAAAAGCCGAATCGGAGCAGGCCGACGAGGGCGAAGACCAGAACCCGCCGCTCAAGCTGGCCATCGTCGGGCGCCCGAACGCGGGCAAGTCGACACTGGTCAACGCCATGGTCGGCGAGGAGCGGCTGATCACCGGACCGGAAGCGGGGATCACCCGCGATTCTATCGCTCTCGACTGGGAATGGCAGGCCGGGGATGGGACGAAACGCCCGGTCCAGCTGGTCGATACCGCGGGTCTTCGCAAGCGCGCAAAGGTGACCGACAAGCTGGAGAGGTTATCGAGCGCCGATGCTCGCCGGGCCATCGACATGGCTGAAGTCGTGGTCGTGCTTCTCGACGCGACTCGCGGCCTCGAAGCGCAGGACCTCAGGATTGCCGAACAGGTAATCGACGAAGGACGCGCGTTGATCGTCGCGATCAACAAATGGGACGTGGCCGAGCACGCCTCGGGCCTCTTCAACGGAATCAAGGCGGCGCTGGAAGAGGGGCTCGCGCAAATCAAGAATATCCCTGTCCTCACCGTGTCGGCGAAAACGGGCAAGGGAATCGACCAGCTGCTGGGCGCGGCGTTCGAGCTTCGCGAGCAATGGTCGCGGCGGATTTCGACGGGCGAACTCAATCGCTGGTTCGAGGCTGCGGTCGATTCCAACCCGCCTCCGGCGCCGGGCGGCAAGCGGATCAAACTTCGCTACATCACGCAGGTGGCGGTCCGGCCTCCGACGTTCGTGGTATTCGGGACTCGCACCACCGAGCTGCCGGAGAGCTACCGCCGCTATCTTCTCAATTCGATGCGCCGCGATCTGGGGATCGGGCCAGTGCCCCTTCGGCTAACCATGCGATCGCCGAAAAATCCGTTTGACCGGGGCCGCTAAGCCAAATTTCACACTTTGGGCGTAGCTGGCGAGCAGTGGAACCACTGCCCGGCAGGACGGGCGCAAGGAGACTTGGGTGAGCGACGGCCAGGATATCGTCGATTGGGTGCATTTCGAGCGAAGCCGGGCAGAGCTTGGTCCGGGCTTCATTCGCATCTTGAGCTATTTCCGCGAGGACGGGACGAAGTCGGTCGGAAATATCGAGCAGGCGATGCGCGAGCAGAATACCGCCGCGCTCGTCATTCCGGCGCACACTTTGAAGGGCGAAGCGCGGCAACTCGGGGCCGAACCGCTGGCGAAAGTCGCAGAGCTCATCGAAAGCACCGCGCGTTTTTGCGTCGAGAGCCATCGCTTTCCCGATGAACTGGTCAAGGACGTGGTCGAGCTTCGGCAGCTGTTCGAGCAGACGGTGGAGCAATTCGACAAGGCGACCAATCCGCTTCTGACGCGAAGCCGCGCCGGGCCTGCCGGATTCGGACGCAAGGCTTCCAGCTAGCGTTCTAGGCCGCAGCCATTCTCCTGCGCATCGGCTGGAGCTTGCCCCGTGACAGCGAGCGCCAGGCCCATTCGAACGGCCCGTAATTGAACCGCTCCAGCCACGGCTTCGACCACAGGAGCATCAGCACCCACACCAGCGGCGCCACAAGCCACGCCTGCCATCGCGACACGCTGCCGTAGAGACCCAGGCCCCAGCCGTAGAAGACGAGCGAAGCGACGATGCTGGTGCCCAGGTAATTGCTGAAGGCACAGCGTCCCGCGGCGGCAATGCGTTGGGTGAACGGGCCATGACGGCGCGACAGGAGGATGATCGACGCCGCGTAACCTGCCGCCATGATCGTGACGAACGGCGTTTCGGCAACGACGAGGGCGGCGAACAACGTCACCGTATCGAACCCGGAAAGCACGTCCCAGGTCACTGTCGCCGCACCGGCGAGCGCTCCAACGGCAAGCGCCGGGATGGCGATTCGGCGATAGGCCCTGTTGCTCCATTCGCCGGTGAGGAACCCGGACCTGTAGCCGGCCATCCCCAGGAGCATGAGCCCGACAGTGTCGAGCAGGAACGGCAGAACGGTGTTCAATACGCTGTTCCACTCGGCGAGGTTGTGGCGCACGAAGCCGCCGTAGCTGTCGAGATGGAGGGCCTTGTCGGCAGCGATGTCGGCGGCGTTCGGGGCCATCGCGCCCATACCCTCGTTCCACGCGGCAATTGCGGCCTTGGAAGCGCCCGGAGCGCGGGCTGCGGCCTCCGCGTCCATTTGGCCGGACGCGAAGGCACCCATCAGGACCATGTGCCCAAGCAGAAGCGCGGCTCCCATGGCGACCAGCCTCTCGGCGCTCATTCGGCGGAAGAGGGCGGCGATGAGGCCGCTGACGGCGTAGAGAGTCAGGATGTCTCCGGGCCAGATGAAGTAATAGTGCAGCAGCCCGAAACCCAGGAGCACGGCCATCCGGCGCAAATGGGTCCACCAGCCCAACCGTCCCGAAGCTTCCGCGCGATCGATGACGAGCAGCGTGGATGCGCCGAACAGCATCGAGAACAGCGTTCGCATCTTGCCGTCGATGAGGATCATGTTTGCGGCCCACACCGCGAAATCGGCGCCTCGGTACCCGCCGTACGTTGCCGGGTTCAGGTACGCCGCCTCGATCATCGCGAAGGCGATGACGTTGACGGAGACTATGCCCATCACCGCGACCCCGCGGATTACGTCCAGGCTGAGGATTCTGTCAGCTGCGCTCGCCGGCATCATTCTCCCGTGCGGCCATGCCGCGGCATCAAGCGAGCGCTGCGTCCTCGCCCATCAGCTTCGGGAAAAATCCCTCGTGAGCGGAGCGCAGCTCGTCGAGCGAAACGCAAAAATCGCCATCGCTCAACTCGAAGATGATTCGCTTGCCCGCCGTTCGCCCGATCGGCTCGACCTGGACCCCGGCCTCGTCGGCGCCGGTCAGGAAATCGAGCAAGTGCCCATCGTCCACCGTCGCGACATAAAGGCCCTGGTCTTCGGAGAAGAACTGCCGTGCGATGTGGCCGGGTCCGGCGGGCTGGATCAGCGCGCCGATGTTGCCGGCAAGCGCCATTTCCGCGATCGCGACCGCGAGCCCGCCGTCGGAAACGTCGTGAACGGCCGTCAGCGCGCCCGCCGCAATCTGCTCGCGGACGTAGCTACCGGTTCGCGCTTCCGAGGCCAGGTCGACCGGCGGCGGCGGCCCGTCGGAGCGGCCGTGAAGGTCGCGGAGCCACAGCGACTGGCCCAGGTGCCCGCCGCGAGTGCCGATCACGACCAGCACATCGCCGCTGCCCTTGAAGGCGATGGTCGCCATCTTCGACCAATCGTCGATCAGGCCGACCCCGCCGATCGCGGGCGTTGGCAGGATCGCGAGGCTGGAGCCGTCGTCGGACTTGGTTTCGTTGTAGAGCGAGACGTTGCCGGACACGACGGGGAAGTCGAGAGCGCGGCAGGCGGCGGCGATCCCCTGAACACAGCCGACGAACTGGCCCATGATCTCGGGCCGCTGCGGATTGCCGAAGTTGAGGCAGTTGGTGATCGCGAGCGGCTTCGCTCCGACTGCGCTGAGGTTGCGATAGGCTTCCGCGACGGCCTGCTTCCCGCCCTCGACAGGGTCGGCCTCGCAATAGCGCGGCGTGCAATCGGTCGTCATCGCCAGCGCCTTGGCAGTGCCGTGCACGCGTACGACGGCGGAGTCGCCGCCCGGCGGCTGCACGGTGTCGGCGCCGACCGTCTGGTCGTATTGTTCCCACACCCAGCGGCGCGACGCGAGCGCGGGCGAGCCCATCAGCTTGAGGAGATCGGCCGCGACATCCTGTGTGTCGGGAATGTCTGTGAGCGGCTCGGGCGCTTTCGGGATCGCATAGGGCCGTTCGTAGCAGGGGGCCTCGTCGGCGAGCGGTCCCAGTGGGATGTCGGCGACCGTTTCGCCTTTCCAGGTCAGCTGCATCCGTCCGGTGTCGGTCACGGTGCCGATCACCGCGAAATCGAGCTCCCACTTGCGGAAGATCGCCTCCGCCTCGGCTTCGCGGCCGGGCTTGAGGACCATCAGCATTCGCTCCTGGCTTTCCGACAGCATCATTTCATAGGGCGTCATGCCCTCTTCGCGAGCCGGGACCTTGTCCATGTCCAGTCGGATTCCGACGCCGCCCTTGCTTGCCATCTCGACCGACGAAGAGGTGAGCCCGGCAGCGCCCATGTCCTGGATGGCGACGATTGCGTCCGATGCCATCAACTCGAGACAGGCTTCGATGAGCAGCTTTTCGGTGAAAGGGTCGCCGACCTGAACCGTCGGCCGCTTTTCCTCGCTGTCCTCCGCGAAATCGGCTGAGGCCATGGTTGCGCCGTGGATGCCGTCGCGCCCCGTCTTCGATCCGACATAGACCACCGGGTTTCCGATTCCGGCGGCGGCGGAATAGAAGATCTTGTCCTGCTTCGCGACGCCGACAGTCATGGCGTTGACCAGGATGTTGCCGTTGTAGCGGGCGTCAAAATTCACCTCGCCGCCCACGGTCGGCACTCCGACGCAATTGCCGTAGCCGCCGACCCCGCGGACGACTCCGGCGACGAGGTGCCGGGTCTTGGGGTGATCGGGCGAGCCGAAACGCAGTGCGTCGAGGTTGGCCACCGGCCGCGCGCCCATGGTGAAGACGTCGCGAAGGATACCGCCGACGCCGGTCGCCGCGCCCTGGTACGGCTCGATATACGACGGGTGGTTGTGGCTCTCCATCTTGAAGATCGCCGCCAGCTTCGATCCGTCCGGGCCCTCGCCGATGTCGATGACCCCGGCATTCTCGCCCGGCCCCTGGATGACCCACGGCGCTTCGGTGGGAAGCGTCTTCAGATGGACCCGCGAACTTTTGTACGAGCAATGCTCCGACCACATGACGGAGAAGATCCCGAGCTCGACGAGGTTCGGCTCGCGCCCGAGGCTTGCGACGATCTTCTGATATTCGTCTTGGGTGAGGCCGTGCTCGGCGACGACGTCGGCTGTGATCGCGGAGTTCATCGCGCGCCGATAGCTGGGGCGCGGGCACAAAAAAACCCCGGCCGTTCGGCCGGGGTCGCATTCGACGAAATTTCGGAGGCGTCAGGCTTTGCAGCTTTGGCCGTTATAGCTGATCGTGGAGGCACTGGCGCTGCCCTTGATCGCGCCGCCATCGCCGACCTGGACGGTGTTTCCGATGTCGGTCTTGTTGGTGCGGACGCGGGCGGTGCCGTCGCTGAGCCAGTCGACGTAAATGACGCTATTGTCCTTGCAGCGATAGATTTTGCTTGCCGTGATCGACGGCGGAAGCTGCACGTTGGCGAGGTTTTCGTCGGCGGCAGGGGTGTTCCCCTCATCCGGTCCGGCGACGATGGTGTGACTGTTGTCGTTGTTGCAGGCGCCAAGAGACGCGGTTGCAAGAAGGGCGAGCAGAAGCGGAGTGCGAGTCATGGCCGCGCGATTGCGCTGGAACGGCAGTCCGCGTCAAGGGAGATCGCTCGCACTCGCTTGCATTGCGTCGAACCCATCCATAGCTTCGTCGATAGGAAGGTCGCGTCGCCAATGCCAAACCGAGCCCGAACAACCGCGCAGCGGGTCCGAATCGGCCTCACCGGGCTCGCGTTCGCATTCCTCCTCGTCCTCCTTGGAAGCATCGTCAGCCACTCCGGCCGCGACCCGGATTCGGCTGCGGTCGAGAACGCGGCCACGAACACCCCCAAGGAGCCGCTGGCGGAACTCGGAGTGGCTCCGGGCTCGGAACCCGACGCGCCGGCGAACGACACGAACCAGAGCGAGTAATCGCAAGGTGCGATGGCGTGTTGCGGCCGAAGCGGCGCTGCGCGGCTGCCGATTCGCGCCAAGTCGCACTGCACACAGACTTATCCACAGCCGGAGCGAAAAGAACAAGGAGTGAACATCCCGCAAAACTGACGTAAAAAAGTCGCGGAAATCCAAGCTGCGGCACGAAATCCCGTCAAATGGCATGAAAATCCATTGTGTCCCGCGCGCTGGTGAGTTACCAACACTGGCTGTAGCGCGGGGCTAAACCCCTTTTCGAAGAATGACCGGCGCGGGACCGGCGGCAATGCCGCTCACCCGCGAACGGGGAAGCTGTGCGCTGCGCAACGGGGAAGTGGACGTGGCGCTCGAGCATCTTTTTCAGGGAAGCGCATTGAATGCGGTGGACGCCAAGGGTCGCGTCTCCGTTCCCGCTTTCCTGCGCTCGGTGATCGAGCGGCGAGGCGATGCGCGGACGATCACGCTCGCCAAGCACGAGGCTTTCCCTGCGCTCTCCGCCTACGATCCCGCTTACGCGGCGCTCAAGCATTCGAAGCTCGAACGGCTCCTCGAAAAGGAGGAGACCAGTCCCGACGCGCAGCTCGACTACGAGCAGCGCAACCTGATGGCGTTCGCTGCTACCGAAGAAGTTCCCTACGACAGCTCGGGCCGGATCGTGCTTCCGCCGATGATGCGCCGGAAGGGGCAGATCGACGATTTGGCGCTGTTCCTGGGCACGGGCGAGACGTTCCAGGTCTGGAACCCGAAGCTGTTCCTGGCCGAGCCGAGAATTCCCGAGGACATGAAGGATATCGCGCGCTTCCGGCTCGAGGAGCGGGGGGTGGAGCTGTGATCGACCGTGGTCCGCACACACCCGTACTCGTCGATGAAGTCATCGATGCGCTTGCGCTCGAAGCGGGCGACACTGCGGTCGACGGAACCTTCGGAGCGGGTGGCTACACCCGCGCAATGCTTGCGGTGGGGGTGGGGCGAGTGATCGGTTTCGACCGCGATCCCGATGCGGTTCGCGAGGGCCGATCACTCGTCCCTGATCCTCGCCTGACCCTTGTCGAAGAGCGGTTCAGTCAAATGGACCGGGTGCTTGCCGAGCGCGGAATTGGTCCGGTCGATGCGATCGCGCTCGATATCGGAGTAAGCTCGATGCAGCTTGACCGTGCGGAGCGGGGGTTCGCCTTTTCCGCCGACGGGCCGCTCGACATGCGCATGGACCAAAGCGGGCCTACCGCGGCGGAGTTCCTCAATCAGGCCGATGAAGCGGACATTGCCCGCATTCTCCGCGAATACGGCGAGGAACCCCGCGCGCGGACCATTGCCAAAGCGATAGTCAGGGAGCGCCCGATCGAGCGCACCGGCGAGCTCGCCGCGATCGTCCGCCGCGCAGCCGGCTACCGGCCCGGCCAGAAAAGCGATCCGGCGACCCGGACCTTTCAGGCGATCCGAATTCATCTGAACGCCGAGCTCGAAGAGCTCGAAGACGGTTTGGTGGCGGCCGAACGATCCCTCCGACCCGGCGGACGGATCGCGGTCGTCACCTTCCACAGCCTCGAAGACCGGATCGTCAAACGCTTCTTCCGCGAGCGAAGCGGGGCAATGCCGGCCGGTTCGCGTCACCGACCCGCGCTTGCCGACCCCAACGAACCCACGTTCGAGAAGGTCGCCAAGCCGGTTTCCCCGTCGGAGCGCGAACTGGCCGGAAACCCGCGCTCCCGCTCCGCTCGATTGAGGAGTGCCGTCAGAACATCGGCCCCGAGCCGGCCGCGCACAGGAGAGCGCAAATGAGCGTCCGCAGCTTCCACTCCGTGTTCATGGCGACCGCCGTCGCCGGAGCAGCGCTGGGATGCTACCTTGTCTCTTTGCGGGTTGCCTCGGAACGCGCGGCGCTCGAACAGGTGGAGACCCAGATCGTCTCGACCCAGGCAGATATTCGGATGCTCCAGACGGAGATCGGGACTCGCGCCCGGCTGAGTCAGCTCGAGCGCTGGAACGCGCGCGCGTTGTCGCTGTCGGCTCCCGCCGCCGGGCAGATCCTCGGCGACAAGTTCCAGCTCGCCAAACTGGTCAGGCCGGAGCCGAGGCCGGATATCGAGGCGCCGGTGGTCCTTGCCGCCGCGCCTGCTCCCGAGCCCAGCCACCCGCTGGAACAGGAGGTCGAAGGCGATTCCGCGCCAGTTGGCGAGTTGCTTCACCAGGCCAGCTACAAGACTCGCGAGAGCGCCGAAGGTGAGGCGGCGCGTTCGCCTACGAAAAAGGCTGCCGCAGCGCCCCCCGCAGCGCATGCCCCTGCGAAGACGCTCGCGTCCGAAAAGAAAGCTGGGGACAAGCCGTCCAAGACCGATGGACGCGCAGTGACAAGGCCGGTGCGAACCGCCACTGTCGATCCGCTTGCGCCGCTTCCGGCGGAGCGCTCCGCCGCAAAGGGATTGCGCACGAACAGATGAACGCTCCCACTCCAGCCCTCGTCGCCCCGCGCCCGGAGCGGCTCCGGCTGGTCGGGCAGCGGCGGCAGATTCTTTCCACCATGCACCAGCGTCTGATGCTGGGAATGCTCGTCTATGGCGGGATCGTTGCACTGATCGCCGCCAGGATCCTGTATCTCGCGGCATTCGGCGACCATGCCGGCGGCCGTCCTGGCGTGAGCGCGCTCGTCCCCGATCGCGGCGACATCGTCGATCGAGACGGGCAGCCGCTTGCCCGAACCATCGACGCGTGGAGCATCGGCCTTCATCCGGGCAAGGTCATCGGCGACAAGCTGGAACTCGCCCGCAAGCTGTCCAAGCTGATGCCCGAGCGGGGCGAAGCCGAATATTTCTCGATGCTTCGCTCCGGAAAGCCGTTCTTCTACCTTCGCCGCCGCGCGTCGCCGGACGTCGTGGAGGCTGTGAACGCGCTCGGCGAGCCCGGAATCTCGCTCGATCGCGAGCCGGAGCGGCTTTACCCGCAGACCAGCCTTGCTGCGCATGTGATCGGCTTCACCAACATCGACGGCCACGGCGCAGCCGGCGCCGAGCTCGCTTTCGACAAGCGGCTCTCCGATCCGGCGACGCGCGCGACCCCGGTGCAATTGTCGATTTCGATGACCGTCCAGCAGGCGCTCGAGCATGAGCTCCAGGACGCGATGCACCATTTTTCCGCCATTGGCGCCGCAGGCGTGGTCATGGACGTCCACACGGGCGAGATCCTGGCGATGACGTCGCTCCCGTCGATGAACCCGAACGCGCCCGGCAAGGTGACGCCCGACGAGATGTTCAACCGCGCGACTCTCGGCGTTTACGAACTCGGGTCGACGTTCAAGCCGTTCACCTTGGCAATGGCGATGGACAGCGGCGTCGTCAGCGGTGCGGGGCAGATGTACAACTGCCCCGACGTGCTGCCTGCCTACGGTCACCTGGTTCACGACACCCACCCGTTCGGGCGGATGTGCTCGGTCGCCGAGATCATGATGGAAAGCTCCAATATCGGCATGGCGCAGATCGCCGACCAGGTCGGCACGGCCCGCCAGAAGGCATTCCTCAAGAAGATGGGATTTCTCGACAGGGTCGAGGTCGAACTTCCCGAACGCGGGCGGACGCTCACGCCCGGGTCCCGCTGGGGGCCGTTCGAGACCATGACGGTGGGCTTCGGACAAGGAATCGCGGTCGCTCCGCTGCAGCTCGCGATGGGCTATGCGACCCTCTTCGACGGCGGGATCTATCATCCGCCGACCATTCTGAAGATCGGACCCGGTCACCCGCTTCCAAAGGGCAAGCGCGTCTTCACTGCCGACACCAGCTATCGAATGCGCTCGCTCCTTCGGCTGGTGGTGATGAAGGGGACGGGCAAGAATGCGAACGCCGTCGGCTACCGAGTGGGCGGAA
Source organism: uncultured Alphaproteobacteria bacterium (assembly GCA_963837985.1). Classification (GTDB taxonomy): domain Bacteria; phylum Pseudomonadota; class Alphaproteobacteria; order Sphingomonadales; family Sphingomonadaceae; genus Sphingomicrobium. The sequence goes on along the minus strand of CAWIPN010000005.1, from coordinate 276,583 downwards.
AGACCGGCACCGCACAAAAGGTCATCGACGGCCGCTACAGCCAGTCGATCAACATCACCAGCTTCGCCGGTGTGTTCCCGATGGACGACCCGCGCTATGTGATCGTGGTCATGCTGGATGCGCCGCACTCAACGCCGGAGACCTACGGTTTCACGACCGCCGGCTGGAACGTGGCGCCGGTCGTCAACAAGACCGTCAGCCGGATTGCTCCGATGCTCGGAGTCACTCCGGACCTGCACCGCGAGCCCGACATGTCCGAGGTGCTTCCCTACGTTCACGAAGACAAGAAGTAAGCAACACGTGCGCCTTTGCGACCTCGCCGACACCGATAGCGATTCACAAGTCACCGGTTTTGCAATCGATCACCGCAAGGTGACGAAGGGGAATGTCTTCGGAGCGTTCCGGGGCGCCGTTTCGAACGGGGAAGACTTCATAGCCGCCGCCGTCGAGCGCGGCGCCATCGCCGTCGTGGCCCGGCCGCAGGCGGTCGTCGACGGCGCGGTGCATCTGGCCGACCCCGAGCCGCGCCGGCTGCTCGCGCAGATGGCCTCCAGATATTACGCGCCCTATCCGGAGACGGTGGTGGCGGTGACGGGCACCAACGGCAAGACCTCCACCGTCGAAATGACGAGGCAGATCTGGCGCATGCTGGGGCAGCGCTCGGCATCGATCGGAACTCTGGGAGTGACGACGTCAGATGACCAGGTGAAGACCGGGCTGACCACGCCCGATATCGTCACCTTCCTGAGCAATATGGCGGGCCTTAAGCGGATGGGCATCAGCCATGTCGCCTACGAAGCGTCGAGCCACGGGCTGGACCAGTTTCGCGCCGAGGGCGTTCCCCTTGCCGCCGCCGCCTTCACGAACCTGTCGCGCGACCACCTGGATTACCATTCGTCGATGGACGCTTACTTCGAAGCCAAGATGCGATTGTTCGACGAGGTGATCGAGCCGGGGAAGGTCGCTGTCGTCTGGACCGACGACGCCCGGTCTGGCGAGGTGATCGAGCGGGCGAAACGCCGCGGCCTCGAGGTGATGACGGTCGGCCGAGGCGGGGAGACGATCCGGCTCCTCGAGCAGAAACCGACTCCGCTTGGACAGTCGCTGGTGCTGCAGCATGGCGGCGAGGACTATCGGCTCGCGCTGCCGCTGATCGGTGCCTACCAGGCGTCGAACGTGATGACTGCAGCCGCGCTCGTGCTTGCGACCGGCGGAAAGTGGAACGACGTCTTTTCGGCAATGGGCCGGGTCGCGCCGGTCCGCGGGCGGCTCGAACGGGCGGTCATCAGCCGTGCCGGAGCACCGGTCTACATCGATTATGCGCACACGCCCGACGCGATCGAGGCGGCAATCGAGGCGCTGAGGCCGCATGTGAAAGGCAGGCTCATCATCGTTTTCGGGGCCGGCGGCGACCGCGACCCGGGCAAGAGGGAGCCGATGGGCGAAGTGGCAAGCCGGCTATCGGACGTGGTAATCGTCACCGACGACAACCCGCGCACGGAAGATCCGGCGAAGATCCGCGCGGCGATCATGGCTGGCGCCCCGGGCGCGCTCGAGGTCGAGGGGCGACGGCGGGCAATTGCCCACGCACTTGAGCTCGCGAAGGGCGACGACATCGTGCTTCTTGCCGGAAAAGGCCACGAAACCGGACAAATCGTCGGCACCGAGGTGCTTCCGTTCGACGATGCGCTCGTCGCCCGGGATTGCGCGGCATGAGCGCCCTTTGGACCTCCGGCGAAATCGCGGCGGCGACAGGCGGTACGGCAAGCGACGAATTCGAGGTCGCGGGCGTGACATTCGACAGCCGCGAAGTGGCCGCCGGCGACCTGTTCATTGCAATGCCGGGAACCGTCCACGACGGGCACGAATTCCTCGACCAGGCGATCAGCGCCGGCGCTTCGGGGCTGCTTGTTTCCCGTCCGGTCGATCACCCGCACGTGCTGGTCGAAGACACGGGCAGGGCGCTTCAGGATCTCGGCCGCGCCGCGCGCGAACGGAGCCGCGCAACGATCATCGGGGTGACGGGATCGGTCGGAAAGACGAGCGTGAAGGAAGCGCTTTACGCTGCGCTTGACCGGTGCAGCCCGGGCGAGGTGCACCGATCGGTCAAGAGCTATAACAATCACACCGGGGTTCCGCTCAGCCTCGCTCGGATGCCTCGCGATTCCAGCTTCGGCATTTTCGAAATGGGCATGAACAATGCGGGGGAAATCGCCGCCTTGACCAGGCTCGTTCGCCCGCATCTCGCTGTGATCACCGCAATTGCTCCGGCGCACATCGAAAATCTCGGCTCGGAAGAGGCGATCGCCGACGCCAAGGCAGAGATTTTCCAGGGGCTCGAGCCGAACGGCATCGCGATCGTTCCCAACGACTCGCCGCACCGCGACCGGCTGGTCCGCGCCGCGCGCCGCCACGCCGATCGGATCGTCACCTTCGGGCAAGGCGATGCCGATATTCATGCGGTCCACGCGGTGCGCGCCGACAATGGCGGAAGCCTCATCACGGCTGCGCTGGTCGAAAGCGATGTCACCTTCACCATCTGCCAGCGCGGCGACCACTGGGTTTCCAATGCGCTTGCGGTTCTCGCGACGGTGGAGGCGGTTGGCTGCGATCTTGCGCTGGCCGGCCTCGCACTGGCCGATCTGGGCGGGCTGAAGGGGCGCGGCGAGCGTCACCAGCTCCGACTGGACGACGGCGAGGCGCTGCTCATCGACGAAAGCTACAACGCCAACCCGGCGTCCATGGCCGCGACTCTCAAGAGCCTGGGGTCGGAAACCGGGGTCGAACGCCGCATTGCAGTGCTCGGCCCGATGCGCGAGCTTGGCCCACGAAGCGACGAATTCCATGCGGGGCTGGCGCCGGCCGTGATCGACGCGGGGGTCGAAGAGCTGGTGCTCGTCGGGGTCGACATGCGACCGCTCGAGGAGGCGATCGGCGACCGCGTCCACGTCACGCGCGTCGCGGATGCGGACGAAGCCGCCGAGGCGGTGCTTGGCCTTCTAAGACCTGGCGATGCCGTTCTTATCAAGGCGTCCAACTCGATCGGGCTTGCACGCGTGGTCGAGCTGCTCAAGGAGGGCTCGCGATGCTCTACCTCCTAGCCGATCAGCTCGGTTTCCCCGGCGTTCTCAACCTGCTCCGCTATCTCAGCTTCCGCGCCGGTGCAGCCAGCGCGACGGCGCTTCTGATTGGTCTCGTTTTCGGGCCGTGGTTCATTTCCTTCCTTCGCGTGCGGCAGGGGAAGGGGCAGCCGATCCGCGAAGAGGGGCCGGCGAGCCATTTCGCAAAGCGCGGAACGCCGACCATGGGCGGTCTTCTCATTCTCATCGCCGTCATCGGGTCGGTCGTGCTGTGGATGGACATCTTCAGCATATACGTGTGGGCGGCGCTCCTCGTTACCGCCGGCTTCGGGCTCATCGGTTTCCTCGACGATTACGACAAGGTGAGGAAGGCCAGTACGGCGGGGCTGTCGGGCAAGATGCGCCTGGCGCTGGAATTCCTCGTTGCGGGGTTCGCGACGTGGCTGATGGTCAGCTTCAGCGGAACCGAGCTTCACCTGCCGTTCGTCAACGAGCCGATCGCCGACCTGGGGTGGTTTTACATCCCGTTCGGCGCGTTTGTGATCGTGGCGTTCGGCAATGCGGTGAACCTGACCGACGGGCTGGACGGGCTTGCGACCATGCCGGTGATCATCGCCAGCCTCGCCTTCCTCATCATCACCTATGTGGTCGGCAACGTGAAGTTCTCCGAATATCTGGGCGTTCCGCACGTGCCCGGAGCGGGCGATCTGACCGTGCTGTGCCTTGCGATCGTCGGCGCCGGACTCGCCTTCCTGTGGTTCAACGCCCCGCCTGCTGCCGTTTTCATGGGCGATACCGGGAGCCTTGCGCTCGGCGGAGCGCTCGGAGCAATCGCGGTCGCAACGCACCACGAATTCGTGCTCGCCATCGTCGGCGGGCTTTTCGTGGTGGAAGCGCTGTCGGTCGTCATCCAGGTGCTGGTGTTCAAGCGCACGGGCAAGCGCGTGTTCCTGATGGCGCCGATCCACCATCATTTCGAACATCTCGGCTGGTCGGAGCCGACGGTGGTGATCCGCTTCTGGATCATAAGCTTCGTGCTGGCGCTGGCGGGCCTCAGCACCCTGAAACTGCGGTGATTACGGCGCGCGCCTTCGCCGGAAAGCGTTACGCTGTCTACGGCCTCGCGCGCTCGGGCCTCGCGACGGTGCGGGCGCTGCTCGCCAGCGGCGCGACAGTCACGGCGTGGGATTCCAGCGAGGATGCGAGGGCGAAAGCCCCTGAAGGGGCGAAGCTCGCCGACCTCGACGAAGCCGAGCTTGCGCGGCTTCGACAGCCTTGTCGTCACGCCGGGCTTGCCGCTCAACCGCCACCCGATCGCGAAGCGGGCGCGAAACGCGGACCTGGAAATCATCGGCGACATCGAACTGTTCGCCCGAGCCCGGCCCGAGCTTCCGCCGCACAAGGTTGTCGGGATTACCGGCACCAACGGCAAGTCGACGACCACAGCGCTCGTCCACCACATCCTGAAGACCGCGGGCGTTCCGACGACGATGGGCGGCAATATCGGCCTGCCGATCCTCGCGCAGGACCCGCTCCCGGAAGGCGGGGTCTACGTGCTCGAGCTCTCGAGCTATCAGATCGACCTGACGCAAAGCCTCGACTGCGACGTCGCGGTGCTTCTCAACGTCACGCCCGACCATCTCGACCGCTATGACGGCAGCTTCGATGCCTATGCGGCGGCCAAAGCGCGACTGTTCGAGATGCAGTCCGCAGGCCAGGCGGCAATCCGCTATCCGGACGGCGAGGCGATCAATCCGGATGCGTGGCCGTCCCTTCCAGGACCGCACAACGCGCAGAATATCGCCGCGGCGCTCGCGGTCTGCAAAGCGCTCGCTGTGCCCAACCGCACGGTCAAGCTGGCGCTCGCCTCGTTCACCGGACTTCCGCACCGGACGGAGCGGGTTCGGACGAAGGACGGCGTGCTGTTCGTCAACGACAGCAAGGCGACCAATCCGACCGCGGCGGCCCCGGCGCTTGCCGCCTTCGACTCCATCCGCTGGATCCTCGGCGGGCAGGCGAAGACGGACAGCCTCGACGAGTGCGTCCCCCATTTCGGCAATGTCCGCTCCGCCTACACGATCGGCGAGGCGGCGGACCTCTTCGAGACGCTGCTTGCACCGCATATGCCTGTGAAAAATTGTGGAAAACTCGACGCCGCGGTTCGAGAGGCCGCGCGCGACTCGAAGCCCGGTGATACCGTGCTCCTGTCGCCGGCGTGCGCGAGCTTCGACCAGTTCAGGGACTTCGAAGAGCGCGGCGAGCGATTCAAGGCCTTGGTGGGGGCACTATGACGGGGCTGATTTCGGACAAACTCAAGGCCAGCATGGCGGTCGATGCGAACCGCTACGGCCGCTCGGACCGCTCGCCGATCGCGCGCTGGTTCTGGGAAATCGACCGGGTGCTCCTGCTCCTGATCGCGGTCCTCATCGGCATCGGGCTGATCGCGGTCGCGGCGGCATCGCCGGCGGCTGCAGTCCGCTATTCGGGCGGGAACGTCCATTTCCCGGAGCTTTATTATTTCTATCGCCAGATCGCCTGGATTGCCGTCGGCGTGCCGGTGATGATCGGCATTTCAATGCTCTCACGCGACAGCGCGCGACGCTTCGCGCTGTTCGGCGCCGCCTTCTTTTTCGTTCTCCTCGCCTTCGTTCCGATCCTGGGGCCCGAAGTGAACGGCGCTCGGCGCTGGATCGAGATCGGGGTCGGGCAGCTTCAGCCCTCGGAATTCCTCAAGCCTTTCTACGTTGTCGCGATGGCGTGGCTTCTCAGCCTTCGCGAAACGGACAAATCGCTCCCGGTTTTCGCCATTTCGGCAGCCATTACGGCGGGCGTAGCCTTTCTCCTGATGAAGCAGCCGGACTTCGGCTCGACCATCATTTTCGTCGTCGTGTGGGTCGCGCTTCTCGCGCTTGCGGGTGTGTCGCTTCGAATGCTGGCGATCATCGGCGCCGCGGGCCTCGTCGGGGTGGTGCTCGCCTACTTCTTCTATGATGTCGCGACGCAGCGCATCGACGGCTTTCTCTTCGGCGAAGGCGATACTTTCCAGACCGACAATGCGATGCGCACGCTCACCGCCGGCGGGCTGTTCGGAATGGGGCCGGGCGCGGGTACTCGCAAATTCGGCCTTCCCGAGCCGCACACCGATTATATCTTCTCCGTTATCGGCGAGGAATTCGGGCTCATCGCCTGCCTCGTCATCGCCTTTCTCTACCTGGTCATCGTCGCGCGGGTGCTGGTCAAGCTGCTCGACGAAGACTCGCCCTTCGCGATCCTCGCCGGTGCGGGTCTCGTCATCCAGTTCGGCCTGCAGGCGCTCATCAACATGGCGGTCAACGTGCAGATTGCCCCGTCGAAGGGCATGACGCTGCCGTTCATCAGCTATGGCGGCAGTTCGATGCTGGCGCTGTCGATCGGCATGGGTCTGCTTCTCGCCTTCACGCGCCGCAATCCGTATCTCACACGCTCACCCTATGTGGTGAAGTGGAGCGGAGAGGCTAAGGCGGTCTGATGGCCAAAATGAACTTCGTCCTCGCTGCAGGGGGAACGGGCGGGCACATGGTGCCGGCGCACGCGCTTGCCGCGGAGCTGACGGAGCGCGGTCACGGCGTGCTGATCGTCACCGACGAACGCGGATCCAAGATTCCCGGGCTTTTCGACCAGCTCCCGGTCCATGTTCTCCCTGCGCGCCAGCTCGGGCGCAATCCGATTGCCTGGGCAAGGGCAGCTCTTGCGGTGCTTTCCGGCCGGCGTGAGGCCAAGCGCATCTACCGCGACCATCCGCCACAGGCCGTGGTCGGCTTTGGCGGCTATCCCGCTTTTCCCGCCCTTCTCGCGGCGAGCGCAATGCATATCCCCAGCGTGCTCCATGAGCAGAATGCCGTCCTGGGACGGGTGAACCGGATGCTTGCCGGACGCGCTGTCGCCATCGGCACGGCCTTCTCCCAGATCGATCGCCTGAAGCCGAGCAATCGCGAAAAGGTGGTGCTGGTCGGGAACCCGGTGCGCGATGCAATCGTCAGGGTGGGGCAAATGCCGTTCCCCGCTTTCGACAGCACCTCTCCGTTCAAGATCCTCGTCACCGGCGGAAGCCAGGGCGCGAGCATCCTCGGCCGCGTGGTCCCGAGCGGATTGGCCATGCTCGAACCCTCGCTTCGGCACAGGTTGCAGGTGGTCCAGCAGTGCCGGCCGGACGACATCGAGCAGATCAGGGAGCGCTACGCCGAGCTGGGGATTCCCGCCGAGCTGATGACCTACATTCTCGACATGCCCGAAAAGCTGGCCGACTCGCACCTTGTGATCGGCCGCGCCGGCGCTTCCACCATCGCCGAACTGACGGCCGCGGGACGGCCGGCAATTCTCATTCCATTTGCAGCGGCGACCGACGATCACCAGACCGCCAATGCCCGCGAGATGAGCCGCGCGGGCGGCGCCCGCGCAATCGCGCAGGACGAGTTCACGCCCGAGACTCTGGCGCGCCAGATCGAAGCGATCGCCAGCGAGCCCGACGCTCTGGCCAATGCCGCCGCCCGATCGCTTTCGGTCGGCCGCCCGAATGCGGCCAGCGATCTTGCCGACCTGGTCGAGCGGGTCGGGGGCGGCCTTTCGCCGCTCGAGGTCGGTCCCGCGCTGGAGCCTCGCAAGAGCAGCGCTTACGCAGGCCGCGGGGTGCCGGCATGACGGTGCGCATCACGTGCAAGGGCCGTGACGCATGAAAGCGTTGGGCACCGATATCGGGATCATCCACTTCGTCGGAATCGGCGGCATCGGAATGTCGGGAATTGCCGAGGTGATGAACCAGCTCGGCTATAGCGTGCAGGGCTCCGACCAGTCCGAATCCTATGTCGTCGAGAAGCTGAAGAAAGCGGGAATCCCGGTCACCATCGGCCACAGCGCCGACAATCTGGGCGATGCCGCGGTCGTCGTCGTCTCGACCGCAATCTCGCGGGGTAATCCCGAAGTCGAGGCCGCGGTCGAGCGGCGGCTGCCGATCGTCAAGCGCTCGGAAATGCTTGCCGAGCTGATGCGGATGCAAAAGACGATCGCGGTGGCGGGGACGCATGGAAAGACCACCACCACCTCGATGATCGCAGCGATGCTCGACGCCGGCGGAATCGATCCGACGGTCATCAACGGCGGGATCATCAACCGCTACGGCTCCAACGCCCGGCTCGGCAAAAGCGACTGGATGGTCGTCGAAGCCGACGAGAGCGATGGCAGCTTCCTTCGTCTCGACGGGACGATTGCGGTCGTCACCAACATCGACCCGGAGCACCTCGAGCACTGGGGAAGCTTCGAGGAAGTGAAGCGCGCCTTTTGCGAATTCGTGGAGAACGTGCCGTTTTACGGTCTTGCGGTGCTGTGCGTCGATCACCCCGAAGTGCAGAGCATATTGAGCCGCATCCAGGACCGGCGGATCGTCACCTACGGCTTTTCCGCACTCGCGGATTTGCGAGCCGAGAATGTCGAGCCGAGCGGCGCGGGAAGCACGTTCGACGCTGTCGTCTTCGGGCGTGACGGGGAGCAGCGGACCATTGCGGGAATTCACGTGCCCATCCCGGGGCGGCACAATGTCCAGAACGCGCTCGCAGCGGTCGCCGTCGCGCTGGAGCTTGGAGTTCCCGACGACAAGATCGTCACCGGCTTCGAGCGCTTCGAGGGCGTCAAGCGCCGTTTCAGCAAGGCCGGCGAGGTCGACGGCGCATCGATCATCGACGACTACGCCCACCACCCCGTCGAAATCCGGGCGGTTCTTTCGGCCGCTCGCGAAACGACCGAAGGGCGAGTCATCGCCGTCATGCAGCCGCACCGCTACAGCCGCCTGAACGCGCTGATGGAAGACTTCCAGGGCGCCTTCAACGACGCCGACATGGTGTTCGTGGCGCCGGTTTACGCGGCCGGGGAGGAGCCGATCGAGGGCGCGGACTCCGATGCGCTAGCCGAGGGCCTTCGTGCGCACGGGCACCGGATGGTGAAGTCGGTTGCGGATGTGGGCGACCTCGCGCGCTCGCTTCGCGACATTGCCGCCGACGGCGACACGATCGTCTGCATGGGTGCCGGCGACATCACCAAATGGGCGGCAGAACTGGCCGATGGAATCGCGGCGGAAAGGAAGGCCAAGTGAGCGGCTCCGGCGACCTCGCGCTGCCCGAGATGCAAGGCACGGTCGAGCCCGGCGGCAGTCTTGCAAGCTTCATCTGGTTCCGCACCGGCGGCCCGGCGCAATGGCTGGTCAAGCCGAACGACGAAGCGGACCTGGCGCAGTTCCTTGCAAAACTCGACGACAGCATCCCCGTCACGCCGATCGGTGTCGGCTCCAATCTCATTGTTCGCGACGGCGGCGTCGATGGCGTCGTCGTTCGGCTTCCCAAGAGCTTCGCCACCGTGACTCCCGAAGAGGGCAATCGCGTCCGAGCCGGCGGTGGGGCGATGGGAATCACCGTCGCATCGGCTGCCCGCGACGCCGGGATCGCAGGTCTCGAATTTCTTCGCGGCATCCCCGGCACGACGGGCGGCGCGGTGCGGATGAACGCCGGCGCCTATGGCCGGGAGGTCAAGGATATCCTCATCGAGGCGCGCCTCGTCCTTCGCGACGGGTCCATCGAGACGTGGCCGGCGGAAAAGTTCGGCTACACCTACCGCCACAGCGAGGTCCCCGCGGGAGCGGTCGTGGTCGAGGCGCTGTTCGAGGGAGTTCCGGGCGATCCGGAAGCCATCGGCGCGGAGATGGATCGGATCGCGGCCGAGCGCGACGCGTCGCAGCCGCTTCGAAGCCGCACCGGCGGCTCTACCTTCAAGAACCCCCCGGGGCACAAAGCCTGGGCACTGGTCGATTCGGCAGGGTGCCGGGGATTGCAGCACGGCGATGCGCAAGTATCGGAGAAGCATTGCAATTTCCTGCTCAACCTCGGCAATGCCACAAGCGCCGAGATAGAGGACCTTGGAGAGGAAGTGCGCCGCCGGGTGATGGAAAAGACGAACATCCTGCTCGAATGGGAAATCCAGCGCATCGGGAGCTACGAGTGAACCGCGACCTGCACGTCGTCGTGCTGATGGGAGGCTGGTCGGCCGAGCGCGAGGTGTCGCTGATGACGGGGCGCGGCGTGGCCGAGGCGCTGCGCGACAACGGCTGGAGCAATGTCACCGATCTCGATATGGGGCGCGATGTCGCCCAGCGCCTGGCCGAACTGAAGCCGGACGTCGTCTTCAACGCCCTCCACGGCACGCCCGGAGAGGATGGCAGCGTTCAGGGCATGATGGACCTGATGGGGCTGACTTACACCCACAGCGGGCTGGAAACGTCGGTGATCGCCATCGACAAGGAACTCACCAAGCTGGTGCTTGCGCCGCACGGGATACGAATGCCCGCGGGCCGGATCGTGACGAGCGAAAGCCTGTTCAGCGAGGACCCGATGCCGCGGCCGTACGTGGTCAAGCCGGTCAACGAGGGATCGTCGGTCGGGGTAGCGATCGTGACCGACGAAAGCGATTACGGCTCGCCGATCGCGCGGGAGTCGAAGGGCCCATGGAGCGAGTTCGACCGGCTTCTTGCCGAACCCTTCATCAAAGGCCGTGAGCTGACGGTCGCCGTGGTCGGCGACGAACCGCTCGCCGTGACCGAGCTCAAGCCCAAGGCCGGCTTCTACGACTATGCCGCCAAATATACCGACGGCCTGACCGAGCACGTCTGTCCGGCCCAGGTGCCGGACGCCATTGCCCGGGCGGCGATGGAAACGGCGGCCAGCGCTCATCGGCTCCTCGGCTGTCGCGGCGCGTCCCGGTCGGACTTTCGCTGGGACGACAGCGAAGGCGAAGAGGGGCTCTACCTCCTGGAAGTGAACACGCAGCCTGGAATGACTCCTCTCAGCCTCGTTCCCGAGCAGGCAAAGGCGAAAGGCATCGGCTATGCCCAGCTGGCCGAAACGCTGATCGCGGAGGCGCTTCAATGACCGCCAGGGTGAGGCGCGGTGCTGCGCCCAAGCGGAGAAAGCCGGCGCGAAAGTCGGGCGCGGGCAAGGGGGTCGCGGCGCGGTTGCCGGTCGACCAGCGCCAGGTGAACCGTTGGGCCGCAATCGCTTTCGGCGTGTTCGTCGCCGTCATTGCGGCGGTAACGGTCGTTGCGCTGGACCTGCCCCACAAAGCGTGGATCGCGACGGGAGAGGCGATTGGCCGCGCCGGATTTGCCGTGAAGCGTGTCGAGGTTGTCGGAATCCGGCACCTGGACAGCGCGCCGGTCTATGCCATCGCACTCGACCAGAAATCGACGGCGATGCCGCTCGTCGATGTCAGCGAAATCCGCCAGCGGCTGCTTCGCTTCGGCTGGGTCAAGGATGCCCGCGTGTCGAGGCGGCTCCCCGATACGCTGGCTATCGACATCGTCGAGAGGCGTCCGGCGGCCTTGTGGCAGGACCGCGATCGCCTTGCACTGATCGATTCCGACGGCGTCGTGATTGACCGCGTCCCCGTCACGCAAATGCCCGACCTGCCGCTTCTTACCGGCGCGGGCGCCAATCTTCACGAGCGCGAGCTCAACCAGCTGATGGATGCCGCACCCGCGCTCAAACCGCAGTTGGTGTCCGCAGCCTGGGTCGGCGGGCGCCGCTGGGATCTCAATCTCCAGACCGGCGAAACCATCGCTCTCCCCGAAGGGCAGCAGGCGGCCAGGGTCGCTCTCGCCAAGTTCGCCGATCTCGACAAATCGACCGGGCTGCTGGGCCGGGGGCTGGTTCGCTTCGATCTTAGACTGCCGGGCAAGATGGTGGTCCGCTTGCCACAGGCTGCGGACGAAGCTCTGCCCGCCACGACCGAGGGATAGCCCCTTGTCCGCAGCTACCGATCAGCCGCTGATTGCGGCGCTGGATATTGGCTCTTCGAAAGTCAGCGCGCTCATCGCGACGCGCGACGGCGAAGACCGCCTGCGCGTGCTTGGAACGGGCCAGCGCGAAAGCCGGGGCGTCAGCCGCGGCTACATCACCGACATAGAAAAGAGCGAATATGCGGTCCGCGAAGCGGTCGAGCTCGCGGAGCGCATGTCGGGCGTCACCATCGACGATGTCTGGGCGAGCTACGGAGCCGGCGGCCTGACCAGCGAAGTGGCGAGCATCGAGGTCGAGCTCGGCGGGCACCAGGTCGACCCGTCAGACATTGACCAGCTGCTGACGCAGGGCCGGAATGCGGTCGAGCGCGGCGACAAGATGGTGCTTCACGCCCACCCGGCGCTCTACACCATCGACGGCGCGCAGGAAGTGCAGCAGCCGGTCGGGCTCCACGCGGATCGCCTCGGCGTCGATATCCACGTCGTGGCCGCCGACCCGGCCCCGCTTCGCAACATCGACTACATCATCCGCGCGGCGCACCTGGGGGTGAAGGCGATTGTCGCCTCCCCGATAGCGTCGGCGCTCGCCTGCCTTTCGGAGGAAGAGCGGGACCTTGGAGTGGCGCTGGTCGAACTCGGGGCCGGGGTTACCAACGTCTCGCTTCACAGCGGCGGCATCCTCGTCGGATTACGCTCGATTCCGCTCGGCGCGAGGGACATCAGCGACGACATTGCCGCAAGCTTCGGGGTCAACCGCCGGGATGCGGAACGGCTGAAGTGCTTTTACGGCTCGGCGATGATGAGCCCGCGCGATAATCACGAGCTGATCGACGCCAACCACGGCGGCGGCGAACAGGGCGCGGAGCCGGTGCGGATTACCCGTGCCCAGCTGATGACGGTCATCCGCCACCGCGTCGAGGAAGTGACCGGCGAAATCGAGGCGGCGCTCAAAAGCCTTGGCTTTGGAGGGCCCATTCGCCGGCCCGTCGTCCTGACCGGCGGTGGAGCGGAACTCAAGAACATCGCCGACTACATGCAGGGCGTTCTCGGTCGCAATGTCCGTGTCGGGCGCCCGCGAACGCTCGCCGGACTTCCCGACGCGCATAGCGGCCCGGCCTTTTCGACGCTGGTGGGGCTTGCCTGCCTTGCCGGCTCGCGAAGCGGGGACATTCGCGACATCGCCCTGGGGACCATTATCCGCCAACCGCCGGCCAAGGGGATGCTTGGCCGGCTCGTGGCAGCGATCAAGGGTGGCTACTGACGTCCACCCCGGGAGTCGCGGCGACGCCTATCGCTGTTGCGGATAGACGATGCGCGGCTGCAGGTTCTGCATCACCTGGCGGGCGTCGAACGTGCTCGGCCCTGCGGCGCAATTGTTGCCAACCGCAATATCCGCCGTCGCCTGGTATCGGTCGATGGTGTTGATGTCGTAGCCGCCCGGGAAGAACGGGTCGCCAAGCCACGGATCGTAGCGGTACCAGCCCCAGGGGCCGTGCATGCTCCAATAAGGCGACCAGCCCGGATAATAGCCGCCGCGATAGCCGCCGAACGTCTGGATCGTCGTCTTCTTGTCGGTACCGTGATTGACCATCGTGAAGCAGTTGAATCCGCGCTGCGCCGTCAGCTCGGCAGCGCGATAGAGCAGGTAATCCTCGACCTGCTGGCGCGATGTCAGGCTGTTGCCGAAGAAGGTGACGCGGAAATGGGTTTGATCGAGCTGCTGGTCGACGAAACCGCCTTCGGTGCGGCTCGCTCCCAACGGCTGATAGGGCGTCGCAGTGGTGCAGGCGGCCACCATCGCCATCGCCGCAAGCGGCGCTGCCGCTTTGATGCTTGTCTTCAGGATACTCATACTTATTGCCTTCATTGGGGTGCGTCGTATGACCAACGAATTCGTGGAAGCGGGCGTTCCACCGGCCGCAGGTCCATTTGAGGTGGCATCACTTTAAAGGTAGCTTCATTAACTGCTGCTGTCTCCGGGGGGTCTTGAATGGCAACTCTTGCACGGTCAGAGCGCCCACCGGTCGCCTTTTTCGTCTTTGTCGTTTCTGCCGCGATCTTCCTGAATTACGTCGATCGGGGCGCAATCGGGATTGCCGGCCCGCTGATAAAGGGAGAACTCGGCCTCTCCGCCACTCGCTTCGGCGTTGCGGTATCGGCCTTCTTCTGGGTCTACGCGCCGATCCAGCTCCTGATCGGGCGTCTGTGCGACCGGCTTCCGGTCTATCGCGTCTACGGCGCGGGCGTCGCGCTTTGGGCGGCGAGCACCTTCCTGACCAGCTTCGTCGGCGGCTTTGCCTCGCTGATCACGCTGCGCGTCTTGCTCGGGCTCGGCGAAAGCGTCGCCTTCCCCGGGAGTTCGAAGATGATCGCGCGCCATGTCCCTGCCGACAGGCGCGGGATCGCCAATGCCGCAGTCGCAGCCGCCCTGGCCATCGGCCCGGCCGTGGGCACTCTTGCCGGAGGCCTGATCACAGCGAATTTCGGCTGGCGCGCGATGTTCCTGGTTTTCGGTTCGATCACCTTCTTCTGGCTCATTCCGTGGCGTTCGGCGGTGCGCTCTGTCGGAACCGAGCCCGGCCACTGGGCGAACGACTGCGTGCCGGTTCGAAGCGTCCTGCGGCACCCCAGCTTGTGGGCGATGGCGGTCGGCCACATCACCAACAATTACCCCTTCTACTTCCTCCTCGCCTGGCTCCCATTGTTCCTGGTCCAGCAGCGCGGCTTTACGATCGAGCAGATGAGCTATTTGGCGACGTTGAGTTACGCGGCGCAAGCGGCCGCTGCGCTAGCTGTCGGCTGGGCGTCCGATCATTATTGCAGGGGCGGAACCCGCGAGGCATCGACCCGGCGATACATGTTGATCGGCGGGCAATTGCTTGGCGCCGTCGCCATCATAGGAATCCTGTTGAGCGGAACCGGCTCGCTGGGTTGGCTGATGTTCTGGCTCGTCACGGCTGGAATCAGCGGGGGAGTGGGCTCGGTCAACCTGTTTGCGGTCGCGCAGATGTTCGCCGGGCCACGGGCAAGCGGCACCTGGGTCGGAGTCCAGAATTCGATCGGCAATATTTCGGGGATCGTCGGTCCGGTGGTGACCGGCATGATCATCGACTGGAGCGGAAGCTATGCCGGCGCATTCTGGCTCACCGCCGCCGTTGGGACGCTCGGCGCGGCCTGGTGGATTTTCGTCCTCCCCCCGATCCGGCAAGTGGAGCTGGACTAGCACGGGCCGATAGTGTCCGTTTTGGGTGGAAAGCGGACGCTGCCAGCTGAAAGATCAACAGGTTGTTACTGCCACGTTTATTGCTGCGCGACGTCCAGTTTGAGGCGAGCTTTGCGGAGACACTGGTCAAATGCGAGTATTGTCGACGTGGTTGCATCTTCGCAGTCCGGCGGTGAACTGAGGGAAAGAATGGTCCTTTTTCAGTCGTTGAGCTAGCTGCCGACCGAACTGCTCGCGCGATTGATTTGAGCCGAGCTGGATTCTGCCCGTGACGCAATAGCGGCCAGCATCTGGATCGACCGAAATGTCCTTTGTCAGTGTGAGGGCCCGCTCATCGCACAGCGGTCCTCTGCACTCGTACGGAACGAACCGGACTGGTGCCGCCGACATTCGCAGACATCGATGTCGTTGCTACGAGTTCACGAATGAGTGCGATCCTCGGCCAAGCCATAGCTGGTCATGAGACGTACGTAATTCAGCATACTGCGCGCGCGACTTACGGCAAGGTCACCTTGTAGCAGATGCGTGTCAATGAGGATGGATCGAGATTCGCGCGCGTCCGCTCCCGAGGCCTGACAATCGACGAGTGCAACGCACACCAGCATCTGCTTCACTGCATGCCCGGCTCTAGCTCGATTTCCGCTTCGGCGCATTGCGACAGCCCTCCGCCACTATCTCAAGCAGCGAATAGTTGGTCACGCATTAAGCTCGCTGCGCTAATGTCCGCAATGGGTCGGAAAACGGACACTAGCGAAATCCCTGTCCTACAGCCCCCCAGCCGTGCTTCACTCGGCCGATGGCCGAACGTCGTCCCCGATGTCGCGCCGCGCCGCGCATCCCGCGCCCGCTCAACCGCTTAACGTCACACCAAAAGGCGTCAGACCGCGTGACTTTAGTGAACGTAAACGAGCGGGAAGTGAGTCCGCGAAGCCGCGATCCCCAACTTTTTCGCCTCTGGTTAACTTTTTCCCTTGGCTTGCCACGCGCGATGATTCAAAGATTCACTGTGTGGGTTCAAAAAGTTGCCTGATTTGGGGGTGGGTCCAATGAGCATCGATTTCATCAAGCCGGAAGTCGACGAACTTCGGCCGCGCATCAGCGTCATCGGCGTGGGCGGAGCGGGCGGAAACGCGGTCGCCAACATGATTTCCGCCGACGTCCAGGGCGTGGACTTCATCGTTGCCAATACCGACGCCCAGGCGCTCAACACCTCGTCCGCCGACCGCCGGATCCAGCTCGGGCTGAAGATCACCCAGGGCCTCGGCGCCGGCTCGAGGCCGGAAATCGGCCGCGCCGCAGCCGAGGAATCGTTCGAAGAAATCACCGCCGCGCTCGAAGGCGCACACATGTGCTTCCTCGCCGCCGGAATGGGCGGAGGCACCGGCACCGGCGCTGCGCCGGTCATTGCCAAGGCCGCCCGCGACAAGGGAATCCTCACCGTCGGCGTGGTGACGAAGCCCTTCGCGTTCGAAGGCGCGCGCCGCTCGCGCTCGGCGGACAGCGGCATCGAAGAGCTGCAGCAGCACGTCGACACGCTGATCGTTATTCCCAACCAGAACCTGTTCCGCCTCGCCAATTCGGACACCACCTTCAAGGAAGCGTTCGAGATGGCCGACGAGGTGCTTCAGCAGGGCGTTCGCGGAATTACCGACCTGATGGTCATGCCGGGCCTCATCAACCTCGACTTCGCCGACGTTCGCTCGGTGATGGGCGAGATGGGCAAGGCGATGATGGGCACCGGCGAAGCGTCCGGCGACAATCGTGCCATCGAGGCGGCCGAAAAGGCGATTTCCAATCCGCTTCTCGACGGCGTGAGCATGAAGGGCGCCAAGGGCGTCATCATCTCGATCACCGGTGGCGAGGACATGCGCCTGATGGAGGTCGACGAGGCGGCAAGCCACATCAAGGAACTGGTCGACCCCGACGCCAACATCATCTGGGGCTCGGCCTTCAACAACGACCTCGACGGCAAGATCCGCGTGTCGGTGGTCGCGACCGGAATCGAAGCGGATTCCGTTGCCCAGTCGCAGCCGGCGAAGGTCTTTGCCTTCCCTTCGCGCGCCGCCAGCCCCGTCGCAACCGGTTCGGTCGCGCCGCAGCCGAAGGCCGAAACGCCCGCCGACGAAACCGAGGAAGACGAGGACACGCTCGACCTGACGGAGCAGGTCGCATCGGACAGCGATTCCGATGGCGAGGACGAGCTCGTCCTGGACAGCGACGACGTGCTGACCACTCCGGTGGGCGCGCCTCCGATCGCGCCGCCGTCCGACGAGGACGAGGGCAACGTCACCGCTGACGAGCAGCCGAAAAAGGCGACCGGCACCGGCGGAACCCTGTTCGAGCGCATGTCGAACATCGCCCGCGGCTCGGCACAGGCGGAAATCAGGGAAGAAAAGACGGGCGGCGGCTTCAGCGGCGAGCCCATCGATATTCCGCGATTCCTGAACCGCCAGAACAATCAATAAGGTTAACGCGGGGCTGCTCTGCCCTTCTCGCCGCCGAGCCGGCACGGCTCGTCGTTAAGGCACTAGGCAGAAAGCTTCGCGTAAGATTCTCTGTCTCACGGGGATCGAATGGCGGTGGGACTTGCAATGAAACGCGTGCGTAGCGCGGCGCTCATCTTTTCGGGCGCCGCCCTTTCTGTTTTGACGGTGCCGTCGGCGGCATACGCGCAGGCGATTCCGGTTTATGCGGAAAGCGCCGGCGATGCGCTTGCGCGCAACGTAAAGGTCCTGGCGGATCATCCGAAGGATTTCGACGCGCTCATCGGTGCCGGAAAATCGGCGCTGCAGCTCGGCGAAACCCAGGCCGCTGCCGGATTCTTCGGCCGCGCGCAGGAAGTGAAGGACGACAGTCCGCTGCCGCAGGTCGGCATGGGTGCGGCACTGGTCGCCACCGGCGATCCGCAGGGGGCGCTCGCCTATTTCGCACGGGCGCAGCAGCTCGGTGCAACAGCGGCAAGTCTCGGCTGCGATCGCGGCCTCGCCTACGACCTGCTCGGAAACCAGGTCGCTGCCCAGACCGATTATCGCGCGGCACTCAACGGGGCCGATCGTGACGAGGCGCGCAGGCGGCTTGCGCTCAGCCTCGCGATCAGCGGCAAGAAGGCGATGGCGCTCTCGACCCTGCAGCCGCTCCTGTTGCGCCGTGACGTGGGTGCGGAGCGCGTGCGCGCGCTCGTGCTTGCGCTCGACGGCGATATCGCCGCAGCGAAAGCCGCACTCGAATACACGATGCCGGGCGCATCGGCGCGAATGGACCCGTTCTTCCGGCGCCTGCCGACGCTCTCCAACAGCCAAAAAGCGGCGGCGGTCCACCTTGGAATTTTCCCGGAGGGCGGCGCAGCAGTTGCATCGGCTCCGCCCACCGGTGATCGGCTCGCCTCCATCGACGAATTGCTGAAGCCGCCGGCGGCGCCGAAGCCGCAGGCGGCACGACCGCAGGTGCCTGCCTACACTGCGCCCGCGGCCGCCCAGCCCCAGCGAGCGCCCCTGCAGACCGCCTCGGTCCCGCATCGAAGCGTCGAAAGGGCCATGGCCTCGCCGAACACCGACTTGATTCAGACCAAGAAGGTCGCGAGCGATCCCGGCGGCCGGCGAATCTGGCTCCAGCTCGCAAGCAGCGCCAACGCACAGGGCTTCTCGAGCGAATTCCGGCGAATCCGCTCGCGCAAGCCGTCGCTGTTCACCGGTCTGCACGGCTTCGTCGCCCAGAGCGGCGACCGGGCTCGCCTCCTGATCGGGCCTTTTCACACCCGCGAGGACGCGCGTCTGTTCTCCGACGCCCTTTCGACCGCGAGCATCGACTCGTTCAGCTGGACCAGTAAGCCCGGAGAGGTGGTCAGGGAGCTTCCGGCGCAATAGACACGCGCGGAATGACGCTTCCCGAGAGACTTGCAGCCTTGCCGTCGCAATCGCGCGGCCGATACCATGCCGAAAGCGATTCCGGGCCGCGCGGCCCGCGCGACATCTTCCAGCGCGACCGGGACCGGATCATCCATTCGGTTGCGTTCCGACGCTTGCGGCACAAGACGCAGGTATTCGCCGCCCCCGATGGCGATCATTATCGGGTACGCCTTACGCACAGCCTCGAAGTCGCGCAGGTCGGACGGACGATAGCCCGCGCGCTCGGCCTCAACGAAGACCTGACCGAGATGCTATGCCTGGCCCACGATCTCGGCCACGCGCCTTTCGGCCACGCTGGCGAGGATGCGCTGGAATCGGCTATGTCCGATTGCGGGGGCTTCGATCATAACGGCCAGACGGTTCGGATCGTCACTCGTCTGGAAACGCCTTATGTCGGGTTCGACGGGCTGAACCTCAGCTGGGAAGCGCTCGAGGGGCTGGCGAAGCACAACGGTCCGGTCGCAAGACCCGGATGGGCCCTTGGCGAAGCCAATGACGAGTTCGACCTCGACCTTGGAAGCTGGCCGTCGCTGGAGGCTCAGGTCGCGGCAATCGCCGACGACATCGCTTACGACAATCACGATATCGACGACGGCCTGCGCGCCGGAATCCTCGACATCGACGCGCTTCTCCAGGTGCCGCTGGTGGAACGCCACTGGCGGGCCATCGTCGATCGTTCCGGAGAGCTCCCGCCCGACAAGATGCAGCGGGCCCTCGTCCGGGACCTTATCGGCACGATGGTTGGGGACGTTCTCCAGGAGACACGGCGGCGGGTGAAGGACTCGGGAGCGGAAACGATCGACGACGTCCGGGAGGCGGGGCGGCAGTTATCCGGATTTTCCGGCCCGCTCGAGGCGGAGGAGAAGTCGCTCAAGCGATTCCTCTACGAAAACCTCTACGATGCTCCCGAGCTGGCCGTCGTTCGTGCCGAGGCTCAGCGCGTGGTCGGCAACCTGGCCTGCGCCTATCGCGACGACCCGGCGCTTCTCCCGCCCGAGTGGCGCTCCGACAAGGGCGAAAGGGAGCAGGTGCATCGGATCGGCGATTTCGTCGCCGGGATGACAGATCGATTTGCAATAGCGCAGCACAGAGACCTGATCGGCCCGGCGGAGCTTCCCGACCGCTTTTGACGCACCGCGGGCGAACGCCTAAGGCGCGCCCGACCCCGAAAGGAAAATTCGTGACCGGCCGGCATTTCGCCCGCGCTACCATCGCATTCGCTTCGCTGGTTTTTCCCGCCGCCGCACTCGCGCATGGCGGCCATGTCCATCGCGACCAGTCGGTGTGGACGATGTGGCAGTTCTCGCCCGAAATCATCGTCGGTCTGCTTTTCGCGGGATGGGTGTATGGGCGCGGAATCGCTCGGGGTGCGGCCGGCGGATGGATTCGCAACATCGCCTTCTTCGGAGGACTGGTCGCGCTTGCCCTGGCACTCTTGTCGCCCATCGAACCGCTCGCCGATCACGTTTTCGCAATCCACCAGGTCGAGCACATGCTCCTGCGGACGATAGGCCCGATGCTGCTACTGCTTTCCATGCCGCAGGCAGCGCTTATGCGCGGGCTTCCCGACTGGCTGCGCCGTCCAATCGTCCAGCCGGTGGTCGCCAGCCCAGGCGTTCGCTCCGTCTTCGGCTTTCTTTCGAAGCCGCAGGTCGCGACGTTCCTTTTCCTCTTCGTCACCTATTTCTGGATGTGGCCCCGCTGGCACGATGTCGCGATCCTGGACGAACCGATCCATTACTGTTGGCACGTGACGCTGCTGCTGTCCGGGCTGCTGTTCTTCTCCGTCCTGTTCGATCCCCGTCCCGCGCCAGCGGGGCCGGGACTGGGCGCGCGGCTGGCGATGTTCTGGTTTGCCGCGATGGGCAACATTCTCCTCGGCGCGTTTCTCAGCTTCAAGTCGGGGCGGATCTACCAGGCCTATGACGTTCTCGGGCGCTTCTGGCTCGCGCCGCAAGCGGACGAGCAGATCGGCGGGCTGACGATGTGGATTCCAGGCACGATGATGTTCGCCATTGCCGCGCTGGTCGTGCTTCACCGCTGGGCTGTCGACGAAGGCCGCTCCGACGCGCGGCGGACTCGCCTCGGCACATCGCGGGTCCACGCCGCGGCCGTGCGCGCGGGCGCCGGGCGCTCCAACCGGCTGCTTGCGATCGGGCTCGGCTCGTTCGCGGCGCTGGTGCTGGTCGTCGCTATCGCAGTGGCCATCGTCTACGAACGTTCGCTCGCTCCCAGCGGCAGTCACGCGCATGCGCAAACCGCGCTGAACGACTGATTGCCAGAGGTGACGAGCCGCGATGGCTGCGCTAACGCGCACGCTTGATTTTGCAGGTGAGAAATTGAGCCTCTACGCCCAATATTCGGCGCTCCTGGATGGAGTGCTCGACGAGCTTCAGTCCGAAGGAGCTATTCCAGCCGGAATCGATCGCGCCAATGTGGCCGTCGAGCCCCCGCGCGATCCCGCCCACGGCGACCTGGCGACGAATGCGGCAATGGTCCTGGCAAAGCAGGCGCGCACCAACCCGCGCTCTCTGGCGGAGCTGATCGCGCCGAAGCTGGAGGCGATCCCGGCGGTCACCTCTGTGGAGGTGGCCGGGCCCGGGTTCGTCAACTTGCGCCTGTCGCCGACGGCCTGGCGCGACGAGCTGACGACCATCGTTCGCGAGGGCGAGACATACGGGCGCTCGACGATCGGCAATTCCGAGCGGGTCAACGTCGAATATGTTTCCGCCAATCCGACGGGCCCGCTTCACATGGGCCATTGCCGCGGCGCAGTCGTCGGCGATTTGCTGGCCCGCGTGCTCGAGGCGGCGGGTTTCCGGGTAACCAAGGAATATTACGTCAACGATGCCGGCGGCCAGGTCGATACGCTCGCTCGTTCTGTGCACCTTCGCTACCGGGAGGCCCTGGGCGAGGATATCGGCGAGATTCCGGACGGCATGTATCCGGGCGAATATCTCAAGCCGGTGGGTGCCGAACTGGCGGCCGAGTTCGGCGACACTTTCGCCGATGCTCCGGAGACGGAGTGGCTGGCGCTGTTTCGAAGCCGCGCCGTGGAATCGATGCTCAAGCTGATCCGGCACGACCTGGCGCTTCTGGGCATCCACTTCGACTCGTTCGCCTCCGAGGCCGAACTCCAGCAGGAAGGGGCCGTCGATGCCGCGCTGAAGACGCTTCGCGAAAAGGGGCTCGTCTACGAGGGCACTCTCGAGCGCCCGAAAAGCCTCGACGACGAGGACGAGTGGGAGCCGGTCGAGCTGACCTTGTTCAAGTCGACCGAATTCGGCGACGACCAGGACCGCCCGATGAAGAAGTCGGACGGCAGCTGGACCTATTTCGGATCCGATGCCGCCTACCACCTTCGCAAGGCCGAAACCGCCGATCACCTGGTCAATATCTGGGGAGCCGATCACGCGGGCACCGTGAAGAGGGTGCAGTCGGCAGTGCGCGCGCTGACCGGCGGGCGCGTCGACCTCGACGTGAAGCTCGTCCAGATGGTTCGGCTGTTCCGGGCAGGCGAGCCGGTCAAGATGTCCAAGCGAGGCGGCACGTTCGTGACGCTTGCGGACGTGGTGCGCGAGGTCGGCAAGGACGTCGTGCGTTTCATCATGCTGACCCGACGCGCCGACGCCCCGCTGGATTTCGACTTCGCCAAGGTGGTGGAAGCGTCAAAGGACAACCCGGTCTTCTACGTCCAATATGCTCACGCCCGAATTTGTTCGCTGCAGCGAAAGTCGTCGGAAGCGGGGGTGGATCTCGACAGCGCCGCCGATCTCGGCCTGCTCGACGACGAGGAGCTGGCGCTGGTGAAGCTGTGCGCGCAATATCCGCGCACCGTGGAGGGTGCGGCGATAGCGCACGAACCGCATCGGATCGCCTTCTACCTCTACGAGCTCGCGGCTGCGTTCCATGCGCTTTGGAACCGCGGCAATGACGACCCCGGGCGGCGATTCCTTCTTGAGGACAATGTGCAGCTTTCTCGAGCACGGCTGGAACTGGCGCGGGCAGTGGGGCAGATTATCCGCAGCGGGCTGGACCTGATGGGGGTCGAGGCCGCCGAGGAGATGCGGTGAAATGAGCGACGTGCGCGGTGGCTACGACGAGGATTCGCTCCCCTGGCTGCAGGAAGTGGAGGACGAAGACGCTCCACGCGGCATTTCCGGACGTGCAATGCTGGTCGGGTTCGTGGTCGTTCTTTTCGTCGCGGCAGTTGTCGCGGCGGCTTTCTTCTGGCTCGGGAGCCGCAACGGAGGCCTGGCCGGAGAACCGGAGCTGATCCGCGCGCCCGAGACGCCGTACAAGGTGAAGCCCGAGGAGCCGGGCGGGCTCGACATTGCCGGCGAAAGCCAGGCGACGTTCGAAACGAGCGCCGGCAAGGACGTGGATTCGCGGCTTAATCTCAAGGCCACCGAGCGCGAGGACGTTGCCGCCGAAGCACCCAAGGAGGCACCGGAAGCCAAGTCGACCACCGCCGAACCCCCCGCTCCCAAGAAGCCCGCTCCGCCGCCGCCAAAGCCGTCCGGAGCGCCGGGAAGCGTGATCCAGCTCGGAGCCTACAGCAACACGGCCCAGGCGGAGCGCGCCTGGACGGTGCTCAGCACGCGCTTTTCCGTGCTCTCGGACATGCAGAAGATCGTCGTGCCTTACTCCGCCAACGGAAGCAGCGGATACCGTTTGCGGGCAGCGGCGTCTTCGCCCGACTCTGCAAAAGCTGCCTGCAATGCGATCAAGGCGGGCGGCGAGAGCTGCTTCGTTGCGCGCTGATGCAGGCCGCAATCTATGGCCTCTCCGGGCCGGTTCTGACGGCTGACGAACGCGATTTCTTTCGCGATTGCGATCCCGCCGCTTACATCCTCTTTGCCCGCAACTGCGTCGATCGCGGGCAGCTTCGGGCGCTGACCGATTCGCTGCGTGAGCTTTCCGGCCGGTCTGACCTTCCGGTCCTGATCGACCAGGAGGGCGGAAGAGTCGCGCGCATGCAGCCGCCAGAATGGGCGGAGTTTCCGCCCGGTTGGGTGTTCGCAGAACTGTACGAAAAGGCGCCCGTGTCGGCGATCGAGGCTGCAATGGCCAATGCGCGGGCGTTGGCGCTGATGATCCGGGACTGCGGGATCAACGTCGATTGCCTGCCGCTGCTCGACGTTCGCCAGCAGGGCGCCGACGACATAATCGGCGACCGCGCCCTTGGCTCCGAGCCGATGCAGGTCGCAGCGCTCGGGCGGGCCGTTCTCGACGGATTCGCGTCGGCCGGGGTGGTCGGAGTAGTCAAGCACATGCCGGGCCACGGGCGGGCTCTGTGCGACAGCCACAAGGAGCTTCCGGTCGTCGACGCTGGCGAGGACGAGCTGGCAATCGACATCGAACCGTTCCGGACGCTCAACTGGGCGCCGATGGGGATGACGGCGCACGTCGTCTACACGGCATGGGACCCGGACCGTCCGGCGAGCCTGTCCAACACAGTCATCGCGGACATCATCCGCGGGCGGATCGGCTTCGACGGCTGGCTGATGAGCGACGATATCGGAATGCATGCGCTCGAGGGCGATTTCGGAGCGCGCGCAGCAGGCGTGGTCGCGGCCGGCTGCGACGCGGCGCTGCACTGCTCCGGGGACATGGAAGAGATGGTCGCCGTGGCGAACGCGGTCCCGGCGATGACCGCCGCCGGCGAGGAACGGCTTGCGCAGGCGATGGTCATCGCATCCGGCGCGGCCGAGGGGCCGGATTTCGCCGCGGCCGTCGCCAAGCGGGACGAGCTTCTGGCGCTCGCCTGAAGAAGGTTCCGGCGCTCGCAGAGCGACAGCGGCCGTTCGTCGAGCAAGAGGGTTTCATCGCGCAACCGGCGATGCAGATGACAGGTGTAACGAATTCCTTGGCCGAATTACCCGGAGACACCCGCCCGATGCGCTTTCTGCACGCAATTTCCGCACTCGCCCTTGTGACTGCCGCGCCCGCGATCGCACAGCCAGATTCCTCGTCCGACAAGGGTAAGAGCGTCGAAGAGCTCCACAAGAAGACGATGGCGGAAGCTGCCGAGGGCGCCTGGACCCCCGCTCCGGTCGACGAGCGGACGGTCTCGACCCATCACAGCATCAAGGTCGGCGGCCGGACGCTGAAATATACGGCTACGGCGGGAACCCTGACCATTCGCGACAATGCAGGAAAGCCGACGCAGAGCATTTTCTACACGGCCGATACGCTGGATGGAGCCCCCGGGTCGCGCCGTCCGGTCACCTTCCTCTATAACGGCGGCCCGGGTTCGGCGTCGCTGTGGCTCCGGATGGGCTCGTTCGGACCCACCCGAATCCAGACGGGCAGCCCCGATTACATCCGCCCGGCGCCGTTCGATTACGGAACCAATCCCGACACGCTGCTGGGAACCACCGACCTCGTCTTCATCGATGCTCCGGGGACCGGATATTCGCGGGCGCTCGGCGATGCCAAGGGCTCCGATTTTTACGGCGTGGACGAAGATGCGGATGCATTCGCACGGGCGATCACCCGTTACGTGACGAAGTTCGGGCGCTGGGACAGTCCCAAGTTCCTGTTCGGCGAAAGTTACGGGACGACAAGGTCGGGAGCGCTCGCCTACCAGCTTCAGGAGCGGGGTGTTTCCCTCAACGGCGTCATGCTGCTTTCGTCGATCATGAACTATGGCCGGCGACAGCCAGGACTCGACCAGGACTTCCTCAATTACCTGCCGAGCTACGCGGCAACGGCCTGGTACCACCACAAGATGGCGAACCCGCCGGCTACCGTCGCCGAAGCTGCGGCCGAGGCGCGAGCGTTCGCCGAAGGGCCTTATGCGTCGGCACTCGCCAAGGGGCAGACGATCAGCCCCGAAGAGCGCAGCCGGATCGCCGAACAGATGAGCAAGCTCATCGGCCTGTCGCCGCAGTTCATCGAAAATGCCGATCTTCGCGTCAGCCTGTCGCAATTCCGCAAGGAGTTGCTGCGCAACCAGCGCGAGACGGTCGGGCGCTTCAACTCTCGCTACACGGGCGTTGATCCCGATGCCTCCGGCGACAGTCCCGACTTCGATGCTTCCGACGTCGCGATCAGCGGCGCCTTCATTGGCACGCTTCACAATTATCTCGCCAACGACCTCGGCTACGAGACCAGCCTCCAGTACCGGCTGAGCGCTCGTGACGAGAAGGGGTTCGACTGGGACTGGAAGCACAAGGCGCCCGGTCGCGGCTGGCCGATGAACAACCCCAATACGGCGCTCGATCTTGCCGCCGCGATGCGGATGAACCCTTACCTGAAGGTGCTGTCGCTCAACGGTTGGTACGACATGGCGACGCCGTTCTTCGGGACCGAGTTCGACCTCGATCACATGATGCTCGAGCCGGCGCAGCAACGGAACCTCGAGTTCCGCTATTACCCATCGGGGCACATGGTCTATTTGAACCCCGAGGCGCTCCACCAGATGCGGCTCGACGTCGAGCGGTTCATCGATGAGGCGGCTGCCGGCGCGCGCTAGACAAAGCTGTGGATTGCGGTGCCGCAGACGCTGCGGCATCGCTTTCAATTGCCGCGATTTGAGCTAGTCTTCGCCGCGTGGGGGTGGTGACACTCAATTCGCCGGCTCGCGAGTCCGACGAGCTCAACCTCAGCCTTGACGGCTGGGAGGGTCCGCTCGACCTTCTCTTGAGCCTGGCCCGTGCTCAAAAGGTCGATCTCGCACAGATCTCGATTCTGCAGCTGGTTGAGCAATATCTCGACTACATCACCGGCGCTCGGGCGCTGAAGCTCGAGATTGCCGCCGATTACCTGGTTATGGCCGCGTGGCTGACTTACCTCAAATCGTGCCTCCTGCTTCCCAAGGATCCGGAAGCGGACCCAAGTCCCGAGGAAATCGCGCTTCGGCTGCAGATGCGGCTGCAGCGGCTGGACGCAATGCGCGAGGCCGGTGCGCGCCTGCTCGGTCGCGACAGGTTGGGGCGCGACGTGTTCCAGCGCGGCGCTCCCGAAGGGCTCCGGCTGGTTCGCAAGTCCAGCTGGCAGGCGAGCGCTTACGATCTGTTCGCCGCCTATGGAGCAGTCAAGGCGCGAACGCAGCCGGCGATGCACGTGGTTCACGCCCGCTCGGTCATGACCCTGGACGAGGCGATCGAGCGAGTCAGCGCAATGATCGGGATGGCGATCGAGTGGACCGCGCTGGAGGCTTTCCTGCCGAAAACGGACGACCCGCTTCTGCGGCGCTCGGCTCTCGCCTCCAGCTTTCTTGCGGCGCTCGAGCTTGCCCGAAGAGGACGGCTCGACCTGGAGCAGGAGGAGGCTTTCGCGCCTCTTCGCCTCAAGGCGGCCGCGTAGCGCCTGGGATGGACGAGTTCCTGCGATCTGTCGAAGCAACGCTATTCGCTTCCGCGAGCCCGCTGAGCGCGGCCGAAATCACCGCGCATACAGGCGAAGGCGACGTCGACGCCGCGCTCGCCGAGCTCGCCGAGCGTTACCAGGGGCACGGGATCGAGCTGGTCGAGCGGGGCGGGCGCTGGCACTTCCAGACCGCGCCGGACCTTGCGCACCTGCTCCGGCGCACCCGCGAAGACCCGCGGCGCTTGTCGCGGGCAGCGACCGAGACCCTGGCGATCATTGCCTATCACGAGCCGGTCAGCAGGGGAGAAATCGAGGGCATTCGGGGCGTGCAGATCTCAAAGGGGACGCTCGACGTGCTGATGGAGGCCGGCTGGGTGAAGACGGCCGGCCGCCGCGAGGCTCCGGGACGCCCCTTGCTTTACGCGACCACTGCCGAATTCCTCACCCATTTCGGCCTCGGTTCGCGCAAGGACCTGCCTGGAATCGACGACCTCAAGGCCGCCGGGCTGCTCGACCCGCTCGATGAAGCCCTCTTCCAGGCCGGGCTCGTCGATGAATCCGACGAGCAACTGGAAAGAGAAGCCGAGGGCGACTAGATAGCACTGAAGATTGGAGTGTGCTCATGGGCTCTTTCAGCCTCATTCACTGGATCATTCTCGGCCTGTTCCTGCTGCTTCTGTTCGGAGGCAATCGTTTCTCGTCGATGATGAGCGATGTCGCCAAGGGACTGAAGAGCTTCAAACAGGGCATGAGCGAGGACGATCCCAAGCCGGAACCGCGCGAGGAGCGGCGGCATCTTCCGCCGCAAAGCCGTGCGCCGGAGCAGCCGATCGACGTCACTCCCGAGCCGCGGCGGCCGGCCGAAGCGCCCCCCAAAGACGACCTCCCGCGTAGCTGAGGGAGGCCGCCGGGCCGATGTTCGGCATCGATTCCACCGAACTCATTATCGTCGCGGTCCTTGCGCTCCTTTTCATAGGGCCCAAGGAGCTGCCATCGACGATGCGCACCGTCGGCCGCTGGGTCGGCAAGGTTCGCGCCGTCTCGCGTCATTTCACGAGCGGAATCGAAGCGATGATCCGCGAAGCGGAGCTCGAGGAGATGGAAAAGGCCTGGCGCGAAGAAAACGAGCGAATCATGCGGGAACATCCGCAACTCGAGCCGCCAGTCGATGCCTCGCCCCCGCAGCCGCAGGATTCGTCCGCCCAAGCGCGAAGTGAAGCGCCCGTTTCGGAGCCCGATCCAGCTGACGAGCCGCCGCTTCCGCTGGGCGACCTGCCGGTGTCGCGTCCATCGCACGACACGCGCGAGCTGCCGTGAAGGACATCGATGAAAGTACCGCGCCGCTTCTCGATCACCTGATCGAACTGCGCCGAAGGCTGCTCTGGTCGGTGGCCGTGCTGGCCGTCCTGTTCGTAATCTGTCTCTACTTCGCGCGGCCGATTTTCGGCTTCCTGGTCCAGCCCCTTCTCGCGGCCGGGCAGGGGCGGATCATCTACACCGACATTTTCGAAGCCTTCTTCGTTGAAGTGAAGGTGGCGCTGTTCGCGGCGATCATGGTCGGATTCCCGTTCTTTGCGACGCAAGTCTGGAAATTCGTCGCTCCCGGGCTCTACGCGAAGGAGAAGAAGGCGCTTTTGCCTTTCCTCTTGCTGACGCCGCTGTTCTTCATCGCCGGCGCGGCGTTCGCATATTACGTGGCGATGCCCTGGGCCCTGCACTTCCTGTTGAGCTACCAGGGCAAGATCGGCGGAATCGAGCAGGAAGCGCTGCCCGGCGTCGGCAATTATTTGTCTTTCTGTACCCGCTTTCTGTTCGGATTCGGAGTGGCGTTCCTGACGCCGATCCTTCTGATGATCCTCGAGCGGACCGGGATCATCACGCTCGAGCAGCTGACCAAACACCGGCGCTACGCGATCGTCATTTCGGCCGGCCTCGCGGCCGTTCTGACACCGCCGGACGCCGTCTCGATGATGCTGCTGCTGGTGCCGCTCTACTCCCTCTACGAACTCGCCATTCTGGCCATTCGCGTCACACACTGGCGTGCAGCTCGCCGCGCGGCAGCGGCGGGCGCGGACTAGTCTGAATAAAATGAGGGCCCGGAAGCGCCACCGGGGGGGGGAGGGTTGGCGGTTCCGGGCCCATTTAATCGGATAGCGAGAGCGGGGGGGCAAAAGGTCACTATCCGACTCGCACAACGCCCCTTCTTTTGCGGTGGTTCCGAGAGCCCGAAAAATATTTGGTTGGGGGCGAAACGACCTTTCGCCGTCGCAGGCTAGCGCGCCGGAAAGACCGGCAGGTCGACGCTGTAGCGGCCAAGTTTCCGGTCGAGCGTAGACCGGAGTTGTTTCGCCAGGCCGGCGATGATTCGCTCGAACTGGACCTTTTCCCGGTCGTCCTCGACGTCGGGATTGAGAACCGGGCTGGCCAGCGTCAGCCGGCCCGTAAGCTCGCTTGCGCGGCGAAGCGAGATTTCCACCGGCTCGTCGGGGCGGCGAAGCATCGCGAACTCCACGATCTCGGTGATGAGGAAGGCGACCGAAACGGCGACGTCCTGCGTGCTGTGAAGCGGCTCGACGTCGAGATCGATGGTCAGCCCGCGTGCAAACTCGGGCGCGGTGGAGCGAAGCTCGGCCGCCAACTCTGAAAGCAGCGGCCGCATCGAAATTCCGCGGTTCTCTTCCATCTCTGCATAGTGGTTGCGGTGGACGATGGCCAACGCGCCCACCCGTCGCCCGATCGAGCCGTAGGCGGCTTTCGCCTCCGGTTCCTCAGCGGTTCTCCCGTGGATACTCAGGAGCGAGGCAATGACCTGCAGGTTGTTCTTCACACGGTGGTGGACCTCTCGGACGAGGCGGCGCTGCCCGTCGAGCGCGGCGGCCATTTCCTGCTCGGATTCCTGCACGCGGGTGACTGCGCGCGCAAAGGCGTCGCGCAATTCCTGGATTTCGGTTGCGGGACCGAGCCGGCTTGGAAGCTCGCCCGCCGCCTCGCCGGGCACGTAGCGCGACACCGCACGCTGCAGTCGCCGAAGCGGCTCGATCAGCAGCCGGTGGACCATCAGCCAGGTCATCAGCGCGGCTATGAACCACATGGCCACCGGCAGGAGGATGACCAGCCGGTCGCGCTGCGTCACCTTGGGAGCCTGACCCTGTACCTCCACCACGAGTCGGCGGTTGCCGATTCCCCAACGGGTCAGGGAAGGCCGATGGTTCGGCGAGGTTGCAACTGGCGCGACCGGAAGGTCGATCACACGGTGGCCGTCGGCAATCGAAATCGACTGAATGTCGGTTGCGCGATCGACTGCCGCAGCCAGGAGCTCGGCTCCGGAGATGGTCGTGGTCGCGGCTCCTCCGACTACTCCGACCCGAAGAGTGAGCGATTCTTCGTCGGGAGAGACTCGAAGCTGGATTTCGCCTGGAGCGATCGCCGGTAATTCGCCGGTTTCGCCGATATCGCCGACGGAGCACAACTCGGCTCCGGACGATGATTCCAGGCGAAACTGCTGCGAAATCGCAGGCGCGATCGCCAGCGACTTGCGCACGCGCGCGCACGGCGCAACGCCGTCCACTCGCCCCTGCGACGCGATTCGGAGCGCAAGAGCGTTTCTGGCGATCAGGCTTTCGATGGAACGGGCGGCAATCCTCGCCCTTTCGTTCGACTGCGCCTGAAGCGCGTCGTTCGCGGAGCGGATTCCGTCGTACGCGATCCAGCCGAGTCCGAACCCGATCGGCAGCAGTGCCGCGGTGAGGATCAGCAGGAGCTTCGCGGGAGTGGAAAGACGGGCGAAGCGTTCGGCAGCAGTCGCCATCAAGCGGCTCCTTTGCGCTTCGACTCAGCTAAGCTTGCCGAGAAGATCCAGAAAGTCGTCGGGAACGTCCTCGCGAAGCGTTTCGTCGTAAACGGATCGGAGCGCGCGGCCGACATCGGAACGCTTGCCGCGCTTGGCCGCGGGCGCCTTCGCTCCCTTCTTCTTCGAATTCACGTCGGGGCACTTTGCCGCGCCCACTTTCCTGTCACTCAACCTGTATTCCCCTAGCGCAGGTGCGGGTGCGTACACTTACGTCCTGAACGCGAATGGGCAGCAATGGCTGCAAACGCTATTACGGGCGCCGCCAAGTGCCCTATCTTCGGCGCTCCCATCTCGTCAACGACTGAACCTAACCCCGCCACACGGGGCGAAACCAAATCGCCGGTGCTTTGTTCCACTGCATAATCTCTGAGGGGGAGCATAGCGGCATGCCCGCGCCGTTCCTTTGCAGGGTTGCAACGAACCGGACGGGCCTCAATAGGGGGTCAACGTCCCTGATTAGGAGATCCGTACCCAATGTCCCTTGGACAGGAACTTGCGCCCCACCTGCCTTTCCTGCGCCGCTATGCGCGCGCCCTCACTGGCAGCCAGGCTCACGGCGACGCGTTCGTGCGTGCAACGCTCGAGGCGATCGTCGCCCAACCCGACGAGTTCCCGCGCGATGTCGATCCGCGGCTCGGGCTCTACAAGACATTCCACGCCATCTGGTCGACGGCCAATGTCGAGGAGGGCGAGGAGCCGTCGCAGAGCATCGCGGGCGCGGAGGAAATCGCCCACGCGCGTCTTTCCAAGATCACGCCGCTGTCGCGCCAGGCGCTTTTGCTGACGTCGCTGGAGGGATTTTCTTCGGAAGACGCGGGCTACCTCATCGGAGCGAGCGCTGAAGATGTCGATTCGCTGGTGGCGGAAGCCTTGAGCGAGATCGAGCGGCAGACGCTGACGGACGTGCTGATTATCGAGGACGAGCCGATCATCGCGATGGACATCGAAACCATCGTCCGCGACCTCGGCCACAACGTCACCGGCGTGGCCGTCACCCGCGACGAAGCAGTGTCGATGGCTCGCCAGCACCCGCCGGGGCTGGTGCTCGCCGACATCCAGCTGGCGGACGATTCGAGCGGAATCGACGCCGTGCGCGACATTCTCGCCGAATTCTCGGTTCCGGTGATCTTCATCACCGCCTTCCCCGAGCGGCTGCTGACCGGAACCCGTCCGGAGCCGACGTTCCTGATCACCAAGCCGTTCCAGCGCTCGACGGTGAAAGCGGCGATCGCACAGGCGCTGTTCTTCGACGCGGCGACGGTACCGGCCTGATCGGCAATACAATTCCCCCATCCGTTCCGGGCCGGGAACATGGTTCCCAACGCGGCGTTGGCTTTGGGTAATCTCAAGCGAGCGAGGCGATGAGGGACGAGCCGACCGAACATCTGACGACGACCGAAGCGCGGGAAGGCACGACACCGCACATGACCCGCTATGTCCTGGGTTGGGGACTAGGGCTCGTCATCGTGATATTCGTGGTCCTGTTTCTGGTCTGGTGATCGGGCTTGTCAGCAAAACGTCGCGTCACAATTGGTAAAGTTAAGGTTCAGCCCGCGTTGCCCAACGCGGTGCGTGCAGGAGTAGTGGGGGTTGATGTCAGCCAAGGATAAACAACAAGCGCCGACGAAGCCCACAGGCGAACCCGTTCCGCTCCCCGATCCGGAGTTCAAGGAACAGCTCGCGGCCGTCATCCCGCATCTTCGCGCGTTCGGCCGCTCGCTTTCGGGAAGCCGTGACCTCGCCGACGATCTCGTGCAGGAAACGCTGCTCAAGGCCTGGGCCGCGCGCAAGCGCTTCCAGGCGGGCACGAACATGCGCGCGTGGACGTTCATCATTCTTCGCAACCTGTTTCTCAGCCAGATGCGCCGGGCCCGCTTCAAGGGTGAATGGGACGAACTTACCGCGTCGAAGATTCTTGCCGCCCCTGCCAGCCAGGACCGGCACGTCGAACTCGCCGACATGCAGCGCGCGCTACTGCACCTGCCGCAGCCGCAGCGCGAGGCGCTGATCCTGGTTGGGGCGGGCGGTTTCGCCTACGAGGAAGCGGCGGAAATCTGCGGGTGCGCAGTGGGCACGATCAAGAGCCGAGTCGCTCGCGGGCGAGTGGCGCTGGAAGGTCTGCTATCGAGCGGCAAGCTGCCCTCGCGGCGCCAGCACAAGCAGGACCCGGACAAGTCGGCGCTTCAGACGATCATGGGACAGGTAGACGATCTCAGCCGCGAGATGTGACCGCGGCAACGGCAAGACGTTCCGTTCAATTCAACTGGCGAAGAAGGTCCGCGAAATCGCGGTCGCTCGGCTCGTCGGCGGCAGCCTGGAAGGCATTGCGAAGGGCCGCCATGACCCCCGCATGTTCGGGCGGCGTCTCGACCCTGATCGGTCGCCGGTCCATATCTTCTGCTGCCGTAGCCACTGAATTCTTTTCCTTCATCTTTTCTTTTGAACGAGCAAAGCGGCGGGGAGTTTCCAAAATCCCCCCAATTCGGGCACAGGCGGGCGCGTGACCACCGTCGCCATGACAGTGCGCGAAGGCGCCGTTGAGCGTGCGCGCGAACACGCACCCTTCCTTCGCGAGGCCATGGCTGCTCGTCCCGACGTCGTCGAAACTTTCCTGTCGCAGGGCGCGCAGCAGGCGGCAGCATTGGCGGGCGCAACCGAGGCCGGCAGCGTTTCGGCCGAACTTCGGCAGCGCCGGCGTGCCTTGGCGCTCGCACTCGCGCTAGGCGACCTTTGTGGCGAATTTTCGCTCGAAGACGTGACGTCCCGGCTGTCGCAATTCGCGGATTCAGCAATCGAACGCTCGGTGCGGGAGGCGATGGCCGAACTGTTCCCCGACCAAGAGCCGCGTGGATTTGCGGTCGTCGCGCTTGGCAAGCTTGGAAGCGGCGAACTCAATTTCTCGTCCGACGTCGACCTGTTGCTGCTGTTCGACCCCGAAAGCCTTCCGAGCGCCCAACGCGGCGAGCCGGGCGATTCGGCGGTTCGA
Organism: uncultured Alphaproteobacteria bacterium; assembly: GCA_963837985.1. Lineage (GTDB taxonomy): Bacteria > Pseudomonadota > Alphaproteobacteria > Sphingomonadales > Sphingomonadaceae > Sphingomicrobium. The sequence continues at coordinate 242,411 of CAWIPN010000005.1, read as the reverse complement.
ATAGGCCGGCGGATGATCGAGCTTTTGCAGAAGCGGACCGAATTCGGCTTCGTGGAACGCGTCGATCTGAGGCTCCGGCCGTCTCCGGAAGCGACTCCGATCGCGCTGCCGCTCAACGCAGCCATCTCTTATTATGAATCGGCCGCGGTCGGATGGGAACGATTCGCCTTTATTCGGGCGCGCTGCTGCGCTGGCGACCGCGATCTCGGCGCGCGTTTCCTCGCCGCTATCGAGCCGTTCGTGTGGAGACGGGCGCTGGATTTCGGCGCAATCGAGGAAATCCAGGCGATCAGCGAGCGGATCCGCGATCATTATTCCGAGCGGCAGATGTTTGGCCCCGGATTTGACCTGAAGCGTGGCCGGGGCGGCATCCGCGAAGTGGAATTCTACGTTCACGCGCAGCAACTGGTGCACGGCGGGCGCGAGCCCGAGCTACGTGCGCCTGCCACGCTCGACGCAATTCAGCGGCTCGAGCAAGCCGGCTATCTGAGTCGCGAAAAGGCGGCCGCTCTTGCGCAAGCTTACCGCCGCCTTCGAACCGTCGAGCACAGGGTCCAGATGATCGACGATCAGCAGACGCACCTGCTTCCGGCGAGGGACTCGGACCTGGCGAACGTCGCCAGGCTTCACGGCTTCGAGTCGGGAGCGGAGCTTCTGGACTGGCTTCGTCCGTCGGTCGAGGCGGTTGGAGAAGCTTTCGACGAACTCGCAGAGGGTGGCAGCCGTCGCCTCCCCGCAGCTCCCGACGCCCTTCGCGCGGAGCTGGAGAAGCTCGGCTTTCCCGACCCCGACCAGGCGCTTCGGCGGGTGGCGGAGTGGCGATCGGGTCGGCCGCGGTCGCTTCGCTCGGGAGCTGCCACGCGCGCCTTCGAAGGCATGCTTCCGGCGTTGCTGGAGTCGATCGGCAAGAGCGAGGACCCGATGCGGGCGCTCAATCGCCTGAGCGACGTCGTCGAGCGGGTTCCAAGCGGCGTAAATCTCTACCGGCTCCTTGAGGCGCGGCCGGTCCTCACGACTCTGCTGGCGCGAATCCTCGCCCATGCACCGGCGCTGTCCGACCAGCTCGGCCGCCGCCCGGAGCTGCTCGACACCTTGCTCAACTCGTCATGCTTCGAGCGCCCGCCGTCACCGCAAGAATTCGCCGAGTTCGTCGAGAACGAAATGCGCGGCGAGCCTTACGACGTCGCGATCGATCGGGCGCGGCGGATCATCAACGACCGCAGGTTCGCACTTGGCGTGCAGCTGATCGACATCAGCGAGGACCCGCTCACCGTGGGGGAAGGGTATGCGCGGGTCGCGGAAGGCGCGCTCGTCGCCCTGGCCGATGCCGCAGTCGCCGAATTCGAGGAGTCCCATGGACGCTTCCCCGGCGCGGAGTTGCTGATCCTCGGCCTTGGCCGCCTCGGCGGCGGCGTTCTCACCAACGCGTCCGACCTCGACATCGTCTATCTCTTCACCGGGCCGGCCGCAGACCAGTCGGAAGGGCCAAAACCGCTCGGACCCGCGGATTATTTCAACCGCCTCGCCAACAGGGTAACGGCCGCGCTCAGCGTTCCGACTGCCGCAGGTCCGCTTTACGAAGTCGATACCCGGCTTCGCCCGCAAGGCGCGCAGGGGATGCTCGCGGTGACGCTGGACGCGTTCGGCAATTACCAGCGCAAGGAAGCGTGGACGTGGGAGCATATGGCGCTCACTCGATCGCGGCCGGTGTTCGGCTCGACCGATGCTCGAGAACGCGCCTCGGACCTCCTGTCGTCGATCCTGCGGCAACCGCACGATCCGGAAAAGCTGGTGGCAGACGCCGTGAAGATGCGCGAGGACATTGCCCGTCACAAGCCGCCCTCCGGCCCGCTGGACGTCAAGCTGGGCGATGGCGGGCTGATCGACCTGGAGTTTTCGCTGCACGTCCTCCAGCTTGCCAATTCGGTCGGGTTCGACCCGCGGTTGGGAACTGCGTTGCAGATGCTGGCGGACCGCGGCTTGATCGAGCAAAATATTGTCCATGCACAAGAGTTGCTCACAAAAATGCTTATTACGATCCGCCTCGTCGCGCCCGAGACGACCAGGCCGACCGAAGAAAGCTGCAAGCTGATGGCAACGGCATGCGGCGCCGAAAGCTGGGACGAGCTCCTTGCCCGGCACGATGAGGCACGTCAGTGCGTCTCTGCGTTGTGGAAGAGAGTGAAAGGAGGAAAAGTGAAATGATCGACGAAGGCGACCGCGCACCCGACCTGGAGGTGAAGACCAGCGATGGACGAACCTTGCACCTGGCCAGGCCCGGGAGTCCGCTGGTGCTCTATTTCTATCCCAAGGACGATACCTCCGGCTGCACGCGCGAGGCGCAGGACTTCAGCGCGCTTGCCGCCGACATCGAAAGTGCCGGGGCGATGATCGTGGGCGTGTCGCGCGATTCGATGAAAAGCCACGACAAGTTCATCCACAAGCACGGGCTCACGGTCCCGCTTGCCTCGGATGAGGACGGTGAAATCTCCGATGCGTTCGGCACGTGGGTCGAAAAGTCGATGTACGGTCGCAAATATATGGGGATGGAGCGCTCCACCTTCCTGATCGAAGCCGACGGGACGGTTTTGAAGGCGTGGCGCAAGGTTAAGGTGCCGGGCCATGCCCAGCAGGTTCTCGAGGCCGTTCGCGAGCATGCGGCGACCGTTTGAAAGGGCGGCGGCAGCGTGATAGCGCCGCTTCCAGCAAGAGGAGCACCAACAGTTGGCCGAGTTCACGCTTCCACGAAACAGCAAAATCGCCAAGGGTCGGACGTACAAGGCCGAAACCGGCAAGACGCTCAAGACCTTCAAGATCTACCGCTACGATCCCGACAATAGCGCCAATCCGCGCTGGGACCGCTACACCATCGACCTGTCGACGTGCGGCCCGATGGTTCTCGACGCGCTGATCAAGATCAAGAACGAGATCGACCCGACCCTGACCTTCCGCCGGTCGTGCCGCGAAGGCATTTGCGGGTCGTGCGCGATGAACATGGACGGGAAGAACGGTCTCGCCTGCACCACGCCGATCGAGGATCTCAAAGGCGACATCCAGATCACGCCTTTGCCGCACATGGAAGTGATCAAGGACCTCGTCCCCGACCTCAACCACATGTACGCGCAATATGCTTCGGTCCAGCCGTGGCTGAAGACGGTAACGGCCGCGCCGTCGGGGAAGGAAAGGCTGCAGTCGCCGGAGGATCGCGCCAAGCTCGACGGCCTCTACGAGTGCATCCTTTGCTTCTGCTGCTCGACCAGTTGCCCCAGCTATTGGTGGAACGCCGACAAATTCCTCGGCCCCGCCGTGCTCTTGCAGGCCTATCGGTTCATCATCGACAGCCGCGACGAGGCCACTGGCGAGCGGCTCAACGAGCTCGAGGACCCGTATCGGCTCTACCGCTGTCATACGATCATGAATTGCGCGAACGTGTGCCCGAAGGGGCTCAGCCCGGCCAAGGCAATCGCCGAAACCAAGAAGCTGATCGCAGAACGGGCGGCGTGAGCGACGAATCAGGTCCCGCTTCGAAAGCCGGGCTGATGGAAGACGTCGGAGTCCCGACCGGCGCCCGCGCCGACCCAGACAATGCGGGGTGGTTCAGCTGGGGCGACTTCCCGCGAAGCTCCTTTGCGGCGGCAACGGGGCGGCTGCTGTTCAAGCCCGATGGACCGGGTCGGGGAATCTGCCGCATGTTCCCGACAGAGGCGCACATGAACATGGGCGGATCCGTCCACGGCGGCGCCGTCATGAGCTTCATCGACATGGCGATGTTCGCCGGCGGCCGCTGCGCGGGAATGGCCGAAGGCCACTATGTCACGCTCGACATGACCACCCACTTCCTTGCCCGCGGCCGGGCCGGGGTTCCGCTCGATTGCCATGTCGAGCTGGTCAGGCAAACTCGCGGGCACGTTTTCCTCCAGGGCATAGTCAAACAGGACGGGGAGCCCTGCTACAGCTTCACCGGCACGCTGAAACGGATCCGCGACCGAAACCCGCCGGCATGACGGGACCTGTCCGGCGGGCGTACGGCCGCTTGCTCGACGACGGCGAATTGCGTGCCGACCCGGCGCAGGAGCGTGCCGTTGCCGCGCTCGACCGACTGGCCGCCGCGCTAGAGAGCGGCGGTCGCGGCGTGCTTCGCTTGTTTGGTACGCGCCGGAGCGGGCCGGACGGGGTTTACCTGTGGGGCGGCGTCGGGCGCGGCAAGTCGATGCTGATGGACCTCGCTTTCCAGGAGATCGACGTCGAGCCCAAGCGCCGCGTGCACTTCCACGCCTTCATGATCGAGACTCACCAGCGGATGAAAGCCGCGCGTGCGAGCGAGGATGGCGACCCGGTCGAAGAGGTCGCCGAGCGAGTAGCCGACGAGGCGAAGCTGCTGTGCTTCGACGAAATGCAGGTCACCAATCCTGCCGACGCAATGATCCTCTCTCGGCTGTTCGAAAAGCTCCTGAAGCGAGGAGTTCGGGTGGTTGCGACGTCCAATCGGCCGCCGGCGGACCTTTACAAGGACGGGCTCAACCGCGAGCTTTTCCTGCCATTCATCGCCATGGTGGATGCCCGCTTCGACGTTGTCGAGGTGAACGGGCCGACCGACTATCGGCTCGACCGATTGGCCGGAGTCGACGTGTGGCACGTCCCCAACGGGCCCGAAGCGACCGAGGCGCTTAGCCGCGCCTTCTTCCAGCTCACCGACTATTCGGTCGAAAACCGGGACAAGGTGCCGAGCGAAGAGATCGAGGTCGGGGGCGGACGGACGCTTCACGTCCCCAAGAGCCTGAAAGGCGTCGCCGTCTTCTCGTTCAAGCGCTTGTGCGGCCAGCCCAGGGGAGCGGCCGATTATCTCGCCATCGCGCAGCGCTTTCACACCGTCATCATTGTCGGCATCCCGGTAATGACTCGCGAGATGCGCAACGAGGCCTCCCGTTTCGTGACGCTCATAGACGCGCTCTACGAACACGGCGTCAAGCTGCTCGCGAGTGCCGACGCCGACCCGCCGAACCTCTATCCGTCCGGCGACGGCAGCTTCGAGTTCCAGCGTACCGTGAGCCGGCTCGAGGAAATGCGAAGCGCCGAGTATCTCGCCGAGGGCCACGGGACAGACCGCGCTTGACGGGCTCCGAGGGAAGCGTAGCGTTCCGCCACTGACATTCGGGAGAATTTCTAAATGCGTCGCCTTGCCCTTCTGCTTGCCTGCGTTTCCGTTCCGGTCGCGGCGGCATCCGTCGACCCGAGAACCGTTCCGACCAAGCTGGAGCCGGCGTGGCAGGCCAAGGTCCGCGACGTTTTCAAGCAGGCGATCGAAATCCCGAGCGTCCACAATCGCGGCGAAACGCAGAAGGTGGCGAAGCTGCTGGCCGACCAGTTCCGGGCCGCCGGAATCCCCGACAGCGATATCCACTTCATGCCGTACGAGGCGCTTCCGGGCGACAAGACGACGGCGCTGATCGTCCGCTGGCGCTCGCCCAACGCGACGAAGAAGCCGATGCTCATCCTCGGCCACATGGACGTCGTCGAAGCCAAGAGGTCCGACTGGAAGTACGACCCGTTCCAGTTCCGCGAGCAGGACGGCTATTTCCTCGGCCGCGGCACGTCCGACATGAAGAACGGCGACGTCGCAACCACCATGGCCGCGGTGAAGCTGATGAGTGAAGGGTTCAAGCCCGACCGCGACATCATCTTCTTTTACAGCGGCGATGAAGAGACGATGGGCAAGGGCGCGACGCTCGGCGCAAGCGAATGGCGCAACCTCACCGACGCCGAATTCGGGCTGAACGCCGATGGCGGCTGTGCCTCCTACGACCAGCAGTTTCGGCCCTTGGGCTGCGGTATCTCGACGGCCGAGAAGACCTTCCAGACCTATTTCCTCACCACCCATAATCCGGGCGGCCACAGTTCACGGCCCAGGCCCGACAACGCCATTTACGAGCTGGCGGACGCGCTGAAGGCGGTTCAGGGCTATCGGTTCGAGCCGATGCTCAACAACACCAGCCGCGCCTATTTCGAGCACCGCGCGAAACAGGAAGGCGACAGCCCGCTCGGCCGCGAAATCCGCGCCTGGCTTGCCAACCCGAAGGACGGTGCGGCCGCCGACGCGATCGAGGCCAATCCGCTGGAAGTCGGGCTGACGCGGACCCGCTGCGTTGCGACCATGCTAAAGGCGGGGCACGCCGACAATGCGCTTCCCCAATCGGCAACTGCCACAGTCAATTGCCGGATCATGCCGGGCGTCGAGCCCAAGACAGTCCAGGCGCAGCTGCAAAAGCTGGTCGGGCCGAAAGTGGAGGTGACGCCCGACCCGAATTTCATCGGCGTGCCGACCCCCGCGTCGCCGCTTCGCCCCGACGTCCTGAGTGCTGTAACGAAGGCGATTCACACGCTGGACGGACCGGACATGGACGTGTTTCCGATGATGTCCACCGGCGCCAGCGACGGCTCCTTCTTCCGAGCGAAGGGAATCCCGGTTTACGATGTCGACGGAAGCTGGGGCATTTCCCCGATCGACGAGCGCGCGCACGGGCTGAACGAACGCATCCCGGTGCGAGCGATGTATGACGATGTCGTTTACTGGCAGATGCTGATCAAGTCGCTGGCGAGCTGAGCAGCGCACGAAAAAAGGGCCGGAGGAAAGCTCCCCCGGCCCTTCTTTTCGACTTAGGCGTCGGGCGGACTTAGAAGTCCATTCCGCCCATTCCGCCCATTCCGCCGCCACCCATCGGCATCGCCGGCTTCTCTTCCGGGATCTCGCTGACCGCCGCTTCGGTGGTGATCAGCAGCGCCGCGACCGATGCTGCGTCCTGCAGGGCAGTGCGAACGACCTTCGTGGGATCGATGACGCCGGCCTTGACCAGGTCCTCATACTCGTCGGTCTGCGCGTTGAAGCCCTGCTTAGGGTCGTTGCCTTCGAGCAGCTTGCCCGAGATCACCGCGCCATCGTGGCCGGCGTTCTGCGCGATCTGCCGGACCGGCGCATAGAGCGCCTTGCGGACGATATCGATTCCGCGGGTCTGGTCGTCGTTCGCGCCCTTGAGGCCGTTGAGAGCGTTGGTGGCGTAGAGAAGCGCGGTTCCGCCGCCCGGGACGATTCCTTCTTCGACCGCAGCGCGGGTTGCGTGGAGAGCGTCGTCGACGCGATCCTTGCGCTCCTTCACCTCGACCTCGGTGGCACCGCCGACCTTGATCACCGCAACGCCGCCTGCGAGCTTCGCAAGACGCTCCTGCAGCTTCTCACGGTCGTAGTCCGACGTCGTGTTCTCGATCTGCTGGCGGATCGCTGCAACGCGGCCTTCGATCGCGTCCTTGGTGCCGGCACCGTCGACGATGGTCGTGTTGTCCTTGTCGATGGTGACCCGCTTGGCGGTTCCAAGCATTCCGACCGTGACGTTCTCGAGCTTGATGCCGAGATCCTCGCTGATCATCTCGCCGCCGGTGAGGATCGCGATGTCCTCGAGCATCGCCTTGCGGCGATCGCCGAAGCCCGGCGCCTTGACCGCCGCGACCTTAAGGCCGCCGCGAAGCTTGTTCACAACCAGCGTCGCGAGCGCTTCGCCCTCGATGTCCTCGGCGATGATCAGGAGCGGACGTCCGCTCTGGACCACCGATTCCAGGATCGGAAGCAGCGCCTGCAGGTTGGACAGCTTCTTCTCGTGGATGAGGATGTACGGGTCGCTGAGCTCGACCTGCATCTTCTCCGGATTGGTGATGAAGTAAGGCGACAGGTAGCCGCGGTCGAACTGCATGCCTTCGACGACGTCGAGCTCGAACTCGAGACCCTTGGCTTCCTCGACGGTGATGACGCCTTCCTTGCCGACCTTTTCCATCGCCTCGGCGATCTTCTCGCCGACTTCGCTGTCGCCGTTCGCGGAAATCGTGCCGACCTGGGCGATTTCGTTATTGCCGGAAACGTTCTTGGAGCGACCTTTCAGATCATCGACGACCTTCTTGACGGCGATGTCGATGCCGCGCTTGAGGTCCATCGGGTTCATTCCCGCCGCGACCGACTTCATGCCCTCGCGGACGATCGACTGGGCGAGAACGGTCGCCGTGGTGGTTCCGTCACCGGCGACGTCATTGGTCTTCGAAGCGACTTCGCGGACCATCTGCGCGCCCATGTTCTCGAACTTGTCCTTAAGCTCGATTTCCTTGGCGACGGTGACACCGTCCTTGGTGATGCGCGGAGCGCCGAAGCTCTTGTCGAGGACGACGTTGCGGCCCTTGGGGCCCAGCGTCACCTTGACGGCGTCGGCGAGGATGTCGACGCCCTTGAGGATGCGCTCGCGCGCATCGCGGCTGAATTTCACGTCCTTGGCTGCCATTTGGCTACCCTTTCCGTTGTTCTAGTGTGGGGTTCGAAGGTAAGTCGATTTCCGGTGCTCGTCGGCGTCAGCCAACGATGCCCAGGATGTCGCTTTCCTTCATGATGATGAGGTCTTCGCCGTCGATCTTGACCTCGGTGCCCGACCACTTGCCGAACAGGATCTTGTCGCCGGCCTTGACGTCGAGCGGCGTGACCTTGCCGTCCTCGCCGCGAGTGCCCGTGCCGACGGAGACGACTTCGCCTTCCTGCGGCTTTTCCTTTGCGGTGTCGGGAATGATGATCCCGCCCGCGGTCTTTTCCTCGGCCTCGACACGGCGGACGAGGACTCGATCATGAAGCGGCCTGAAATCCATTAGGCTTGCCCCTCTTTGCAAGAGTTGAAACAGGTCTGGCACTCTAGTCGTGAGAGTGCCAGCGACGGGGGGCATATGGTTGTGGCCCGTTCATCCGTCAACGGGTGGGGATGCGGCTTTTTTTCAGGCCGCCCGAAGCTGCGTCAGCGCCAGGCGTTCGCGCATCAGCCAGCGCGCCAGCATCAGCACGGCAACCGCCGCGAGGCCGGTGGCCAGGCCCACCCAGATGCCGACACCTTTCCAGCCGCTCCCGAATGCGAGCCAGGCGCCGGTGCCCAGGCCTACGCCCCAATAGCCGACGAACGCAAAGATGAGCGGCCAGCGGGTATCGTGGAGCCCGCGAAGCATTCCGGCGCCGATCACCTGCGCACCGTCCACGAGCTGGAAGGCGGCGGCGATCCTCAGGAAGCTGACCGCGAGGGCAATGACAGCGGAATCCCGGGGCGAGTCCGTCAGGAACAGAGTCACGAGCCGGTGCGGGATCGCCCACATGACCAGCGCCATCGCAGCCATGAAGGCGACGCCGCTGGTCCAGGCTATCCAACCGGCGCGCGAAATCGCGTCCGAGTCACCGCGGCCAAGGGCTCGCCCGACGCGAACCGTTGCCGCCTGGCCGAGGCCAAGCGGCACCATGAAGGTGATTGCTGCGAGTTGCAGCGCGACGGCATGGGCCGCCATCGCAGCCGTCCCGATCCAGCCCATGAAGAAGGCCGCAAGCGCAAATACCCCCATTTCCAGGGCCATGGTGATTCCAATGGGGAAGCCGAGAGTGATCATCGCGCAGGTCCGTTGAGAGTCGAAGCGCCACCAGTTCCCGAACAGGTGGAAACGCCGGAACTGCGGATCGGCGCGGGTGAAGGCAACGAGTGCGCCGCACAGGATAAGCCAGGTGAGCGTACTTCCGATTCCGCCTCCGACGAGCCCCAGCGCCGGCAGTCCGAAGTGGCCGAAGATAAGCGACCAGCTGAACAGCGCGTTGAGCGCGATTCCGGACACGCTCAACCACAGCACCACGCGCGGCCGTTCCAGCGCAGCGACGAAATTGCGAAGCAGCTGGAAAAGAAGCCAGGGCGCGCTCGACCACATGTAGGCACGAAGGAACGTCTGGCCACGCTCGGCGAGCTCCGGCGACTGTCCGAGCGCAAGCATGAAGTCGCCGACGTGCCACAGCAGAAGCCAGTAGGGCGGAAGCGCGAACAGGAGCAGCCACAGCCCGGCGCGGAACGTCCTTCGGACGTCCCTGACGGCGTTCGATCTTTTCCCGAGCGCCGTCGCCATCATCGGCGCCGACGCCGTGATGAGGCCGAAGAGAAACAGGTTGACGGTGAACGTCAGGTTGAGCGCCAGGGTGGCCGCCGCGAGCTGGACGGAGCCCAGGCGGCCCATCAGGAGCACATCGGTCGCCTGGATGAGCTGCTGGGTGAGGTTGGCCAGGATGAGCGGCCAGGCGAGCCGCAGGGTCGCGCCAAGCTCGCTTGCCCAAAGCGAGAATCGCTCATCGTTCGCTGTCGCTGCCGCACCCATTCCGGCGCCGTAGACGCGCGGCCGTCAGTCGAAAAGATTTGGCCCTGGGGCGGTGCGTCGGCTAGCTGCGCAGCAGAGCGAAAAAGGTGATCTGAAATGAAATTCGTTTCCGCCGTCTGGAAAGTGCTCGTCGGAGTTAAGGACGCGCTCGTCCTCATCTTGATGCTGCTGTTCTTCGGAGCCCTGTACGCCGGCCTCTCCAACAAGCCAGCACCGATCAAGGACGGCGTTCTCGCGCTCGATCTTTACGGCTCCGTCGTCGAGCAGCCGAGCCGGCCCGGTTTCGCGGACATCGCAGGCGGCGCCCGGACTCCGAACGAATACCGGCTGCACGACCTCGTCACCGCTCTCAACGCCGCGCGTGACGACGACCGGGTGAAGGCGGTAGCCCTCGACCTTGGCGGATTCACCGGCGGCGGGCAGGTCGCGCTGACCGACCTCGCCGATGCTATCCGGAGCGTCCGTGCCTCGGGCAAGCCGGTCATCGCCTATGCTGTCGCCTACAGCGACGACAGCTACCTGGTGGCGTCGGCTGCCTCGGAAGTGTGGATGGACCCGCTTGGCGCCGTTGCAATCGCCGGGCCCGGCGGATCGAACCTCTACTTCAAGGGGCTCCTCGACAAGCTCGGAGTGACTGCGAACGTTTATCGCGTGGGCACGTACAAGGCCGCCGTCGAGCCTTTCACTCGAAGCGACATGTCGCCTGCCGCGAAGGAGAATGCGCAGGCGCTTTCAGGCGCTCTGCTTGAAGGCTGGCGCGAGCAGGTCGCGAAAAACCGGCCCCAGGCGAAGGTCGAGCCGTACATGATGAACCCCGTAGGAGCTCTGAAGGCGGCCGGCGGCGATCTCGGAAAGGCTGCAGTTGCGTTCGGCCTCGTCGACAAGGTGGGCACTCGCGCGCAGTTCCAGGCGCGTCTGGCCCAACTGGGAGGAACGGACAGCACCGCCCCCGCGGGCTACAAGAAAATCAAGCTTGCAAATTATATCGGCGACACGGTCGAGGACGACAATTCCGGCTCGATCGGGATCGTCACGATCGCCGGAATGATCGTGGACGGCAACGCGTCTGCCGGGACGGCCGGCGGCGAAACCATCGCCAAGATGATCGACAAGGCCGTCCAGAAGGGCAGGCTCAAGGCGCTCGTGGTCAGGGTGGACAGTCCGGGCGGATCGGTGCTCGCATCGGAGCGGATCCGGCAGTCGATCCTGGGCGCCAAGCGCAAGCACATCCCGGTCGTCGTTTCGATGGGCAATGTCGCGGCGTCGGGTGGCTACTGGGTCTCCACTCCGGGGGACTTCATCTATGCCGAGCCGTCGACGATCACCGGCTCGATCGGGGTGTTCGGAATCCTACCCAGCTTCCAAGGCACCCTTCAAAAGCTTGGAATCGGCGCCGACGGGGTGAAGACCACGCCGCTTTCCGGAGAGCCGGACATTTTCCACGGTCCATCGCCCGTCGCCGACACCATGCTCCAGGCGGGCGTGGATTCCATCTACCGCCGCTTCCTGGCGATCGTGGCGCAGTCTCGGCATAAGCAGCCAGCGCAGGTCGACCAGATCGCGCAGGGCCGCGTCTGGGACGGCGGAACCGCGCGCCAGCTGGGGCTGATCGATGGCTTCGGCGGACTGAAGGAGGCGATCGACAAGGCCGGCGCAATGGCGAACATTTCGGACCCGCAGTTCGAGGCCTATTATCTGAAGCCGCCGCAATCGTTCGAGGACAAGCTGGTCGCGATGCTTGCGAAGGATACGTCGGGATCGGATGGTACGACTTCCGACAAGGATGCCTTCGCAGCGGTCGCTCCGCAGGAGAGGATCGCAAGCAGCCTGATCGAGCTTCACTCCGTTCTCGCCGGACCCAGTATCCAGGTTCGTTGCCTCGAATGCCCCGCCGTTGCTCCCGCGCGGCCGTCGAAGAGCGATCTCGACTTCATCGCCTCCGTGAGGGCGCTGCTGCTCGGCTAGCGGGCTGACGCGCAGTCATTTCGCGCTCGCTGCGGTCGGTTCGACAGCGGCGACGAGGACCTCAGACGTGGATGGGCTTGCCGGTCACGGCCATCGCCGCTTCCTTGAGGGCTTCCTCGTGAGTTGGGTGTGCATGGCAGGTCAGCGCGATATCCTCTGACGTGGCGCCGAACTCCATCGCCAGCGCTGCTTCGCCGATCATCGTGCCAGCGACGGTGCTGATCATCCACACGCCGAGTACCCGGTCGGTCTTGGCGTCGGCGATGACCTTGACGAAGCCGTCGGGCTCTCGGTTCGTCTTGGCGCGGCTGTTGGCCATCATCGGGAACTTGCCGACCTTGATCTCGCCGTCTTCCTTTGCCTCCTCTTCGGTAAGGCCCACGCCCGCGATTTCCGGGTAGGTGTAAACGACGCTCGGGATGACCGCATGGTTCACGATGCCCGTTTCGCCGGCGATGTTCTCGGCGCAGGCGATGCCCTCGTCCTCCGCCTTGTGGGCAAGCATCGGTCCTGGCGTCACGTCGCCGATAGCGTAGACGCCGTCGACCTTGGTGCGAAATTCGCCGTCGACCTCGATCTGGCCCCGCTTGTTGAGCTCCAAACCAATCTTATCGAGGCCGAGCCCGTCCGTGTTGGGTCGCCGGCCGATGGAGACGAGCACAACGTCCGCTTCGAGCGTTTCGCTGTCGCCGCCCTTGGCCGGTTCGACGGTGAGAGTGACGCTGTCGCCCTTGACCTCGGCCTTTGTGACCTTGGTGCCGGTGCGGATATCGAAGCCCTGCTTCTTGAAGATCTTGCGCGATTCCTTGCGCACTTCGGCGTCCATGCCCGGAAGAATCTCTTCGAGGAATTCGACCACGGTGACCTGCGCGCCCAGCCGCCGCCACACCGAGCCGAGTTCGAGCCCGATCACGCCACCGCCGATGACGACCATCGATTTGGGCACACTCGGGAGCTCAAGGGCGCCGGTGGAATCGACGATCTTGTGCTTGCTGTTGTCAACCTCGACTCCGGGAAGCGGGGTGACCGTCGATCCGGTGGCGACGATGATATTCCTGGCGGTGACTTTCTTGTCGCCGACCCTAACCGTGTGCGCGTCCTCGAAAGCCGCGCGTCCCTTCAGCCATTCGACCTTGTTCTTCTTGAACAGGAATTCGATCCCGCCGGTCAGTTCCTTGACCGCCTTGGCTTTTTCGCCCTGCATGGTGCCAACGTCGATCTCGACGTTGTCCGCCTTCACACCCCACTTGGAGAGCGTCCCGTGGGCGGCTTCCTCGAACAGCTCGGACGCGTGAAGAAGCGCCTTCGACGGAATGCACCCGACATTGAGGCAGGTTCCTCCAAGCGTGTCCCGGCTTTCGGCACAGGCGGTCTTGAGCCCCAGCTGCGCAGCGCGGATCGCGGCCACATAGCCGCCGGGGCCGGCGCCGATCACCAGGACGTCGAAATCGTAATTGTCAGCCATTCTGTTCCTTCGCGCTCACATCGAGCTTGCCGAAATGCCTGGCGCTCACCCTTCTACTTGCTTCAGGGGGAGCGCTTCGAACTAAAGATCAATCAAAAGCCGGGTCGGATCCTCGATCGCTTCTTTGATCCGCACGAGGAACGTGACCGCCTCGCGCCCGTCGACCAGCCGATGGTCGTAACTGAGTGCAAGATACATCATCGGCCGGATCTCGACTTTTCCGTCGATAGCGACCGGGCGTTCCTCGATGCGATGCATTCCGAGGACCGCCGACTGCGGCGGATTGATGATCGGGGTCGACAGCAGCGATCCGAACACTCCGCCGTTCGAAATGGTGAAGGTGCCGCCCTGCATGTCCTCGATGCCGAGCGTCCCGTCCTTTGCGCGCTTGCCGAAGTCGGCGATCGTCTTTTCGATTTCGGCGAAGCTCATCGCCTGGGCGTTGCGGATAACCGGAACCACCAGGCCCTTGGGCGCCGAGACCGCGATCGAGACGTCGAGATAGTCGTGATAGACGATGTCATCGCCTTCGATGCTGCCGTTGACGGACGGCACGTCGCGTGTCGCCAGCGCGACCGCCTTGACGAAAAAGCTCATGAATCCGAGCCGGATTCCGTGCTTCTTTTCAAACAGGTCCTTGTACCGGCTTCGCGCGTCCATGACTGCCGACATGTCGACGTCGTTGAACGTCGTCAGCATGGCGGCCGTGTCCTGGGCTTCCTTCAAACGCCTGGCGACCGTCTGGCGAAGTCGCGACATCTTGACGCGCTCTTCCTTCCGCTCGCCTGCAGCGGCCGGCGCTCTCGCGGGAGCCGGCGGAGGTGGCGGCGGGGGCGGGGGCGGGGCGGGCGCCGCCGGTGCTTCGGCAGTGCGGCTTTCCTTTGCCCGTGCCGCTTCGAGCACGTCGTCCTTCGTGATCCGGCCGTCCTTGCCGCTACCCTTGATCCTGGTCGGATCGACATGGTGCTCCAGCACCGCCCGGCGAACGGCGGGCGAGAGAGTCATGATCTGGTCGGACGCCGAGGCTTCGCCGCCCTCGTCCGCCGGCTCTCCGATCTCGGGCGCTTCCGGCGCGGTTCGAAGCTCCGGGTTTTCGCCGGGGCTTGGCGGATTGGTGCGGGTCGATTCTTCGCCTTTTTGCGCGGCGGCGCCGGCATCGGCGCTTTCGTCGATCTTCGCGATGACGGCTCCGACCTCGACCGTGTCGCCTTCCTTGGCCACGGTTTCCGACAGCACGCCGGCGACGGGGGAGGGCACCTCGACCGTCACCTTGTCGGTTTCAAGGCTCGCGATCGGCTCGTCGGCGGCAACCGCGTCGCCGGCCTTCTTTAGCCACTGCGCGAGCGTACCCTCGGTGATCGATTCCCCAAGAGTCGGGACTTTCACGTCGGTGGCCATTGTTCTCCCTTGCTTCGTTTAAGAGGCGCGGCGCGTCTCAGCCTGCTTTGCTCCGGTCTCTGCGGGGCTGCTATGGCCCAGAGCGTCGGCAATCAAGTCGGCCTGTTGCGAGGCGTGCCTCTTGGCAAGCCCGGTGGCCGGCGAGGCGCCCGGATCGCGCCCGGCGTACTGCGGACGCATGCCCTTGAAGCCCGCCTCGTCGAGGCAGCATTCGAGTAACGGCTCAACGAAGGTCCAGGCCCCATTGTTCTTCGGTTCTTCCTGCGCCCAGACGAGCGTTTCGAGCTTTGGAATCGCCTTGAGCCGCTCGATCAGCGGTTCGGACGGGAACGGGTAGAGCTGCTCGATCCTGACGATCTCCGTGTCTTGGCCGCCGCTCCCGTCGTTCGCCGCTTCGTCGCGGGCCTCCATCAGTTCGTAACCGAGCTTTCCCGAGCACAGCACGAGCCGCGTCGTCCGTCCTTGGGCGGGCGGGTTGGTGTCGCTCAGGATTCGCTTGAAGTGGCTGTCGCCGGTGAAGTCCTGGAGGCTGGAGACAGCCAGCTTGTTGCGAAGAAGCGACTTGGGAGTCATCAGGATCAACGGCTTGCGGAACGGCCGCAGGAGCTGACGCCGGAGGATGTGGAAATAGTTCGCCGGGGTGGTGCAGTTCGCGACCTGCATATTGTCCTCGGCGCAAAGCTGCAGGTAGCGTTCCAGCCGCGCGGAACTGTGCTCCGGGCCCTGCCCTTCGAACCCGTGCGGGAGCAGCATCACGAGGCCGCTTGCGCGAAGCCACTTGGCTTCGCCGCTGGCGATGAACTGGTCGATGATGGTCTGCGCGCCGTTTGCGAAATCGCCGAATTGCGCTTCCCAGCAGACGAGCGTCTTTGGGTCGGCAAGCGAGTAGCCATATTCGAAGCCAAGCACTCCGAACTCGCTTAGCGGCGAATCGCGAACCTCGAACCGCCCGCCGTCGATCGACTTGAGCGGAATATATTTTTCGCCGCTCTGCTGGTCGATCCAGACGGCGTGGCGCTGGCTGAAGGTGCCTCGGCCACTGTCCTGACCGGACAAACGGACGTGGTGCCCCTCCGCAAGCAGGGTACCGAACGCCAAAGCCTCTGCAGTCGCCCAGTCGAAGCCTTCGCCGGTCTTGAACATCTCCTTCTTGGCATCGAGGATTCGGCCAAGAGTCCGGTGGATGTGGAAATCGGGCGGCGGGGAAGTCAGCGTGTCGCCGATTTCGCAAAGCTTCTGCTTGGAAACGGCGGTATTGATGTTGCGGCGCCCGAGGACCGGCTCATCGGGTTTTCCAAGTCCCGCCCAGCGTCCTTCGAACCAATCGGCCTTGTTGGGCAGATAGCTCGCTGCGGATTCGAATTCCTCGTTGAGGTGGGTGATGTAATTCTGCCGGTGATCGTCGATCCACTGCTTGTCGATGACGCCTTCGTCGATCAGGCGCTGCCCGTAGATTTCGCTGATCGGCGCGTGCTGCCGGATGGCGGTGTACATTTGCGGCTGCGTGAAGCTCGGCTCGTCGCCCTCGTTGTGGCCGAACCTGCGATAGCACCACATGTCGATGACGATGTCGCGGCCGAACGTCTGCCGGAACTCGATGGCGAGCTTGCAGCAGAAGGTCACGGCTTCGGGATCGTCGGCATTGACGTGGAGGATCGGCGCCTGGACCGATTTCGCCATGTCGGTCGGGTAGGGGGAGGAGCGCGCGAACTGCGGGCTCGTCGTGAAGCCGATCTGGTTGTTGATGACGAAGTGAAGCGTTCCCCCCGTCCCGTAGCCGGGCAGGCCGGAAAGGGCGAAGCACTCGGCCACCACGCCCTGGCCGGCGAAGGCGGAATCGCCGTGCAGGAGCATCGGCAGAACCTTCTTGCCGTGCTTGTCGCCCTTGTAAGTCATGGTGGCGCGGGCCTTGCCCAGCACGACCGGGTCTACGGCCTCGAGGTGCGATGGATTGGGCAGCAGCGACAAATGGACTCGCGTTCCGTCGAATTCGCGGTCCGACGAGGTGCCCAGGTGATATTTGACGTCGCCCGAGCCGCCGACGTCGGCCGGGTTGGTCGCGCCGCCGGCAAATTCGTGGAAGATGGCGCGGTACGGCTTGCCCATGACGTTGGACAGGACGTTCAGGCGGCCGCGGTGCGACATTCCGAGGTCGATTTCCTCGATCCCCATCAAACCGCCGTATTTGATGACCGCTTCCAGCGCGGGAATGGCGCTTTCGCCGCCGTCCACCCCGAACCTCTTCGTACCGACGTATTTGCGGGCGAGGAATTTCTCCCACTGCTCCGCCTCGATGACCTTGGCCAGGATCGCCTTCTTGCCCTCGGGCGTGAACTGGACCGTTTCCGATTTGCCCTCGATCCGCTCCTGGATGAAGCGCCGCTCCTCCAGGTCGTTGATATGCATGTATTCGACGCCGATCGTGCCGCAGTAATTCGCCTGCAGCACCGCGACGATTTCGCGCACCGTTGCCCGCTCGAGCCCGAGCGCGCCGCCGATCCACACCGGCCGGTCCAGATCGCCGTCGGAAAAGCCGTGATAGGCGGGCGTCAGGTCGGCGGGAATCGCGCTGTGGTGAAGCCCCAGCGGATCGAGCTTGGCGGCGAGATGCCCGCGCACGCGATAGGTGCGGATCAGCATCATCGCGCGAATGGAATCCTCGGCGGCGCGCCGAACGGACTGCGCGTCCGCGCCGCTCGCGGCAGCCGCGCCCGCGGCGGCCTTTTTCACGCTCTCGATTGTCGCCTGGGTAGGATCCAGGCCGAGATTCATGTCGTCCAGTTCGGCGAGCGGCCAGCCCGGCCGTGCCCAGCTCGGTCCCTGCTTGGGTTCGATCACGCCGACGATGTCGTTCATATTATGCCGCGAGCAGCTCCTTGAGGGTCGTTCCCAGCTCAGATGGGCTCGGGGAGACGGTGATTCCAGCCGCCTCCATCGCCGCGATCTTGCTTTCTGCGTCCCCCTTGCCACCGGAAACGATCGCTCCGGCGTGCCCCATTCGACGTCCCGGAGGCGCCGTTCGCCCGGCGATGAAGCCGACTACCGGCTTCTTGCGGCCGCGCTTCGCTTCGTCGGCGAGGAATTGCGCGGCATCCTCTTCGGCTGTTCCGCCGATCTCGCCGATCATGACGATCGACTTCGTCTCGTCGTCGGCGAGAAACATCTCGAGGATGTCGATGAACTCGGTGCCCTTGACCGGGTCGCCCCCGATGCCGACCGCAGTGGACTGCCCCAGCCCTTCGTTGGTGGTCTGGAAGACCGCTTCGTAGGTCAAGGTGCCCGAACGGCTGACGACGCCGACGCTGCCCTTTTTGAAGATGCTTCCCGGCATGATCCCGATCTTGCACTCGTCGGGCGTCAGCACGCCTGGGCAGTTGGGGCCGATCAGCCGCGATTTCGACCCGCACAAGGCGCGCTTCACCTTGACCATGTCCAGCACCGGAATGCCTTCGGTGATCGTCACGATGAGCGGAACTTCGGCATCTATCGCCTCGAGGATCGAGTCGGCCGCGAATGGCGGCGGCACGTAGATCACCGATGCGGTCGCGCCGGTCTTCTCGACCGCTTCGCCGACGGTGTTGAACACGGGCAGGCCGAGATGTTCCGTCCCGCCTTTGCCGGGCGTTACGCCGCCGACCATCTGCGTTCCGTAGTCGAGCGCCTGGCGCGTGTGGAAGGTGCCGGTTTCACCGGTCATTCCCTGGGTGATGACCCTGGTGGTCTTGTCGACGAGAATGCTCACTGTTCGTCCTTACGCGAGCGAGCTGTCGATGTTCCGGCAGGCGTCAAGAAGCTCCTTCACCGCATCGACACTGGTCTCGAAATTGGCCTTGGCATCGTCGTTGAGCGAGATTTCGACGATTCGCTCCACGCCGCCGGCTCCGAGTACCACTGGAACGCCGACGTAAAGGTCGTCGACCCCGTATTGCCCGCTGAGGTGCGCCGCAGCCGGAAGGACGCGCTTCTTGTCCTTGAGGAAGCTCTCGGCCATCGCGATGGCGCTGGTCGCCGGAGCGTAGAAAGCGCTGCCGGTCTTCAACAGGGCGACGATCTCGCCGCCGCCGCCGCGCGTGCGCTTGACGATCGCGTCGATCTTGTCCTGCGTGCTCCAACCCATTTCGATGAGGTCGGGGATCGGGATTCCCGCCACCGTCGAATATTCGACGACCGGTACCATCGTGTCTCCGTGGCCGCCGAGAACGAAGGCTGTGACATCCTCGACGCTGACGTTGAACTCTTCGGCGAGGAAGTGACGGAAGCGCGCGCTGTCGAGCACGCCGGCCATTCCGACGACCATGTTGTGCGGCTGTCCGGAATACTCGCGAAGTGCCCAGACCATCGCGTCAAGCGGATTGGTGATGCAGATGACGAAGCTGTCCGGCGCGTGCGCCTTGATGCCTTCGCCGACGGCCTTCATGACCTTCAGGTTGATTCCCAGGAGGTCGTCGCGGCTCATGCCCGGCTTGCGGGGAACGCCTGCGGTGACGATGCACACGTCGGCTCCCGCAATGTCGGCATAATCGGACGTTCCCTTCAGGTTGACGTCGAAACCGTCGACCGGCGCCGCCTCGGCAATGTCGAGAGCCTTGCCCTCGGGAGTGCCCTCGGCAATGTCGAAAAGGACAACGTCGCCCAGTTCGCGCATCGCTGCGAGGTGGGCGAGCGTTCCACCGATCATTCCGGCGCCGATCAGTGCAATCTTCTTGCGAGCCATGAAGCTGCTGCTTTCCTTTCGCTATGGTTCGGCGCCGGGGCTGGCGCCCGAATTTGGCCGCGCTCTAGACCGGTCCGCCCACACGGGCAACCGGTCCGGCGCGCGCAATTGCTGATGCGTCGGTAACGAATTCGATCAACTTGCGTTCAGCACCTTTCTGGCATCGTGAGGCAGTCATGGAAAAACTCATCTTGATCGCGGGCGCCGCAGCGCTCGCCTGGGCAGGGCCGGCGCTCGCAAAGCCGGGTCACGGTCACGGAAACGGCCACGCCAATCCGCAGGCTTATGGTGCGCAGGGGCCCGTCGGCTACGGAAATGGCGGTTGCCCGCCCGGACTCGCGAAGAAGAGTCCGGCTTGCATCCCGCCCGGCCAGGCGAAGAAGCTGTTCGGCGTCGGGCAGCGGGTGCCGCTCGGCTACAACGGTTTGCTCGGCTACAACGCGATCCCGAATAACCTGCGCACCTATTACGGGCAGCAGCTCGATCCGCGATCACGCTACATTTACGACCAGAACTATCTTTATCGCGTCGATCCGCGAACGATGATGGTCGAGCAGGTGCTCAACGCGATTCTTCGCTAACTGCGTTCGCGTCGGAATTGGCGTCGGCGGGACCGAGGGCGTTCTCGTCGACGTTGGCGAGCGCATCGGGCGCCGAATCGAGCATTTCGGCAGCATTGTCCATCTGCCGGTTTTGCTCAGCCGACGGGCTACTGGCCGATCCGCAAGACGCGAGCGCGATGGCCATGAAAAAAGGGCCGCACGCCACAAGAGGCGTACGGCCCTTCTCCATTCGTTCGGCGACCTTACTGGTTGGTCGTCGTCGTATCGATGTTCGAAACCGCGTCCTGCGCGTTCTCGATCGACGCATTCGCGTTCTCGAGAGCGTTCTCGGCCACGTTCTCCGGCGCCACGTCGTTCATCGACGCGTTCATGTCGGTCTCGGTGGCGTTGTCGGCGTACATGTCGTTTGCCGCCATATTGTCCGCGTTGTTGTTCTTCGCGCACGCGGCAAGGCCGAGCGCGAGGACCGCAACGGTCACTGCAACTTTCTTCATGATCGTTCCACTCCCTCAATAGCCCCTGTTTGGGCCGTGGGCTCGGCCTAACACGCGAATCGTGCAGGCCAGCGCGCGGCATTACAGATGAGGGGTCGGTCGCGCAATCGCCTGAAAAGGTCTGCATTGCGCACCCTCGGGCCGCCGGGGCCTCATAAGCGGCTCAAACTCGTTTGACCATATAAAGAATTCTTTATATGCCCAGACGTAGCAATGAGTACGCTTCCCCTCGCCGATTTGTTCCAATCCGTGTCTGATCCGACGCGCTTGCGAATCGTCGCGCTCCTGGCCCGGATGGAGCTTTCCGTGGGGGAGCTGGCGCAGCTTCTCGACCAAAGCCAGCCGCGTGTGTCCAGGCATGTGCGAATCCTTGCCGAGGCCGGCATCGTCGAGCGCCGCAAGGAGGGAAGCTGGGTCTTTCTCGCGATTGGCGCGGCGGTTCGAACGGGGCCGCTTCTCAAGCTGATCGACTGCTGGACGGACGCGGCAAGCCGGGCTGTGTTCGAATCGGACTGCGAGCAGCTGAACGCGGTCCGCCGCGACCGCGCCGAGGCCGCGGAGCGTTACTTCGCCGCCCACGCGAGCGTGTGGGACTCGATCCGCTCGCTCCATGTCTCCGAGGCCGAAGTGGAGCGCGCGATCGGGCGAGCCCTCGGCCGTGGCCGCTTCAAGACGCTGGTCGACGTCGGTACCGGAACCGGGCGAATGATCGAGCTCTTCGGGGAACGAGCGGCCGAAGCGATAGGGATCGACCGATCGTCGGACATGCTTCGGCTCGCTCGGGTCAAGCTGGAAACGGCCGGAGTGCGATCGAGCCTGCGACAGGGCGATATGTACGCGCTGCCGCTGGACGACGCGACCGCCGACTGCGTCATAATTCACCAGGTGCTCCACTATGCGCACGCTCCGGCGGACGCCATTGCCGAAGCGGCGCGCGTGCTTGCTCCGGGCGGGACGCTGCTGGTCGTCGATTTCGCCGCTCACGAGCGCGAGGAGCTTCGATCGCGCGATGCTCACCTGCGGCTCGGCTTTGCCGACGAGATGATGGCGGGCTGGTTCGAATCGGCCGGATTGAGCATCGATCACGTCGAGCACCTGGAGGGTGGCGAACTCACGGTCACACTCTGGAGGGGCGCAAAGGCGGGCCAAAGCAGGCGCGAAGCGGCATGAACCGGCAAGTCCTCGAGCAACTCAAGCGTCACGAGCCGCTCTTCGCGGAGCCGCGGGGCGACATTGCGCTGAGCTTCGAATTCTTCCCGCCAAAGAGCGAAGCGATGGCAACCACCCTCTGGGATGCCATCCAGACGCTTGCTCCCCTTCGCCCGCGGTTCGTGTCCGTCACCTACGGAGCTGGCGGCTCGACGCGCGAGCGCACGCACGCGACGGTGAAGCGGATTTTGACCGAGACGAAGCTCACGCCCGCTGCGCACCTGACCTGCGTCGGCGCCAGCCGAGAGGAAGTCGATGCGATCGCTCGCGATTACTGGCAGCTTGGAGTGCGCCACATCGTTGCGCTTCGCGGCGATGCTGCCGAGCCAGGAGCGAGCTTCGAGCCTCACCCGGACGGCTATGCCAATGCAGCCGAACTGGTCGCCGGGCTGAAGCAGATTGCGCCGTTCGACATATCGGTGGCCTGCTACCCGGAAGTCCACCCCGACAGCGGTACGAAGTCGGCCGATCTCGACAATCTCAAGCGCAAGATCGACGCCGGAGCGGATCGCGCAATCAGCCAGTTCTTCTTCTCGGCGGATTCGTTTCTCCGTTTTCTCGACGACACGGCAGCGGCCGGAATCGGCATTGAAATCGTGCCCGGCATTCTTCCCGTCACGAACGTTGCCACTGTCCGCCGCTTCGCCGGGCAGTGCGGCGCATCGATGCCCGACTGGCTCGACGAACTTTTCGACGGCCTCGACGATCTTCCCGCGGCTCGCCAGCTCGTCGCCGCGACCGTGGCTGCGGAGCTGTGCGGCCAGCTCTATGCCGGCGGCGTCCGCTGCTTCCATTTCTACACCTTGAACAAGGCAGAGCTCAGCTACGCGATCTGTCACCTGCTTGGAGTGCGTGCAAAGTGACCGGATCGGGATTTTCAGACAACCAAGCGGCACAGCGCTTTCGACGCGAGGCGACAAAGCGGATCCTCATCAAGGACGGCGCCTACGGAACGGCGATCCAGGCGGAACGGCTCGACGGGGAGGCTTACGGAGCGGGCCTGGACCTGGCGAGGGACCAGAAGGGCAACAACGATCTCCTGAACCTCACCAGGCCGGAGCTGGTCCGGACGATTTGCGCGAGGTTCGCCGATTCAGGCGCGGACGTTCTTGCGACGAACACCTTCAACGCCAATCGCATCAGCCAGGCCGATTACGGCGCAGAGGAGCTGGTCGGCGATATAAACAGAGCGGCAGCACGAATCGTGCGCGAGGTTGCGGACCGCGACGCGAAGTCGGGGCGCCGTCGCTGGGTCGCGGGCGCGATCGGACCGACGAACAAGACGCTTTCGCTGTCTCCGGATGTCGACGACCCCGCCTTCCGCGAAGTGGATTTCGACACGGTGAAGAGCGTCTATCGCGAGCAGGTGGACGCGCTCGTCGAGGGCGGGGCCGATTTCATTCTCATCGAGACCGTTTTCGACACGCTCAACTCGAAGGCGGCGATCATGGCGACGCTGGAGGCGCAGGCGGCGATGGGCCGGGAGCTTCCGCTGATGATTTCGATGACCCTGACCGACCTCAGCGGCCGCAACCTTTCCGGTCATACGGTGGAGGCGTTCTGGGCCTCGGTGCGCCATTGCAAGCCGCTGACGATCGGGCTCAATTGTTCCTTCGGAGCGGCCCAGCTTCGGCCGCACCTCGCGGCCCTGTCCGCGATCGCCGACACCCTTGTCATGGCCTATCCCAATGCC
The DNA here is from genome assembly GCA_963837985.1 of uncultured Alphaproteobacteria bacterium. Taxonomy (GTDB): domain Bacteria; phylum Pseudomonadota; class Alphaproteobacteria; order Sphingomonadales; family Sphingomonadaceae; genus Sphingomicrobium. The sequence continues at coordinate 218,716 of CAWIPN010000005.1, read as the reverse complement.
GGGCTTCCAAACGACATCGGCGAATATGACGAGGCGGCGGCTCAAACCGCTGCCCAGGTCTCCGAGTGGATCCGCGATGGCCTCGTGAATGTCGTCGGCGGCTGTTGCGGGACGACTCCGAGCCATATCGCTGCGATCGCCGAAGCGGCTTCGGGAAAACCGCCGCGGAAAGTCCCGGCGCCACGCCAGCAAACGCTCCTTGCCGGAATCGAACCTATGGTGATTGCTGCGTGAACGGCGTTTCGGAAGCGATTGCCGAGTCCGAAGTCGCCGACCAGGGCGCGAGCGCGGCCCGGTTCGTCAACATCGGCGAGCGAACCAACGTCACCGGCTCCGCGCGATTCAAGAAGCTCATCCTCGCCGGCGATTACGACGCAGCGGTGGAAGTGGCACGCCAGCAGGTCGAGAACGGCGCTCAGATCATCGACGTCAACATGGACGAGGCGCTGCTCGATTCGGAGGCGGCGATGACCACCTTCCTGAAGCGAATCGCTGCCGAACCGGACATTGCACGCGTGCCGGTGATGATCGACAGCTCCAAGTGGAGCGTCATCGAAGCCGGCCTGAAGTGCGTATCGGGGAAGCCGATCGTCAATTCGATCAGCTTGAAAGAGGGGGAGGGCCCTTTCCTCGAGCTCGCTCGCAAATGCCGGGCCTACGGCGCTGCGGTGGTCGTCATGGCCTTCGACGAGACCGGCCAGGCCGACACCAGGGAGCGCAAGATCGAGATATGCGCGCGGGCTTACCGCCTGCTGACGGACGACGGCACCGCGCCCGAAGACATCATCTTCGATCCCAACATTTTCGCGATCGGAACCGGAATCGACGAGCACCGTCGCTACGCAGTCGATTTCATTGAAGCTGCGCGCGAGATTCGGGCTCGCTGCCCGGGAGTGCACATCTCCGGCGGCCTCTCGAACCTGAGCTTTTCCTTCCGCGGAAACGAACCCGTCAGGCGCGCGATGCACAGCGCCTTCCTCTACCACGCAATCCCCGCCGGAATGGACATGGGCATCGTCAACGCGGGGCAGCTCGACGTCTACGACGACATCGATCCGGAGCTTCGCGACGCGGTCGAGGACGTGATTCTCGACCGCCGTCCTGCCGACGGGCACGACCCGACCGAGCGGCTGGTCGAGCTTGGGGAGCGCTTCAGGGGGACTGACTCGGTTGCCGAAAAGGCGCAGGCGGAATGGCGCGGGTGGCCGGTCGAGAAGCGCCTCGAACATGCGCTTGTTCGCGGAATCGACGCGGACATCGTCGCGGACACCGAGGAAGCGCGACAGAAATTCGATCGCCCCATCGAGGTGATCGAAGGGCCGCTCATGGACGGCATGAACGTTGTTGGCGACCTGTTCGGGTCGGGCAAGATGTTCCTACCGCAGGTCGTGAAGTCCGCGCGCGTCATGAAGAAGGCGGTCGCTCACCTCATCCCCTTCATCGAACAGGAAAAAGAGCAAAAGGGCGTTTCCAGCGCCAAGGGGCGGATCGTCATGGCGACGGTCAAGGGCGACGTTCACGACATCGGCAAGAACATCGTCGGAGTCGTGCTCCAGTGTAACGGCTATGAGGTCATCGACCTCGGCGTCATGGTTCCCTGGCAGGACATCCTGAAAGCCGCCAACGACAATGACGCCGACATCATCGGCTTGTCCGGGCTGATCACGCCTTCGCTGGATGAGATGGTGACCGTTGCCGGCGAGATGCAGCGGCTGGGCCTGACCACGCCGCTCCTGATCGGCGGAGCGACCACCAGCAAGGCGCACACGGCGCTTCGAATCGATCCCGCCTACGACGGTCCCGTGATCCACGTGCTCGACGCCAGTCGCGCCGTCGGCGTTGCCTCGAACCTCGTCTCGGACACGCAGCGTGAGCCGTTCATCGCGGCGACCGCCGAGGACTACGAGAAGGTCCGCAAATCGCGCGAGCGAAGCGGCCACAGCGAACTCGCCAGCCTTGCGGATGCTCGAGCGAACGGTTTTTCCTTCGATCCGGCGGGCAAGGCACCGCCGCCGCAGTATCCGGGCATTCACGACCTGGGAGAATGGGCGGTCGGCGACCTTCGCGCGTCGATCGACTGGACGCCCTTTTTTCGTGCGTGGGAGCTGGCCGGAAACTATCCCGCAATTCTCGACGACCCGGTCGTAGGGGAGAGCGCGACGAGCCTGTTCAAGGATGCGCAGGCGATGCTCGACAAGATTGTCGCCGAGCGCTGGCTCACGCCACGGGCACGCGTGGGCTTGTGGCGATGCAGGCGAGAAGGGGACGACATTCTCGTTCTTTCCGGCAACGATTGGACCCGGCTGCCCATGCTTCGCCAGCAGGTGAAGAAGCGCGAGGGACGGCCGAACATGTGCCTCGCCGATTTCATCGATCCCCAGGGCGAGGACTGGATCGGCGGCTTCGCGGTCGGAATTCACGGCCTTTCGGCACACCTGGAGCGGTTCAAGGCCGATCACGACGATTATTCCGACATCCTGTTGAAGGCGCTCTCGGATCGTCTCGCCGAGAGCTTCGCCGAGGTGCTTCATGCCGAAGTCCGCAATCGCCTTTGGGGATATGCCGACGAGCATTTCTCCAACGCGGATTTGATTCGGGAGAAATTCGCTGGGATCCGCCCTGCGCCGGGCTATCCGGCGTGCCCGGACCACAGCCTCAAGCCAATTCTCTTCGACATGCTGGGGGGCGAACCGGGAGGAGTCACCCTCACCGAGAATTTCGCGATGCTCCCGACCTCCGCCGTGTCGGGATTCTATTTCGCGCATCGCGACAGCCAGTATTTCGGAGTTGCTCGGATCGGCCGCGACCAGCTCGAGGACTATGCGCAAAGACGCGACGTTTCAGTCGAGCAGGCGGAGCGCTGGCTCAGGCCCAATCTCGACTAGGACCCGTCTAGCCTTTAGCGGCGAAGCGATGCTTCGACGTTTCCTCTTTCTCATCGCGCTCGTGCTTGCCGCCGCGCCGGCCTACGCGCGCGGAATCGACCCGCAGCTGGTGGCCGAAGGGCCGGTCCCGGCGGGCGGGACTGTCGATCTCGCGATCGTAATGCACACGAAACCCGGCTGGCATGGCTATTGGCAAAATCCCGGCGATGCGGGGCTTCCGATGCAGGTCGACTGGAAGCTCCCGGCGGGCTTTTCCGTGGGCGAACTTCGCTATCCGGTGCCGACGCGGCTGACGATCGCGGGCATCATGAATTACGTCTACGAGCAGGACTATGCGGTGCTGGTGCGTCTGAAGGCGCCGCCGGGTGCCAGAGGGCCAGTCCCGATCCGCGCCGAGGCGCACTGGCTCGCCTGTACGGACAAGATCTGCGTTCCCGAAAGCGGCGACCTGTCGCTTCGCCTGCCGGTCGGGTCCGCCAAGCCTGAGAGCGTGCGCTTCGACCAATGGCGACAGGCGCTGCCGAGGCCGCTTGCAAGCGTTGCTCGCTTCGAAATTTCAGGAAAGCGAATCCGTATCGGCATTCCACTCCCGCGCGACGTGAAGGTGGAGGATCCCTACGTGTTCCCGGCCGTGGACGGACCGGTCGACTATGCGGGCGAGCAGCAGTTCAGGCGCAAGGACGACCTGCTGATCGCATCGCTGCCAAGACGCAGCGGCTCTCCGGATAAGCTTTCGGGGGTAATCTCCCTCGGCGCCAACCGCGGGCTCGAGTTCGCTGCCGTGCCCGGTCCGGTGCCGGAGGGCGGTTCGCCCGTCGGAAGCGCCGGAATGAATGCGCTGCTGTGGGCCGTCCTGGGCGCGATTGCCGGAGGCGTCCTTCTCAACCTCATGCCCTGCGTCTTTCCAATCCTGGCGCTAAAGGCGCTGCACCTTGCAAGGAGCGGCGGCGAGGCGAGTCACGCGCGCAGGGACGCCCTTGCCTATGCCGCGGGCGCGATCGTCGGGACGGGAGCGCTCGGGCTCGTCCTGATCGCTATCCGCGCGGGCGGAAGCGCCGCCGGCTGGGCATTCCAGCTCCAGGACCCGCGAACCATCATGCTGCTCCTGCTGCTTGCCACTGCAATTACTGCAAACCTGCTCCACCTGTTCGAGCTGCCGACGCTTGGCGGGAGTGCGCGGCCGGCCGGGAGCTTCGGGACCGGGGCGCTCGCGGCCTTCGTGGCGACGCCCTGTGCCGGCCCCTTCCTGGGCGCTGCGCTCGGCGCGGCCTTGCTTCTTCCGCTCGGGGGGGCGCTCGCCGTTTTCGCGGCTCTGGGGCTCGGCCTCGCTCTCCCGTTCGTCGCCGTCGCCTTCATTCCTCCGCTGCGCAAGGTTCTGCCGACGCCCGGTGCGTGGATGAAGCGTTTGCAGCGCTTCCTCGCGATTCCCATGGCCGCAACCGGTGTCGCCGCGCTGTGGCTGCTCTATCGCGAGGCCGGTTCGGCGGGGCTTTGGGTCGGGCTCGCAGCGGTCGCCGTTCTCGCTGCGGCGCTGGCGGCAATCGGGCGCAGCCAGCGCCAGGGCGCACACCTCTCCACGTTGGGTGCGGCAGTGGCAGTCGCGGCCGTCATCGGCTCAATCGTTGCAGTGCCCAGTAGCGGGACCAGCGGTCCTGCGATCGTATCCGGCGCTTCAAACTGGAGCGAGGGGGCGGTTCAGGGCGAACTTGCGAAAGGTCATCCGGTATTCGTTTATTTCACCGCCGACTGGTGCCTGAGCTGCAAGGTGAACGAGGCCGCCGCCATCGATCGGGACGAGGTGCGCCAAGCCTTCGAGTCGGCGGGCGTGAAGGTATTCGCCGGCGACTGGACGAACGGAGACCCGCAAATCACCCGCTTCCTCGAAAGCCGTGGCCGCGCCGGAGTGCCTTATTACCTGTGGTACGTCCCCGGCAAAGCGGAGCCGGAGGAGCTCCCGCAGGTGCTTACTCCGACGATGCTCGTTTCGCGGGCTCGGGCGCAGCGGCACTAGCCGCGCGTTCCCACACCTTCTTTCCGGCAATCCAGGTCTGAAGGACCCTGGTTCGCGCGAGCTGCTGCGGGTTCACCTTGGTGGGGTCGCGATCGACGATGATGAAATCCGCCCACTTTCCCGGGGCGAGCGATCCGATCTTGTTTTCAGCGAAGCCCGCGTAGGCTGCTCCGCGCGTGAACGCGGCGAGTGCTTGCGGGAAGGTCAGCCGTTCCGAGGGTATCCAGCCGCCCGGCGGCTGGCCGTTCATGTCCTGGCGGCTGATCGCGGCAGACAGGCCCGGAAAGGGATTGGGCGATTCGACCGGAAAGTCCGATCCGAACGCAAGCGGGATCCCGAGCTTTTCGACGGTCTGCCACGCATACGCGCCCTTCAGGCGGTTGGGCCCGAGCCGAGCCTCGGCCATCAATCGGTCGCTGGTCTGGTGGGTGGGCTGCATCGACGCGACGATTCCCGCCGGCTTCAGTCGCGGAATGTCGGCGGGGTCGACGATCTGGAAATGCTCGATGCGCCAACGCCGGTCGGTGCCGTACTTGGCCGACAGCTTTTCATAGACGGAGACCACCTGCGCGTTGGCGGCATCGCCGATGGCGTGGGTGGCGATCTGGAAGCCTCTTGCTGCCGCCGCGTCGGCAAGGGCCAGCAGCTCGGAGTCGGAGTGGAATTGCAGTCCCGTCGACGCGGGCTTGTCGGCATAGGGCTCTTTCAACCACGCGCCGCGCGAACCCAGCGCTCCGTCCGCGAACAACTTGACTCCGACCAGCCGCAAGCGGTCGCCATACATCCAGCCGGTCGGCGACATGTTGGCCTCTGCGGCGTCCGAAGCGGTCATGTAGGTCATCAACCGCACTTTCAGCGTTCCTGCGTCGCCGGAACGGCGGAAGGCGGCCCAGTCCTGCAGCGAGGTGCTCATCGAGCCGACGCCGGTCACTCCGTAGCCAAGCAAGATGTCCTGCGCCTTGGCGAGCGCCCGGTCGAGGTCAGTCGCGCTGGGCTTCGGAATCGCCGGATCGATCAGCGATCTCGCATTGTCGATGAAGAGGCCGTCGTGAATTTCGCCGCCCTCGGGCGCTTGCGTGCGAGCGCTAACTCCGGCTGCCTTCATCGCCGCGCTATTGGCGACGACGGCATGGCCGTCGACTCGCTCCAGAATGACCGGCCGGTCGGGAACGATCGCATCGAGGTCCGCCGCAGTCGGGAATTGCTTGTCCGACCAGAGCTCCTGGTTCCAACCGAATCCGATGATCCAGCGCGCATCCGGATTGGCCGCTGCATAGTCGCGCAGCCGCTGCTTCAGCTCGTCGAGCGACCCAGTCCCGACGAGGTCGAGCCGAAGCGCCGCAAAGCCCAGGTCGGTGACATGGCCGTGGGCATCGATCAGGCCCGGAAGGAGAGTCTTGCCGCCTCCGTTGATGCTCCCCGGCGGGGCGTTCCGGAAGGTTTCGGAGCGGTCGGAGATCTGCTTGACCCGACCATCCTCGCCAATGACCAGGTTCTTGAAATGCTGGAGCTTGCCGTCGGCACCCACCTGCATTCCGTTGATGTTGTAGACGAGAGTGTCGGCGAAGGCGGGCGTGGCGAGCAGTGCGGCCGTCAGCGCAATCAGGCGAGCTTTCATGGCCGCCGCATAGCATTGTCCGCGCCCCAGTGAACCGCTAGGCGCTCATCCCATGCAGCAGCCGCCGACCATCGAGGACATTCGCGCCGCCGCGAAGCGCATCCAGGGCGCCGTCGTGCGCACGCCCATGCTCAAGAGTGCACCGCTGTCGGATCGAATCGGTGCCGAGGTCTGGCTGAAGTTCGAGAACCTCCAGTTCACGTCGGCCTACAAGGAACGAGGCGCGCTCAACAAGCTGCTGCAGCTTTCCGACGAGGACCGGGCAAAGGGCGTGATCGCGGCGTCGGCCGGCAATCATTCGCAGGCCGTTGCCTACCACGCGACGCGGCTCGGTATTCCGGCGACGATCGTCATGCCGTCGCCCACGCCGACGATGAAGGTGACCAAGACGGAAGGCTATGGAGCGACCGTGGTCCTTCACGGGGACATGTTCGACGACGCTTACGCCAGGGCTCGCGAGCTTGCCGACGAAAAGGGCTATGTCTTCATTCACCCGTTCGACGACCCGCAGATCATCGCCGGGGCCGGCACGGTGGCGCTCGAGATGCTCGAGGATGCGCCCGAGCTGGACGTGCTGGTGGTCCCCATCGGCGGCGGCGGCTTGTCCTCGGGAGTTTCCATTGCGGCCCGCGCAATCAAGCCGGACATCGAGCTGATCGGAGTCGAAGCCGAGCTTTACCCGGCGATGAAGTGCGCCTTCGAAGGATGCACCCTGCCGATTGGCGGCGACACGCTTGCGGAAGGCATCGCCGTGAAGAAGCCGGGCGAGCTGACGTCGAGGATTCTCAAGCAGAATCTCGACGACATCATGCTTGTCTCGGAGCGTGATATCGAAAGCGCAGTGGCGATGCTCGTCGGGCTCGAAAAGACGGTCGTCGAGGGCGCCGGCGCTGCCGGGGTGGCGGCGATGCTTGCCGATCCCGCCCGGTTCGAGGGCAAGAAGGTCGCCACGCTCTTGTGCGGCGGCAACATCGACTCCCATCTTCTCGCCAACGTTCTGGTTCGCGACCTCGTCCGCCAGGGCCGGATCGCCCGCTTGCGGATCGCCGCCCAGGACCAGCCCGGGGCGCTTGCAAAGATCACCGCGAAGTTCTTCGAAGCCGGCGTCAATATCATCGAAATTCGCCACAGCCGGATTTTCACCGCGCTACCGGCGAAGGACACGGTCATAGAAGTCGAGTGCGAAGCTCGCGATTCAGCCGCAATCGACCGCGTCGAAGCAATGCTCATAAACGCGGGCTTTCGCGTCGATCGCGCCTCGCTCGACTAATCTGCGTCCCGTCACGGGACAGTTCTGCGCAGGGATGCGTTTCGCAGCTGACACAAACTCTTTTCAACTGCGTTTACCAGTCGCATAAACAGTCCTGATACGATGAGCGCTCCGTTCCGATTTCCCAAATTCTTCGTCACGAACCCTTCGCCGTGCCCGTATCTTCCGGGCAAGGTGGAGCGAAAGGTTTTCACCGAACTCGGTGGCCGAAGCGCGAACGAGCTCAACGAAGCGCTTGGCAGGATCGGATTCCGTCGCAGCCAGTCGGTTGCCTATCGCCCAAGCTGTATCGACTGCAGCGCCTGCGTCTCAGTCCGCGTGGTCGCATCGGAGTTCCAGGCCAGCGCCACGCAGCGCAAGTTGCTCCGGCGCCACGCCGACCTGGAGGTCACCGCGTGCAAGCCGTGGACGACGGAAGAACAATATGCGCTTCTTCGGCGCTATCTCGCCGAGCGGCACCCGGGCGGCGGAATGGCGGAAATGGACGAGACCGATTTCGCCGACATGGTCGAGCAGTCTCCGGTCCGCACCTACATGATCGAATATCGGGAGCCTGCGACCGACGGCCGGCCCGGCAAGCTGGTCGGCTGCTGCCTGTCCGACTACCAGGATGACGGGCTTTCGATGATCTACAGCTTCTTCGACGTGGGCCCCGAAGCCAGGAAGGGGCTCGGCACCTTCATCATCCTCGATCACATCGTCCGCGCGGCTCGCGCCGGATTGCCGTACGTCTATCTCGGCTACTGGATCGAGGGGTCGAAGCGGATGGACTACAAGACCCGCTTCAAGCCGCTCGAGCGGCTCGGCCGCGATGGCTGGCGGAGAATGGGCGAAGATTCGTCCGACCCGGCGGCCAAGCGGGTAGAGCTGCCCCTTCGCCGAAAACGAAGCCTCTTCGCCGAGGCTTGAGCAGGGCAGGGCGCTGCGCCGCCCCAGCCCCGCGATGGTCCGTTTTCCGCCAAGAGCAGCGAGTGGCCGACGAGGATTGCGGTCGCCCGCCTCGGCCAAGCCGGGCGTTAGAGCAATGAAGGCTAGGCGACGGCAGCTTCGGGCTGCGGCTCGCTCTCCTCGTCCGAATCGCGCAACACGTAGCCGCGTCCCCAGACGGTTTCGATGTAATTGGCGCCGCCGCAGGCCAGGCTCAGTTTCTTGCGCAGCTTGCAGATAAAGACGTCGATGATCTTGAGCTCGGGCTCGTCCATCCCGCCGTAGAGGTGGTTGAGGAACATTTCCTTCGTCAGCGTCGTACCCTTGCGGAGCGAAAGCAGCTCCAGCATCGCATATTCCTTGCCGGTCAGGTGCACGCGTGCTCCGTCGACCTCGACCGTCTTGGCGTCGAGATTGACGGCCAGCTTGCCCGTTCGGATCACCGACTGAGAATGGCCCTTCGACCGGCGAACGATGGCATGGATGCGGGCGACGAGCTCATCGCGGTGGAACGGCTTGGTCACGTAATCGTCGGCACCGAAGCCGAGCGCGCGGACCTTCGAATCCATCTCGCCGATTCCAGAAAGGATGAGGACGGGAGTCGAGACCTTCGACGTCCGAAGCTTCTTCAGAACGTCATAGCCGTGCATGTCCGGAAGGTTCAGGTCGAGAAGGATGATGTCGTAGTCGTAGAGTTTCCCGAGATCGAGACCCTCCTCCCCCAGATCCGTCGTGTAAACGTTGAAGCCTTCGGTTCCGAGCATCAGTTCGATGCTGTTTGCAGTCGTCGGCTCGTCTTCGATCAGCAGCACGCGCATCGCTGGTCCCCCCATTCGTGGCCCGAAGCGTCACGCATGGCGTAACGCCCCCTTAACGGCCTTGAAGCATTCATTAACCATGTGAGGGATGAAGGCAAAAGGTTAATAAAGTGTAACAGGCTGGAATCCTTTGATTCGTTGCGGCAGTGCATCACTTGCGCCAACGCGGCTAGCGACAGGGGGATCAAATCGAACCAACCGATCCGGAGGAAACGGGCACAGACGCGCTCGCTTCCCGTGTTCTTTTCATCGACGGCGAAGCCATCGTGATCGACAAGCCCGCCGGGCTTCCGGTCGATACGCCGAGGCGCGGCGGCGACAGCGTCCAGGTGCGCCTGCCGGAGCTTCGGTTTGGATTCAGGTCGTCGCCGACGCCGATGCACAGGCTCGACCAGGACACGTCGGGCTGCCTCCTGTTCGCGCGCAACGCACGGGCGCGGGCGGCGCTTCAACGCACGTTCGAAGCGCGCCTGGTGGAAAAATACTACCTTGCCGTGATTGCCGCCGAAGTCGCGGAGGAGGAAGGCACCATCGATGTCGCACTGGCAAAGCGCTCGAGCGCTGAAGCCGGGTGGCGAATGGTCGCAGATACTCAAGGGCAGGAGGCGGCAACGCATTGGCGGCGGCTCGCCGTGCGCGACGGCCGGTCGCTCGTCGAGTTCCGGCCGGTGACGGGACGGACTCACCAGATTCGCGTGCACGCGCGCGAGGCGTTCGGCCGCGGGATTGTCGGCGACAGGGTTTATGGCGTTCCGGGCGGGGAGATGCTGCTTCACGCATCACGCCTCATCGTGCCGCGAGCCGGGAAGCCCGAGATTGACGTGACGGCTCCGCTCCCGGAGCGATTTGGGTCGTGGCGCTCCTTCGACCAGGCGCGGACAACGAATGAAGCCTGAGGACGTCGCCATTCCGGAGGAGGCGCTGAGCGAAGCCTTTCTAGCGGCCACCGGTCCGGGCGGGCAAAACGTCAACAAGGTAGCGACCGCGGTCCAGCTTCGGGTCGATGTCGCCAAACTGGGACTGGACGACGCGGCGCGGAAACGGCTCGAGCGCATCGCCGGATCCAAGCTGACGAGCGCAGGCGAACTGCTGATTTCGGCCAAGAGGTTCCGGACACAGGAATCGAACCGCGACGATGCCCGGCGGCGGCTGGCGCAGATGATAGCAAAGGCCCATAACCCGCCCAAGAAGCGCAAGGCGACGCGGCCGAGCAGGGCGGCGAAGGCAAAGCGCGTCGACCAGAAAAAGCAGCGCGGCCAAGTGAAGCGCGCGCGTGGAAAAGTGGAACTCTGAAAGTGTACAACTTCAAAACTGGAGCTTCAGACAAGCCGACGCTGTACCGGGATCTCGCGAGCGCGATCGAGGCGCTTGTCAGCGGCGAAACCGATCCGGTCGCCAACATGGCCAATGCCTCGGCGGCGATCTTCGAGAGCCTGCCGGACGTGAACTGGGTCGGCTTCTACCGCAATGTCGGCGGCGAGCTCGTGCTCGGGCCCTTCCAGGGGCGCCCCGCCTGCATCCGGATCAAGTTCGGCGAGGGCGTGTGCGGCGCCGCCGCCAAGACTCGAACCGTCCAGCGCGTCGAAGACGTTCACGCCTTTCCCGGCCACATTGCCTGCGACAGCGCGTCCAACAGCGAGATCGTCGTGCCGCTGGTGCGCGACGGCGAACTGCTTGGCGTACTCGACATCGACAGCCCAAGCTCAGGCCGGTTCGACGCGGACGACGAGGCGGGTTGCGTCCGCCTCGGGGAAATCCTCGCCCGGATACTCTAGCCTACTGGCCGAGCCAGCGCTTCTCCCAGCCGAACACCTCGTCGTACCACTGGATGGAATTCTTCGGCTTGAGCACCCAGTGGTTCTCGTCCGGGAAGATCAGGAGCCGTGACGGGACGCCGCGTCGCTGGAGCGCGGTGAAGGCGGCGATCCCCTGCGTGTACGGAATTCGGAAGTCGTTCTCGCTTGTGATGACCAGCTGCGGCGTCTTCCAATTCTGGACGTAGTTGACCGGGTTCCACTTCTCGAACTCCGCCGGCGCCTCGTAATAGGGATGCCCGCCATGCTCCCACTCGTCGAACCACAGCTCTTCGGTTTCGTAAGCCATGGCGCGAGCGTCGAAGACTCCGTCATGCTGGACGATACACTTGAAGCGGTCGGGCCATTTTCCCTCGATCCAGTTCATCATGTAGCCGCCGTAGGAACCGCCGAGCGCGCAGGCATTGTCGGCCTGAAGCTGCGGGTCGTGAGCGGTCGCGAACGCGAGCCCCTTTTGCAGGTCCTCGAGCGGCCAGCCGCCCCAATTCTGGTGAATGGCGTCGGTGAAGGCCTGACCGTATCCGGTGCTCCCGTGGAAATCGACGCTGACCGCGGCATAGCCGGGCGCCGTGAACAGTCGCGGGTTCCAGCGATAGGACCAGCTGTCGGAAAAGCTTCCCTGCGGCCCGCCGTGGACGAGGAAGGAAATCGGTAGCTTCTGTGTGGAGTTTGCGGGCTTCAGCTCCCACCCCCAGACGGTGTCGTTGTTCGCCCCGGTGAAGCTGAACTTGTTGAAGGTTACCGGGTCGAGCTGGTCGAGAAGCGCCTTGTTGACGGCGGTCAGTTGCGTGACCTTGCCGCCGGCGATCCGGTAAAGGTCATCGGGCGCGAAGATGCTGTTCATCGTCGCGATTGCGCCGCCCCCGGCAAGCGCGTGGACGCTCCCGAAGTTGCCGTCCTTGGTCAGGCGCGTCACCTTGCCGGTACGCGCATCGACTCGCCACACCGGGTTTTCCAGAGTGTCTTCGGCGGTGATGAGCAGGGTCTTGCCGTCCGGCGCCCATTCGATCGAGCCGACCGAGCGATCGAAGCCTTGCGTCAGTGGCCGGGTCGTGCCCGTTGCGAGATCGCGAAGCTGAAGGACCTGGCGGTCGGATTCGTAGCCCGGACGAGCCATGGCCACGTAGGCCAATGTCCTGCCGTCGGGTGAGACCGTCGGAAGCGTGTCGGTCGCGTCGTTGGCGTCGGTGAGGTTGACCGGAGCTGCTGAGCCGTCGGCCGGTGCCTGGAAGATGTCGAGATTGGTCGAGAGCGGCTCAATCCGGCCAGCCTCTCGAAGCGTGAAGAAAACGGTGTTCCCGTCGGGGGAGAAAGCGATTTCCTCACCGCCGCCGAAGGGCTTCGAGGGCGTATCGCCGACCAGATCGCCCTCGATCGGAACGCCCGCGCCAGTCAGCTTGCCGTCGGCAACGGGGAAGCTGAAAAGCCGCGAGCGGACGCCCGGTTCGACCCACGTGTCCCAGTGGCGAACGAACAGCTGGTCGTACGTGCGCCCGGTGCCCGTTTCCGCCTTGGCCGGAAGACCGGCACAGGCAAGGTCGGCGCAGCGCAGGTCGCGGTCGGCCCAGACGACCACTCGGCTGCCGTTCGGCGCGACCTTGAAGCCGCTGATGTCGCCGGTGAAGTTACTCAGCTGCTGCGCCGCGCGGCCGACCTCCATCCTGAATAGCTGGTCCTGATCGGCCACCGGCATCAGGAACCACAGCGACCCGTCCGCGGCGAACATCGGATCGTGACCTTTCTCGGCACCGGAAATCGGTTGCGGTGCGGCACCGCGCTTCGCCAGATCGAGCAGGTAGAGCGAAGTGCTGCGCTTGTTCGCTTGCAAGTCAGTGTCGCTCAGCGTGAACACAGCCACACGTCCGTCAGGCGAGATTGCCGGCGATCCCATGCGGTGCATCATGTGCATGTCGACCGCCGTCATCGGGCGGGCGAGCGCGGGTGAAGTGGCGAGGGCGGCGACCGCTGCAGCGGCGAGGAGCGCGAGGGTTTTCATGACGCGGGCGTAGCAAAGCTACGCCGAAGCGCAAAACGGCTAAAGCTTTCGGCCCGTTATCCGTGAAATTTCACGCTTCACATGTTCGTTGACGATCGTGGGCAGATGCTCGTCCAGCCATTCTTTCAGCATCGGCCGAAGCATCTCGCGGACGACCTCTTCGAGCGGGTTGCCTGCCGGGCCCGCGGGAGCGGTTGCCGCGACGGAGCTAAGTTCATCAAGCGATCGGCGCGAAGTTTCGGCTGTGTTGTCGTCGACCAGCGGCGGCCCAAGATCGGCTGCAGGCGCTGGATCGATCGGCTGGTCGAGCTCGAGGATCGTGTCTTCCGGCTCGTCCGGGGCATCTTCATCGTCGCGCGATTCCTCGGCCGCTTCGACCGCGGTCCGCAGGTCCTTTTCCTCGGCGATCACCTTCTTGATCGACTTGAGGATGTCTTCCATCGAGGGTTCGCGGGCGGGCGACTGCATGGCGATCGATATCGCTTATTGGCGAGGCGGTGTCACCCCTTGGGTGACCGGCGCGACCGCACCGGTTTCGGCGGGAGTCGCAATGGGCGTCGCTACCGGCACGTGGCGAGGATCGCTCGCCCAGTCATTCCAGTTGTTTGCTACCCGGCGATAATTGCCGAGCGGGTCGTACAGCGGTCCGCCGTCAAGCCCGAGATCGCGCGCTTCCGCCTGGCCCATTGCATTCAAGAGGTCGAACCCGGCGACGTAAGCGTCGCGGCGCGCGGTCACGAGCGAAACCTGCGAGTTCAGGAGCTCCTGCTCCGCGTTGAGGACGTCGAGCACCGTTCGCGTTCCGACCGACCGTTCCGCGCGTGCGCCTTCGAGAGCAAGTTCGTTGGCCTTGACCGCCGTTTCCTGCGACGCAATTGCCTCGTTCGCAGCCTTGTAGGTTGCGAAGGCGGAGCGAGTCTGGGCGACGACCGACCGTTCCGTTCCGACCGCCTGCTCCAGAGTCTGCCCCTCGATCGCCTGGGCCTGCCGGATCCGCGCTGCCGGTTCTCCGCCCTGGTAGATCGGCACACGCGCCGTCAGCCCCGCGGTGGTCTGGGTGCCGGTACTCGGAAAGGCGCCGGTCGCTCCACCGAGATTGTTGACGTAGGTCTCGCTGACTCCCGCCGAGAGCGACGGCAGCCGCCCGGCCCTCGCTACAGACACGTCATAGCCTGCCGCCTGCGCCTGGCGATTGATCGCTGCGATATCGGGATTGTTCGCAAGCGCGATCCGGACGGCTTCTTCCGCCGTGTCCGGGAGCGGCGGAAGCGGCGGCGGCGGAGCAAGCTTGCCGGCCTCGTGCCCCACCACCCGGCGATATTCCTGCTCGCTCGCGGCCAACCTTCCCTGGGCAGTCGCAAGATTCGCTCGGCCAAGTTCCAGCCGCGCTTCGGACTGCGCGACGTCGGTGCGCGTGACATCGCCGATCTGGAAGCGGTCGCGGGTCGCCTCCAGATTGGTCTGGAGCACCTTCACGTTGTTCTGGTTGAGCTCGACGATTGCCCGGTCGCGGATCACATCCATGTAGGCCGCGACGGCAGCGGTGAAGACGTCGCCTTCGACTCCGCGAAGTGTGGCCCGTCCCGCTTCGACCCGGGTCTTGGCGGCGCTGATGGAATTGCGAACGCTACCGCCCGTGAACAAAGGGTAGCTGAGATCGACTCCAACCGACAGCGTCGGGCCCTTGCCGCCGGTATCGAGAATGCCGCTTCGTGTGAGATCGCGGTTCAACCCGGCGGTGGCGCTGACCTGCGGACGCCCCTGCGCGCGGGCGATTGCGACAGTCGCATCCGTCGCTTTCAGCGATTCCCGCTGCGCGGTGAGGGTGGGGTTCGTTTCGTACGTGGAAACCAGCGCCTCGCGAAGCGTGTCCGCCGATGCGGTTCCCGCTGCAACCGCAGCAAGAATGGTTCCCGTCAGCAGTTTGCGGTAGCGAGACACAGTCACTCCAGCGTCAAAAGGTGAACGTTCGCGGACGTGCGAATCCCGGCAGCGGCGCCGCCGCGGAATTGGCCATGGAATGCAAGCCGAAGCCTTGTCCCGCTCGGCGCCCGACGACGAGCCGGCAGATGCCGCGGTCGATGAGGGCTGCGCCGACGCGGCCGTGGTCCGTCAGCTGTGCGACGATGGCTTCGGGAATGTGCTCGACGGCGCCGTCGATCAGGATGAGCTGGTAGGGTGCGCGCTTCTTCCAACCCTGCTCGAGCGGTCCCTCGACGACATCGACGCCGAGTTCGCGCGCTCGGCGTGCGAGATCGGGCGAGCATTCGAGACCCGTCACGTCGAGGCCGATGACCTTGAGAACCGTTGCGGAATATCCGGTGCCGCAGCCGACGACGAGCGCCCGCTCGCCAGCCAGCGGCGTCATCTCGGTTAGCAGCTTGCCAAGGACGACCGGGCCAGACATCGAACGACCGTCGCCCATCGGCACATTGCGGTCGATGTAAGCGGTCTCGCGGGCTCCGCTGGCTACGAAATCCTCGCGCTTGACGCTCGCCATGGCGTTGACGACGGGCGGGTAGTTGACGCCCTCGGGTCGAAGCTGCGTGTCCACCATGGACGCGCGGGCGGCCGCATAGTCCGGAATGGGAGCGTGAATCGTCATCTGGTGTTATATGCCGATAATACAGTGAAGGTTCAAGAGCCGCTTTATCGGCACAGCGACGTCTCGCCAAGCTGAACGGCTGCTGTTCGTCGAATTTCTGCGGCAGCGGCTACTTTGGCGTGCCGCTCTGGGGCGTGCCGCTCTGGGACTTGCCGCGCGCAACGTGGATGAAGAGCAGGAGCGGCAGTGCCAGTCCTGTGATCCAGTGGCTCGCGCTTGCAACGTCCCGGAGCGCCTCCGCGGAGGCATAATAAAGCAGCAGGCCCGTGGCGGTGAGGAGCAGCGACACCGCGATGACGACGAGCCCGCTGACGCGGTTGCGAAGCGCGTTCCATCCCAGCCGGATGTGCACCGGCACCAGCATCGCAGCGACCACTGCAAAGACATATGCAAGCACGCCGTGGCTCATGAGCAGCCACGGCAGGAACGGGCTTTTCTCAGGTCCGAACTCGCCCTCGACGGAGCCGTAGCTGTCGAAGAGCAGCCACGCGGCGCCGGTCACCGTAAGCAGGCCGACCGACACGTAGACGAGCCATTCGTGCCACTTGGGCATCGCGAGGCTGAAGTGAACGCGCTTCATGCCGCTTGCTGCTGCACGCGCACGCCGTGAACACTACCGTCCGCTGTGACCACCAACGCTTGCGCTGTCGCTAACTCGAGGCACTGCGGTGTGCAGTCCGCGCTCGAAAGGACGATTTTCGTCAACGCGTCCGCGTCGATTGCGCTGGGCGCGCAGACGCTCACAGCAACTATGTCGGAGGCCCGGCCCGGAAGGTGATCGGCTCGCCCGCCAGGCAAAAGCGAGCTCGTGGCAATGGCGCCATTGGCAACGGCAACGTTGGCGATCGCCCGCCGTCCGTGCGGCCCGACGACCTGCACCGGCCACGGATCGGGGCCGAAAGCGGCGATGTCGCCACCTGCGTTGACCATTCCGGACGTCGCGCCTGCGGCCCTCATCGCCTCGACAGCGCGATCGACGGCGAAGCCCTTGGCGATTCCGCCGACGTCGACGCAGGCGGGCCTGTAAAGTCGAACCGAGCAATCGGCGACTTCCAGATCGGCCGACGACTGCGCGAGCGGTCGCGGCTGGTTGTTGTGACGAGGCAGGTTTCCACGCGAGAGCGCGGCCGCTCCTGCGGCGAGGACATCGAATACCCCTTTGCTTTGCGTCCACCAGTGGAGTGCCCGCTCGAGCACGGCAGCGGTCCAGGGGTGAACCTCGACCTCTTGCCCGTGCGCAAGGCAGTTGATGCGCGAGATATCGCTGCCGGGTTCGTGAGCGCTCATCAGCGTGTGCACGCGCTCGATTGTCTCGAATGCGGCATCGATGGCGTCTTCGCGGCCGCCGGTGATTTCGACGAAGGTGCCGAGAAGCGGCCGGCAACGGGTCAGCCGGTCAGCCATTGCGGAGCACCAGCTGCCACGTGGCGAGCAGCCGCCGCACGCCGTCGGTGATGTGGCGGCTGGAAAGCGTCGCACCCGAAATATTCCTGATGTCGCCCCCGAGCTTGAGCTGGGAACCGAAGCTTTTGCCGACGAATTGCCGCCGCCAGTTCGCGTTGCGGATCTCGCCGCCGTAGGTTTCGCGATATTCGAGGATCTCGATCCGCTTGACCGCGCCGTTCGGCGTGAGAGCGACCGCGTAGGTGATGAATTCGTGCTTTCCGAGCACGCGGTCGAGAATGAACCAACCGCCGTCCTGCGCTCGCCACGCTTTCAATTCCTTCGAGGTCGGGGCAACCCCCGAAGCCTTCTTGATCGCCGCGATTTGCCGCGGCTGCAGCTGGCGGAAGCGGGCGGTCATTGTCTCGCCCGGGAACATCGATTCCCGTGCCTGCTCGACCGTCAGGTAAACGGTGGCATGACCAGCGGCGGGGGCGACTGCGACAAGCACCGCCGGTGCAACCGTGAACCAGTGTTGCATCAGAAGTTGTACCCCAGCTTGACCCTGAGCTCGCGCTTCTCGTGCTCGTGGAGGTGGAGGCCGCGACCAGTGTCATGCGGCGAGCCGTAAAGCTGCGGAAGGTAGGTGGCCGTTACCCACCACTTGCGACCGGCGTAATGCACCGTCGGGCCCGCGAAAAACGCGTAATGCTCGCGGTGAAGCCCCCCGGTCCAATCGGGATATTCGCTGTGGTAGCGGCCCTCGGCTCCCAGGTACCAATTCGGCGCGACACGGTAAGAGAGGCCGGTGGTCACTTCGATTGCGAGCTCCTTCTCCCACTCCACGTCGCGATCGCCGTCCTCGTCGATTCCGACCTCGCGCTCCCACTCCGGCTCGAGCGTGAGGTTCGTCGCCCAGACGAGCCTGTCGTCCATGAAGTTCTTCTGCACGATTGCCTTCAGCTCGAGTTCGTACTCGGTGACCTTCTCGCCTTCGAGCTTGTGGATCCTCGACCAGCCCGGTTCCGCGTAGAGCGTCAGCCCGAGCCCGTCCTTGTACGGGCTGAGAAGGTTGTATTTGAATTCCGCGTTAAATCCCTTGAAGCCGAAGTCGCGGTCGACGTCTTCGAACTGCGGCTCCAACCCGCGAATATGGTGGCTTTCGAAGTTGGCATAGCCCGCGACGCTGAAGCGGCTGGTAATCCCATGCTCGAGCTCGAGCCTGTAATCCTGGGCGTCGTAATGCCCTTCCGCCTTGCCCCGGCGATCCGTGGCCCAGAGTTCGAATTCCGTCTTTCCCCTCGGGAGTGTGTCGGATCCGTAGGTGTAGCCGAACAGGCTTTCGTCGGCCTGGGCGGCGGTTGCTCCGAACGAGCCGGCAATCAGTGCGATTAGTGCGTAGCGAGTTATCGTGCCCCTTTCATTGCGGGGGCTGCTAATGAGAATAGTTCTCAATTGCAAGATGAAGTTTGGGCGGCAGGTATTGCAGCCCGTGGGAATTGCGCCTTGACCCGGGCGGCAAAGACCCCGAAATGCGTGGCCCTCGGCCCGATGGCGGAGTGGTTACGCAGAGGACTGCAAATCCTTGCACGCCGGTTCGATTCCGGCTCGGGCCTCCACCCACCTTTCACCAGTCGGCGGTTGGCGGCGGCCGCGAGACAGCGGCATCGTGCGGCTTCCCAGGGGATGCCGACCGGACTTGGGCCATGATCGGCCGGCCGAGCGGGAATGGCTCCGCCGACCTGATCAGGAATTGAGCGGGTGTGCCGGCAGTGAGGCGCTGTTTCGAAATTGCCGCGCCAGGCCGTCCGCATCGGCCTGTGACCGGCACGCCACGAAGATCGTGTCGTCGCCGCAGATGGTCCCGACGATCTCCGGAACTTCGGACTGGTCCAGCGCGACCCCGATGAGGTGTGCGGAACCGGGTGGCGTCTTGATAACGACCAGGTTCATGGCGGTGTCGATCGAGCCGACCCACTGTCGAAGCACCGTGTGCAGGCCAGGGGAGGCAGGGGCCCTGACTTGCTCGGGCAAAGCGTAGCTTAGCTGCCCGTCCCGACGGACCTTCACCGCTCCGATCCGCTCCAGGTCGCGGGAGATCGTTGCCTGCGTAGCCGGCAATCCAGCGGCTGCGAGCCGCTCCGCCAGTTCCTCCTGGCTCGACAGCGAGTCCGAGCGGATCAACTCCGCAATGGCGCGCTGGCGCCGTTCCTTCAGGTCTTTCATCGCGAATTATTATACAATCCCTTGCATAACAATGCAATCGCGTGAATAGGGCCGCGTCTCATGATTCGGACCGCAATCCTTGGAGCTTCGGGCTATGTTGGCGGCGAGCTGTTGCGCCTTCTTTGCGCGCACCCGGAGCTTGCGCCCGCAAAGCTGTTCGGATCCAGCAAGGCGGGACAGCCACTTGCCTGCGCGCATCCGCATCTGTCGGGACTTTATGCATCCGTGGAGTTCGAGCGCTTCGAAGAAGAATTGCTGGACGGAATCGACCTCGTCTTCGCGGCGCTCCCTCACGGGCAAAGCCAGAAGCTCGCTCCCGCGATCCTCGAACGCGCAATTCCTTTCGTCGATCTCGGAGCGGATTTCCGCCTGTCGGACCCCGGCGCTTACGAGCGCTGGTACGGCCATGCACACGAGGCGCCGGAGCTCGTGGGCACGTTCGCCTACGGAATTCCCGAGCTGAATCGCGAGGCCATTCGCGCGTCGAAAGCCGTCGCCGCCGCCGGATGCTACGCGACGGCGGCGATCCTCGCGCTGAAGCCGCTGATCGGTGCGGGACTGGTCGAGCCCGGGTCGCTGATCGTCGATGCGGCCTCGGGCGTAAGCGGCGCCGGACGGGAAGCGAAGGAATTGACCGGCTTTTGCGCCGTTGCCGAAAACTTCACCGCGTACGGCCTTCTCAACCACCGCCACACTGCGGAGATGGAGCAGGCGCTTGCGGCAACCGTGCTCTTCACTCCGCACCTCGCGCCTATGAGCCGCGGGATTCTCGCGACCTGCTACGGCGAGGCCGCGCGGCCCATGTCCACCCAAGAGCCGTTCCAGGCGCTCCTGGACGCCTATTCGGACGAGCCGTTCGTGACCGTCTGCAGCGAACCGCCGTCGACGAAGTCTGTGACCGGCTCCAACGGCGCGCGGGTGACCGCCCGCTACGACGAGCGGACGCGGCGGGTGCTCGCAATCTCGGCAATCGACAATCTCGGCAAGGGCGCGGCCGGCCAGATGATCCAGTGCGCCAATCTGATGCTCGGCCTCGACGAGACGGCCGGTCTTTCCTCCCTGGGAGTATATCCATGAGCGTTACCGCGGCAGAAGGGTTCGTCGCATCCGGGTGCCACGCGGGCATCAAGCGCAAGCGCTTCGATATGGCGATGATCGCGACGGAGGACCGCCAGCCGGTGCGCTGTGCCGCCGTGTTCACGCAGAACAAGTTTGCCGCTCCGCCGGTCGAACTCGGGCGAGCCACGCTCCAGGCGAACGGCGGGCGAGCTTCGGCGATCGTCGTCAATTCGGGCAACGCGAATGCCGGGACGGGCAAGGACGGCTATCGGGATGCGCGCCTGATGGCCGCCGCGACCGGTCGTTCGCTCAACGTTGACTGCTCCGATGTGCTGGTATGCTCGACGGGAATCATCGGCACTCCGCTCCCGATGGAGCCTATCCTTGCCGCGACTCCGAAGCTCGCGCGCGAACTGTCCGTCGAAGGCGGCGACGATGCGGCTCTCGGAATCCTAACCACCGACACGAAGCCCAAGCAGGTCGTCATTCGCGGCTCCACGTTCACGCTCGGCGGAATGGCCAAGGGCTGCGGCATGATTGCGCCCAACATGGCGACGATGCTCGCCTTCCTGACGACCGACGCGGCGGTACCGCTGGACGTGATGCAGAGCGTGCTTCGCGAAGCGGCCAACGCCACATTCAACACGCTCAACGTCGACGGCGCGACCTCGACCAACGATACGGCGATGATCCTGGCTTCCGGCAGGCGCGGACCTGCCGACCGGCAAGAGTTCGCCAACGCGGTCCTTGCCGCCTGCGACGCGCTGACCCTGCAGATGGCGCGCGATGCGGAAGGGATGACGCGGATAGCGCGACTGACCGTAAGCGGAGCAACCAGCGAAGCGGAAGCGAAGGTCGCGGCGAAGGCGATTGCGGAAAACAACCTTGTGAAGTGCAGCTGGTACGGCGGCGATCCCTATTGGGGCCGGCTGCTTGCTGCCGCCGGGTCGTGCGGGGTCGACCTGGACATCGGCAAGTCTTGCGTCAGCTACGGCGGAATCGCCGTCGCCCAGGGCGGCGTCGCGATCTCTCACGACGGGCAGGCACTGACAGAGCATATGATGGGCGACGAGGTGACGATCGAGGTCCATCTCGGTGTCGGAAGCTGCACGGCGAAGACGATCGGTATCGATCTCGGACCGGGCTACATCAAAGAAAACTGCAAGACGTCATGACCGCCGCCGAGACCGCGCACGTCCTCGTCGAGGCGCTCCCCTACATTCGCAAGTTCGCCGGCAAATCGATTGTCGTGAAGCTTGGCGGCGCCGCCATCGACCGGGAATGCGACCTGGCGCTGGCGCAGGACGTGCTGCTGCTGCGCAGCGTCGGCGTCCGTTGCGTCCTGGTTCATGGAGGCGGCCCGCAGGTCGATGCCATGCTCCGGCGCGTCGGGAAGGAGCCGGAGTTCAAGGACGGGCTTCGAGTGACCGACGCCGAGACTCTCGAAATCGTGCGAATGGTGCTGGTCGGGAAGATCAACCGCGACCTTGTCGCCACCATCAACGGCCAGGCTGGCGACGAGCCGGTCGCAGTCGGCGTGTCGGGCGAGGACGCGGGGCTGCTGACCGTCACGCCTGCCGATTGTGCGCTCGGCTTCGTCGGCAACGTCACCAAGGTGCGAGCGGAAGTCATCCACCGCCTGCTCGACGACGGACTGACGCCCGTGATCTCCACGGTGGGGGCAAATGCGCAGGGCCATCCGTACAACGTCAATGCCGACGAGGCTGCGCGTGCGATCGCGGTGGCAATGAAGGCGGAAAAAATCGTCTATCTGACGGCCGCTCCGGGCCTTCTGGACGATCCTGCAGACGAGGACAGCCTCGTCCCGCGCCTCACATCTTCGGAGCTTCGCGAACGCCTCTGTTCGGTCTCGGTCGGCAAGGGGATGATTCCCAAGCTCAAAGCCTGCGCCGACGCGGTCGACCAGGGCGTAGGGTTCGCGCACATCATCGACGGGCGGGTGGAGCATTCGCTGCTGATCGAGTTGCTCACGGATCACGGCGTCGGGACAATGATCGGAAAGGAGAAGAGCTGGTGAGGCACCTTCTCTCGATCGACGACCTTTCGGCGGATGACCTCCGGGCAATCCTCGCATTGTCCGAAGGAACGGCGCCGCGCCTCCTGCAGGACAGGGGTATCGCCCTCTATTTCGAGAAGCCCAGCGCCAGGACGCGCAATTCGATGGAGATGGCAGCGGTCCAGCTCGGCGGCCATCCGGTATACCTGCAGCCCAACGAGCTTGGGATCGGCAGTCGCGAGAGCATCGAGGACATCGCGCGCACGCTTGCCTGCTTCCACGCCATCATCGCGGCCCGGGTGTTCGATCACGCCTTGCTGGAGCAGATGGCGGCAGTGGACGCGGCGCCGGTGTTGAACATGTTGTCCGCGACCGACCACCCGCTTCAGGCCCTTGCGGATCTGCTTACGATCAAGCAGTTGCTTGGATCGCCCGAGGGTGCTCGCGTCGCCTTCGTCGGCGAGTGGAACAACGTCTCGCGATCGCTTGCCCAGGCCTGCGCCTTGGCCGGGGCCGAGTTCGTCCTCGCCGCCCCCGAGGGTTACGGCTTCGAAGGAT
Organism: uncultured Alphaproteobacteria bacterium; assembly: GCA_963837985.1. Taxonomy (GTDB): domain Bacteria; phylum Pseudomonadota; class Alphaproteobacteria; order Sphingomonadales; family Sphingomonadaceae; genus Sphingomicrobium. The sequence goes on along the minus strand of CAWIPN010000005.1, from coordinate 195,529 downwards.
CGGTCACGGACCCCGCCGAAGCGGTCGAGGGCGCCGACATCGTCTATTGCGACGTCTGGGTGTCGATGGGCGGCGAGGACAGCGCCGAGAGGCGGGCAGCGTTCCAGCCATTCCAGGTCGACGAGCAGATGATGGCGCAGGCGCCACAGGCGTGGTTCATGCACTGCCTGCCGGCGCGCCGCGGCGAAGAAGTGACTGCAAGCGTGATCGATGGACCCCGCTCGGCAATCTGGCGGCAGGCCGAAAACCGGATGCATACGGCACGCGGCGCGATGCTCTGGCTGATGGGCGCAACGCCTGATGGGAATGCAATATGAGGAACAGCAAGATGAAGGTGGTGCTGGCCTATTCGGGCGGGCTGGATACGTCGATTATCCTCAAGTGGCTGCAGACCGAATATGACGCCGAAGTCGTGACGTTCACCGCCGATCTCGGCCAGGGCGGGGAAGTCGAGCCGGCACGGCGCAAGGCCCAGATGCTCGGCGTGAAGCCCGAGAACATCTTCGTCGAGGACCTGCGCGAGGAATTCGTTCGCGACTATGTCTTTCCGATGTTCCGCGCCAACACCGTGTACGAGGGCGATTACCTGCTCGGCACGTCGATCGCGCGGCCGCTGATTGCGAAACGGCAGATCGACATCGCTCGCGAGATCGGTGCTGACGCCGTCTGCCACGGCGCCACCGGCAAGGGTAACGACCAGGTGCGGTTCGAACTTGGCTATTATGCGCTCGAACCCGACATCAAGGTCATCGCCCCGTGGCGCGAATGGACGTTCGCAAGCCGCGAGGCGCTTCTCGACTTCGCGGAGAAGCACCAGATCCCGATCGCCAAGGACAAGCGCGGCGACGCGCCATTCTCGATCGACGCCAACCTGCTGCACAGCTCGTCCGAGGGCAAAGTGCTGGAGGACCCCGGCGCGCAAGCCCCCGAGTATGTTCACCAGCGCACCATTTCGCCCGAGGACGCGCCGGACCAGCCGACCGTCGTCACCATCGACTTCGAAAAGGGCGATCCGGTCGCGATCGACGGGGAGAAGCTTTCACCGGCCGAATTGCTGACCAGGCTCAACCAGCTCGGCCACGATAACGGTATCGGCCGGCTCGACCTCGTCGAGAGCCGCTTCGTCGGAATGAAATCGCGGGGCGTTTATGAAACGCCGGGCGGGACGATATTGCTCGCTGCGCATCGCGGGATTGAGAGCATCACCCTCGACGGCGGCGCAATCCACCTCAAGGATGAGCTCATGCCGCGCTACGCAAGCCTCATCTACAACGGCTTCTGGTTCTCGCCGGAGCGCGAGATGCTGCAGGCGGCGATCGATCACAGCCAGGCGAGCGTCACCGGCCGGGTCACGATGAAGCTCTACAAGGGCAATGCGACCGTGATCGGGCGGGAGAGCGATCAGTCGCTCTACGATCAGGACCTCGTCACGTTCGAGGAAGGCACCGGCAGCTACGATCACAGGGACGCGGCCGGCTTCATTCGTCTCAACGCATTGAGGCTGCGAACGCTTGCGCAGCGAAAGAGGCGGCTAGAGTCCTAGCTCCTCTTTCGCCTTCGCGATCTGCTTTCGGACCTGGCTCGGGGCGGTTCCCCCGTAGCTTGTGCGGCTGGCGACCGAGGCGGTGACACTGAGCACGTCGAACACGCGCTCGTCGATGCGGCCGTCTATCGCTTGCAAATCGCCGATCGAAAGCTGGTCGAGGCCGCAGCCCTTGTCCTCGGCCAGTTTCACCGCCCGCCCGGTGACGTGGTGCGCCTCCCGGAACGGAACGTCTGCCTCGCGGACCAGCCAGTCGGCCAAGTCGGTCGCGGTCGAGAAACCCTGCGCCGCAGCCTCGCGCATCGGCTCCCTCATGAACTCGACCGTCTCGACCATCCCTGCCAGCGCCTTGAGCGACAGCATCAACAGGTCGCGGGCCTCGAACACCGGCTCCTTGTCGTCCTGCATGTCCTTCGAATAGGCGAGCGGAAGCCCCTTCATCGTCACCATCAGCGCGGTCAGGAGGCCGACGATCCGTCCCGAATGGCCCCGGACGAGTTCGGCCGCGTCGGGGTTGCGTTTCTGCGGCATGATCGAGCTTCCGGTCGAATAATCGTCCGACAATTTGATGAAGCCGAACTGCGGAGTCGCCCAAAGAATCAGTTCCTCGGCGAGCCGCGACAAATGCAGCGCGCATTGCGCGGCGCAGGTGAGATATTCGATGGCGAAGTCGCGATCCGAAACACTGTCGAGGCTGTTGGCCGTCGGCCCGCTTGAAAACTGCAGCGCTTCGGCAGTCGCTTCGCGGTCGATCGGGAAGCCGGTTCCGGCCAGCGCCGCGCTGCCGAGGGGGCATTCGGCCATGCGGACTTCCGCATTGATGAAGCGGCCTGAATCGCGGTCCAGCATCTCGTAATAGGCCATCAAGTGGTGGCCGAGCGTTACGGGCTGGGCGACCTGCAGATGGGTGAAGCCGGGCATCACCGTCTCTACATGCTCTTCGGCCCGGCTCACCAGTACGGCCTGCAAATCCTGGATTGCGAATTGCGCCTCCTGGCAGGCGCCCATCGTCCACAATTTGAAATCGGTTGCCACCTGGTCATTGCGCGACCGGGCGGTGTGAAGCCGCCCCGCAGGCGGTCCGATCAGCTCGGCAAGCCGGCTTTCGACGGTCATGTGGATGTCTTCGAGCTCGAGATTTTCCGGAACGCCGTCGCGCTCGAACTCGGCGGCGATGGTATCCAGTCCTTCGAGGATTGCGGCCACGTCGTTTTCGCTGACGATTCCCTGGTCGCGAAGCATCGCCGCATGAGCTTTCGACGCCGCAATATCTTCCCGCCACAGTCGCTTGTCGAAGCGGATCGATGCGTTGATTTCACGCATCAGGTCTGCCGGCCGGCCACCGAAGCGGCCACCCCATGTTCGCTGGACGTCGTCACCGCTCGACATGCAGCTCGCGTTGCACGTGTACGACGAAAGGGTCAAACGCCGTCGTTCAAAGCCGCTCTCCGGTCGTCGCGATCACGTCGGGCTGGGGCACCTGCTCGAGCAGCCGGTAAACGTCGCCGGCGGTGCACAGGCGGGCACCTTTGGCGCTCGCCGCCGCGGCGCCTGCAGCGACGCCCAGCCGGAACGCCTGCGCCGCGTCCATTCCCTCGTGGAAAGCGTAGGTCATCGCGCCCACGAAGCTGTCGCCGGATCCAAGCGCACTGCGCGTTTCTACGGGCAAGGCCGACAGGCGGTAGGTCGCCGTCTTGCAGGCGAAGATGGCGCCCTTGCTGCCCATGGTGACCGCCACATGGTCCGACTTGCCGCCGTCGACGATTGCGCGCGCGGAGGCTGCAAGCCCGTCGTCGTCGAGATCCTTGCCGACGAGCTCGCGAAGTTCGCGGTCGCTCGGTTTGAGGAGGAAGATTCCGCCCTCGGCGACGGCGGCCTTCAGTTCCGCTCCCGAGGTGTCGAGGACGAAGCGCGTCGCGGTCCCGCGAAACGAACGTGCCAGGCGCGCGTAGAAGTCGGCCGGAACGCCCCGCGGAAGCGAACCGCTCGCGACGAGGTAGCTCGGGCCGCTCGTGACCGCGTGGTCGAGTGCGTGACGCCATTCCTCGTCGGACACTTTCGGTCCTTCGGGTACGAATTGATACTCGATTCCGGTCGCCCGCTCGAGGACGGCAAGGCTCATTCGGGTGTCGCCGTCGATACTGATTCGATCGCGCTCGATCCGGAACTGTCCCAGGATTTCGTCGAGGGCGCCCCCCGTCGCTCCGCCAGCCAGGTAAATTGCGCGAACCGGGGCTCCCAGCTCGGCAAGCATCTTGGAAACGTTGATTCCGCCGCCGCCGGCTTCGATCTGCTCGTTGTAAATGCGCGTTTTCTGGGTTGGCCGGACCTCGTCCGAATCGCTGGACACGTCGATTGCGGGGTTCAGCGTCAGGGTCGCAATGTCTGCCGTCATGCGCACGTTCTACGGGTGCGCATGAGCGAAGGCCACGGCCGCACCGAAGAGCCCGGCGTCGGAGCGGGTGAGAACCTTGACGGGAATGCCGGCCATTCGCGCTTCGAAGCGGCCCTTTGCAACGAAACGCTCGCGAAAGCCCGAACCGGGCAAGTAATCCTTGAGCCGCAGCCCGACGCCTCCGGCGACCACGACCCCTGCTGCTCCCTGGGCAAGGGCGAGGTCGCCGCAAACGCTTCCCAGCATGAGCACGAAGCGCTCGAGCGCATCGGAAGCCAGCGGCTCGCTTGCCGAAAGCGCCGCTTCCCAGAGGGAGCGGTCGTCGCGGATCGCCACGGAGCGATTCTCGATCAGCCCGAGCATTTCGTAGATATTCGCAAGCCCGGGGCCCGCCACCAGCCGCTCGACCGAAACCCGCCTCAACCGGCTGCGCAGCTCGCGAAGAAGCCTGTCCTCCAGCGGATCGAGCGGTGCGAAGTCGATGTGGCCGCCTTCGGTCGGGATGACCTCATAAGCGCCACCGCCGTCGCGCACGAGAATGGCCACCCCAAGCCCCGTCCCCGGTCCGACGACGGTGATCACGCCGGATTCGGGCAGCGGCGCGTCGGGACCGCAAATGTGCTGAAAGTCTCCTACACCTGTCTCGGCAACGGCGTGGGCAACGGCACCGAAGTCGTTGACGACGAGCAGCCTGTCGAGCTTCAGTTCGCTCGCCAGCTGGTCGCGCCGGATCCGCCACGGATTGTTGGTGAGCTTGAGCGTCTCGCCGTCGACAGGGCCGGCAAAGGCCATTGCGAGGTTCGGCGGGAGGCCACTTCCCATACGGCTTTCGAACTCGCGCCAGGCGCTCTGCAGGCTGGCGAAATCGCCGGTCTTGAGATTGACGGGAGACGTCATGCGGGTGACTTGCCCGGAGTTGATCTCCGCAATTGCAAAGCGGGCATTTGTCCCGCCGACATCCGCAGTGACGATGGTGCGCATCCGTGTCCTCGAACAGGCCGCTGGGGTACCGGCCCAGGCCACAGGCAGCAACCGGCACACCGCCCGCGTTCGCCGGCTGCGGTGCTCTTTCGCTTTCCTGACGGCGCTCGGAGCGCCATGATGGGCGGATGACGGACAAGGCGCAGATACTCTGGGATTTGCAGGCTCAGCTTGGCGAAGGCGCGCTTTGGGACGAGCGAGACGACAGTCTCTGGTTCACCGACATCAGGCGGCAGGCCATCTATCGCTACGATCCGGCGAGCGGGCAGCATCGGGAATGGAAAGCCCCCGAGCCGGTCTCGTTCGTCGTGCCGGCCGCAAGCGGTGGCTTTCTCGCCGGCCTTCAAAGCGGGCTGCATCGTTTTTCGGCGGAAAGCGGCGAGTTCCACCTTCTCGCCCGCCCCGAGCCCGACTGTCCGGGAAATCGCCTGAACGACGCGGTGGTCGACCCCGCCGGGCGTCTGTGGTTCGGAACGATGGACAATGAGGAGCAACGGAAGAGCGGCGCTTTCTACTGCTATTTTCGGGGCGAGCTGCGGGCAACCGGCATCAAGGACATCTGCATCACCAACGGACCGGCCGTCTCGCCGGACGGCAAATGGCTGTACTGGGTGGATACGAAAGCGGGTGCGATTCACCGCTGCGGCATTCGCGAGGACGGCTCGCTGGACTCAGGCGGACCGCTCATCAAGATCGACCCCAGCGAAGGCCATCCCGACGGCCCGGCGGTCGACAGCGACGGCTTCATCTGGATCGCACTCTACGGCGGCTGGGAGGCTCGCCGTTATTCGCCTGACGGGGAGCTTGCGGACCGAGTGGCCTTTCCGGTCGCAAACGTGACCAAGGTAGCCCTTGGCGGTCCCGATTTGCGCTGCGGCTTCGCGACCACGGCTCGCCAGAAGCTCGACGCCGACGCACTTTCGAAACAGCCGCTGGCCGGCGGATTGTTCGAGTTTCGCGCTCCCGCGCCCGGCTTTGCCTCGCCGGCGGTTGCCGATCGCTGACAAGACTGTCCGCCGGTTGACGCGCCCGTGGCCGGTGCCGCAAGAGCGTCTCGCCGCCGTGAGAGCGCCGATCCTGCCGCCGATGGGAGTTCGCAATGAAAAAAGCCGCAGCGCTCGCAGCGCTCCTGCTCGCGTCCTGCAACGGTCCAGGTCCGCAACCGCAAATCGAGGTCCGTGACGCCTGGGCACGGGCCAGCGTCCCGCAGCAGGCGTCCTCCGCGGCTTATTTCACCATCCGCAATAGCGGCGGAGCGGACACCCTCGTCTCGGTGTCGACCCCGATCGGCAATGCGTCGCTTCACTCCACGGAGATGACTGACGGAATCATGCGCATGCGCCCACTCGACTCGCTCGACGTGCCGGCGAATTCGACCGTTCAGCTAAAGCCCGGCGGAACGCATGTGATGCTGATGGGACTGGATGCGCCGCTTGCTCCGGGGGCGACGGTTGGACTAGACCTGACCTTTGCGAAATCCGGCGAGCGGCACGTGAATGCGACGGTTCGTGCGTCGGGCGGAGCGGCCCGGTGAAGCGCGTTCGCTACCTCATCTGGGTGCTCGTTGCCGTCGCGGCCGCTGCCATCGCAGTGCTTCTCCTGACAATGCCGGGATCGGCACCGACACCGCCGCAGCAAACCGTCTCTCAGGGGTTCGGTGGCCCGTTCACCCTGGTCGATTCGCGGGGGCAGCCATTTCACAGCTCCACGCTCCAGGGGAAACCCTACGCACTCTTCTTCGGCTTCACGCACTGCCCCGACACCTGCCCGACAACGCTGGCGCGGCTCGTTCGCCTGAGGCGCGCGGTCGGCGGCGACGACGCATTCAGAATCGTTTTCGTCACCGTGGATCCGGAGCGGGACGGGCCCAAGGAAATGGCGGCTTATTCCAACGCGTTCGGCGGTCCGATTATCGGCCTCACCGGATCCCAGGCGCAGATTGACAAGGTCAAGAAGCAGTTCGGAATCTATTCGCAGAAGGTGCCGACCGGCGACGGCGATTACACCGTCGACCACACCGCGACCGTTCTCCTGTTCGACTCCGAGGGCAAGTTCGTGGCGACTCTTTCGCCCGACGAGGCCGACCCAATGGCGATTGCCAAGCTGAAGCGAATGGAAAACAGCTAGGCGTTGAGGACTCGCTCCAGCAGCCGATTCACCGCTGCGATCGACTCCGGCTCGTCGAAATCGGGTGCGTGACCCACGTTCGGGACCGTCACCAGCTCCGCATCCGGAATCGCCGCAACCATCTTTTTTGCGGCCGACGCGGAGAACAGGTCGCTGTGCTCGCCGCGAAGGATGGTGACGGGCCGTCCGGCAAGAGCGCGGAACAGCGGCCACGCATCGACTGCGGACGCCGTTTTCTCGTCCATCTGCTTGAACGGCTCGGCTATCCCCATGTCATAGTCGAGTTCGACGCCGCGATCGGTCTCGCGGGCGACGCGCCGGGCGTAGCGAAGCCATTCCTCTCGACCGTAGCCGCGATGGACGTCGCCGTGGTTTGCGGCGAACGTATCGGCAGCCTCGTTCCAATCGCGAAATACGACAGGTTGGCCGACATAGTTGCGAATGCGATCCAGCCCCGACCGGTCGAGCTCGGGCCCGACATCGTTGAGAAGTGCACCGGCAATTCGCTCCGGAGCGAATCCGGCAACGACCATCGTTACCAGCCCGCCAAGGGACGTGCCGATAAATACCGCCTTGTCGATCCCCAGCTCGTCGAGGAGCTGGAGCACGTCGGCGGCATAAACGGGGGGCATGTAGCGGCTGGTCTGTGAGTCGTGCTCGCTCTCGCCCCGGCCCCGGAAATCGGGAACGAGAACGCGCCATTCACCGCAAATGCGCTCGGCCAGCGTTTCGAAGTCGCGCGCGTTGCGAGTGAGGCCGTGAAGGCACAGCACCGGCGGCCGGTCGGCGGGTCCGGCATAGTCGCGATAGTGCAGCTTCAGCCCATCGCGGCTGGTCCAGTAACTGTTCTTCCAAGATACCATTCGCGGTTCCCCCGGTTGCGTTCGTCCCCTATCGCGGGCGAATGGCGCTGGCGCAATCCTATCGCCCCGACGTTCGGATCTTCGAGCTCGGCGAAGGCTTCTTCGACACCGTCGAGCCGGCGCAATTCCCCGTTTGCACCGCCCGATTCCTCAACCGCAGGGCTGGCGGCAACAGTCGGTCTCGGCGATTTCGACGACAGCGAGTGGGCCGCGCATTTCTGCCGCTTCGAGCCGCTTCCCGAGAACCTGCCCCAGCCGCTGGCGCTGCGCTATCACGGCCACCAGTTCCGGGTGTACAACCCCGACATCGGCGACGGGCGTGGATTCCTCTTCGCGCAACTGCGCGAAGCTGCCGCGCCCCGGTTGGATGGGGTGGGCGCGGCCGACAAAAAACTCCTCGACCTCGGCACAAAGGGGTCGGGCCAGACCCCTTACAGCCGCTCCGCCGACGGGCGGCTCACGCTCAAGGGCGGTGTGCGTGAGGTCCTGGCCACCGAAATGCTCGAAGCGCTCGGCGTGAACACGTCCAGGTCCTTCGCCTTGTTCGAAACCGGCGAGCAGCTCACGCGCGGCGACGAGCCGTCCCCGACGCGCTCGTCGGTGCTGACGAGACTCAGCCATGGCAACATCCGGATTGGCACGTTTCAGCGGCAGGCATTTTACAAGGATGGCGAGGCGCTGAGCCGGCTCGTCCGGTATTGCCTTGAACATCTGTATGGCGAGGCGCCGGGGGAGGACGTTTCCGACGACGCGCTTCGCCTGTTCGCTCTGGTCAGTGAAAAGACGGCCGAGCTCGCGGCCAGCTATATGGCTGCCGGGTTCGTCCACGGCGTGCTCAACAGCGACAACATCAACGTCACAGGCGAAAGCTTCGACTACGGCCCGTGGCGATTCACGCCCTATTGGGACGGCGACTTCACTGCCGCTTACTTCGACCACTCCGGGCTTTATTCCTTCGGAAGGCAGGCGGAAGCGATCCAGTGGGACGTCGCGCAGCTCGCCGGCTGCCTCTCGCTCATTGCCGAGACGCCGCCGCTCTCCGACGAACTCGGGCGGTGGGGCGAGCGTTTCGACCGCGCCATCATTGCCCGCCTGCTGTGGCGGCTTGGAGTCGAGCAGCGCGGCGATCCGTCGGACGAAGAGCTTGCCCGCGCTCTCGTCGGTGCGCTGGCGACCAGGAGCGCCACCATCGACCGTGTCTTCTTCGATTGGCGCGGCGGCCGCGACCCGGGTGTAGAAGACTATCCGTCCGAGCCGTTCCGAAAGCTGGCATCGCTTCTTGCCGGCCGCGAGCGACAACCGACGCACGATTACTGGTCGGATGCCGGCCCTTGCTCGATGCACATCGAACAGGTCGAAAGCCTGTGGGAGTCGATCGCGCAAAGCGACGACTGGGCGCCCTTAGAGGCGAAGATCGCCGCGATCCGGAGAATGGGCGAAGCGCTGCAAGATGGACTTGATGCCGCTTGACCGCGCAGCCCTCGCGTGGTGGAGCGCGGCGCGATGCTGACACGGATTACTTCGACCGAACCCGCCAGCGGCAAAGAAATCTGGTCGGGAGACACAGGCGATGCCGCAGCCGAAGTCGCTGCTGCGCGAGCGGCGCTGCCTGGCTGGTCAGATCACTCTGTAGCGTATCGAATCGAGGCGCTTCGCCGCTTTGCCAACGTCGTTCGCAAACGCGAGAAGGACTTTGCGACGCTGATTGCGCGCGAAACCGGCAAGCCCTTCTGGGAAACGCAGACCGAAGTCGCCGCCGTCATCAACAAGGTGGATATCTCGATCAATGCCCACGCCGAGCGGACGCCGAAGCGTACCAGCGAAGCGGCGTTGGGAAGCAAGGTCTCGGTTCGCCACAAGCCGCACGGCGTGCTTGCCGTGCTCGGGCCCTACAATTTCCCCGCCCACCTTCCCAACGGCCACATCGTTCCGGCGCTGATTGCCGGCAATACGGTGGTCTTCAAGCCGTCGGAGAAGACTCCCGCAACCGGCGAATTCCTCGTCCAGTGCTATCGCGACGCAGGCATTCCCGAAGGGGTGGTTCGGCTGCTGATCGGCGGCCCGGAGCAGGGCAGGGCGCTCGCCGCCGAAGGCGGCATCGACGGGCTCTTGTTTACCGGCTCGGCGCGCGCGGGGCGGGCGCTTCACAAGCAGTTCGCCGAAACGCCGCAGAAGATCCTCGCTCTCGAGCTCGGCGGCAATAATCCGCTGGTGGTGTGGAACCCGAAGGACCTGGACGCCACGGCCGCCATCGCTGTCCAGTCGGCCTACCTCAGCGCCGGGCAGCGGTGCACCTGCGCGCGGCGGCTCATCGTAGAGGACGGACACGAAGAACCGCTGCTCCAGGCCATCGCGAAGATCATCGACCGGATCATCGTCGACGAGCCGTTTGCCGATCCGCAGCCTTTCATGGGCCCCGTCATCGACAATGCGACCGCGGACCACCTGCAGGAACAGTGGGTGGAGCTGATGATGAAGGGCGGCAAGCCCATCCGAAGGCTCGACCGGCCGTTCGACGACCGCCCCTATGTGACGCCCGCGCTGATCGACGTCACCGAGTCGACGGACAGACCGGACGAAGAGATTTTCGGCCCGGTCCTGCAGGTGATCCGGGTCAAGGACTTCGATTCCGCGATCGCGGAGGCCAACAACACGCGCTTCGGCCTGGCCGCCAGCCTTCTCGGCGGCACGCAGGAGCAGTTCGACCAATTCTGGTCGCAAGTTCGCGCCGGGGTGATCAACTGGAACAAGCCCACCAACGGCGCGCCCTCGACCGCCCCCTTCGGAGGGGTCGGCCTGTCGGGCAATCACCGCCCGAGCGGCTTCTACGCGGCCGATTATTGCGCTTACCCGGTGACCAGCGTCCACGCCGACCGGGTGCGCGGGTCTATCGGGCAGGGTCTTCGCGACCCCAACATGGTCGAGGACTAGCTGGTCTCGATTGCCCGCGGTTTTCCGTTCGAATCGAGCGCGACGAAGGTAAACTCGCCTTCCGCCACCAGTTTCTCTTCGTCGCCGTCGCGGACGCGGGCGACCGCCTCGGCCTTGAGCTTCAGCGATGTCCGGCCCTGCTTCAGAAGCTCGACGTAGACGGAAAGCTCGTCGCCGACCGCCATCGCTCCGGGGAACTTGATGTCGTTTGCGGCGACCAGGATCGCCTTGCCGCGCGAGTGCTTCGACGCGAAGGACCCGCAGGCGAGCCCCATCTGCCCCATCAGCCAGCCACCGAACACGCCGCCATAAGGATTGGTGTCCGATGGCATCGCCGTGACGCGGATAAGCGGAACCCGCGCGTCTGCCATTTACGCAAGCATCCCCAGCGGGTTCTCGACCAACCGCTTGAACGCCTGCATCAGCTTCGCGCCGTCGGCGCCGTCGATGGCGCGATGGTCGAAGCTTCCAGTCGCAGACATCACCGTCGCGATCTGTAGGGAGTCGTTGACGACATAGGGCCGCTTCTCGCCCGCGCCGATGGCCATGATCATGCCCTGCGGCGGATTGATGACCGCCTCGAACTGCTTGATCCCGTACATGCCCATGTTGCTCAGCGAAGCGGTGCCGCCCTGATATTCTTCCGGCTGCAGCTTGCCGTCCTTGGCGCGCGAAGCGAGGTCCTTCATCTCGGTCGAAATTTTCGAAAGCGATTTTTCGTCGGCGCCGATTACGATCGGCGTGATCAGGCCGCCCGGAATACTGACCGCGACCGAAATGTCGGCGCGGCTGTACTTGATGAGCGTGTCCCCGGCGAAGCTGACGTTGCACTCCGGCACTTCGATCAGGGCCGCCGCCAGCGCCTTGATCAGCAGGTCGTTGACCGACAGCTTCACCCCGCGACTTTCCAGCCCCTTGTTCAATTCGCCGCGCAGTTTGAGCAAGGCGTCGAGCTGGATGTCGACGGTCAAATAGATGTGCGGGACCTGCTGCTTCGACTCGGTCAGACGGCGAGCGATCGTCTTGCGCATGTTCGAGAGCTTGACGACTTCGTGCGGAGTCTCGCCGGGCTCGACAGGGGCGGCGGCGGGTGCGGCCTTCGCGGGAGCCGGCGCTTTCGCCGGCGCGGCTTCAAGATCGGCCTTGACGATTCTCCCGCCGGGCCCGCTGCCCTGGACGGAGCCGAGGTCGATTCCCTTGCCCTCTGCAATGCGCCGGGCAAGCGGCGAAGCCTTGATCCGATCGCCCTTCGAGCCGCCTTGAGCCTCCGGAGCCTTGGGCGCAGCAGGCGCTTGGGGTGCTTTCGGAGGTTCGGGCGCTTGCGGTGCTTTCGCCGGCTCGGGCGCCTTCGGAGCCTCGGCCGTGGGAGCGTTCGCCTTTGGCGCTTCCTTTGCAGCGTCGCTTACGCTCTCGCCTTCACCCGCGAGGATCGCGATTGGCGCGCCGACTTTCACTCCGTCCGTTCCTTCGGGAACGAGAATTTTCGCAATCTTGCCTTCGTCGACCGCTTCGAACTCCATCGTTGCCTTGTCGGTCTCGATCTCTGCAAGGATGTCGCCGCTCGAGACGTCGTCGCCTTCCTTCACGAGCCATTTTGCAAGCGTGCCTTCCTCCATGGTCGGGGACAAAGCGGGCATCTTGAGCTCGATCGGCATGACAATCCTTTTCATGTCCCGGCGACAGGCCGGGATCAGCGCGAGGATTGGCACAAAGCCAATGCGGCGGTCCGGGTCAAGCGCGGCGAGCCGAAGCCGGAGCAGGACCGGGCGAGCCGTTCCGCTTGCGCTTCCACGTCGTTTCCAGCAGCGTCAGAACGATTCAACGGGGGAAATCGTACGTGCGAACCTATTTGGTCGTAATCGACGACAGCTGTGAAGCGCGGGTTGCGTTGCGCTTCTCCGCCAGGCGCGCTGCAAAGACGAGCGGCAGTGTCGAAGTGCTTGCGCTCGTGGCTCCCCAGGACTTCGTCCAGTGGGGCGGAGTGCAGAATGCCATCGAGGAGGAGCAGAAGCTTCGGATCGAAGGGATCGTCAGCTCCGCGGTCGGCGAAATCTTCGACGAAGCGGGCATCAAGCCGGCAATCGTCATCCGCCAGGGCGATGCCGTGAAGGTCGTTCGCGACTATCTCGTCGACCGCGATGACATCGCCGCGCTGGTCCTCGGCGCTGCACCAGCGGGGGACCCGGGGCCGCTCGTCGCGCACTTCACAGGAAAAGACGCCGGCAAGCTGCCGTGCCCGGTGATGATAATTCCGGGCTCGATGAGCGACGACCGGCTCGAGCAGCTAAGCTGAAGCTCGCCGCAGTTGCCGCACCCCCAACTCGCGGCTAACCGCCCAAGGTCATGAGCGAGCTGCCAAAGACCTTCGATCCGCAATCGATTGAAAAGCGCTGGTACGAGCATTGGGAGAGAGAGGGCCTGTTCCGTCCCGATCGCCCGGATGCGACGCCGTGGACGATCGTCATGCCGCCGCCCAACGTTACCGGCTCGCTCCACATCGGACACGCGCTCGACAATACGCTCCAGGATGTCCTCACCCGCCGCGAGCGGATGCTGGGCAAGGACGCTCTGTGGGTGGTCGGGGTGGATCACGCCGGAATCGCCACGCAGATGGTGGTCGAGCGCAACCTCGCCAGCCAGGGACTTTCGCGGGCGGAGATCGGCCGCGAAGCGTTCCTCGAGCACGTCTGGGAATGGAAGGCGCAGTCGGGCGGTGTCGATCACGCGCCAGCTCCGCCGCCTCGGCGCGTCGTGCGACTGGTCGAATGAGCGCTTCACCATGGACGAGGGCTTCCAGCGCGCCGTCGTTCACGCCTTCGTCGAACTGCACAAGCGCGGGCTCGTGTACCGGGACAAGCGCCTCGTCAACTGGGACCCGAAGTTCCAGAGCGCGATCAGCGATCTCGAAGTCGAGACGAAGGACGTGCAGGGCAAGTTCTGGCACCTGAAGTACCCGCTCGCGGACGGCGGCGGTTCGATTTCGGTGGCAACCACGCGGCCTGAGACGATGCTCGCCGATATGGCGGTCGCGGTTCACCCGGATGACGAGCGCTATTCGCAGCTCGTCGGAAAGAACATCCGGCACCCGATTACCGGGCGCCTGATCCCGATCATCGCCGACGAACATGCCGACCCGGAGCTTGGGTCCGGCGCAGTCAAGATCACGCCCGGCCACGACTTCAACGATTTCGAAGTGGGCAAGCGTGCCGGAATCGCGCCCGGCGACATGCTCAACATGCTCGATGCGCAGGGTTTCGTCGTCCAGACGCAAGACGGGCTCGTGCCGCAGCACCTGCTCGGGCTGGAGCGGTTCGAGGCTCGCAATCGCGTCGTCGAGATGCTGGACTCGGAGGGCGCTCTGATCGGTGTCGAGGATCGCGTGATCGCGACTCCCTTCGGCGACCGCTCGGGCGTGGTGATCGAACCGTGGCTGACCGACCAATGGTATGTCGATGCGAAGAAACTCGCCGGCCCGGCTATCGAGGCGGTGCGATCGGGCGCGGTGAGGGTCGTGCCGGAAACGTGGAAGAAGACCTGGTTCAACTGGCTCGAGAATATCCAGCCCTGGTGCGTGTCGCGCCAGCTGTGGTGGGGCCACCGGATTCCCGCCTGGTACGGCGAGGACGGGCACGTGTTCGTCGCCGAGTCCGAAGAAGAGGCGCTCAAGCAGTCGGGCGGCAAGCCCGTTCACCAGGACGAGGATGTTCTCGACACCTGGTTTTCGTCAGCGCTGTGGCCATTCGCCACGCTCGGCTGGCCCGACGAGACGGAGGAGCTGAAGCGCCACTATCCCAACGACGTGCTGATTTCCGGCTTCGACATCCTCTTCTTCTGGGATGCGCGGATGGCGATGGACGGAATCGAATTCATGAAAGAGCCGCCGTGGAAGACACTCTACCTCCACGGCCTGGTGCGCGACGCGCAGGGCCAGAAAATGTCGAAGTCGAAGGGCAATACCGTCGATCCCTTGGGACTGATCGATAAGTACGGCGCTGACGCGCTTCGCTTCACCCTTGCCGCGATGGAAAGCCAGGGCCGCGACATCAAGCTCGATGAGAAAAGAGTCGAGGGTTACCGCAATTTCGCGACGAAGCTGTGGAACGCGGCGCGGTTCCTGCAGATGAACGGGGTCGGCGCGTCCGAAAGCATTGCAGCGCCCGAGGCCAAGCTTCCGGTCAATCGCTGGATCATCGGCGAAGTGGTGGAGACGCTCGCGGCGCTGAACAAGGCGTTCGACGAGCTTCGCTACGACGACATGGCGAACGCCATCTATCACTTCACCTGGGACACCTATTGCGACTGGTACGTCGAGCTGGTCAAAGGCCAGTTCGATGAGGAGACGAAGCAAGTCGCCGCCTGGGCCTTCGACCAGATCCTGGTGATGCTGCACCCGCTGATGCCGTTCATCACCGAAGAGCTTTGGCACGCGAATGAGCGGCCCTACGACCTGATCGTCGCCAAATGGCCGCAGCCCGAGGCGAAGGTCGATCCCGGCGCGAAGGCGGAGATGGAGTGGCTCATCGCGTTGGTGAGCGAAATTCGCTCCGCACGCACCGAGCTGAGCGTTCCGCCCTCGGCCAAGCTGCACCTCTTTGCCGGAGATGCGGGGGACGGCACCGCCGCCCGCCTCGACCGCCATTTCGCCACCTTGTCGCGCCTTGCGCGCCTTGAATCGATCCAGTGCTCGCCCTTCACCGGGACCGGCGCGGCCCAGGTCGTTGTCGAAGGCGTCACCTATGCGCTGCCGCTCGAGGGCGTGATCGACCTCGACGCCGAACGGGCGCGGCTGGCGAAGGCGATCGCCGCAGCCGAGAAGGAGCGCGATTCGCTCGCCGCTCGTCTCGCCAACCCGAACTTCGTCGAGCGCGCCAAGCCCGAAGCGGTGGAAAAGGCGCGGTCGGATCATGCCGAGAAAACGGCTGAGGCCGAACGCTATCGCGCTGCGTTGGAGAGGCTCGGCTAGAGGAGCGGCGGCATGGCGGATGCGCCCGCGCGAACGCGCGGCAACCTGACGGAAGGGCCGATCGGGCCGACGCTCCTGATGTTCGCGCTTCCGACGCTGGCTTCGTCCATCGTCCAGTCGCTCAATGGCACGATCAATGCGATCTGGGTCGGTCGCTTTCTTGGCGAGAACGCACTCGCGGCGACCTCGAATGCGAACATCGTGATGTTCCTTTTGATCTCCTTCGTATTCGGCTTCGGAATGGCGGCGACCATTCTCATCGGGCAGGCGATCGGGCGAAAGGATATCGACCAGGCGCGCCGAGTGGTCGGAACTACCGCTGGCTCGTTCCTGCTGATCAGCGCGGTCGTCGCCGTTGCCGGCTGGTTCCTGGCGCCCGGCATCCTGCAACTGCTCGGCACGCCCGAGCCTGCGGCGCCGCTCGCGCTCGCCTACCTTCGCGTGATTTTCCTGGCGATGCCGGCATTGCTCTTGCTGACGATGCTGATGATGAGCCTTCGCGGGGCGGGGGACAGCATGACCCCGCTCTGGTTCATGCTGGTGGCGGTGGTGCTGGACAGCGGCCTCAATCCCGTCTTCATCCTCGGCCTGGGCCCGGTGCCGAGGCTCGGAATTGCCGGCTCTGCGACCGCGACTCTGATTGCGAACTGCACTGCCTTGGTCGCGCTAGTCGCCTATATTTATGGAAAGGATCTCCCGCTTCGGCTTCGCGGCGGCGAGTTCCGCTACCTGTGGTGCAACGTCGAAATATTGAAGTCGATCATCCTCAAGGGGCTGCCGATGGGCATCCAGATGATCGTCATCTCCCTGTCGGCGCTGGCGCTTGTCGGACTGGTGAACGGGCACGGCGTCGACACGGCCGCTGCTTTCGGAGTGGCGATGCAGCTTTGGACCTATGTGCAGATGCCGGCGATGGCGCTCGGCGCCGCGGTCAGCGCGATGGTCGCCCAGAACATCGGCGCCGACCTTTGGGATCGGGTCGGTGCGATCACCCGCTCGGGAATCGTCTACTCGCTCCTCATTACAGGTGTGCTCGTCGTCCTGATGACAATCGCCGACACATCGGTGATGGCGCTGTTCATGGGCGCTGACAGCCCGGCCCTTCCGATCGCACGCCACATTCACCTGGTCGCCACCTGGAACTTCCTGTTGTTTGGCGTGACCATGGTCCTGTTCGCGACCGTTCGGGCCAATGGCTCCGTGTGGGGGCCGCTGGTCATCCTGTGCATCGGCCTCGTCCCCGTGCGGTTTGGCTTCATCTACGCGACCGACCAGGCTCTTGGCGCTGACGCCATCTGGTGGAGCTTCCCCGTCAGTTCGTTCGCGAATCTTGCGCTGTCGCTGGCATTTTACCTTCACGGCGGGTGGAAGGAGGCGCGGATGCACGTCCCGCCAACGATCGCGAAGGAAGAGGAACTGGCGGAAGAGGCGCTTGCCACCCGCGAGGCGGGCGGCGCGCTCAATCCGGCTGGATAGCGGGGACGACGATATCCATCGCCGCTGGTGCGACGGTCACCTCAATGGGCGTTCGGCAGGCGCGCTCGCCGTCAATCGCCACTTCGAGGCGCGGCCGCGTTTCGATCCTGAAGCTCGTGCCCTGGAAACGCTCGATTTCACCCCCGTGGGCCCCGAGCTTGAACAATGCACCAAGCCAACTCCCGGCCAGGTGCATCTTGCTCCGTCCGGTGACTGCCTCGATCACGATCTCGCCGTCGTCGATGGCCGCTGTCTTCACGACTTCGACTCCGCCGAAGAAACGCCCGTTCGCGATCCGCACCTCGGTCGCCCAGAAGCGGTGCCGCGACGAATCGGTTTCGATCGTCAGCCGGAACGGGTTGAAACGAACGGCGGTTCGGCAGGCCCACACCAGGTAGGCCGCCCGGCCGAGTGCCCGCTTGAGTCCTTGGGGAATGGTGTCTGCAATCAGCGGCGAAAGGCCGATGATTGCGGTGTTGGCGAAATAATCGCCGTTGATGACTCCCAGGTCGATTCGCTTCCGACGACCGGTGGCAATCGCGTGCACGGCTGCGTCGAGCTCGAGCGGCACTCCGGCGGTGCGTGCGAAGCTGTTGGCGGTTCCAAGCGGAATGATGCCCATCACGGTGTCGTGGCCGACAAAATGATCCACGGCCGAGGAGACGGTTCCGTCGCCGCCGCCGACGATCACCATCGGCGCTTTCGCAACGGAATCGGCGATAACCGAGTCGAGCCGCGAGGGCTCGTCCACCGCGAGCGAGTTGATCAGCTTGAGCCCGGCATCTTCGAGTGCAGACACGGCCGGCTCGAAAGAGTCATTCCCCGCCCGGCTGGCCGTATTGACGATGAGGATCGCTCTCTTGGGAAGGGGTTCGCCGGCCATTGCCGTTGTAATGAACGGGCGCCACCTTCTTTCCCAGCCCTTGTCGCGCTAGACGCGCGGCCATGACGAACGCCTCCTTTCCCGCAACCCGCATGCGCCGCGGCCGCTCGGCCGCCTGGATGCGCGCACTTGTTGCCGAAAATCGGCTCCATCCGAGCGATTTGATCTGGCCACTGTTCATCTGCGCCGGAGAGGGGTGCGAAGAGCCCATTCATTCGCTTCCGGGGGTCAGCCGCTGGTCGGTCGACAAGCTGGCGGAGCGCGCCCGGGAGGCGGCGCGCCTTGGAATTCCTTGCGTGGCCCTGTTTCCAAATACGCCCGGTGATTTGCGGACTGACGACGCACGCGAAGCGCTCAACCCCGACAACCTCATCTGCCGCGCGATCAGGGCGATCAAGGATGCAGTCCCTGAGGTCGGGGTGCTGACAGACGTCGCTCTCGATCCGTACACCAGCCACGGTCACGACGGCTTGGTCGATGGTTCCGGCCGGGTGCTGAATGACGAAACCGTCGAAATCCTCGTCCAGCAGGCGCTCGTGCAGGCGCAAGCGGGCGCGGATATCGTCGCCCCGTCAGACATGATGGACGGTCGCATCGGCGCCATTCGCTCCGCTCTCGAGCGCGAGGGCAAGCTCGATACGGCGATCATGGCTTATGCCGCGAAATATGCATCCGCTTTCTACGGTCCGTTTCGCGACGCTGTCGGGAGCCAGGGACGTCTCAAGGGCGACAAGCGCGGCTACCAGATGGATCCGGCGAACAGCGACGAGGCAATCCGCGAGGTCGCTCTCGACATTGCAGAGGGCGCGGACTTCGTGATGGTGAAACCGGGCCTGCCTTATCTCGACGTCATCCGGCGAGTAAGCGACACGTTTCGAGTACCCACCTTCGGCTACCAGGTGTCGGGCGAGTATGCGATGATCGAGCATTCGGTAGCGGCTGGGGCAGGGGACCGCGACGCGCTCATTTTGGAGACCCTTCTCGGTTTCAAGCGCGCCGGCGCGTCCGGTGTCCTGACTTATCACGCGCCCGATGCAGCAAGGCTGCTCGATGAGTGAAGTGGTCACGCAAACGGAGCGTCTCCGTCTGCGAACCTGGGACAAGGCGGACCTCGACGAATTCGTCCGACACACCAACACGCCCGGCGTCATGCGCTGGCTCGGCGGCGTGTGGCCGCGCGACATGCACGAGCAGGCTTTCGAGCGGATCCAGGGATATCAGCGCGATTTCGGACATACCTTCTGGATTGTCGAGCGCCTGTCGGACGGCGAGTTGCTCGGATTCTGCGGGCTCAAGCGTGTCAATTCTCCCGGCGCCGATGATCTTGCCGGGGAGTTCGAAGTCGGCTGGAGGTTCCGCGAAGATTCGTGGGGGAAAGGCTATGCGAAGGAAGCCGCGATCGCTTCCCTCGATCTCGCCTTCGGCCGTTTCGGCGCCTCGCGGGTGGTTGCCCTGACGGTTCCGGGGAATGAATCCAGCCAGGGGCTGATGAAACGGCTCGGAATGGTCCGCCGCGAAGATCTCGATTTCATCGACGCGCGGTTCGACAACCCCGGCGACCTTAACCCGTGCGTCGTGTGGAGCGTCGCGGCCAGCGACTGGCCCGACGCCAGGAAGAACGCGCTGACGGTCGCCTAGCGCGCCAGGAGCGCCTGAATCGCGCTCACGCTGGCGGCTTCCCGGTTGTCGATCTCTGCAATCCGAGCTGCAGCGGACTTGATGGCTTTCAGGTTCGCGGCGCCGATTCCGCCGAGACTGTCGACTGTGTCCGCGGCCATGGCGTCAACGTCCCCGACGGCCTGCGCGACCGGGCGACGTGCTGCGATTGCCGCCGAAAGCGCCTGCTGCGCGACGACCCAGCTTTCGCTCTGCGCTGCTCCCGACGCGCGGGCGAGCGTCCGCGCCTGCTCGGCTAGCGGAGCGAAGGCCGCATCGCCTGCCTGCGCCTGCACGACGAGCGAATCGAGCCGTGCAACCAGTGCCGGATCGGGGTTGGTTGCAAGCACCGGCTCGGGAACCGGAACGCGCGGATCGATCGCCTCGGCGGGGCGCGGAGCAAGCGATGGCGCATTGGTGGGCGCGGCACAGGCGGTGATTGTCAGGATCGGGAAAAGAGCAAGGCCGCGCATCGGCGGCTGTGTAGGAAGCCGCAAAGGCGTGCGCAATCGGCTTGGCAGGGTTGCTTCGCCCCGACGCTGTGCCTATGTGCGCCGCTGCCCGCGTAATCGCGGAAGTGCGCGCCCGTAGCTCAGCTGGATAGAGCACCAGACTACGAATCTGGGGGTCAGAGGTTCGAATCCTTTCGGGCGCGCCATTTTTTCAAAGATGCGCCCGGTCAATTCGGGGCCGCTCGGCGCCTTCGGCGCGTTTGTGCGGAATGAGCGATCCTTACGCAAATGCCGCCCGCGAGCGGGCGCGCTTCAGCGCCAAGTGCAAATTCACTCACCTGCCAGTGACGAGCCGCACGCCGGAACAACTCGGCGCTCTCGACGCCCAATATGGCCAGATCCGTCCTGCCGGAGCCGAGTTCATGCGCCCGTGCCCAGGTTGGGACGGGGTCGACGAGGGCTCGGACGAATCGTTCCCCGCCAGCGATCCGCCGTCCTACATGCCCACAAGTGGATGATTTGCCGGGGGAGCGCGTGGCGGACTGCTCCGTCGCGCGCTCCGGGGTGGGGAGGTGGGTACGGCCGCAGTACGGCCGCATGCTCTTCTTACGCGAGTCGAAACCGTCTTTCGCTCAACCAGGTTAGAGGTCGAAGAAGATCGAATCGGCGCGAGTTGATCCGCGCGACTCGGCGATGCGCGGACCGGATTCCCGCTTTGGGACAATTCGCGGCCGCGGCCACCGGTCCGAGCGATAAATCGATGGTAGTAAGGAGAAGCAGCGGGATTGCGGCGAATTCCTGCTGCGCGGGGACGACGACAGGTTTCGTTAAACAACCCGTAACCCGAAAGGGTTAACCGAAGAATATACAACACCGACTAAGTAGTGTAACATATGCTCCTGTACATAAGGCACTGCTATTTAGGTGAGGTACTGCTACAAAGTGGTGTGAGTTGCGGATGTGTAGGAGCGTTCTCCGGGGAAACTCCAACAGGAACCGACAATGGTAGAGACGAATGCTGTTCTGATCGGCAACATACCGCTGTTTCAGCATGCACTCACGGACGTTCTAAAGCGGGCGGGTGTCTCCCGCGTGATCTGCCGAACGGCAGCACAACTACCATGCGAATTCGGGTGTAAAGTCGCCCTGGTCGTGGCGTCGCTCTCCATTATCGACGCCCGCGGTTCCTCCGCAATCGTGCGGCTCGAGAACGATTTCCCCGATGCGGCGCTCGTCGTTACGGCGGAGCACCCAGACCGTCGCCGTGTCTTCGAATTGCTCGCTCAAGGCATTGACGGGTTCATACCGGAGACGCTCCTGCTCGAGGAGATGGTGGACGCATTTCGCCAGGTCTTGTCCGGGCGCACCTTCGTTCCTGTTTTCGAGCAGGAGGAAAGCGCCGACGCACCGCAGAAGGCGCTGCTCACGGCCAGGCAGAAGCAGATCGTCGGGCTCATGCAGCGCGGCCTCACCAACAAGGAAATCGCGCGGGAGCTGTCCATTTCTCCCGGAACCGTGAAGGTGCACCTGAACACCGTTTACCGGGCGCTCGGCGCGCATAACCGGGTTGCTGCCCTTGCCGCTTTAGAAGGACAGGACATCCATCCGGCACGGGAGCTTTCCGCACTCTCCTCGACGCGGCAGGACGTCGATCCCGATCCCGACTTCCTCCCCTTACTATTCCGATCGGGCTAAGCCCTTCGTCAGGCCCCGAGCGAGCCCGGGTCTTAGCCCATCAGGACAACTCGGCGCTATACCCGGCGTGACGTAACTTCCCTGTTGTTCCCGGCGGTTAGCCATCTCGGCTCCGCCGAAGGGGCGAGAAAAACCGGGGAGTCCGTCATGAGAAAAACGCTCATTCTGATCGCGCTGGGTGTGTCCACGGCGTCGGCAGCATACGCACAGGATACGAACGTCACCAGCAACAGCGGCAGTAATGCCGGCGCGACCAGCGGCTCGATTTCAGGCGCCGCCAACGACGTCTCCAACGCCGCCAACAACAATGTCGGTACGAGCACGAGCACGTCGGGAAGCAACGCCGACGCGAGCTCCGGCTCGATTTCGGGAAGCGCGTCCTACGGCAACTCCTCCACTCAGGGGCAGGGCCAGGACCAGGGGCAGGGCCAGGACCAAACTCAGTCGAACCAGCTTTCGAACAATATCACCATCACCACGCCCAACACGCCGCAGTCGGCGCAGGGCGCGCAGGGAACCGCGCAAGCCAGCGGAACCTCGATGGCCACCAGCCTCTCCTTCCACAACACCACCCGCAAGACCACCGAAGTCCGGACCAACAATGCTGTTCCGCTTGCCGCGTCGAGCAGCTTCTCGTCCGATTACTGCGGCGGCACCGTCAGCGGCGGCGCGTCCGTCGCTCCGTTGGGGATCAGCCTCGGCGGTTCCGGTCCGAAATTCGACCATTCCTGCCAGGCGCTTCGGCGTGCGGAGAAATTCGGCATGGCCGCGGCCAATGCCCACAACCTGGGGCAGGAAGAACTGGCGAACCGCCTGATGACGCTGATGATCTGGTCGATCTGCACTTCCGACGACGGAAGTCAGCAGCCGACGACCATGGCGTGTGCGCAGGCAGGGCTGCTCGGACCTCCGCAGCTCGCTTCGAACCAGTCAACCCCCTCCCCGGCGCCTCCGCCACCGCTCCCGGCCAAACAGCCAAAGGTGGCGGAGAACGGGCAGGTCACGCCTGAAGCGGTTACCCGGGCGATGGGCCAGACAGACACGCAGAAAGTCGCATCGCTGCTGCCGCAGTAATCCGCGAACTCCGCCTTCGCTCCCGCCTCCGGGGCATGCGGGAGTGGACGTGTAATGCCCCCCACTAAGGAGTATGGTCATGAAGAAACTTCTCGTTTTGCTTGCAGCGGGTGCTGCAATGTCGGCCACCCCGGCATTCGCGGTTGATCTGGGAATCGCGATCGGATCCGGCTCGACTGGCTCAACCAGCGGCGCAGCGTCGCAGTCGGTTGGCGGCAGCCTCACGTCGGGACCTGGTGGCATCACCGGCCAGCAGTCGTCCGGCGCAGCGCAGTCGACGGGCTTTGGCTCGCTCGTGTTCTCGAACAATGACATGCTCGCCTCGAGCGGTCAGAACAGCCAGACGGCTCAGCAGGGCACGTCCGCGTCGCTCGGCTTCGCGACCAGCGCGAACGCCAACCAGACGCTGGCCCAAGGGCAGTCGGCTGCGTTCGGCAACATCGCGTCCGGCTGGATCTACGTCGGCCCGTAAGATCTACCGAACCTCCCGTTTGCCAGAAGGGGTGCGATGGGCTTGTCCCGTCGCACCCTTATCTTTGGCGGCCGCCGCTTGTCGCGGCTGCGCTCACGTTCTTGCCGAAGACCGGCAATGCAGTGGCTAGGCTACGGCGCTGACGCTGCTGTTGACTGCGCGTCGCGCGAAATCTTCTGCCAGCTTGCTGTGCCACTCGCGCGCTGTCTCGGTTACCGAGCGCTGCGCCGCAACCCGCTCCTCGAAGGCCCGGCGGCGATAGAAACGTTCGTTCGACTCCATTGTGAATCCCCCTGGTCCGAGCAGACGATGCGCGCGAACCCCTAAGAGATGGTTAATATCCACAGACGTCCCGCGGCGGCACAGCGGCGTCTTCGCACATGACAATTTCCCGCCGCAGGCAGACACTTGCGGAAACATTCCGATTCGCCGGTCGTTGGTGACCAAACCGTTGAAAGGAAACTACCCGTGCTGAATTCAACCCACGTTGGCCGGGGGCAATACGATCCGAATGCGCGCGGCTACCACGCGGCTTATCGCGATGGCGAAGTCAACCACTGTCCCGGCTGCGGCCGAAGCCAGTGGATCATCGGCCGGCTGAGTGCCGAATGCGCCTTCTGTTCGACTGCGCTCCCCCTCACCGAAGCCCACCGCCAGGGACAAAAAGCGACAGTGACCTGCCGCTCCTGGCCCGTTTATCCGACGCTCGACGCCGCCTAGCGTCCGTGCTCGCGCAGCGCTTGCTGCGCGTGTATGATGGGCGGATGAAAAGAGGCTTTTCAATCGCAATTGCAGCGCTCGTCTGTGCCGCGCCGGTTCCGGCGCTGGCGCAGGCGGCGAACTTCACGCTCGTCAACAACACCGACATCGATTTCAGCTCTTTGAAGGTCAGGCGCTTCGGGACCGACAACTGGCTCCCGCTCGTCGTAACCCCCGTTCCGGTCGCAAAGTCGGGCGGGCGCGGTTCCGTTCAGTTCAGCAATCCGGACTGCGCGTTCGATCTCCAGGCAACGCTGCCCGATGGCCGGCTCGTACAGTGGTCGGGCGTGAACCTGTGCGAAGCCAAGGTCGTGACCCTGAACCGAAATAGCCGCGGAGACCTGTGGGTCGATTACCGCTGACCCGGGCCGGCTCGGCCGCAGCCTTGGGCACGGAATCGAGAAGCTTTGCGCCGGCGACGAACACGACGCCTGTGCACGCCAGGGCGAGCATCCAGCCGCCATATCCCGGATATTGCGCCAGGTAGTGCTGCCCGCGCTCAACGGAGCCGACGGCGATGGCATAGATCACCAGCCACGCCTCGAAACGCGTCTTGATAATGAAGAGTTGTCCGATTTTTCTCAGCATCGCCATTTCGTTAACATCCAACGCAACAGCGGCAGTTTTGAGCCCTTTAAGTCCTAACGGACAAGGTTAAAGACGCGCTAACCTTCGCCCCGGATGTGCCATTCCGGGATTCCGTCGCGCGAGTTGCTTGAACGAGCGCGGCCTAAATGAGCTGCGTGAGGTCGAGCGTTTCCAGCAGGCGCGCCCGAGCGGTCTCGATCGCCGCCACCAGCTTCGGGTCCTGCAAGTCTTTCGAATGGATGCTTTCGGGCCAGTGCGCCGCGATGACGTCCGCTATGCGGTCCAGTCTGGCTTCGTCCACCATGAAACGCGGATCGACCGTGGCGGGATCGGCGACGACCCGGAGGCGAAGGCAAGCGGGCCCGCCGCCGTTGGCCATGGACTGGCGAACGTCCACCACCTCGACCTTCCGAATCGGCCCGTTCCCTGCAAGGTGCCGCTCCAGCCACGACCAGACGGTGGCCGTTTCGCGCGCTTCCGTCGGCACGATCAGGGTCGTTTCGCCGCCTTGCGGACTCACCAGCTGCGCATTGAAAAGATAGGAGCTGATCGCGTCCGCCAGCGGGACTTCGTCTTCCGGCACTTCGACGAAGTTCAGTTCCGGGAATAGCCGGGAGCAATCGGCGACCACCCTGTGGCGGTCGGCGAAGGCTTTTTGGTGGGCGAAGAGCACGCGCCGGTTCGCCACCGCTACGACATCGTTGTGGAAACCGCCGGCGGCGATCGCTTCCTCCGACTGCTGGACGAACAGGGTGCGATCGGGATCGAGCTCGTGAAGGCGCGCAATCGCTTTTGAAGCTTCGATGTGCTGGCGAGCAGGGAAGGCGCCGCTGGTTACGCCATAGACGAACAGCTCGACGCCCGGTTCGCCGTAGTCTGTTGCAAGCCGCATGTGATTGGCGGCGCCCTCGTCGCCGAACGCGGTCGGCACCGGGGGATGGACGACGAAGGCGTCGTGGGAAAACGCGACGCGAAGCTGGGCCAGCGTCGCGGGCCACTCATGGCTTCGGTGCGGCATCGTCTTGAGGTTCGCGACGGTAAGGTGGCAGCGGCCATCGGCGCAATCGGCTGCCGGCGAAACCGTGGCTGCATTGGCTGCCCACATGGCGGAAGCGGACATGGCATTGGCGGCGATTACGGGATCGGCCGATTCGATTGTCGTACCAAGTTCCCCAAGCCACTGCGCGTCCGGGCGCGGATGCGGAAGGAGAATGCCCTGGGAGAGCCCCAGGCGAATGTTGGCTCGCATCTTGTCGATGCCCTGCAGCGCCGCCGAACGCGGCCTCGAGACCTGGCCCACGCTCCGCGTCGAAGCGAGATTGCCGAGACTCAGCCCGGCGTAATTGTGACTTGGCCCGACGATCCCGTCGAAGTTGATTTCCCGGATCATCAGCGCTCGACTGCGAGGATGGTGTCGCCCTCGTCCACCTCTAGCAGGTCCGCGGTTTCGCGGTCGATCTTGAGGCGGTCCTGTGAGTCTTTTCCGACGGACGCACAGCAGGAGCGGAAGTCTTGCAGCCGTCCCGCAGCGAGCATCATCCTGTGCCCGCCTGCCTCGCCGACGGATGCAACCTGGCGATATTCTGCTTCCCGGACGGTCCGGATCTTGTCCGTCGGAGCCACGACGGTCGGCCCGCCGTCGAAGATGTCGATGTAGCGGTCGAAGACGAACCCCTCCTTCTCCAGCATCTTCAGCGCCGCACGCCCGCTCGGATGGGGCTGCCCCATGACAGCCTTTGCGCTCTCCGGGAGCAGCGCGACGTAAACCGGCGTTCGCGGCATCAGGTCAGCGATGAAGCGCGTGCCGTGGACCGCGTTGAACTCGTCGGCTTCCGGGAAGCTCATGTCGAAGAACTTGCCCGCGAGCGCGTCCCAGAACGGCGCATTGCCCGCCTCGTCCATGACGCCGCGAAGCTCGGCCAGGGTGCGATCGCCGAAGCGTTCCCGGTGCATCTTGATGAAGAGGTAACGGCTTCGGGCGAGGAGCGCGCCCCAGCCGCCGGCGCGGCACTCGGGGTGAAGGAAGAGGCCGCCGACCTCGGACGAGCCTTCAAGGTCGGTTGTCAGCGTTAGCATCTGGTTGCGGAACGTCTTGCCGAGCTCCGGGCTCGCCTGCGTGAGCGTGCTCATGTGATAGCTGTAGAAGGGCTCGTTCACGCCAACCTCGCCGAAGACCTGGCAGGTGCCGCGGATCTTGCCGTTGTCCGGATCTTCGAGAACGAACATGTAGAGATCGCCGCTTTGCTTGTCGCAGTCGCGCTCGAAGGACGCCGCCGAGCGCTCGAGCTTGTCGACCAGCGTCGATTTTTCCGGTGGAAGGTTGGTGAACCCGCCGCCGGTCAGCTTTGCCATCTTGTAGATCGCGCCATAATCATCCGGACGGGCGGGGCGAACGCGGAACGTCATTCCCGCTCTCCCGCGATCCGCAAGATGGTCACTGCGGAAAGCGCCGCACGCTCCGCAAGGCTGTCGGCAATCATGAATTCCTCGCCACTGTGAATCTTGCCGCCTCGAACGCCCATCGTGTCCACGACCGGTACTCCGCAAGCGGCAATGTTGTTTCCGTCGCAAACGCCGCCAGTCGCCTTCCATTCGATCGCCTGGCCGAGATCGCGACCGGCCGTCTTTACCAGCGAGAACAGCCGCTCCATGGCGGGCGTCATTGGCTTTGGCGGCCGGCCGAAGCCGCCATGACAATCTATTTGCACCTCGCGCTCGGATTCGACGGCAGCGACGAGGTCGGCAACGGACCGCTCCGCCTTCGCCTGCAGCTCGGGTGTGCGCGGGCGCATGTTCACTCTGAGGACGGCGAGGTCGGGAACGACGTTGCTGGGGCTTCCCCCTTCGATCCGCGCCGGATTGACGCTCAGCCCGTCCTCGCGAAGGGAGGCCAGCCGAAGCGCGAGATCGGCAGCGGCGAGAAGTGCGTTCCGACCGTCGTCGGGGTTTCGCCCCGCGTGGGCCGAACGGCCGTGGACGACGATGGAATAGTTGCCGCTCCCGGGCCTTGCGCCAGCGAGCGTTCCATCAGGAAGCGCCGACGGCTCGTAGGTCAGCGCGGCGCGCTTGCCAGCGGCCGAGCGCGCAAGAAGGGCGGCCGATCCAGGCGAACCGACCTCCTCGTCGCTGTTGATGACGACTTCGTAGCCGATCGTTTTCGCGGATTGGGTCGACTCGATCGCTTTCAACGCCGCGAGCATGACGGCGAGACCGCCCTTCATGTCGGCAACGCCGGGTCCGTTCAGCACGCCGTCCTCAAGCCAGCGCGTCTGCTGGAATGGATGATCGTCGCCGAAAACCGTGTCCATATGCCCCGTGAAGAGCAGCTGCACGGGTGCATCGGCTCTCACCTTCAGGTGCAGGTTGCGGCCGTGTTCGACGGCAACTCGCTGGCCGGCCGCGTCGATGCTTTCGACAGCCGCCGGGTCGAGGAGCTTGAGATCCCCGGGAAGCGCGGAAAAGGCGTCGGCGAGAACGGATGCCATCCGCTTCAGCCCTTCGAGGTTGCGCGAGCCGCTGTTGATTGCACTCCAGTCGAGCACCTGGTCGAGCATTGGCTCGGCCCCGGCGAGATCGACAACGGTTTGTTCGTCCTTGCTCAGCCCCATGCGGGCATCCCCTAGCGGGGGTCCATTGCGAACGCCACACCAGCAGCCGTTCCGGTTGAGGAACATCAGGTTTCGCAACTCTCGACGATTTGCCCCGTTCTGTCGTTACGGAGGCGAACAAATGACAGCAATCACGGCGGGAGACAGAGCCGCTTCGACCCCACTCTACGTCGGCATGGTCGCGGGCTTGTTTTTCCTCATCGGTGCAATTCTCACCCTCGGCGGGATCTGGCTCGCGGCGCTGGGCGGCTCTTTCTACTATGTGATTACGGGGGTGGCCCTGTGCGTTTCCGCCTGGTTGCTCGTCGAGCGCCGCGCCTGGGGCGTCTGGCTCTACGTTGCCATCTACATCGGAACGCTGATCTGGGCGTTCTGGGAAGTCGGAGCGCAGCCGTGGCCGCTGCTGCCGAGAGTCTTCGCGCCGACCGTGTTGCTGATCCTCGTCCTTCTGTGCCTGCCACTGGTGGCCAGGTGGAGCTGGGCCCTTGCCGTGGGCGCTGCCGCCGGCGTCGCTCTCCTGTTCGTCGTCGCCGCTTACGGGGTTGCCAACAGCGGGTCGCGTGACATTGGCGCCTTTCCGCAGCAGCTCGCGACCAGCGTCAGCGATCCTTCGACCATGAAGGTCGGCGCCGACTGGCCCGCCTACGGCGGAAGCGGTTCGGCGTGGCGTTACAGTCCGCTGACGCAAATCACGCCGGACAACGTGAAGAAGCTGAAGCGCGCCTGGGTCTTCCATACCGGCGACCTGCCGCAGGGATCGGCGGAGGAGGGGAAGTATTCGCCCGAGACCACGCCGATCAAGGTCGGCGACAAGCTGTTCCTGTGCTCGGCGATGAACAAGATCATGGCGGTGGATGCCAGGAACGGAAAAGAGGTCTGGCGCTACGATCCGGAGGTCAAGGACAAGTGGATTCCCTATGGCGCGACGTGCCGCGGAGTCGCCTACTACGAAGCGCCGCAAATCCCGGCGAACGCTCCGTGCCATGCACGCATCATCGAAGGCACGCTCGACGCGCGGGTGATCGCGGTCGATGCCAGGAACGGCCTTCCGTGTCGTGATTTCGGGCAGAATGGCCAGGCGCAGTTCCGGGCAGGAATGGGGCCTGTAATCCCGGGGATGGTCGCAATCACCGCCGTTCCGGTCATTACCAACGGGGTCATCGTGGTTGGCGCGCAGATCCTCGACAACAAGTATCGCAGCGCGCCTTCCGGCGTGGTCCAGGGTTTCGATGCGGTGAGCGGCAAGCGAGTTTGGGCGTGGGACGTGACCCAGCCCGACGCCTCCCCGAATCCTGCCAACGGGAAGGTCTTTACTCGAGGCACGCCCAACATGTGGACGACTGCGGTCGGAGACCCGAAGCTCGGGCTCGTCTACCTGCCGCTGGGGAACAGCGCCGACGATTACATGAGCGGACATCGGGCGAAGGTCGAGGACGAGTATACCGATGCACTGGTAGCTGTGGACTCCAAGACCGGAAAGGAACGCTGGCACTTCCGAACGATGAACAATGACGTGTGGGACTACGACCTTGGTTCGCAGCCGACCCTCGTCGATTTCCCCGCCGGCAACGGAACCGTTCCGGCAATCGTCCTCACCAGCAAGAAGGGCGACATCTACGTTCTGGACAGGAGGACGGGTAAACCGCTGTTCCCGATCAAAAGGCAACCCGCTCCGCAAGGCGGCGTAGAGGGTGACGAGCGCGCAACATGGCAGCCCGCCTCCACCTTCCACACGCTCGCGTTCGACGACCTGCAGGAAAAGGACATGTGGGGCATGTCGCCGCTGGATCAGCTCTACTGCCGGATCAAGTTCCGCCAGGCGAGCTACAAGGGAATGTTCACACCGCCGACCGCTGACAAATATTACCTCGAATATCCCAGCTATAACGGCGGAAGCGACTGGGGCAGCCTTGCTGTCGACCCGATCCGTGGGATCGTCATCGCCAACTACAACGACATGCCGAACTACGACCGGCTGATCCCTCGCGCGCAGGCGGAGAAGTGGGGCTGGGCGCCTTACGGATACAAATACAAGGATGGCCGAAAGAAAAAGCACGCCTCCATGGACGGAGGCGACCAGTGGGGCCTGCCTTACGCAATCTACATCAACGCGGGCTGGCAGCTGCCGTTCACGAAACTAATGTGCAAGCAGCCGCCCTATGGCGGAATCCGCGCGATCGACCTGAAGACAGGCAAGACCATCTGGGACCGGCCCGTCGGCACCGCCCGTCGGAACGGGCCCTTCGGTATCCCTCTCGGACTGCCGTGGACCATCGGAACTCCGAACAACGGAGGGCCGCTCGTGACCGCCGGTGGGGTCGTCTTCCTTGCCGCGACGACGGACAATCTGATCCGGGCGATGGACCTCAAGACCGGAAAGACACTGTGGACCGATTCGCTGCCGGCGGGCGGACAAGCGACGCCGATGACGTACGAAGAAAACGGGAAGCAATATGTCGTGATCATGGCCGGCGGGCACCACTTCATGCATACCGGAGTGGGTGATTCCTTCATCGCCTACGAGCTCCCCTCGTAAGGAGCAGCACGTGCGTGCGGGCCTGACACTGATGATCGTTGCGGCCGCTTCGGCCGCCGCGCCGCCGGCACTCGCGAAGGGCAGCGCTTCCGGGGACCACCTGCTCGCAAGCGATGCCTTCAAACCGCTCGAAGATGCCGGAATTAAGCTCGACGTGACCTACACGGGCGAGGCTGCGGCCGATGTCGCGGGGGGCAAAAAGCGCGGAATAGCCTATGCCGGAGAAGCGGCCGCGAAGATCAAGCTGGACATGGACAAGATCGCCGCGGCGAAGGGGCTTTCCGTGCACATTGGCCTGGTCAATCGTCATGGAAAGAATGCGAGCCGGTTATTCGTTGGCGACAACCTTTTCCATGCGCAGGAAATCTACGGCGCGGGCGGCCACGTTCCCGTCCACCTGACGCAGCTGTATCTTGAGCAGAAGCTGTCGGGCGGCGACATCGACCTCAAGGGCGGGCGGCTGCCGGTGATGGATGATTTCGGTTCGCCGCAGCACGGCTGCGACTTCGTTTCGCTCACAATTTGCGCGAACAGGGGCCTGAACGGGAACCTCGGCTGGACGGCCTGGCCGCGGGCAACCTGGGGCGCCAGCATAACCGGCAAGGTCAGTGACGCGGTCAAGCTCAAGACGGGCGTGTACGAAGTCAATCGCCACACCGGCGGCCGCTGGGGCCTGCACTGGTCGTTCGACGGCGGCCGCGGAGTCATGATCCCGGCGGAAGTGGACTGGACGCCCACGATCGGCGGCCTGCCGGGGAGCTACAGGGTGGGGGCATCGCTCGACACGGCGCGCTTCTCGGAATGGAACACCGCGATAAACGGAAAACCGCTGTACGCGACCGAAGCGCCGGCCCGGCGGACGACCCGCTACAGCGCTTATGCAATCGCAGAACAGCAAGTGACGGGGGACGCGAAGTCGGGCCGCGGCGTGACCGTCCTTGGCGGCTACACCTGGAATTCGCCCAGCCACGCGCTGTTTAGGGATTACGCGTTCCTTGGCCTGATCGACAAAGGTCCGTTCGATTCCCGGCCTGGCGACGAGGCAGGAGTGCAGGTCAGCTACGGGCGCGTGCCTCCGGCGCTCACACGGCGGCAACGCGCCGACGCGGCAATGGGCCTTCCGATCGCCAACGGCGCTCCGGGAGTGCAAAGTCACGAAGAGGTGCTCGAAGCGTTCTACAACTATTCGGCCGGGCACGGAATCCATCTGGTGCCCGACGTGCAGTATGTCCACCGCCCGAGCGGCACCGACGTTTATCCCGACGCCCTCGTCCTTGCGTTCCGTTCAAGGCGACGCTCTGAGCGGTCAAAGCGCTTATGGCCGGTAACAAGACGATCCGGCGTCTGTCCCGGTCGTTCTACAAATAGCGGGAGAAGTCCTCGACCAGCCGCGCGTACAATTCGCGCTTGAAGGGGACGATCAGCTCGGGAAGCGCGCTCGGATCCACCCATTTCCAGTCGCGAAACTCTGGATGTTCGGTGTTGAGGTTCACGTTCTCGTCGCTTCCGAGGAACCGCGCCAGGAACCAGTGCTGGACCTGCCCCTTCCACTTGCCGCCCCACAGTTTGCCGCGCCACTCGGCCGGCAAGTCATAGCGGAGCACCTCCGGATGCGTGGCGATTTGTTGGACGAGATCGGGGCGAATTCCCGTTTCTTCCTCCAGCTCGCGAAGCGCTCCGGCCCACGGTTCCTCCCCGTCGTCGATCCCGCCCTGCGGCATTTGCCAGGCGTCCTGCGGGTTATCGATTCGCGCGCCGACGAACACCTGTGCGGAGGTGTTGACGAGCATGACGCCCGCTCCGGGACGATACTGGGAATCGTTGGTCACTGGCCGATCAGCGACCTCAGCATCGCCAGCGACTGCTCGAGGTCGTCGTTCGCCGAAGGGATCGCCTTGCGCAAGCTCAGGAAGCCGTGGATGACGCCCGGCGTCTCCCAGTAAAGCGTCTTCACGCCGGCGTTCGCGCACCCGGCCGCATAAGCGCGTCCCTGGTCACGGATCGGGTCCAGCGCCGCCGTCAGGATGAAGGTCGGCGGCAAACCTTCGAAGCCTTTCAGCATCGGCGAATAGCGCCAGTCGTCCTTGTCGCCCGTATAGCATTCGTCGAACCACGCCATGCCGTCGCTGGTCAGCAGGTGGCCTTCGCAGAACTGGTCGTAACTGGGATAACGCTGGGCCGGATCGGCGGCCGGGTAGATGCCCCACTGGGCGACAACCGGGACATCCGCCGGCTCGTCGCGAAGGGCGGCGGTGGTCACGAGCGCGAAATTGCCGCCTGCGCTGTCGCCGGCGAGGACCAGCCCGGTGGGCGTGAATCCGAGCGCGTCCGGAGCCGTGGCGAGCCAGCGAATCGCCGCTATCGAATCCTCGATGCCGCCCGGGAACGGATGTTCGGGAGCAAGGCGATAGTCCAGGGCGACCACGGGCATGTCGAGCCCGCGCGCGATTGCGGCGCACAGCGGCTCGTGGGTTTCCAGGTCGCCGATCACGAACCCGCCACCGTGGATGAAGACGAGCAGCGGACCGGAATCGCGGTTCTTGCGCGAATTGTACAGGCGCATGCGAATGTCGCCGTCCGCGCCAGGTCCGGCGAAATCGCGAATGATGGCCAACTCGCCCGTTTCGGCATCGGCGGCATAGCGCGAAGCTATCATCAGTTCGCGTGCCCCCTGCGGTCCTAGCTGATGGCTCGGAGGACCCGGCAGCGAGTTGAGATAGTCCAGGAAGCGCTGGACGTCGTCGCGAATGAAGAGCGTGCTCATTGCCGTTTCATGCTGTCCCTGCCGCAGTGAAGCAATCGGTTTTCGGGGCACCAGCGAAGCTGGAGCGGCGCTTTGCTCACGTGTTGCGCGGCGCGGCGGTCAAATGCTCTCGATTCGCTTCAGGAGCCGACGTGAAATCTCGTCGAGATTGTTGATGTTGCTGATGTAGGTCGCGACCGCGGCGAAGTGCCACCGCAGCTCGCCAACCAGTTCGGGATGACTGCGCAGGGCCTTTGCTGCGGTGCGAAATCTTTGATCCGGAAGGCCGATCGTGCAGCTGGCCGGCAGGCGGATCCAGCCGACCGGCCCAAATCTCTGATCTCCACATTGCGACCGGACGGCGTCCTGTACGTCCTCGGGAACGACCTGCCGCACGTGTTGCCGGTAATCGGAGAAAATCTCTTTTTCGATGACGTTGTAATCCGTCGTCATCAGCGCGCTGAGATCCTCGCGAATGCCCGCATCGTCGACAGTGCGCAGGCGGTCGCCTCCGAAAATCTGGGCCCAGCTGCTGTTGTTGATCCCCGTGAAGGTGTTCTGGCTTGCCTGGTAGGCGGCGATGACGAAATCTCGATCGCTGACCTTCGGGTCGTCCGCCCAGCCGGCGAACGCGATGTCGCCGTAACGCCTCGTCGTTCGATAATAAGTGCGCAGAGTCGCGAAGCCTGCGATGTCGCTCTTCAGCTCGGGCCGGAGATTGCGAAGCATCTGCTGCGTTTCGCGGCGTTCGATCCGGTCCTGGTTGAGGTTCGCCACCCAGGTGCCGATGAAAACGCCGACAATGACGATGATCAGCTCGACAACGACTGCCGTCCAGTCGTGAGCGCGCAGTGTCGCAACAACTCGCTTCAACATCGGTTATCGCCCCCGCACCGCTTTTGCGCGCAGGAGGACAAATTGGCAATCGGCGCGCCGAAGGTGGTGGCATAAGCCGCTGACGGGTCTTATCTAAGTTGACCCAGTTTGAGGACTAGAATGGCGACCGCCGAACATCTCGTTACTTCAGAAGACGCCGCCGCCCAGCCGGAGCCGGAGGCTGTCGTGGTCCGTTTTGCAGGCGATTCCGGCGACGGAATGCAGCTCACCGGTGGGCAGTTCACGCTGTCGACCGCGCTTGCCGGCAACGACCTTGCCACCTTCCCGGATTTCCCCGCCGAGATCCGCGCGCCGCAGGGCACCACGTTCGGCGTGTCGGCCTTCCAGATCAATTTCGGATCCGCGTCGATCGAGACCGCCGGCGACCAGCCCGACGTGCTGATCGCGATGAACCCGGCGGCGCTGAAGGTGAATGTCGACCAGTTGCGCGAAGGCGGGCTCATCATCGCGGACGAGGGCGAGTTCACGCCACGCAACCTGTCGAAGGCCGGCTACGACGACAATCCGCTGGACAACGACAGCCTGTCGAAGTGGCAGGTCGTCAGTTTCAACATTTCGCAGCTTACGCTGGATGCCGTGAAGCCGTTCGGGCTCGGCAACAAGGAAGCGCTGCGCTGCAAGAACATGTGGACGCTGGGGCTGGCGCTGTGGATGTTCGATCGTGACCGCCAGCCGATCATCGACTGGCTGAAGGCGAAGTTCGCGAAAGCGCCCGAGCTTGCCGAAGCCAATATCGCCGCTCTCAACGCGGGGCACGCTTACGGCGAGACCGTCGAAATCGGAGCGCCTGCGATCGTGCAGCGCGACATCGCGCCCGCGCCCGCCGAGCCGGGTCTGTACCGGACCGTGACCGGTGCGGAAGCCCTTGCGCTCGGGCTTGTCGCCGGGTGCCAGCTCGCCAGCATCGGCATGTTCTTCGGTTCGTACCCGATCACGCCCGCAAGCCCGCTTCTCCACCACCTGTCCAGGCTGAAGGAGTTCGGGATCACGACCTTCCAGGCCGAGGACGAAATCGCCGCGATTTGCGCGGCAATCGGCGCATCCTATGCGGGCCAGCTTGGAATCACCTCCTCCTCGGGCCCGGGGATCGCTCTCAAGACGGAGGCGCTCGGGCTTGCCGTCATGACCGAGCTTCCCCTGGTCGTCGTGAATTCGCAGCGCGGCGGCCCTTCGACGGGACTGCCGACCAAGACGGAGCAATCGGACCTTTACCAGGCCGTCTATGGCCGTAACGCGGATTCGCCGCTGCCCGTGATCGCCGCCCGATCGCCCGCCGACGCGTTCGATTGCGCCATCGAGGCGGTTCGGATTGCTACGCGCTACATGACTCCGGTCATGCTCCTGACCGACGGCTACATCGCCAATGCCGCCGAGCCGTGGCGAGTGCCCGATATGAGCGGCTACGACGCTTTCCCGGTCGAGTTCTACGACAGCGCGCCGGGCGAAGAGGGGGTCCTGCCCTATGCGCGGACCTGCGAGGGCGCACGCCCCTGGATCCGGCCAGGCACCGCGGGGCTGGAGCACCGGATCGGCGGTATCGAAAAGCAGCCGGGCACGGGCAACATCGATTACAGCCCCGGTGCGCACCAGGAGATGACGGACGAGCGCGCGATCAAGGTTCTCAACGTCGCCCAGTCCATTCCCGACCAGGAGGTGTGCCTCGGCAACACCAGCGGCAAGCTGGCGGTGGTCGGGTGGGGCTCGACCTTCGGGCCGATTCACCAGGCGGTTCGGCGCGCCCGGAATCGCGGCCTCGACGTCAGCCACATTCACATCCGCAACATCTGGCCGATGCCGAAGAACATGTCCGGACTGCTGCACGGCTTCGAGAATATTCTCGTCCCCGAGATGAACATGGGGCAGCTCAAGACGCTGCTTCGCGACCAGTTCCTCGTCGATGCCAGGTCACTCGCCAAGGTCGCTGGGCAGCCATTCCGGATTGCCGAGATCGAGGCTGCGATCGAGGGGGTTCTGAAGGCATGAAACTATCGTCTCGCCGCGTGAGCTTGAGGAGCATAAGGCGATGAAACCGATCAACGTCTGGCCGCTTCTGATGCTTCTGATCATCGTCGTCGGCATCATCGCGTATCTGGGCGGATATCTGAGATGAACGAAATGGCCACCGTCACCACCGCCAAGGACTGGGCGTCCGACCAGGAGGTCCGCTGGTGCCCGGGTTGCGGCGATTACGCCGTGCTCAAGGCCGTGCAGCGGACAATGCCGGACCTCGCCGTCGCGCGCGAGAACACTGTCTTCATTTCGGGGATCGGCTGTTCGAGCCGCTTTCCCTATTACATGTCGACCTACGGCTTCCATACGATCCACGGCCGAGCTCCCGCGATCGCGACGGGCGTCAAGCTCGCCAATCCCGAACTCGACGTGTGGATCATCACCGGAGACGGCGACGCGCTCAGCATCGGTGGCAACCACACGATGCACGTGCTTCGCCGCAATCTCGATTGCCAGATCCTGCTGTTCAACAACGAGATCTACGGCCTGACGAAGGGCCAGTATTCGCCCACGTCGCGCATCGGGACGCGGTCTCCATCGACGCCGTTCGGCTCGGTGGACCGGCCGGTGAACCCGTGCATGTTCGCGCTCGGGTCGGGCGCTCGTTTCATTGCCCGCGGGATCGACGTTCACAAGAACCTGCCCGAGGTGCTGAAGGCCGCGCACGCCAACAAGGGCGCAAGCTTCGTCGAAATCTTCCAGAACTGCATCGTCTATAACGACGAGGTGTTCGGCGGATTCACCCAAAAGCAGAATGCAGCCGCCAACCAGCTGTGGCTGAAGGCGGGCGAAAAGATGCTGTTCGACGGGGGCACCAAAGGCCTTGCGCTCGACACGGAGAGGCTGGCGCTGAAAATCGTCGACGGCGAAGACCCGTCGGTCATCGTCCACAATCCGAAGAACCGCGGCATCGCGGCGATGCTGTTTGAAATGCGTCAGGACGAGGGCTTCCCGGTCGCTCTCGGCGTAATTTACCAGGACCCGCGCCCGACCTTCGAACAGGCGGTGATCGAGCAGAACGCGAAAGCCGGCGAAGGCAAGACGCCCGACCTGCAGGCGCTCGTGTCCAAGGGCCAGACGTGGCAGGTATTGAAGGAGCCCCACGCCGAGTGACGACGCAGCTCGGGGTTGGATAATCTTACCCACTCGTTGACGGGCGTGCTTCTCGGCCGCGCCGGGCTTAACCGGCTGACCGGCGGGGCCACCGCGGCGCTGGTGATTTCCTCCAACCTGCCCGACATCGACAGCTTCATCGCGCCGCTCATTGGTGAGCAGCCGCTGGCCTTCCACCGCGGCTTTACGCACGGCATCGGCGGACTGCTTGTCCTGCCATTCTTCACGGTTGCAATAGTTATCGCGTGGGAACGGTTGCGCAATCGCAAAGGCGACGTTCCACTTCGACTTTCCGCGTTGTTATTCCTGGCTTTTATCGGCGGCGGCGTTCACTCGCTGATGGATCTCAGCAACAGCTATGGAATCCGCCTTCTCGAACCCTTGTCCAGCACGTGGCTCTATGGCGACGCGGTCTTCATCATCGACCCGCTGATCTGGCTTGCGCTGATTGTCGGGCTCGAACTGTCCTGGTGGCGGCAGCGCGCGGGCAGGAACTCAACCCGGGCGCCGATCGCGGTTCTCACGACAATCGCGATTTACGTCGCCTTCAACGCGGCCTTGAGCCACAGCGTCGAGTCCGCGGCGCGATACCGGCTGGCATCGATTCACCCGACCACCGTCGTCGCCAATCCGGTGCCTTTGATTTTCTGGCGCCGGCGTGTCCTGTGGCGCACCGCGCAGCGTCATGGATCGGGTAGCTACGGCATCGCGAGCGGCCTGAGCCTGGAGCCCGGGAGCGAGCCCAACCGGCTGGGCGATCCGCAGCTCGCCCGTGCGCTGCAGTCGGACCCCCACGTTCGCGCGTTCCTGTTCTGGGCGCGAATGCCGATCGTCATCAGGCGCGACGGCAAGACCTGGCTCGCCGACCAGCGATTCTCGGGTGAGCGGCTCAGCCTGGCGGTGCCGCTCGGCTGACGGGAAGCGCCAGCTTGTCGACGTTACAAGACGCTAATCGGCTTAGGCGTCCACCCGGACCAGCTCTCCACTTGGTGCATCGGAGGCCAGCCGCTTGACGATGAAATCGGCGACGACCTGCGGCGGCTTCACGTCTTCGGGCTCTTCGCCAGGGAAGGCGAGCTCACGCATCCGCGTCCGGGTCGCGCCCGGGTCGACGACGTGGACCCGGATCTTGCCCGAATGTTCGGTCTCGTCGCCGTATGTGAGGACGAGGTTCTCGAGCGCAGCCTTTGACGAGCCGTAAGCGCCCCAGAAAGCGCGCGGCTCATGCCCCACCGAGGAGGTGATCGCCACCAGGTCGGCCCGGTCGCTCTTGCGAAGCATGGGATCGAACGCGGCGATCAGCGCCTGGTTGGCGGCGACGTTGAGCGTGAGGATGCGCGCATATTCCTTGGCGTCGATATGCTCGACGGGGGTCAGCGAGCCCAGCATGGCCGCGTTCAGAACGAGCACGTCGAGACTCGGCCAGCGGTCGTTTACCGCCGTAGCGAGCTTTCCGACCGACTCTCCATCGGTGAGGTCGAGCGGCGCGATGGTCGCGCTCCCGCCCGCTTCGTGGATTCGCTCTTCGACTTCTTCGAGCGAATTGGTGCTTCGTGCGACGAGGATGACGTGGGCACCCGCCAACGCGAGAGCCTCAGCCGTTGCGGCGCCGATTCCGCGGCTCGCGCCAGTCACGAGCGCGAGCTTGCCCTCGAGGGATTTGCTGCTGTCTGTCATGGGCGGGCACCTAGCCCGTCGGCGAGAAAGGGGGAAGCGCCTACCGGCTTGCAACCAGCGAAAGGCCGGATTCCTGCGCGCGGTCCTCCGCGTCCGTGAGCCGCGTGGGGTAATCGCCGGTAAAGCAGGCGTCGCACCGCTGCGGATCGTCCGCGTTGCGGCTGTCGCCAAGAGCACGATAGAGACCCTCGATCGACACGAAAGCGAGGCTGTCGGCGTTGATGTAGTCACGCATCTGCTCGACGCTCATCTGCGAGGCGAGCAGTTTGGCGGGCTCCGGCGTATCGACGCCGTAGAAGCAGCTGTGCTTCGTCGGCGGCGAGGCAATGCGCATATGCACTTCGCGAGCGCCTGCATCGCGCATCATCTGCACGATTTTCAGGCTCGTCGTCCCCCGAACGATCGAATCGTCGATCAGGACCACGCGCTTGCCCGCAATGAGCGCCGAATTGGCATTGTGCTTGAGCTTGACACCGAGGTTGCGAACCTCCTGGCTCGGCTGGATGAACGTCCGCCCGACATAGTGGGAGCGAATGATCCCCAGCTCGAACGGGATTTGCGACTGCTGGCTGTAGCCGATCGCGGCGGGTACGCCGCTGTCCGGCACGGGAACCACGATATCGGCCTCGACTGGAGCCTCGCGTGCGAGCTCGGCGCCGATGTTCTTCCTCGCCTCGTAAACCGACGTCCCGTCGACGACCGAGTCCGGGCGCGAGAAATAGACGTGCTCGAAGATGCAGGGGCGGGGCTTTTCCTTCTCGAACGGCCGGAACGAGCGGATGCCGGAACCATTGACCACGACCAGCTCGCCGGGTTCGATGTCGCGGATGAAAGTTGCGCCGATGACGTCGAGGGCAACGCTTTCGGACGCGAAAATCGTCGCCTCGCCAAGCTTGCCCATCACCAGCGGCCGAATTCCGAGCGGATCGCGGCAGGCGATCAGGCCTTCCTCGGTAAGCACCAGCAGCGAATAGGCGCCCTCGACCTGCTTCAAGGCGTCAACGAGCCGGTCGAGCGGGGTCGACTGGTGCGACGTGGCGACCAGGTGAATGATCACTTCGGTGTCGCTGGTCGACTGGAAGATCGAGCCGCGGCGGCTCAGAGTCCGCCTCAGCTTCATCGCGTTGGAAATGTTGCCGTTATGGGCGACGGCAAAGCCGCAGTCGCTCAACTCGGCGAACAGCGGCTGCACGTTGCGGATCGCCGATGCCCCGGTCGTCGAGTAACGAACGTGGCCTATCGCGGCGCGTCCCGCGAGCTTTGAAATGACATCGTCGCGATCGAAGTTTCCGGCGACCTGCCCGAGCGCGCGATGGGAATGGAAGGTCGAGCCGTCGAAACTGGTGATGCCGGCCGCTTCCTGGCCACGGTGCTGGAGTGCGTGGAGACCGAGCGCGACCAGGCTCGAGCTCTTGTCGGCGCCCCAGATTCCGAACACGCCACACTCTTCGCGCAGCTTGTCGCCGTCCAGCCCGTTGTGATCGAAAGGATTTGTCGTCAGCACGTCCACCGCCTTGCCGCCTGCCACCCATATAGGAACGGACTTGCCATTTGTCGCCCCCGGCATGAACCGGGCTTGAAGCGAACGGCGAGCTGTTCCAGTCTGATTCCAAAGTTTCAGAAGGAAACGCAGCCATGCCGACCTACACCGCGCCGGTTAAAGATACGCTCTACGTCCTCGATGATGTCCTGCAGATTCAACGATTCTCGAACCTGCCCGGATTTTCCAACGCCTCGCCGGACGTGGTCGAGGCAATCCTGGACGAAGCAGGCAAGTTCGCAGCCGAAGTTCTCCAGCCGTTGAACAAGGTCGGCGACGAAGTCGGCTGCAAGCGCAACGAGGATGGCTCGGTCACCACGCCTCCGGGCTTCAAGGAGGCTTATGCCAAGTTTCGCGAAGGCGGCTGGCCGACTCTGACGGCGCCTGAGGAATGGGGCGGCCAGGGGCTTCCGCAGGTCATCGGGACCGCGATGGGGGAATATATCCTTTCCGCCAATCACAGCTTCGAAATGTACCAGGGCCTCACGGCGGGAGCCATCGCCGCACTGATCATCAAGGGCACCGACGAACAGAAGAAGACATACCTGCCCAAGATGGTGACAGGCGAGTGGACCGGCACCATGAACCTCACCGAACCGCATTCCGGGACCGATCTCGGGCTTCTCAAGACTCGCGCCGAACCCAACGACGACGGCAGCTATTCGATTTCCGGAACGAAGATATTCATCTCTTCGGGCGAGCATGACCTGGCCGAGAACATCATTCACCTCGTCCTGGCCAAGCGCCCGGAGGCGCCCGACACGGTGAAGGGAATCTCGCTGTTCGTGGTGCCCAAGTTCCTGGTCAATGACGATGGATCGCTCGGCGAGCGCAATGCCGTGTCGTGCGGAGCGCTCGAAAAGAAGATGGGAATCCACGGCAACGCCACCTGCGTGATGAATTACGACGGCGCGAAGGGGTGGCTCGTCGGAGAGCCCGAGAAGGGGCTGCAGGCGATGTTCATCATGATGAACGCAGCTCGTCTCGGCGTGGGCCTGCAGGGCCTCGCGCAGGGCGAAGTGGCTTACCAGAACGCGGTCCAGTACGCTCGCGAGCGCCGGCAGGGCAGGGCGCTGAACAAGGACAAGCGCGACTCCGACGCGAAGGCGGACCCGCTCTTCGTGCACCCCGACGTGCGGCGCATGCTGATGCAGATGCGGTGCTGGAATGAGGGCGCACGCGCGCTGGTGCTTTGGGGGTCTCTGCAGGTCGATCTGATGCGGCGCTCGCCCGAGGAAGAGGAGCGAAGCCGCGCCGAGGACCTGCTGGGGCTGATCACGCCCGTCATCAAGGGCTATTGCACCGACAAGGGTTTCGAGGCCGCGGTGCTCGCCCAGCAGGTATTCGGCGGCCACGGCTACATCCGCGAACATGGAATGGAGCAGTTCGTCCGAGATGCGCGAATTGCGCAGATCTACGAAGGCACCAACGGCATCCAGGCGATGGACCTCGTCGGCCGCAAGCTTCCCAAGGACGGCGGCCGCGCCATCCGCAGCTTCATCGAACTGGTCGGCAGCGAAATCGCGGATGCGAAATCGGCGGGCGATCCTGCAGGCGTCGCGTCCGCGCTCGAGCCGGCGCTCGGCGACCTCCAGTCCGCGACCATGTGGCTTGCCCAGAACGGAATGCAGAACCCCGACAATGCCGGTGCGGGCGCCTATCCGTACATGGACCTGATGGGCGTCGTCAGCCTCGGCTGGATGTGGATGAAGATGGCCGCGGTTTCGACAGAAGCGCTGAAGGACGAGACCGCCGACCGCCAGTTTCACGAGGCCAAGCTCGCGACGGCGCGCTTCTATGCCCAGCGAGAGCTTCCGGAAGCGTCAGCGCTTCGCCGCAGGATCGAGGCGGGCGCCGAGGCCGTCATGGCCATTCCAGAGGAGGCCTTTTAGCTCCACGCGACCTCCCGGGATGAAGCGAGGAAAACCCTCTCACCGCGACCGCGGCGCGCCAGAGTGACCCGTTTTTCAACCCGTTACGACGGGCTGAGCGACAGGCGCGACGACCACCGACCGATTGGCTCCAGCGATGCGTTGGTCAGGTGAAAGGAGTTTTTCGAACATGACCAGACTGATGACTGTCCTTGCCGCCTCGGCGGGGGCCGCTGCCCTTGCAGCAGCAGCGCCGGCCGCAGCGCAGTACGCGTACCCCGGCTACAACGGCTATCCTTATGGGGGCCAGGTCCACACGAGTGGCAATTACGCGCCCAACGCGTGGAACAACCAGTATAACGGCTACAACGGCTATCCCTACAGCGGGCAGCCGTACACGAGCGGCAATTACGCTCCGAACGCCTATCCCTACGGGAACCAGTATGGTTACGGGTACAATCGCTACAACGCCTATAATGGTTACAATCGCACCAGCATGGCTGAGCAGCAGTGCACGTCGGCAGTCCAGGCAAGGCTGCAGAATCGCACCGGCCTGACTGGCGCCGTCAACGCGCTTCTTGGCC
Organism: uncultured Alphaproteobacteria bacterium; assembly: GCA_963837985.1. GTDB lineage: Bacteria > Pseudomonadota > Alphaproteobacteria > Sphingomonadales > Sphingomonadaceae > Sphingomicrobium. Next base: position 152,092 of record CAWIPN010000005.1, on the reverse strand, counting down.
GCCAGGGAAATGCCCGCGTAAATTCGATTACGCAGGCAAGAGTCCTGCGCTCGGGCAAAGTCCGGGTGAAGGGGCTCGCAAGCAGTAGCTCGAACTACGGCCCCTATGGCGTAGGCGCCTATGGCGCGCTCGGCTATTCGCAGAATCCGGACCTTGAGTTCCGCTGCACCGTTGACGCCAACAGCAGGGTGACGAACGTGGACATCCGAAAGCGATAACCACAGACCCGAACATGACGAAGCGCCGGCCTTCGGGCCGGCGTTTTTCTGTCTGGCGCAAGCGCGCCGTCAGCGCACTGACTGGCGGCGCTCGATGTACCAGGGCGTAAGCATCGGCACGTGGTCGGGTTTCGATTTCTTCGGTGCAAGGCGCGCGAGGTCGAACTGGTCTTCGAACTGGATGCCTGCCCTGCCACCGCCGGCCCACTTGACCGTCCCGGTGACGGGACCGACGCCGACGATATCGATCTTCAGGGTCGTTCCAGGGGTGAGCGGTCGGCGGCACTCGACGAGCGCGCCCGTTATCGAGATGTTGCGCAGCCGGATTTCCTCCTCGAAGCCGCCGATCAGGGCGGTTGCCCGGCGCATCAGCCGGTGGCGGGGTTCGCGGAGGCACTGGAAGCCGGCTGCTTCCACCCGCGCCCGGTTGGCAAGCTCCCTCGCTTCCTCGGCCGCGGCGGGTTTGCCGAAAATATAGCCCTGGACGTGGCTGCAGCCCAGTTCGCGGATGAGCGCGAGATCGTCGTGTGTTTCGACGCCTTCGGCACAGGTCTCCATTTCGAGACTCTCCGCAAGAGTGACGATTGCGCGGATGATGGCGCTGTTGCGATTGCCGGTTCCCGCAGCCCCTCGAACGAAGCTCTGGTCGATCTTGATCTTGTCGAATGGCGCCTTCTTCAGATAGCCCAGCGACGAATAGCCTGTCCCGAAGTCGTCGAGGGCCAGCCGCACGCCGAGCTTCTTCAGCTTCGAGAACGTGCCGTCGGTGTGGTCGCTGTCCGCGAGGAAGACGCCCTCGGTAATCTCGAGCTCGACCTGGCTCGGGTTGATCCCCGACCGCTCGAGGATCTTCGCGATCGTGTCGACGATCCGTGGGTCGTTGAACTGGATCGGTGACAGGTTCACCGCGATCCGCACGTGCTCGGGCCAGTTGGACGCTTCGGTCAGGGCGGTATTGAGCACCCACTCGCCGATGTCGCCGATCAGGCCGCACTCTTCCGCAAGCGGGATGAACGTGTCTGGCGATATCGGGCCCCGGACCGGATGGGTCCATCGCACCAGCGATTCGAATCCGGAAATCTCCTCGGTGGCAGCAAGAACGATCGGTTGATAGCGAACTTCCAGCTCGCCGCGCTCGATAGCAACGCGAAGGTCGTTCTCAAGTACCTGGCGGTCGGTCGCTTCGCTGTGCATTGCCGGTTCGAAGACGCAGTGCTGCCCACGGCCGGCGGCCTTGGCGGCGTAAAGTGCGAGATCGGCGTCGCGAACCAGGCTGTCGGCGCACGCTCGTCCGGGATCGCCGATCGCGATTCCAAGCGATGCCCCGATGAGGATTCTGTGTCCCTCGATCACGTACGGCCGCGAAACCTGCTCGATCAAAGTCCGGGCGAGCGACTCCAAAAGGCCGATGTCGACGGTGCCGGGAAGGACTGCCTTGAACTCGTCGCCGCCAAGCCGGCCGACCTGGCCGTGCTCGCCCATCACGGATTTAAGGCGCTCGGAGACCTGGCGAAGGAGCGCGTCTCCGATCGGGTGACCAAGCGTGTCGTTGACGTTCTTGAAGCGGTCGAGGTCTATCAGGAAAAGGCTGCACCCCTTCTGCCGGTGCGCGGCGTTACGAAGCGCTTCCTCGAGCGTCTGGCGCATCATGGCGCGGTTCGGCAGGCCCGTCAGCGAATCGAACCGGGCGAGACGGGAGATTTCCTGCTCTGACCGGCGCTGCTCGGTAAGATCCGTACCGATGCCGCGGAACCCGAGGAATTGGCCGCGCTCGTCGAAGACGGGGTTTCCCGACAACGACCAGTGCACGTCCTGGTCGCTACCGGCGCGGACGATCACGTCGGAAAAGGGAAAACGTGCCGAAAGATGGAACCCGAGCGTTTTTCCTTCTTCGAGTACACCGTCGGAGTTGTTGTCGACCGATAGCAACTCGACGAACTGCCGACCCAGCAGGTCTGCGGGCTCGCAGCTGAAGTCGTCTGCAAGCTGTTGCGAGACATAGGACAGCGTGCCCTCGGCATTGGTTTCCCAGAACCACCCGCGGCCGCTGTTTTCGAATTCGTCGACGAAGGTGAGCGCCTTGCGCGCTTCGGCGTCGAGATTGAGTTGCCGGCGGCCCGCCGCGATGTTGGTTCGGGCCGCTGCAGTTCCGAAAGCGACGAGAAAGAAAGACAGTATCGCCACCCCGATCGGGACCAGTGGGGAGGGGGAGAAGAAGGAGGATGACGCGGTTGCCACGAAGGCGCTGACGATGGAGAGCGGCGGCGACGTCATCGCCACCAGCGCCATCATGGCGATGCCCGAACAAATGGAAACGGAGACCACGGGTCCGTGGTCGGGCGCGTTCATCACGACCGCCAGTCCGAACGCGGTCCACAGCACGCCGACGGCTGCAAGGTAGATGCACATTGCGCGAGAGACGCTGTGCGGCTCCATCTCGATTCTGTGCCGGGATTGCAGCGCGAAGGCGGCGATCGCATCGACGAGCAGGATCAGGAGCAGCGGAACGGCTGGGTTCGAGACCAGTGGCTCGTTGCCCGCGAACGGGTCTCTGGCGATGCAGGTAACGCCCAGGAGGAGGTGAGTCGCTCCAAGCAGAAGGGCTGTGTGGTCGAATGCGGCAACGCGCGATTCGGCCAGAGACCGGTCGTCCAGGTTCTCCGCCGCCTCGATGTCGAACCACAACGCCTCGCGCACCGAAGCGCGCTCCGAAGTCTCGAACGACTGACTTACCGCTTGTGCAAAGCGCGATCGCTGCATTCGCCATCCCTCGCGGAAAAAACCGACTGTCCGCTTTGGAGAAGAGTTAACGGAGCGGAGTAACGGCGCTGGAAACGAAGAGGGTTACCAACTGCTTAGCATCTGTCGCACGCGGCAGCTTGCGCGGCGCCGATTCACGCGTTCCGCTCTTGCTGCGGCGCGCCCGGCAGGTCCGGCGGATCGAAGGTGCTCGCAAGCCGAAGCTCGGGAAAGCGGTGCGCCCAGATGGCGACGATGGCGATTGCTCCGACGCCGCCGGCGACCACCGCTGCGACGGGTCCGATAAGGGCCGCAAGGAAGCCGGATTCCGTTTCGCCGAGTTCGTTCGACGCGGAAATGAACAGGGACGAGACGGCGCCGACGCGTCCACGCATTTCATCCGGCGTGTGGAGCTGGATCAGCGACTGACGGACGTAAACGGAAAACATGTCGGCCGCGCCCAGCAGCGTCAGGCACGCCAGCGACAGCGGCATGGACGTGGACAAACCGAAGACGATAGTCGCACCCCCGAAGACCGCCACCGCCAGCAGCATCTTCAGGCCGACCTCGGTCTTGAGCGGGCGAATGGCGAAGAAGCCGGCCGTCAACGTCGCACCTAATGCCGGCGCGGCCCGCAAGTGTCCCAGTCCCTCTGGACCGGCGTGGAGTACGTCGCGCGCATAGACGGGCAGCATCGCCGTCGCCCCGCCGAGGAGAACCGCGAAAAGATCGAGGCTGATCGCACCCAGCACCAGGCGGTTGTGGCGAACGTAGCGGAGCCCTTCGATCATCTGGTGCCACGGTCGCATCCCTCGTGCCGATTTCGTCCTGGGGACCGCTCCGATCGTAAGGAGCCCGGCAAGGGAGACGGAGAAGAGCACCGCGCTCGCCGCATAAGGCGCCACCGGCGCCAGAGCGTAAAGATAGCCTCCGACGGCCGGCCCGACGATGGCTCCGCTCTGCCATGCGATGGAGGACAGGGCGATGGCTTTGGGAAGGATGTCTCGCGGGACGAGATTGGGAGCGAGCGCGCCGAGCGCAGGGCCCGCGAAGGCTCGGGCCACACCCAGCAGCGCGGCGACCACGTAGAGCGCCGCAAGCGTCGTCGTGCCCGTCCAGGCGAACAGGGCCAGAGCGCACGCGCAGAGCAGTTCCAGCGAAACCGAGCCGCGCGCAATCCAGCGCCGGTCGATGTGATCGGCGGCCCAGCCGGTCACCAGCGTCAGCAGGAACAGCGGCGCGAACTGCACCAACCCGATGATGCCGAGGCGAAGCGCCGCCGAGCTCGGATCCATCGTCTGGCGGGCGATATCGTAAACCTGCCAGCCGATGACGATCACCATCGCCATCTGCGCGATGGTCGACGTCAGGCGGGCAAGCCAGAAGGCGCGGAACGCGGGCAGTCGAAGCGGTTCGGGAAGAAGGCTCACACGCTCGGCCCTAGTCGGCGCATCGAAATGCGGCAATCGGCGCGATCAGGCTTCCGTCTCCTTCGGCGGGGGACCCTTCCTGGTGACTCCCAGCTTCTCGACCATCCAGGGCATCGTCAGCCCCTGGACGAAAATGGAAAAGGCGACGACGACGAAGGCGGTGACGATGATCGGAAGCTTTTCGGGTACGCTGTTGGGGACCGCAAGCGCGAGAGCAAGTGCGAGCGCGCCGCGAAGACCGCCCCAAAAAAGAATGTGCTGGTATGCGAGAGGCATCTGCAGCTTCGTGGGCTCGAATGCGGCGGACAGCGGGTAGACCGTGATTGCCCGTCCGATGAGAACGAGAAGGATCGCCGTCCCAGCGGCAACCCACCCGAGGACGCTGAGCGGCATGCTGGCTTCGTGAACGCCGATGAGCATGAAAACGAAGGAGTTGGCGAGGAAGGCCGCATATTCCCAAAACGACAGGACGTGCGGGCGCCCGCTGTCGGAAATCGCGCCCATCCAGCCGACGTTGCCGACCAGCAATCCGGCAGTAAGCGAGGCCAGGATTCCGGATGCTCCGAAATGCTCCGCCGTCAGGAACGACGCGTAGGCTGCGATCGTGGTCAGGGTAATTTCGACCAGATGGTCCTCGGTTCGCCCCGCAAGAAGAAGGACTGCCCCGGTCGTCACGCCGCCGATTCCAATTCCGCCAAAGACGGTCCACAGGAACTCCGGAACTATCGAGGAAACCGAGGCCGTCGCGCCGCCGGCCAGCGCCGCGAGTACCGCAAAACCCACCGCTGCCACGCCGTCGTTCATCAGGCTTTCGGATTCGACGATCATGCACAGCCGCTTCTCGGCGTTCATTTCCTTGAACGCGGCGATGACGGAAACCGGGTCAGTGGCCGCGATCAGCACCGCGAACAGGCCCGCGCCGATCCAGCTCCACCCGATCAGGAAATGCATTCCCGCCGCAACGAAGGCGCTTGCGACGATGACTCCCACGAACGCAAGTGTCAGCGTGAGCGGGAGTTCGCGCCGGAACGGCTTCCAGTTGAGCTGGAGCGCGGCGTCGAAGATCAACGGCGGCAGCAGGATGTTGAAGATGAGGTCGCGCGAAAGCGGCAGTTCGGGGCGGTTCGGGACGATCGAGATCAGCAGTCCCGCGGCAACGAGTCCGACACTGTATGGAAGGCCGAGCCGCCGGCTCACCATCGCGATGATGGCCGCTACGACAAGCAGCACTCCGACGGAGCCGAGTGGAATTGGCGGGATGACCATCGCATTCGCCCTAGCGAACAATTGCAGATTCGCTAACCTTGCAAGCGATGGCAAAAGCGAAAAGCAAATATGTGTGTCAGGCCTGCGGGTCGGTGACGGTGCGCTGGCAGGGGCAGTGCCCCGACTGTGCCGAGTGGAACACGTTGGTCCAGGAAGCGGCCGAGGTGACCAGCATTTTCGCCGCCAAGCACAATCTCCAGGGCGGCGGGAGAAAGATCGAGTTGGTCGGACTCGATCATCCGGCAGCTCTTCCCGACCGTGTCGTTAGCGGCGTTGCCGAATTCGACCGTGCGGTCGGCGGCGGGATCGTGCCCGGATCGGCGATGCTGGTCGGTGGCGATCCGGGCATCGGCAAGTCGACCTTGCTGCTCCAGATCGGCGCCAGGCTGGCGAGCGCGGGCCGCAACGTCGTCTATGTCTCCGGTGAGGAATCGGCCGAGCAGGTGCGGCTGCGCGCGGTACGGCTCGGGCTGGGCAAGTCGCCGGTTCGGCTGGCCGCGGCCACGTCCGTGCGCGACGTCCTGACCACTCTTGGCGAGGGCGATTCGCCCGACCTGCTCGTCATCGATTCGATCCAGACCATGCACAGCGACCTGATCGAGGGAGCGCCGGGGACCGTCAGCCAGGTTCGCGCTTCGGCGCAGGAACTGGTGCGCTTCGCGAAGGAAAACGGGACAGCGGTCGTTCTCGTCGGCCATGTCACCAAGGACGGCAATATCGCTGGCCCGCGCGTGCTCGAGCATATGGTCGACACGGTGCTGAGCTTCGAGGGCGAGCGCAGCCACCAGTATCGCATCCTGCGGGCGCTCAAGAACCGCTTCGGCGGCACCGACGAAATCGGCGTATTCGCGATGGAAGGGCAGGGGCTCGCCGAAGTGTCGAACCCCTCGGCGCTGTTCCTCACCCGCCGCGACGAACCGGTTAGCGGGACCAGCATTTTTCCGGCTATCGAGGGCTCGCGACCGGTGTTGGTCGAAATCCAGGCGCTGACGGTCCGGCTTGCGAGCGGCGCGACTCCGAGGCGAGCCGCAGTCGGCTGGGACAGCGGACGGCTGGCGATGATCCTCGCGGTTCTGGAGGCGCGCTGCGGTCTCAGCTTCGGCACGACCGAGGTCTATCTCAACGTGGCGGGTGGCTATCGGCTGACCGACCCGGCTGCTGATCTTGCAGTCGCGGCAGCACTGGTTTCAGCCATGTCCGAACGCCCGATCCCGTCGGAAGCAGTGGTCCTCGGCGAAATTGCCTTGTCGGGCGAAATCCGCCCGGTCGCGCACGCGCCGCTGCGCTTGAAGGAATTGGCCAAGCTCGGGTTCGAAAAGGCGTGGGTGCCCAGGGAAGTGAAGGCGGTCGACGGCATTTCGGCCGGTCACTTCGCCAATCTGCGGGCTCTGGTGGACCAGATACTGGGCCGCTGAACTTGACTAGCGCTCTCGCGCGGTTAGCCGCAGCAGCGTGACCGCGCTCGATATCTTCGTCCTGATCCTGCTGTTCGGCGGCGGCGCGATCGGCTTCGTCCGCGGCTTCGTTTACGAAATCCTGTCGCTCCTCGCCTGGGCAGCGGCGATTGCGATGATCAAGCTGTTCCATACGCAGCTTTCGACCGGGATCGCGCACAGCGTCGGTACCGCGGAAGGCGCATCCGTCCTCGCCTTCGCGGTGCTGTTCCTGCCCACGTTCATCCTCGTCAAGCTCCTTGCCCGTGCAATCGGCGGCAAGATGAAGCGGTCGCTGCTGGGGCCGATCGACCGGGTGCTCGGCGGCGGCTTCGGAGTGGTGAAGGGGTTGCTCGCGGCGACTCTCTTCTTCCTGTTCGCCAACCTGGCGACCGACCTGATCTACGGACCGGAAGCGGAGCGGCCGCCGTGGATGACGGATTCGCGCACCTATCCGCTCCTCAACGCCAGCGGCCGCGCCATCGTCGACTGGGTCGAAACGCGCCGCCACGTCCGCGAGGACTCCGGCCAATGATCCGTCTTTACGACACGCTGACCCGCGAAAAGCGGGATTTCGAGCCCGCAGACCCGAACCGCATCACCATGTATGTGTGCGGCCCGACCGTTTACGGTCGCGCCCACATCGGCAACGCCCGGCCGGCGGTCGTTTTCGACACGCTCGCCCGCCTGATCCGGCACGAGTTCGGTTCCGACAGCCTCGTCTACGCGCGTAACGTCACCGACGTCGACGACAAGATCATCGCCGCGGCTGAGGCCGAGGGCGTCGATCCGGGCGTGATCACCGACAGGTACGAAAAACTTTATCTCGAGGACATGGGTGCGCTCGGCGTGGAGCCGCCGACCATCGCCCCACACGCAACTCACGAGATCGGTCCGATGATCGCGATGATCGAAACGCTGATCGACGCCGGCTACGCTTATGCCGCGGAAGGGCACGTGCTGTTCGACGTCACCAGCGACCCCGCCTACGGAATCCTCAGCCACCGCGACCGCGGCCAGATGATTGCCGGCGCGCGTGTGGAAGTCGCGCCCTACAAGCGAGACCCCGCCGACTTCGTGCTGTGGAAACCCAGCGATCCGGACGTCATCGGGTGGGACAGCCCGTGGGGCCGCGGGCGGCCGGGCTGGCATCTCGAATGCTCGGCCATGATCGAGCATCATCTCGGCGAGACCATCGACATTCACGGCGGCGGGCTCGACCTCATTTTCCCGCACCATGAGAACGAAATCGCGCAGAGCCGCTGCGCGCACGGCGGCGCCGCGCTCGCGCGATACTGGGTCCACAACGGGTTCGTGGACATGGGCGCCGAGAAGATGTCGAAGAGCCTCGGCAATATCGTCACTCCGCACGACTTGCTGGAGCAGGGGCATCGCGGAGAGACGTTGCGGCTGGCGCTGCTGAGCGCGCACTATCGCTCGCCGCTCCCGTGGACGGAAAAGCTGATCGAGCAGAGCAAGGCGGTGCTGGACGGGCTTTACCGAAAAGTCGGGGATGCCGAGCCGGGCGAAGCGGACCCAGCGGTCGCCGATGCATTGAGCGACGATCTCAACACGCCGCTGGCGATCTCGCGGCTGAACGCCATCGAACATCCCGCCAAGCTGAAGGCGAGCGCGAACCTGCTTGGCCTCCTCGGATCGGCTGCCGGCGAATGGTTCCGTGGCGGCGGCAGCGGCGACGATGCTGCGATCGAAGCGAAGATCGCCGAGCGAGCCGAGGCCAAGGCCAATCGCGACTTCGCCACTGCCGATCGAATCCGCGACGAACTGAAGGCAGCGGGTATCGTCTTGGAAGACAGCGCCTCCGGCACCACGTGGCGACGGGAATGATCGGACAATGAACGCGCCGCTCTACACGACCGAGATCCTGCGGCTGGCCGCCTCGCTCCCGCCGCCGCAGCACCTTGAGCGGGTGGATGGTTCGGCTGCACGGCGCTCGCCGACTTGCGGAAGCAGGATGCAAAGCGAAGTGCAGGTGAAAGACGGGCGAATCGTGGCCGTATCGCAAACGGTGCTCGCCTGCGCGTTCGGACAGGCGTCGGCAGCGCTCGTCGCGCAGCAGGCGCCGGGACGGACTCGGGGTGATGTGGAAGCCGCGCTCGACCAGCTTGGTGCCTGGCTATCGGGAGCGCGCGACAACCCGCCCGACTGGCCCGGCTACGATGCACTTGCGCCGGCGCGAGCGCGAAGCGGTCGCCACGGGGCGATCCTGCTGCCGGTGCGAACCTTGCTCGCCGCTTTAGAGTCGGCGGTGTGAACGCCGCAACGACCGCCGCCGAAACGGCGCAGGCAACGAGCGCGATTCTCGAAAGCGGCGCCATCATGCTCGGCGCGGCGCTGCTCTTCGTCACTATCTTTCGCAGGCTGAAGCTGGGAGCGACCCTGGGTTACATCGTCGCGGGCGCTCTTATCGGCCCGGGAGTCCTGGGCCTCATCCGAGACCCGCGCCAGCTCACCAGCGTTACCGAAATCGGAATTGCCCTATTGTTGTTCGTGGTAGGGCTGGAGCTTCGCCCCGGGCGGTTGTGGCGGCTCAGGAACGACATCTTCGGGCTCGGCCTGGCACAGGTGGTCCTGTGCGGCATCGCCATTGCCGTCCTTCTGCACTTCACGGTCGGCCTCTCGCCCGAAGCGTCACTGGCGATCGGGCTTCCGCTCAGCCTGTCTTCGACGGCCCAGGTGTTGCCGATGCTTCGCGCCGACAACGAACTCAACACGCCCGAGGGCGAGCGGGCCTTCTCGGTCCTGCTGTTCCAGGACCTGTCGATCGTCCCGATGATAACCATCATTGCGGCAATGGCGCGAACGCCTCCGGACCCCTCAGAGCCGGGCGGCTGGACGCTCGCCCTCTACACCGTCGGTGCGATCCTCGGGCTGGTTCTTGCCGGGCGCCTGATCCTCAACCCGCTGTTCCGGCTCGTCGGGCGCTTCGGAGAGCGCGAGCTGTTCGTGGTTGCCGGCCTCTTCACGGTCGTTGCCGCTTCCGCGGTCATGCACTCCCTTCACCTGTCGGTCGCTCTTGGTGCCTTCATCGCCGGGGTCATGCTCGCGGAATTGCCTTACAGGCACGAACTCGAAAGCGACGTGGAGCCGTTCCGCTCGATCCTCCTCGGCCTTTTCTTCCTCTCGGTGGGGATGCTTCTGGACCTGGGCGTCATCGCGCAGCGGCCCCTGTTCGTCATTGGGGTCGCGGCCCTGGTGATCGTGACCAAGAGCACTCTCATGGCGGGCCTCGCGCGACTGTTCGGCAACAACTGGCCGCGAAGCATCCGGCTCGGACTATTGCTCAGCCAGGCGGGCGAGTTCGGGTTCGTCCTGTTCGCCCAGGCAACGGCGGCGCGGCTCATCCTCCCCGAAGCAGCATCGCTGTTCGCTGCCGTCGTCACTCTGTCTATGGCTGCAACGCCCTTCCTCATGCGGCTCACCGATTGGCTCGAGCGCCGGGAGGAGCGGGGCGACAGCTTGGCCGGTCCCGAAGAATCGCCCGAAACGAGCGCCATCGTCGTCGGCTACGGCCGCTTCGGACAGACGGTTGCGCAGATGCTGATGGCAAAAGCGGTCGGCGTCACGATCATCGACAAGAAGCCGAGCCAGATCGAACGGTCCGGATCGTTTGGAACCAAGGTCTATTATGGTGACGGCCTTCGTCTCGACCTGCTTCGGTTGGCAGGCGCCGATACGGCGCACGTCATCGCATTTTGCAACGACAATGAGGGCGGGGAGATGACCCGCGACGCCGTTGCCGCGGTCCTGCAGGCTTTCCCGCAAGCGGCCGTCATGGTGCGGGTATTCGACCGCGTTCACTTGATGAAGCTGCAAGGCCTCGACCTTGCCCTTGCCGAGCGCGAGCTTTTCGAAGGCGCCGTCCTGATGGGGAAAGCGGCGTTACGAGCCATCGGGATTCCAGCGCCGGAAATCGAGCGAGTCGATCGCGAATATAGGCTTCGCGATTGCGAACGGCTGGAGCGGCAAGCGGCCAGCGGCGACCTTCACGCCGGCGCGGAGCGGTCGTTCGTCTCGGGTCCGCTCCCGGACGAGGAATCGCCGGAGATTCCGCCCGAACCGCCACGGTCGAGGTAATCTTCGAGGGCCGCGACGATCGAGTCGACCACCGTGCGGTGAACGCCGGCATTGCTGGTGACCCGGATGTGCGCCTCGGCATAGGCCGGCCCGCGCTCCCGATTGAGCCGCTGGAGAGCCTGCTTGCGGTCGTTGTTGCGAAGGAGCGGCCGAGTATCGCGACGACCCGTCCGTTCCGTCAGCACGTCGACCGGAGCATCGAGCCAGACCGTGATCGCTCGCTCGTTGAGGAGCTCGCGCGTTCTCGGATCGACGAAAACTCCTCCCCCTGTCGCTATCACCCTGACGCTACCGTCGATGAGACGCGCCACCAACCGTCGCTCGCCGTCCCGAAAGTCGGCTTCTCCGTAGCGCTCGAACATCTCGGCGGCCGAAATCCCTGCAGCGTCTGCGATGGCATCGTCGCTGTCGACGAATGGTAGCCCGAGCCGTTTGGCGAGCCTGCGACCCACCGTCGACTTGCCGGCACCCATCAGGCCGACAAGCACGACCGGACGCTGGAGGCGCTCGCTGAGCTTCGTCATTCAACGAGGGGCTATACAGGGACCGCGAACCTCGGGCAAAAGCCTGCGCACTCCAGGACCACAGCGGAAGGCCAGATGTCGCGACCAATCATTTTCCTCATCGTCATTGTCGTAGTCGTCGCAGGAGCGCTCGTGTTCCTTTCAAGCCGCGCCCGTGAGGTTCCAACGCAGCCGGTCGAGATCGACGTCACAAATGCAGCCGGGCATTAGGCGACTGCTCCTCCTGGGGGGCGCTGCCGCACTCGCGATTCCGGCGTTTGCGCAGGTTCAGGACAACAGCGCCGCGCCTGCGACGCAGCCGGTTCCCGCGCCGGCCGCCCAGACGCAGAGCCAGCCGCAGGTGGCCCCCGCCAACACGCAGTCGGTGCGCGATCCCGACGGCAGCGATGCAGGCGACGCCGATGCGACGGCGCAGGAACCGCCGCCGCCAGTCGAATACCCTGACTTTGCGCGCCGAGATCCGTTCACGGCCGGCGTGCTTAATGCCGACGAGATCGCAATCGGCTCCGATCCGTGGGGCAGGGCTAGCGGTCAGTTCCTGTCGTCCCTGATGCGGCTGATGGACACGCCGATTGCATCGCGTTGGGCGCACATCGGTCTTCGCAACGCGCTCCTTGCGAGCGCCCATGCCCCGCGCGGCGTCAATCCCGTCGACTGGGCCGCCGAACGCGCGTGGCTATTGCTTCGAATGGGCGAGGCCGACGCTGCGCGAATGCTGGTGACGCGAGTCGACACCGACCGATTCACGCCGAAGATGATCCAGGTTGCGGTCCAGACCGCGCTCGCCAACTCGGACCCGTTGGAACTGTGCGGATTCGATAACGACATCGACAGGGGGGACCCCAAGGTCGCGCCGCTGGTGAAGGCGATTTGCACTGCACTCAACGGCGAAGCGGAAAGTGCCTCAGCGCAGATCGACTCGGCCCGCCGCAGGGGGCCGATTGGCGGGATCGACCTGGCGCTTGCGCAGAAGGTGGTCGGGGCGACGTCCGATTCGGGCACGGCAGCGACAATCGAGTGGGAACCGGTCGAGGCGCTTACGAGCTGGCGCTACGGACTTGCGACGGCAACCGCGCTGAGCCCGCCCAAAAGACTGCTCGATTCCGCACCGGCAAGGGTTCGCGCCTGGTACGCACGGGCTCCGCTCGTGCCGTTCGGTAATCGGCTGCAATCCGCGAGAATCGCGACGGGCCTGGGCGTGTTCTCGTCGCAGGCGCTGATCGACTTCTACTCGCTGATTTACGACTCCACCGATCCCAATGACCTTCCCGGCACCGATGCATGGCAGCTCAGGCTCGCCTTTGCCGCTCGCGACCAGGAGACGCGCCTGTCGGCGATGCGCCACCTTTGGCAGGTCGGAAACGGCCGCCTTCAGAACGAGGCATCCCGGGCCTTGCTGGCCACTGCTGCGGCCCGCATTGCGCCCGACGCCGCGCTTGAGGCCGATGCTCCGGACCTGATCGCATCGATGCTCGCGGGCGGGCTGGACGAGCAAGCCGCCCAATGGGCAGGCGCCGTTCGCCGGATGGACGACGACAATGGCGACCGCGCGTGGGCGATGCTTGCGCTTGCGGCTCCGGACACGGCCGGGCTGGATGTCAGTGCCGGACGCGTGAACGCGTTCATCGGCCGGGACTCCAGCAAGGGCAAAAAGCGCAGTGCGCTGCTGGTCGCCGGTCTCGCTGCTCTCGGCCGGCTCGACCCGGGAGCCGCCTCGCGCCTTAACGCGCGCTACCACCTGCACATCGAACGGCCGTCGCGCTGGACTGGAATGATCGACGCTGCAGCGCGCCGCAACCAGGGAGGAACAGTTCGAGTCCTTGCAGGCACCGGGCTGCAGGCGCCCGATTTCGAGTCGGTGCCGTCGGCGCACCTGTTTCACATCGTCATGGCGCTTCGAAACAGCGGGCAGGAGTTCCTGGCACGGATGATTGCCGCAGAGGCGCTCGCCCGGACGTGAGCGATCGGGCGCTGGTCGACCGCTTTCTCGACATGCTCTCGGCCGAGGCAGGCGCATCGCCGAACACGGTCGCTGCCTACCGCAACGACCTCGCCAGGGCCGCCGAGGAGCTTGGCGGGGATCTTGGCCAGGCCACCAGGGAGCAGCTTTCGGGGCTGGGACAGAAATGGGCAGGCCTTGCCTCCTCGACAGTGGCCCGGCGATCCTCTGCGCTTCGCCGCTTTTACCGTTTTCTCGTCGACGACGGCCTTCGGCGAGATGATCCTTCAGGTGCACTTCCCAGGCCGAAGTTGCAGCGCCCACTCCCCAAGGTGCTGGCGGAAGCGGACGTCGAGGCCCTGTTTGAGGCCGCTGCGGACAAGGCGGCGAGCGGAGAGCCTCGAGCTATTCGCAACATCGCCTTGCTGGAGCTGCTTTACGGTTCGGGCCTGAGAGCGAGCGAAGTCGTTTCGCTCCCGCGGGCATCGGTTCGCGAGGGACAGCCGTTTCTCATCCTTCGCGGCAAGGGCGCCAAGGAACGGCTCGTGCCCGTTTCCAGCCGCGCCGAAGCGGCCGTCAGGGCGTGGCTCGCGAACGTGCCGGTCTCGAGCCCGTGGCTGTTTCCCGGCGGCAGAACCCACATAAGCAGGGTTCGCCTGTTTCAGCTGGTCCGGGAAATGGCGGCCGACGCGGGAATTTCCCCGGCGAGAATCAGCCCGCACGTGCTTCGCCATGCGTTTGCAACGCATCTGCTGGCTGGAGGAGCGGACCTCAGGGTCCTGCAGGCGCTTCTGGGGCACGCGGACATCGCCACGACGCAGATTTACACGCATGTCGATGCCGCGAGGCTCGTGCAGCTGGTGAATGAACGCCATCCTTTGGGCGACCGTTCGCGTTGACGGTTGCTCCGCTGCCGCTTACCCGCCCTTGCTGATGTTGACGTACCTCGATTTTGAAAAGCCGATCGCCGAGCTGGAGGCGCGAGTTCGCGAGCTCAAGGAGACCGCGGACAACGGCGATCTCGACATCGGCTCGGAACTGGCCAAGCTCGAGAACAAGGCGGCCAAGCTTCTCAACGACACCTATTCGAAGCTGTCGCCGTGGCAGAAAGCGCAGGTGGCGCGCCATCCGGAGCGGCCGCACTTCAAGGATTATGTCGCCGGCATAGCCGAGGAATTCATCCCGCTTGCGGGCGACCGCGCCTATGGGGAGGATCCCGCGATCCTGGGCGGCTTCGCTCGCATCGACGGGCGTAAAGTCGTTCTCATCGGCCATGAAAAGGGCGAGGACACCGCCTCGCGCCTCCGTCACAATTTCGGAATGGCGAAGCCCGAAGGCTATCGCAAGGCCATCAGGCTGATGCAGCTCGCGAACAGGTTCGAGCTACCCGTCGTCACTCTCGTGGACACGCCGGGCGCTTTTCCGGGCGTGGAAGCCGAAGAGCGGGGACAGGCGGAAGCGATCGCACGCTCTACCGAGGAATGCCTGGAACTGACGGTTCCGATCGTCGCAGCCATCGTCGGCGAAGGAGGATCGGGTGGGGCCGTTGCCATTGCCACCGCGAATCGCGTTTTGATGTTCCAGCATGCAATCTATTCGGTGATTTCGCCCGAAGGATGCGCATCGATCCTGTGGCGGACATCCGACAAGGCGGCGGACGCCGCCGAAGCAATGCGGATTACCGCCAACGATCTAAAGGCGTTGGGCGTGGTGGATCGGATCGTTCCCGAGCCGGTGGGTGGAGCGCACCGCAACCGCGAGGAAGCGATTGCGTCCCTGAAAGAGGCAATCGGTGAAGAGCTGGCCGGCTGCTCGGCGATGACGCCCAAGCAGCTGCTCGATCAGCGCAGGGCCAAGTTCCTGGCTATCGGCTGAGCTGTCGCCAAGCGCGTCCGGTTCGGTCTCCGGTCTTACGCGTGCCGAACATCAACGCGTCAAAGCGAGGTCGCAGCGGTTGTCTGGAGGTTGCTCCACATGCCTCCGACGCCGCCTCCAAGGCCCGATAATGCTCCAATCATCGCCACCACGATAAGGGCTGCGATGAGTCCATATTCGATTGCAGTTGCTCCTCGCTGGCTGGCGATGAGCAAACGCAAGATCTGTGGGATAGCCTTCACGCCACCCTCCTCTGGTCCACGTCCACAGTGCCGCTTTAGACAGCCGAGGTTAACGATCTTTGCAGGGGACGCGGTTAACGGCCACTCAGCTTCGTTTCGCGCATATCCTCCGCTGGCGTCCAAGCCGCGAAGTGAAGCAGCTCGAACGTCTCGATCGTGCGTCCATCTTCATCTGCTTCGAAGTCCGCCTCCGCTGCAGCAAGGGCTGCGCGGGTAAGCGGCGTTCGGCTGCGCATCGACAGCACGTTGGTCGCTGCCATGGCACGAAGGTCCGCAACCAGGTGGAGAAAGCTTCGATAGGATACGCGTGCCCGGTCGATGTCGACCACGGGCATTGCAAAACCCGCGGAAGCCAGAAGCTGCGCGAGCGCGGCCGGTTCGATCCTGGGGTGAACGTGGGGACTTGCCGCGCCCATGACGCCGTCGGCGGCGCGCATCGCTCGCCGAAGCCGCGGCACAGTCTCGCCACCTGCGACGACGCCCAGGAGCAGCGAGTCCGGCTTGAGCAGGAATCGAAGCCGAAGGAGGGCCGAGGGTAGGTCGTTCACGGTGTCGAGCGTGCCAAGCGTTACCACGAGGTCGAAGCTTCCCGGCTCGAGGTCGATCTCGTCCTCGATGACGTGCGTGCCGCCCGCGGCCGCCGCGAAGGCATCGCCGGGATCCATTACCGTCACGTCCCCGGCGACCTTCGCGAGGCGATCGGGCCAGCCCGGGTCCGGGCTGCCGACCAGCAGCGCCGACGCAAATGGCCGCTTCACCTCCGCCAACCGCTCGAGAATGTCGGCGAAGGCGCGCTCGTAAAGAAACAGGGCCGGACCGGCGCGGCAGGCGCGGTCGCGCCTTATCGCCCGCAGGCGAGTATCGAACAGTTCCTCAGCCATGCGGCTGCTTGTGCGCCGGGTGCCGCTGCGCGACAAGGGAGGCGATGATCAGGCAAGCAGGTCCAAGACTGTTGCGTTCGGTACTGGATTTCGCACTCCCGCCGCGCTGCGGCGGGTGCGGCACGATCGTCGATGATATCGACAGCTTTTGCGCCGGCTGCTGGACGGACCTGCACTTCCTCCAGGGCGGGTGCCTGCGCTGCGGTCTGCCGCTGGAAGCGACCGACGCGGACATCTGCGCTGTCTGCCTGGCGCGGCCGCATCGGATCGATCGGATCCGCGCCGCCGTCGCGTATGGCGATATCAGCCGCTCCATTGCGATGAGGCTGAAATACGGCCGCAAGGTCGCTCTTGCGCGAACAATGTCCCGCTACATGCACCCGCTGATCGGCGAAGTGCCCGACGATGCCATTCTCGTGCCGGTCCCTCTGCACAGGGCGCGGCTGTGGAGCCGCGGCTTCAATCAGTCGGCGATCGTCGCCCGCGAACTCGGGAGGCGAGCGGGCGTGCCGGTCGCGGTGGATGCACTCAAGAGAGTTCGACGAACGCCGCCGCTCAAGGGGCTGACGATGCACCAGCGACGGCGGACGGTTGCGGGAGCCTTTCGTGCCGGCAAGAAATTTGATCTCAAGGGACGTACAGTGGTTCTGGTCGATGACGTCTTCACGACCGGCAGCACTGCAAACGCATGTGCCCGCGTTCTGAAGCGGGCGGGCGCGGCGCGGGTAGACCTGATCAGCTGGGCGCGGGTAATTGGACCCGGTCGACTGCATGACTAACGGGAAGTGTTGTGGCCAATATTGAAATCTACACGAAGACCTTCTGCGGCTTTTGCGTACGCGCTCGAAGCCTGCTGGAAGCCAAGGGAGTCGAGTTCGACGAATATGTAATCGATGGCGGGGGGCCAAAGCGCGAGGAGATGATCCAGCGGGCAAGCGGCCGCACGACCGTCCCGCAGATCTTCATCGACGGCCGTCACGTCGGCGGCTGCACCGACTTGTTCGCGCTCGAGCGCGACGGCAAGCTCAACGACCTGCTGTGACAAGGATCGCGATCTTCCAGTCGCGGACGGGGATCGATCCCGCCGCCAACGCGCGGTCGCTGATCGGTGCCGTCCACGAAGCCGCCCAAGGTGGCGCCGAGATGCTGTTCACGCCGGAAATGTCCGGTCTGCTTGATCGCGACACGGAGCGCGCGCGCCGAAGCGTGCGAAGCGAGGACGAGGACCAGGTGCTGGCGGCCTGCCGGGAGGCGGCGACCAAGGCAGGTATCTGGCTCCATCTCGGTTCGATCGCGGTTACAGCACGGGACGGCAAGTTCGCCAATCGCGGCTTCGTCATCGATTCTTCGGGTGAAATCCGCGCCAGCTACGACAAGATCCACCTCTTCGACGTCGACCTGCCGACCGGCGAAAGCTGGCGCGAATCGAACGTCTATCGCGGCGGCTCGCAATCGGTGGTGGTGGCCGGAACGCCGGTCGGGAAGCTTGGGCTCACGATCTGCTACGACCTGCGCTTCCCGCAGATATTCCAGCGCCTGACCGATGCCGGGGCCGATGTTGTTTCCGTACCCGCGGCCTTTACGGTTCCGACCGGGAAGGCGCATTGGGAAGTGCTCCTTCGGGCCCGCGCGATCGAGGCCGGGGTGTTCGTCGTTGCAGCCGCACAGTGCGGGAAGCACGAGGACGGCCGCGAAACTTACGGCCATTCGTTGCTGGTTGACCCCTGGGGTGCGATACTGGTCGACATGGACGAGACGTTGGGCGTCGGCTTTGGTGAGATCGATCTCGGCAAGATCGCCGAGGTTCGCAGCCGCGTGCCGGCGATCGATCACCGCCGCTCCGTGGACGAGCCGGTGTTGCGATGATCGTCTTCGACCTCAAGTGCGAAGAAAGCGGCGACGTTTTCGAGGGATGGTTCCAGTCGAGCGCCGACTATGACGAGCAATGCCGTCGTGGCCTCGTGCAATGTCCGGTGTGCCATTCGACGCGCGTCGCGAAAGCGCCGATGGCGCCGCGGGTTTCCACCAAAGGCTCAGGCGTCGCTCCGCCGCTGGCGCGGCTGGCCGCGCTCCAGGCGAAGATGCTCGCTGGTTCGGAATGGGTCGGCGACCGCTTCGCCGAGGAGGCGCTCGCAATGCACCTGGGCGAATCGGAAGCCCGGCCGGTGCACGGAAAGGCGACTCCGGCGCAAGCCAGGTCGCTGATAGAAGAGGGCGTGCCCGTCGCTCCGCTCCCGCTCCCGGTGGCCGAGCCCAACGAACTCAATTGAAGAAACGCCGCCGCGTCACTATCCATGCGACAGGCGGACCCCGTAGCTCAGCAGGATAGAGCATCAGATTCCTAATCTGAGGGCCACTGGTTCGAATCCAGTCGGGGTCGCCATTGTTCTATCGCGGTAGCGGATATTCGCGTTCAGGGTTGAGGCGGCCGCGGACATTGTATTGGAGCCACGCGAATGAGCCCGACCCCCGACGACGGCGACCTGTACCGTGCGCCCCCAAAGCTGCCGGTTCCGCAGGAGGTCAGGGAGGCGGTGCGCACGCTCATCCGCTGGGCGGGCGACGATCCCGACCGCGAAGGGCTGCTCGACACGCCCGACAGGGTCGCGCGAGCCTGGGCGGAGTATACGGAGGGCTACAAGGAAGATCCCGCCGTCCACCTCAGCCGCACGTTCCACGAAGTCGGCGGCTATGACGAGATCGTGCTGCTCAAGGACATACCGTTCCAGTCCAATTGCGAACATCACATGGCGCCGATTATCGGCAAGGCCGCAATCGCCTACCTGCCGCGCAACAAGGTGGTCGGGATCAGCAAGCTGGCGCGCGTTCTCCACGGCTTCGCCCGCCGGCTTCAGGTGCAGGAGCGCCTGACCGCACAGGTCGCAGACTGCATCTGGGAGCATCTCGACCCCAAAGCGGTGGCAGTCGTGATCGAGGCCAGCCATTCGTGCATGACCGCGCGCGGAGTAAACACGCCCGGGGTGATGATGACCACGAGCCGCATGATGGGCACCTTCCGCTCCGACGAACGCAGCCGCCGCGAAGTCCTCGCCCTGATGGGGTACTGACACCGATCACTGGCCGGCGCGTTTGCAATGCATGGCCAAGGCCAAACGCAAGCAAAAGCTGAAGGTCTATTGCACGCCGATCGGCTTTCATAACGCGCTCGTCGCGGCGCCCAGCCAGAAGGCCGCGCTTGAGGCCTGGGGCGCGGACTCGAACCTTTTTGCACAGGGCAACGCCGAGGTCGTCGACGACCCGCAGCTGACGAAGGTGCCCCTCGAGCATCCCGGCCAAGTGGTGAAGGTTCTTCGCGGAACCGAGGCCGAGCAACTCGCTGCGGTCGGCAAGAAGGCCTCGGCGAAACGTGCAAAGTCGGCGAAGGCGCCCAAGGCGGAGATCGTCCCCAAAAAGCCCAAGGTCCGGCCCCGAAAGCCGAGCCGCGCGGCGCTTACGCGCGCCGAAAAGGCAATGGAGCGGATCGAGAAGCGGCACGCGGGCGAGGAAAAGCGCCTGAACGAGCAGTTGAAGGCGCTTGAAAGCAAGATTCGCGACAGTCGCCGTCGCCACGAGCGCGAGCGCGACAAAGCGCAGGAGAAGCTGGAAAACGAGCGTTCCAAGTACAAGACGGCGCTGGACCGCTACGAGTCCGGTTGAGTTTCTGCGGCCGTCAATTACGGTTCGCCCATGCGCCAATATCTCGATCTTCTGCAGACGATTCTCGACGAAGGCGTACCGCAGGCGGATCGGACGGGGACCGGGACGGTCAGCTATTTCGGGGCGCAGATGCGCTTCGACCTGCAAAAGGGCTTTCCGCTCCTTACTACCAAGAAGCTGCACCTGCGTTCGATCATCGTCGAGCTTCTGTGGTTTCTCCGCGGCGACACGAACGTGCGCTGGCTGCAGGACCGGAAGGTTCGAATCTGGGACGAGTGGGCGGACGACAACGGCGACCTGGGGCCCGTCTACGGAAAGCAGTGGCGAGACTGGGAAACGGCCGACGGCCGCCACGTCGATCAGATTGCCGAACTGGTAAAGCTGATCAAAGCCGACCCGTCATCGCGGCGGCAGGTGGTGACCGCGTGGAATCCTGGCGAAATCCACAAGATGGCGCTCGCCCCGTGTCACTGCCTGTTCCAGACTCAGGTCGCGGCCGGTCGGTTGAACCTGCAACTGTACCAGCGCAGTGCCGACATGTTCCTGGGCGTGCCGTTCAACATCGCAAGCTATTCGCTGCTCACGCACATGCTGGCCCGCGAATGCGGTCTCGAGCCGGGAGTGTTCGTGTGGACCGGTGGCGATTGCCACATTTATTCCAACCACATGGACCAGGTGCGGCTGCAGCTCGGCCGCGAGCCGAGGCCGCTTCCCAGGCTGGTAGTGAAGGACCGGGGGCAGTCGATCGAAAACTACGAGCCCGACGACTTCACGTTCGAGAATTACGAGCCGCACCCGCACATATCGGCCCCGGTTGCCGTTTGACCGGGAAACCTTCGGTCATGGAGCGGTTTTCCTGCTGCCGCGTTAGTCTGTGCCGAAGGAGAGAAAACATGCTTCAGAAGATTGCCACTTTCCTGATTGTTGGGGCCGCTCTTGCGACCACCGCCTGCAACACCGTCCATGGCGCCGCCGCAGACGTCAATTCGGTCGCGAACTGCACCGAGAACGCGATGAACGGGGGCAACTGCTAAGGAACGCGCTGGACAAGGCGTCGGCTTCGCAGTCATTGTCGTTCCGCAACGTGAACGGAGGAACGATGATGGTTCGAACGCTGGTGATTGCTGCAACGATTGTCGGCAGTCTTGCTGTCGCTGCATGCAATACCGTTCGTGGTGCTGCTGCCGACGTCAACTCGGTCGCAAACTGCACCGAGAACGCGATCAACACCGGCCGCTGCAAGTAAGCGGTCGCAGACGAAACAAAGGCCCCGCCGGCGTGTAACCGGCGGGGCCTTTTTTGTGCGCAGGAGCCAGCCGGCGTCGGCTGGCCGAACGCTACTTCTCTTCCTGCAGGTAGTCGCCGGCGTCGGCGTCCGACCCGTGCCCTGAGGGCGCGACCTCGGCCAGCGGATCGGAATTGATCGCCGCTTCCTCGCCCTCGGCCAGTTCCGCCGCATGCTCTTCGGCGGCAGTCTGTGCCGCGATGAGCGATTCCTGCAGCTTCTTCTGCTGCGCTCGCAACGCGGCGTCGCGCGCCGAGGCGGTGACTCGAAGGCGATTCATGCCCGCGCCGGTTCCGGCGGGGATGAGACGGCCGACGATCACGTTCTCCTTGAGCCCGTTGAGGGTGTCGATCTTGCCCTGCACGGACGCTTCGGTGAGCACTCGCGTGGTCTCCTGGAACGAAGCCGCGGAAATGAAGCTGCGGGTCTGAAGCGACGCCTTGGTGATGCCAAGGAGCACCGGCTTGCCTTCCGCCTTCTTCTGCTTCTTTTCGAGCCGAGAATTGATGGCGTCCATCTCCTCGCGATCGACCTGCTCTCCGGGAAGAAGCGTCGTGTCGCCGCTCTCGGTGATCTCGACCTTCTGCAGCATCTGGCGAACGATCACCTCGATGTGCTTGTCGTTGATCTTCACGCCCTGCAGTCGATAGACTTCCTGGATTTCGCTGACGAGATATTCGGCCAGCGCCTCCACTCCGAGCACCTCCAGGATGTCGTGCGGATCCGGTGAACCGCCGACGAGATTGTCGCCGCGCTTCACGTAATCGCCTTCCTGCACCTCGATGAGCTTCGACTTCGGCACCAGATACTCGACCTGGTCGCTTCCATCTTCGGGAACGATCGCGATCTTCCGCTTCGCCTTGTAGTCGCGCAGGAAGGTGACCTTGCCCGACGCCTTGGCGATGATCGCATTTTCCTTCGGCTTGCGCGCTTCGAATAGCTCCGCCACCCGCGGCAGACCGCCGGTGATGTCGCGGGTCCGGGCCGCTTCGCGAGGAAGACGCGCAAGAACCTCGCCGCCTTGGACCTGCTGGCCGTCGTCCACGGCGATGATCGCGCCCGCGGGAAGCCGGTAGACACCCGCTTCCTCGGCCGCCTTCTTGCCCGTGCCGGTGAGGGTCAGGCGCGGCTGGAGGCTGTCCTTCTTCGACCGGCCGCCGGAATCCTCGGTGACCACGCGCTGCGTGATGCCCGTCGATTCGTCGACCTGCTCGGTCATGGTGCGCTGCTCGATCAGATCCTGGTACTTAACCGTTCCTCCGGTCTCGGTGATGACCGGGCTGAACGCCGGATCCCACTCGGCGATGCGGTCGCCCCGGGTGACGATGTGCCCCGTCTCGCACAGCAAGTGAGCGCCGTACGGCACGCGGTGGGTCGAAAGTTCACGGCCGTCCATGTCGAGGATCGCGATCTCGCCCGACCGCGACAGCGACCGGTGCGTACCCCGAGGATCGAGGATGGTCGGCATGTCGCGAAGCTCGATCGTTCCGTCCACCGGCGCTTCGAGGTTCGACTGCTCGTTGAGCTGGGCGGCGCCGCCGATGTGGAAGGTCCGCATCGTCAGCTGCGTGCCCGGCTCGCCGATCGACTGGGCGGCGATAACTCCAACCGCCTCGCCGATATTGACCGGCGTTCCGCGAGCGAGGTCGCGTCCGTAGCACTTGCCGCACACGCCCTGTTCGGAGTCGCACATCAGCGGAGAGCGGATCTTCATGCTCTGGACGCCGACTTCCTCGATCTTCGCCACCATCGGCTCGTCGAGAAGCGATCCTTCCGGAATTACGACTTCGCCGCTCTTCGGGTCGACGATGTCCTCGGCGGTGGTCCGGCCAAGGACTCGGTCGGCAAGCGAGGCAATGACCGCGCCGCCCTGAACGATAGCGCGCATTTCGAGCGCTCGCTCGGTGCCGCAGTCCTCCTCGACGATAACGCAGTCCTGGCTGACGTCGACGAGACGCCGAGTCAGATAGCCCGAGTTGGCGGTCTTGAGCGCCGTGTCGGCCAGTCCCTTACGGGCGCCGTGGGTCGAGTTGAAGTATTCGAGAACCGTCAGCCCCTCCTTGAAGTTGGAGATGATCGGGGTCTCGATGATCTCGCCCGACGGCTTCGCCATGAGGCCGCGCATGCCCGCAAGCTGCTTGATCTGCGCCTGCGAACCACGAGCGCCCGAGTGCGCCATCATGTAGATGGAGTTGACGTCGGCTTCGCGGCCGTTCTCCAGCTTCGGAGTCGCCGAGATTTCCTTCATCATCTCGGAGGCGACGCGGTCGCCGCAACGCGACCAGGCGTCGATCACCTTGTTGTACTTTTCCTGCTGGGTGATCAGTCCGTCCTGGTACTGCTGCTCGTAATCCTTGACGAGCGAGCGAGTCTCTTCGACCAGCTTCTCCTTCTCGGCCGGGATGACCATGTCGTCCTTGCCGAAGGAAATGCCCGCCGCGAAGGCGTGGCGGAAGCCGAGCTGCATGATGGCGTCGGCGAACAGGACCGTCTCTTTCTGGCCGGTGTGGCGATAGACGGTGTCAATGACGTCGCCGATCTCCTTCTTGGTCAGGAGCCGGTTGACGGTCTCGAACGGCACCTTGTGGCTCTTGGGCAGGGTCTCGCCCAGCAGCATCCGGCCCGGCGTGGTCTCGAACCGCTTCATGTAGGTGTTGCCGTCCTCGTCCGTCTGCGGGACCCGGCTGACGATCTTCGAGTGGAGAGTGACCGCTCCGGCCGCGAGTGCCTGGTGCACCTCGGCCATGTCGGAAAGCACCATTCCCTCGCCCGGCTCGCCTTCCTTCTCGATGGACAGGTAATAGAGCCCGAGCACCATGTCCTGCGACGGGACGATGATCGGCTTGCCGTTGGCCGGCGACAGGATGTTGTTGGTGCTCATCATCAGCACGCGCGCTTCCAGCTGCGCCTCGAGGCTCAGCGGAACGTGGACGGCCATCTGGTCGCCGTCGAAGTCGGCGTTGAACGCGGCGCAAACCAGCGGGTGAAGCTGGATCGCCTTGCCTTCGATGAGGACCGGCTCGAACGCCTGGATTCCCAGCCGGTGAAGAGTCGGCGCGCGGTTGAGAAGGACCGGGTGCTCGCGAATGACTTCGTCGAGAATGTCCCAGACTTCCTTGCGCTCCTTCTCGACCCACTTCTTGGCCTGCTTCAGCGTCATGCTGAGGCCCTTGGCGTCGAGACGCGAGTAGATGAACGGCTTGAACAGCTCGAGCGCCATCTTCTTCGGCAGCCCGCACTGGTGAAGCTTGAGCTCCGGACCGGTGACGATCACCGAGCGGCCCGAATAGTCGACGCGCTTGCCGAGCAGGTTCTGCCGGAAGCGGCCCTGCTTGCCCTTGAGCATGTCGCTCAATGACTTCAGCGGACGCTTGTTGGCACCGGTGATGGTGCGGCCACGCCGGCCGTTGTCGAACAGTGCGTCGACTGCCTCCTGAAGCATCCGCTTTTCGTTGCGGACGATGATGTCGGGAGCGCGAAGCTCCATCAGCCGCTTCAGTCGGTTGTTACGGTTGATGACGCGCCGATAAAGGTCGTTGAGGTCGGAGGTCGCAAAGCGGCCGCCGTCCAGCGGAACCAGCGGGCGAAGCTCGGGCGGAATCACCGGAACCACTTCCAGGATCATCCACTCGGGGCGGTTGCCGGACTCGAGGAAGCTCTCGACGACCTTGAGCCGCTTGATGATCTTCTTGGGCTTCAGCTCCGACTTGGTCTCGGCAAGCTCCTTGAGAAGCGCTTCCTTCTCGCCCTCGAGATCGAGGTCCATCAACATCTGCTTGACGGCTTCGGCGCCGATTCCGGCCGAGAAGGCGTCCTCGCCATGCTCGTCCTGCGCCTCGAGAAGCTCGTCCTCGGTCAGGAGCTGGAATTTCTCCAGCGGAGTGAGGCCCGGCTCCAGAACGACGTAGCTCTCGAAGTAGAGCACGCGCTCGAGCTGCTTGAGCTGCATGTCGAGAAGCAGGCCGATCCGGCTCGGGAGCGACTTGAGGAACCAGATGTGGGCGACGGGCGCGGCCAGCTCGATGTGGCCCATGCGCTCGCGCCGAACCTTCGACACGGTGACTTCAACGCCGCACTTTTCGCAGACGATTCCCTTGTACTTCATGCGCTTGTACTTGCCGCACAAGCATTCGTAGTCCTTGATCGGGCCGAAAATCCGCGCGCAGAACAGGCCGTCGCGTTCCGGCTTGAACGTGCGGTAGTTGATCGTCTCCGGCTTCTTGATCTCGCCGAACGACCAGCTTCGGATCTTGTCCGGAGACGCGATTCCGATCTTGATGTGGTCGAACGTTTCCGGCTTTGCCGCCGGGTTTGCGAAGGGGGTCAGTTCGTTCATTCTTTGTGCCTCCTGCCCCTCCCGTTGGAGGAGGGGGTGGGGTGGGAATCGTTCGGCTTATTCGGCTGCGATTGCGGGCGGCTCGTCGTCGCTTTCCTCGCTCTCGAGTTCGACGTTCAGCCCGAGGCTGCGCATCTCCTTCACGAGAACGTTGAAGCTCTCCGGAATTCCGGCCTCGAAGGTATCGTCGCCCTTGACGATCGCCTCGTACACCTTGGTCCGGCCGATCACGTCGTCCGACTTGACGGTCAGCATCTCCTGGAGCGTGTACGCCGCGCCGTAGGCCTGAAGCGCCCACACCTCCATTTCGCCGAAGCGCTGTCCGCCGAACTGCGCCTTTCCGCCCAGCGGCTGCTGGGTGACGAGGCTGTACGGGCCGATCGAGCGGGCGTGGATCTTGTCGTCCACCAGGTGGTGAAGCTTGAGCATGTAGATGTAGCCCACCGTCACCTTGCGATCGAACGGATTGCCGGTGCGCCCGTCGTACAGGGTCACCTGGCCCGAGTGATCGAGCCCGGCCATGTCGAGCATGGCCGTAACGTCCGCCTCTCGCGCGCCGTCGAATACCGGCGTCCCCATCGGGATTCCGCGGGTCAGCGCCGACGCCAGCTCCATGATGCTGTCGTCGCTTCGGGAGTCGATCTCCTTGGCATAATGCTTGCCGTAGATATCCTTCAGCTTGGAGCGGACTTCCTTGACGTCCTTGCCGGCGATTTCCTTGCCGCGCTCGTGCATTCCGTGGAGCATGGCCTGGATCTGCTGACCGAGGCCGCGAGCTGCCCAGCCGAGGTGGGTCTCGAAAATCTGGCCGACGTTCATCCGGCTCGGCACGCCAAGCGGGTTGAGAACGATGTCGACCGGGCTTCCGTCCTCCAGGAACGGCATGTCCTCGGCCGGAAGAATCCGGCTGATGACACCCTTGTTTCCGTGTCGTCCGGCCATCTTGTCGCCCGGCTGAAGCTTGCGCTTCACGGCCACGAAGACCTTGACCATCTTCAACACGCCCGGAGCGAGCTCGTCGCCGGCCTCGATCTTCTGGACCCGGTCCTCGAAGCGCCTCTGGATGGTGTTGATCGCCTCGTCGTAATGACCCTTGAGCGCCTCGATATCGGCCTGGCGCTGGTCGTCCTTTACGGCGACTTTCCACCACTCGTGCGGCTGCACCGATTCAAGCGTCTCGTCGTCGAGCTTCGCGCCCTTCTTAATCCCCTTGGGAGCAGCCGTGGCCGTCTGCCCGATCAGCATTTCCTTCAGGCGGGCGAAGGTTGCGCGGTTGAGGATCGCACGCTCGTCGTCGGCGTCCTTCTTCAGCCGCTCCTTCTCCTCCGTCTGGATGGCGCGGGTGCGGTCGTCGATGTCGATTCCGTGCCGGTTGAACACCCGCACCTCGACAATCGTGCCGGCGACTCCGGGCGGAAGCCTCAGCGACGTGTCGCGAACATCCGATGCTTTCTCCCCGAAGATGGCGCGAAGGAGCTTCTCCTCCGGAGTCATCGGGCTTTCGCCCTTGGGCGTGATCTTGCCGACGAGGATGTCACCCGGCTCGACTTCGGCACCGATGTAGACGATTCCGGCCTCGTCGAGATTGCGAAGCGCTTCCTCGCCGACGTTGGGGATGTCGCGGGTGATGTCCTCGGGCCCGAGCTTGGTGTCGCGGGCCATGACTTCGAATTCCTCGATGTGGATCGAGGTGAAGACGTCGTCCTTGACGATCCGCTCCGAGATCAGGATCGAGTCTTCGTAGTTGTAGCCGTTCCACGGCATGAACGCGACGAGCACGTTGCGGCCGAGAGCGAGCTCGCCATAGTCCGTCGAGGGTCCGTCGGCGATCGTCTGTCCCGCTTCGACCGTCTCACCCTTCTTCACCAGCGGGCGCTGGTTGATGCAGGTGTTCTGGTTCGACCGCTGGAACTTCATCAGCGTGTAGATGTCCACGCCCGACTCGCCCGGCTGGAGCTCGCCGGTTGCGCGAACGACGATTCGACCGGCATCCACCTGGTCGACGATTCCCGAACGGCGCGCGGCAATGGCTGCGCCCGAATCGCGGGCCACGGTCTCTTCCATGCCCGTTCCGACCAGCGGAGCTTCGGCCTGGAGGAGCGGCACCGCCTGCCGCTGCATGTTCGATCCCATCAGCGCCCGGTTGGCGTCATCGTTCTCCAGGAACGGGATCAGCGAGGCCGCGACCGACACCAGCTGCTTGGGGCTGACGTCCATCAGCGTGATCTGGTCGCGCGGCGCCATCAGGAAGTCGCCGGCCCGGCGGGCGGAGACGATTTCCTCGGCGAAGGTCATCTCGCCGGTCAGCTCGGCGTTGGCCTGCGCGATCGTGTGCTTGGCCTCTTCCATCGCCGACAGGTAGACGACCTCGTCGGTTACCTTGCCGTCCTTGACGGTCCGGTACGGCGTTTCGATGAAGCCGTACTTGTTGACCCGGCTGAAGCTGGCGAGACTGTTGATGAGGCCGATGTTCGGGCCTTCAGGAGTTCTCGATCGGGCAGATCCGGCCGTAGTGGGTCGGGTGAACGTCGCGGACCTCGAAGCCTGCGCGCTCGCGGGTCAGGCCGCCGGGCCCGAGCGCCGAAACGCGCCGCTTGTGCGTGACTTCGCTGAGCGGGTTCGTCTGGTCCATGAACTGCGACAGCTGCGACGAGCCGAAGAATTCACGCACCGCGGCGACGGCGGGTTTCGCGTTGATGAGGTCGTTCGGCATCACCGTCGACACGTCGACGCTGCTCATGCGCTCCTTGACCGCGCGCTCCATGCGCAGGAGCCCGATGCGGTACTGGTTCTCCAGGAGCTCGCCGACCGAGCGGACGCGGCGGTTGGCGAGATTGTCGATATCGTCGATTTCGCCCTTGCCGTCCTTGAGGTTCACCAGCTCCTGCACAACGGCGAGGATGTCCTCGCGGCGAAGCGTGGTGACGGTGTCCTCGGCGTCGAGCCCAAGGCGCATGTTGAGCTTCACTCGGCCAACGGCGCTAAGGTCGTAGCGCTCGGGATCGAAGAACAGGCCGTAGAAGAGGGCGTCCGCCGTCTCCTTCGTCGGCGGCTCGCCGGGGCGCATCACGCGATAAATGTCGGCAAGCGCCGAATCCTGGTCTTCCGACTTGTCGGCCTTCAGCGTGTTGCGGATCCATGGGCCGGTGTTGACGTAGTCGATGTCGAGAAGCTCGAGGGTCTTGATCCCGGCGGCATCCATCTTCTCGAGGTTTTCCTCGGAGACTTCGTCGCCGGCCTCGATATAGATTTCGCCTGTCTTCTCGTTGACGAGGTCGTGCGCGGAAAAGCGCCCGAAGATTTCCTCGGTCGGGATGATGACGTCCTTAACGCCGTCCTTGGCGGCCTGGTTCGCGCGCCTCGGCGTGATCTTCTCGCCGGACTTGAAAACGATCTCGCCGGTCTTGGCGTCGGCGACGTCGTACATGGGCTTCTGGCCGCGCCAAGCTTCGGGAAGGAACGGGATTTGCCAGCCGTTCTTGCCGCGCTCGTAGGTGACCGTGTTGTAGAAGGTGTTGAGGATTTCCTCGGTCGACAGGCCCAGCGCGTGCAGGAGCGCCGTGACCGGCAGCTTGCGCTTGCGGTCGATGCGGACGTTGACGATGTCCTTGGCGTCGAACTCGAAGTCCAGCCAGCTTCCGCGATACGGAATCACGCGCGCAGCGAAGAGATACTTGCCGCTGGCGTGCGTCTTGCCGCGGTCATGGTCGAACAGCACGCCCGGGCTCCGGTGCATCTGCGAAACGATGACTCGCTCGGTGCCGTTGACGATGAAGGTGCCGTTCTGGGTCATGAGCGGCATGTCGCCCATGTAAACGTCCTGTTCCTTGATATCGATGACCGAGCGGGCCTCGGTGTCGGGGTCGATTTCAAAGGTGGTCAGGCGAAGCGTGACGCGCATCGGCGCGGCATAGGTGAGGCCGCGCTGGCGGCACTCGTCGGTGTCGAACTTGGGGTCTTCGAGGACATAATGGTCGAAGTCGAGATGGGCGGTCCCGGCGAAATCCTCGATCGGAAATACCGAACGGAGCGTCTTCTCGAGTTCCGAGACGTAGCCGATCGACGGATCGGAACGCAGGAACTGCTCGTAGCTCTCGCGCTGAACCTCGATCAGGTTCGGCATTTCGGAGATTTCGTGGATGTTTCCGAAGATCTTGCGGATTCGCCGCGCGGAAGCGGTTCGGCCGGTGTTGAGGGCCGGAACGTCGATCGCCTGTGTCGCCATTATATTCCCTGCGCTTTGCAGCCGCTGCCCGGCGAGGACCGGGTCTCAGGCTGGCTCCCGCCTCGGCGGGAGCATGAGTAAGAAGCGCTTGTCCCGCTTCCCCCTCCAATGCGTTGAGCCCGTGCGCCGGATCGGGCCCTGTCCCGGAGAGGACGGGAAAAGCCCTGGGCGCACGGCATCGTGCGGCCAGAGCCGATATGTTTGGATGGAGCCGATATAATCCTATTTTGCGCGACTGCAAGAGCAGGAAGGCGAATCATGATCCGTGATTTTCACGCCCACATCTATTTCGACGCCGACGAGGTGGAGAAGGCGAGGGCGCTCGGCGACGCCGCCCACCAACACTTCGGCATTCCCGTCGGCCATTACCACACTCGCCCCGTGGGCCCGCATCCGCGCGGAAGCGTCCAGCTAACCGTGCCGGCCGACCAGTTTGGCGACTTCGCCCAGTGGCTGGCGCTCAATCGCGGCGAACTCACCGTCTTTGCCCACGCGAACACCGGCGACGACCTCGCCGATCACACGGCGCACGTCATCTGGTTCGGGCCCAGCGAGGATCTCGAGCTCGGGATGTTCCGGTAAGAAGCTCTAGCCGATCACCGCGAGCGCCGCCTCTACGGCGATTGTTCGAGCCTCGCGGCTTTCGGCCGCGCTCATGAGCTGGAACAGGGAATGGTTCGGAGCGCTGCGGCGGCCTCGGCCGCGCTGCGATTTGCGTTCAATAATCTTCACTTGGTTCTCGATTTCTAGTCGTTGCCGGCTGCCTCCTCGGCAGCCGCGGCTTTCGCCTTTTCGGCGAGCAAGGTCTGGCGCATCTGTTCGGTGCGCTCGGCGCGTGCGGCCATTTCGGCCCACGCTGCCTCTGACCGCAGGCAGCGATGACGGACATTGTCGAGCGTCGCTGCTTCGGCCTCTGCGCGCGCTTCGGCGGCGCGGGCCAGGTACGTTTCTCGGTCTGTCATGGCTGCCAATGTCTGATTTGTAAAAGGCGGGGCCGCCGATAATCGGCGGCCCCGCTGGATCGTGTTAGTCGGCCGGCTGCAGGTTGACCGCGCTGGTCTTGCCGCGCTGGTCCTGCTGGAGCTCGTAGCTGACCTTCTGGTCCTGTTGCAGAGTCTGCATTCCGGCGCGCTCGACGGCGCTGATGTGGACGAATGCGTCCTGGCCGCCGTCCTCGGGCTGGATGAAGCCATAGCCCTTGGTGGTGTTGAAAAATTTAACGGTGCCGATCGGCATAATATTTCCTTCAGTTCGTTTGCGGACCGGGAATCGGTCCTCGTGCTAGGAGCTGCGAAGAGAAGGAATGAGGAGCCGCAAAGCGCTCTTGAGACCGTCCGTTTGCGACTAGTAGCGGCGGCTATATAGTCGATCCTGGCCTCTTTGATAAGCCCACTGTCCAAGAACGCATGTGACGGTCGGCTCCGTCACGCAAAAAGGGCGGCCCCTCGCGGAGCCGCCCCTCGTTTCCCGAAGCGGGAAGAAGCTTACTTGGGAATGCCCAAGTTACTTGAGTTCAACCGTTCCGCCGGCTTCCTCGATCTGCTTCTTGATCTTTTCGGCCTCGTCCTTGTTGACGCCTTCCTTGACGGCCTTCGGAGCGCCTTCGACCAGCGCCTTCGCCTCGCCGAGGCCAAGCCCGGTGATCGCACGGACTTCCTTGATCACGTTGATCTTCTTGCCGCCGTCGCCGGTCAGGATAACGTCGAACTCGTCCTTCTCTTCGGCGGCCGGAGCGGCAGCGCCGCCAGCGGCGGGAGCGGCAGCGACTGCAGCGGCAGCGGAAACGCCCCACTTCTCTTCGAGAGCCTTGGCGAGGTCAGCAGCCTCGAGGACGGTCAGTTCGGACAGCTGGTCGACCAGCTTTTCAATATCAGCCATGTATTTAACTCCTGTGCGGGGCGTGCGCCCCAATTGCGTTGAAAACAAAGAAACTTAAGCGGCTTCCTTGGCCCCGTAGGCCGCGAAGATCCGCGCCAGCTGTGCGCCCGGCTCGTTGACGGTGCGAGCGATCTTGCTCGCAGGCGCCTGGACGAGGCCGACGATCTTGGCTCGAAGCTCGTCGAGCGACGGAAGCGCTGCAAGCGCCTTGATTCCGTCCGCGTCGAGCACCGTCTCGCCCATTGCTCCGCCGACGATCTCGAGCCTGTCGTTCGTCTTTGCGAATTCGACCGCGACCTTGGCGGCCGCGACCGGGTCCGACGAGGTCGCGAGAGCCGTCGGGCCTTTGAGAAGGTCGCCGATCGGCTGATAGCGGGTCCCGTCGAGGGCAATGAGTGCAAGCCTGTTCTTCGCAACTTTGAACTGGGCGCCAGCATCGCGCATCCTGTTCCGAAGCTCCGTGGACTGATCCACGCTGAGACCGTGGTTGCGCGTGACAACAACGACGCTCGTTTCGGAAAAGACGGTCTTTAGCTGGTCGACCAGATCGGATTTTTGCGATCGATCCATGCCAACTCCAAATTTTCGACCAGGGCCTAAAGACCCTGTGCCGAGGTTCAACATATGCCCGCGCGTTGCCGCACTGGCGTTCACATGTCCGTGGGGAGTTGGATCGGCGGCGTTTTCAACGCACGACGAAGCGCACTGGGGCGCCTCGAGTGATTCCTGTCCCCGTCTAGGCTGCAGATTAAGGAGCAAGCTCCAGCAGCTGTCTCGGACGGTTGCGACAGCCAAAGCTGCCGCGAGGCGCGCCTATAGCGGATTTGCGCGACCGATCAACTGTGTTGACGAGTTGCGGTTGACAAGCCGGCTTTCGAAGCGCCCCTTCC
The DNA here is from genome assembly GCA_963837985.1 of uncultured Alphaproteobacteria bacterium. Taxonomy (GTDB): domain Bacteria; phylum Pseudomonadota; class Alphaproteobacteria; order Sphingomonadales; family Sphingomonadaceae; genus Sphingomicrobium. The sequence goes on along the minus strand of CAWIPN010000005.1, from coordinate 119,176 downwards.
GTTCGCTGTAGTTCCAAGGGGGCTGCGATGCCCGGGCGGCTATGGAGGACTGTCTGCCTCGCGCTGGCGGCGCTCGTCGCTGCAGCGCCTGCTTTCGTAATGCCGCCGCCGCAGTCGCAGAGGATCGTCGCTGTCGGCGACCTCCACGGCGACTTTTCCGCATGGCGCGACATTGCCCGGGCGTCTGGAATCGAGAGTGCGAGAGGTCACTGGACAGGCGGCAAGACGATCCTCGTCCAGGTCGGCGACTTCGCCGACCGGGGTCCCGGCACGCTCGATATCATACGCGACCTGATGCGGCTTCAGAAGGAGGCGCGCAGAGCCGGTGGGCAAGCGATCGTCCTCGTCGGCAACCACGAAGCGATGAACATGACCGGCGATCTTCGCTACACGACGTCGGCCGAATTCGCCGCCTTCGCGACACCGCGTTCCGCTGCGCTTCGTGACCGGCTCTATGACGCGAAGAAAGACGAGATCGAGCGCCGCTACCGCTCCACCGACGCGGCGATGTCGAGCGCTGCAATCCGCGACGCGTGGATTGCCGCTACGCCGCTCGGCTGGGTCGAACAGCGCCTCGCGTGGGCGCCGGACGGGGAGGTCGGCCGCTGGGTAATCCGCAATCCGGCAGTGGCTCTGGTGAACGGCAATCTCTTCGTCCACGGCGGCCTGAGCAGCGAATATTCCAGGCTGTCGATCGATGCCATCAACAAGCGAGTGGCGGACGCGCTTCGAAGCGTCGATCGTTCCGAAGGCTCCATCCTCACCGATCCGCTCGGACCGTTATGGTACCGTGGGCTAATCAGCCGCGATCCCAAGGTCACGGAAATCCCTTCCGGGGGATCGCCGCGAGCGCCCGTCGAGCAGGAGCTGCAGACGGTGCTGACCGCCTTTGGCGCGAGGCGGATCGTCGTAGGGCACACGCCCAATCTGAACGGGATCCAGATCCTCTACGGCGGGAAGCTGGTAACGATCGATACCGGCATTTCCAGCTATTACGGCGGTCCCCCCAGCTACCTGGAGATCCTGGGCGATCGCCTGGTCCCGCACGTGGTCGCCCGCTCGGGCAAAAAGGGAGGCTCCCGGCGATGAAGACGGTCCTGTTTTTCCTCGTCCTGCTGGTGGCGGGAACCTGCGTTGCGGCCGAACCGGGAGAGACGCCGCTCTTTTCCGGATCGGACGTCATCCACGTCACCATTGCCGGGCCATTGTCCTCGATTACCCGCAGCAGGTCGCGAACTCCCGTGGCGGGGACGCTGACCCTCGCCGGTTCCGGCCGGCCGCTGGCCGTCGCTCTTTCGGCCCGCGGAATTACGCGGCGATCGAACGACGTGTGCCAGTTCCCGCCGCTGAAGGTGCGCTTCACCGCGCCGCCGCCGGCTCAATCGCTCTTCGCGGGACAAGAGTCTCTGAAGCTCGTCACCCACTGCCGCAACAGCGAGTCGTTCCAGCAGTACGTGCTTCTCGAATATGCGACCTACAAAATGCTCAACCTGCTTTCGCCGGCGAGCTTCCGGGTGCGGCTGGCGCGGATCGACTATGTCAACGACGACGGCCGGCCGCTGCTCTCCCGCTACGGCTTCTTCATCGAGGACCTGGGCGATGTCGCGCTGCGCAACCACATGCAGGAGGCACGGCTTCCCGAGGTGATCACGGCGCGGGCGCTCAACCCCCGCTATGCAGCGCTATATGCGCTTTTCCAGCACATGATCGCGAACCACGACTGGTCGATGCGGGCAGGGCCCAAAGGGGAGGATTGCTGCCACAACGCCAAGATGATCAGCCCGGCGCGCGGAGTTGCGGCGGGAGCCATTCCAATCCCGTACGACTTCGACTTTTCGGGGCTGGTGAACGCGCCCTACGCAACGCCGCCCGACCAGATCCACATCGCCAGCGTCCGCCAGCGGCTCTACCGCGGCTACTGCATGCACAACGGCGAAGCCTATGCGGTCGCGGTCCAGATGCGCAGCGCCAAGCCCAGGCTATTGGCGACGCTCGCCGAAACGCCGGGGCTGGAGCCGAAGACGATCGCGCGGGCGACTGCCTTCCTGCAGGGCTTCTTCGACGACATCGCGTCCAACGACACGTTGCAGTCGAAGGTGCTGAGGAGCTGCGAATAGCCGCAGCTCCCCCGCAAGATTTTACGCGCCCGGAACCTCGGCAAGCTCGACCTTCACGCCGGGGCCCATCGTCGAGGTCAGCGCGACCTTGGTGATGTACTTGCCCTTGGCGCCCGACGGCTTGGCCTTGGCGATGGCATCGACGAAAGCGTCGAAGTTCGCCTTGAGGTCGCTGTCGGAGAAGCTCGCCTTGCCGATCCCGGCGTGGACGATTCCGGCCTTTTCGACGCGGAATTCGACCTGGCCCGACTTGGCGGCCTTCACCGCTTCGCCGACGTTGGGGGTGACGGTGCCGAGCTTCGGGTTCGGCATCAGTCCCTTGGGACCGAGAACCTTACCCAGGCGCCCGACGATACCCATCATGTCCGGGGTCGCGATGACGCGGTCGAAGTTGAGATTACCGTCCTGGACCTGTTCCATCAGGTCTTCGGCTCCGACGACGTCTGCGCCCGCGGCCTTGGCCTCGTCGGCCTTGTCGCCCTTGGCGAAGACCGCGACTCGAACGTCCTTGCCGGTGCCGTTGGGAAGGGAGACGACGCCGCGGACCATCTGGTCCGAATGGCGCGGATCGACACCCAGGTTCATCGCCACCTCGACGGTCTCGTCGAACTTGGCGGTCGCGTTCTGCTTCACGAGGGCAATGGCCTCATCGACGCCGTAGAATTTCTCGCGGTCGACCGAATCCATCTGCGCTTTGCGCTTCTTGCTGAGCTCGACCATCGTTTAGCCCTCCACCACGTTGAGGCCCATCGCGCGGGCGGAGCCTTCGATGATCTTCGTCGCGGCCTCGATATCGTTGGCGTTCAGATCCTTCATCTTGGCCTCGGCGATGTCGGCGAGCTGCGAGCGCTTGATCGTGCCCACGGTCTGCTTGCCGGTTTCCGACGCGCCCTTCTGGATCCGCGCGGCCTTCTTCAGCAGGAAGGAAGCGGGCGGGGTCTTCGTTTCGAAGCTGAACGACCGGTCCGCATAGACGGTGATCGTGGTCGGGATCGGAGCGCCCTTTTCCATGTCCTGCGTGGCGGCGTTGAACGCCTTGCAGAATTCCATGATGTTGACGCCGCGCTGGCCGAGCGCCGGGCCGATCGGCGGCGACGGATTGGCCGTGCCCGCGGGCACCTGCAGCTTGATGTAGCCGGTGATTTTCTTTGCCATGTCTCACTCTGTAGTTCGTCCGCAAGCGAGGCTTTTGGACGGGTTCAAGTTTAGCGGTCCAGACGGCGCGCAAAAGCGAGCCTCCCGCACGTCTCCGATGTCTCGGAAGCCGCGCCACATAGAGACATCGGGTCCGAATGAAAAGAGGCGGAGCCGCGATGGCTCCGCCCCATTTTCGTGTCGCAGGCTGACGCCTTACGATTTCGAGCCCTTGGAGCTTGAGCTCTTCGAAGAGCCCGAGCTGGAGCTTTCGAGCTCCTTCGTGCGGTCGCGGTCGCTGGTCCCGGTCGCGCGGGCGCCGGACGATCCGATCGCCCCGGTCGTGCCCTGGCCGCTGGATCGGTTCGACTGGTTCGACTGGCGGTTCTGGCGCCATTGGTCGAAATCCTGGTCGAACTTCTGCTGCCGTTCGCGGCAATAGTGCTGATAATCGCGATCCAGCTCGCTCATCTGCTTGTTGCGATGGTTGCGATAATGGTCGTGCTGGTTGCCGGGGATGATGAAGTCATATTCCTCGATGAGGAGCACGCCCTCGGGGCCGCCCTGACCCTGGCTCCACGCTCGACCCTGGCGCTGCTGACCGCGCGTGCGCTGGCGATCCCAATCGCGCTGCGAGCCGTAGCTTTCCCGGCCCCAGCCTTCGCGGCCGGTGCTGCGGTCGAAGTCGCGGTCGCGCTGCCCACGATAGGCGAAGCGGTCACGGTCGTAGTCCCGGTCGCGGTCGTAATCGCGGTCGCGGTCACGCCCGCCGATATCCTGGCCGTAGCGCCCGGAGCCGAAGCTTCGGTTTTCATAGCCGCTCCAGTCGTCATCGTCGTAGCGCCAGCCGCCGCGGCTGTTCTCCCGATAGGTTTCGCGGTCGCGGTCGTAATCGCGGCCATAGCCGCGGTCGTAATCGCGGTCCTGCGACCAGCCGCGTCCCGGATAGGACCCGCTGCCTTCCCAGCGGCCGCGGTCGGGCGAGCGCCAGTTGCTTCGTTCGCGGTCCCGGTTGCGTTCGACGTCGCGGTCGTAATCGCTGCGATAGCGGCCGCGGTCGGTGTCATAATCTGCCATGCCTGGTTTCTCCTTATCGATGGGTTTGGCGGCCCGCCGAAAGGTCGGGCCTCGCCATGTCAACGAAGGGGAGGCGGCAACGCCCCTCGCACTGTCGGGCGTCACTGTGCATCGGTCGCAAAGGGGGGCAGTTGGGCGTCGAAACTTCCCGAAGCTCACCCAGAAAAGTCGCGGGCGGCAGCGGTGTGAAGTTCATAAAGAACGGGTACCGCGATACCGGTCCGGCGGGTTGGCGAAGGCTGACGCTCATCGGCGATTGTGGAGCACGAAACGGGGCGTGTAGGAAAGCATAAGCCGCCGAAGCCAAGCGTGCTTGGCTGAGAGACGGCGCATGCCGGCTGGCCTGCGGTTCGAGCCGCATTAGCGGCGCGGAACCGACAGGACCAACGTCACGGGATTTACTCCCGTGACGGCATCTTGCTACGTCCTGTGAGGCCGAGGGAAGGGGGCCGAGTGGACATTGCTGCGTATCTGGATGAGGTCCGCTCGAAGTACGAAAGCGGGCAGGCCACCGAACACAGCTATCGACCGGCCCTGGAAAAGCTGTTCAGGAGCATCGACCCGGCACTGACGGTCATCAACGAACCCAAGAAGTCCGAAGGCGGCATGCCTGACTTCCTCTTCCAGCGCGGCGATGTCCCGTTCGGCTGGGCCGAAGCGAAGGACATCGACAAGGATGTCATCAAGCTCAAGGGCTACTCGAAGGAACAGCGCAAGCGTTACGAGGCGGCCTATCCCAACCTGATCTACACCAACGGCGTCGATTTCGAGTTCATCCGCGAGGGGGAGCCGGTCCACTTCGTCTCGATCGCCGATTTCCTGATGGGACTGCAGCCGAATCCGGAGCGGTTCGGCGAATTGGAACGCCAGCTCAAGCTGTTTGCCGAACAGAAGCCGATCAGCATTCGTTCGGCGGCGAAGCTGGCGGACATGATGGCGGCGAAAGCGGCTATCATCAAAGACGAGCTGGAGATTGCGTTAAAGGACGATCCCGAATTCCGATCCGGTCTCGGCGGCCAATTCAAGAGCTTCAAGGCCAACTTGTTGCCGAACCTGACGCCCGGCGAGTTCGCCGATCTCTACGCCGAGACGATCACCTACGGGATGTTCGCGGCGCGCTTTCACGACACCGATCTGACTACCTTCAGCCGTCAGGAAGCGATGGAAGATCTGCCGGCATGCAATCCGTTCCTGAAAGGCCTGTTCCGCTACATCGCCGGCGACCTGCCGAAGCGCCTCGAATACGTTGTCGATGATCTCGTGCAGCTCATGCGCGCCAGCGATCCGCACTCGCTGTTCGAGGATTTCGGCAAGTTCACCGCGCGCAACGATCCCTTCGTTCATTTCTACGAAGACTTCCTCGCCGCCTATAACCCGAAGAAGCGCAAGAGCGCGCGGGCGTCTGGTACACGCCCGAGCCGGTGGTCGATTTCATCGTTCGAGCGGTGGATGACGTGCTCAAGACCGAGTTCGGGCTGGCCGACGGGCTGGCCGATACCAGCAAGGTCACCGTCGATTGGGACACCGGGCAGAACGACAAGAAGGGCAAGCCGGTCACGATCAGGAAGGATGTGCACAAGGTCCAGATTCTCGACCCGGCGACCGGCACCGGCACCTTCCTCGCCAAGGCGGTGCAGCTCATTTCCGACCGGGTGAAGGCCCGCGCGCCGGGCAAGTGGTCGAGCTATGTCGAGGAAGACCTGCTGCCGCGCCTGCACGGCTTCGAGCTGCTGATGGCGAGCTACGCCATGTGCCACATGAAGCTCGACATGATGCTTGACCGAGACCGGCTACAAGCCGAGCGCGAAGCCGCCACGCCTGTCGGTCTGGCTGACCAACGCGCTGGAGCCGGCCGAGCGCGAGGTGAAGGACCTGTTCTTCCAACCGCTCGCGGAGGAAGCGCGCGGCGCCAGCGAGGTGAAGCGCCAGACGCCGATCATGTGCGTGATCGGGAATCCGCCGTATTCGGGTGACAGCGCCAACAAGGGCGATTAGATCATGGCGCTCATGGAAGCCTACAAGATAGAGCCGGGCGGAAGGAGAAGCTCAAGGAGCGCAATCCCAAATGGCTATCAACGACGATTACGTCAAGTTCATCCGCATGGCGGAGGACCTGATCGCAAAGTAACCCGTCAGGTGGTGTGCTCGGCTTCATCACCAACCACGGCTATCTCGATAACCCGACCTTTCGCAGGATGCGCTGGCATCTGCTCAAGACGTTCGACAAGATTTACGTGCTTCGACCTGCACGGCAACGCCAAAAAGAAGGAGAGTCAGCCCCGACGGTTCAGCCCGACAAGAATGTCTTCGATATTCATCAAGGCGTGGCGTCTGATTATCGCTGTGCGCAATGCGCTCAGAAATCGAGGAACGGTGTCGCGTAAGGTCGCTTCAGGGAAAAATGTGGGGAAGCCGCGAACTGCAAAAAACAACGCTCTCTGGGCAGCGTCGCTATCGGACCGCGAATTCTCGATGCGACTCCCAGAAGACGCTCCTTGGAACTATCAAGCCGCATTCCGGGGCGGGGACCGAACGATATCAGCAGGCCTTTTCGATCGATGATTTGTTTATCGCCAAACGGCTCTCCCGCACCGGGATTGTCACTACGCACGATGACTTCGCAATTTCTGAGACGGCAAATGAGCTCGGCGATAAAGTCGCACAGATTGCTCTCTTCGAGCACTACTGAGAGCGATGCGAAGACGCATTTTCGTCTCTGTGAGGACGACGCAGTGGAATTACGCGCGATGCCAAGTACGCGCTCATTGTCAGACGGGACCTGGAAGCATCTACTGACGCCCATCGCTTATCGACCCTTCGATACGCAGGTCACGATTTACGATCGCACGTCGCAGTGCACCGCCGCGATCGAGTCGATGCGACATTATGTCGGCCATCCCAACATCGGCATCATGCTCAGGTCGTCAAGGACACGTCGTTGGGACGCTTCGATCGACATCTTGCCTTCATTTCGAACGATATCGTCGGACAGATTAATCTTTTCTACCAAGGGGGTCGGCTCATCTTCCCGCTCTATCTCTATCCTGATGAAGCATCAGCGCAGACCGACGCCTTGGCGCGCAAAGCCGCAGCCTCAACCTCGATCCCAAGCTCTATGCCGCCATCTGCAAGGCCGCCGGGATCGACCCAGCCGACCAGGCCGGGCCTGACGATGACTTCCGCGCCGCCACCGGCGACGCGCGGCGAAGCGAGGTCAAGCTGTTCGATTACATCTACGGCGTGCTGCACTCGCCCGACTATCGCGAGAAATTCGCCGAGTTCCTCAAGATCGACTTCCCGCGCATTCCCTATCCGCCGTCGCCGAAGTCTTCCGCCACGTCAGCGAAAAGGGCGAGCAGCTCCGCCGCCTCCACCTGATGGAGCCCGCCGCGATTGGCGAGACGCCTTATCCCTACGAAGGTGAAGGCGATGACGTTGTGGCGAGCGGTTATCCGAAGTGGGAGGGCGGCAACGTCCACATCAACAACGACCAGTATTTCGCCGACGTGCCGAAGCTGGCGTGGGAGTTCTACATCGGCGGATATCAGCCCGCGCAGAAGTGGCTGAAGGACCGGCGCGGGCGCTCGCTCTCCTTCGACGACATCACGCACTATCAGCGGATCGTCAAAATCCTATCGGAGACTGACAGGATCATGAAAGAGATCAAGCTGCCGCTGGACTGAGGCCCAGCCCTACCGCATCTTCGTGATCGTCAGCCTGTCCGCCTTTGCGCGGTCCTTCACATTGCCATGCTCCTCTCTCCCCGGAGAGACTGCGCGTGGCAATTCCTCGCTCCGCGTCAGCGCAATTTGCTGATTCTGAGCTTATCTGACTTGGCCCTGTCGCGAATGGATTCCTCGCTTCGCGTGAGCGCCTTGGCGATGGACTTTAGCGACTGGCCCTTGCCGGCGAGCTGGTGGAGCTTCTGGATCTCGTCCTGCCGCCAAGGCTGGCGGTGCCGTTCGAATTTTTCGCCTTTGGCCATGGGGGAGGCGATAGAGGAAAGAGTGGGGTCACGCGAGTGAATTGCGTGGCCCCGTCGGACGGGTTCGCTCACGCTAGCCAACCGCCACGCCAAAAGAAAAGGCCCGCCGAACGTGCCAGCGGGCCTTCTCCCGAGCAGAAGCGAGCCGCCGGCGACACGGGGCGCCGGCGGCCGGGCGGGCGGACTCAGTTGGGGAGCGAGACTGCGTCCGTTACGTGGATGATTCCATTCGACGCCATCACGTCGGTCGCGGTGACGGTCGCGACTCCGCCCTTTTCATCCGTCAGGCGCACCTTGCCGCCGTCGAGCGAGGCGGTGAGGGTGCCGCCCTCGACCGTCTTCAGGGCCAGCGGTCCGCCATTGGCCTTGATCTTCGCAACAAGGTCCGCCGCCGTCACCTTGCCGGGCACGACATGGTAGGTGAGGACCGAGACCAGGGCATCGTGGTTCGCGGGCTGAAGCAACGTATCCACCGTTCCCGCAGGAAGCTTTGCGAAAGCGGCATCGGTCGGGGCGAAGACGGTGAACGGGCCTTTGCCCGACAGCGTATCGGCGAGGCCCGCCGCCTTGATGGCCGCGACCAGGGTCTGGTGCTGGGGCGAGGCCATCGCCGCGGCGACGACTGTGGGACGGGCCATGGCGGTTCCGGCCTGGACGGGAGCGGAAAAAGCGGTGGCCGCTGCAATCGCCACTGCAAGTGCGAAGCGTTTCATGATGTTTCTCCTGAGGTTTTGGGGCGCGCAAGGCACGACCTCAGCTTGCGTTTTACCGGGGCGGGGGGGCGCGGCTCCATATGGACTTTGGCCGGTAGGGGGCGGGACGCGCGGCGCGAGGCAGGGCTTGCCCGGGGCCGAAAAGGATGCACAGGCGCAGGCGATGAGATATCTCGTGATCACCATGCGCAAGCCGCATTTCGACGCCGCGTTCGTCGAGGCGCATTACGATTTCCTGCAGTCGCTTCGGGACAGCCAAGTGCTCGAGCAGGCGGGGCCGTTCACCGACAGGAGCGGCGGCGCCTACGTAATCCGGGCCGAGAGCCTGGAGCAAGCGTGCGAGATTGCCGCGCGCGATCCGCTGGCCGTCCACGACTGCTCGGACGTGACGGTGCGGGAGTGGGACGCGCGCTGACCGGCCGCCATGCGGTTGCAAACGTTAGTGAACTTGTCGGCAAGCCTGCCGTCGTGTAGCGGGCCATCCTTTCGGACCGGGGCCGCGGCGAATGGTGCGACGCGGCTGCTCCTGAAGTGCCGGCGTGAAGTTTTCACGGGGCCGTTCTAAGCTGAGGTTCAGCTTCGGGCGGCCACGGCCATATTTCACCAGCGAAACAACTATGTCGTTGGTATTGGAGCAATTTTCCCGGAGATATCGTGGACGGAAAGACCCCAGAAGACGTGCTCGCGGTGCCCAATGCGCTGCGGGAAACCGACCTCAATTTCCGCGCGCTCGCGGATGCCTTTCCGCACATGATCTGGTCGACCCTGCCGGACGGCTTTCACGATTATTACAACGCGCGTTGGTACGAATATACGGGCGTGCCGACGGGATCGACCGACGGCGAGGCGTGGAACGACATGTTTCACCCCGACGACCAGGAGCGCGCGTGGGAGCTGTGGCGGCACAGCCTTGCCACCGGCGAGCCGTATGAAATCGAATACCGGCTCCGTCACCGGAGCGGCGAGTATCGCTGGACGCTGGGGCGGGCGATGCCGATCCGCAACAAGGCGGGCAAGATCTTGCGGTGGATGGGCACCTGCACCGACGTGCACGAAGCGAAAATGCACGCGGAGCAGAACGAGATCCTCAGCCGCGAGCTCAGCCACCGGATCAAGAACATTTTCGCGGTGATTTCCGGGCTGGTCGGGCTGTCGGCGCGGCAGGACAAGCAGCACCGGGCCTTCGCCGACGACCTGCAGCAGCGCATTTCCGCGCTCGGGCGGGCGCACGAGTTCGTCAGGCCGCACAGCGAGGAATCGAAGCCCGTCGACCTGCCCGACAGCCTGCACGGCGTACTGCGCGAGATCCTGGCGCCCTATCCGGCGCTGAGCGAGGGCCGGATTGCCATCACGGGCCAGGATATGAAGGTGGACGACCGCGGCGCGACGCCGGTCGCCCTGCTGTTCCACGAGCTTGCGACCAACGCGTCCAAATACGGCGCGCTATCGGTCGTGAACGGGCGGGTCGCGATTCAGACCTCGACCGACGGCGAAGAGGTCCGGGTCGACTGGATCGAGACCGGCGGTCCGGCGATCGACGGCGAACCCGTGCGCCAGGGCTTCGGGACCCGGCTTGCCGAGCTCAGCATCGTCGGCCAGCTCGGCGGGACGATCGAGCGCGATTGGCGCCCCGAGGGGCTGCACGCGACAATGGTGGTGAACACAACGCGGCTGCGCCGGCCGGATTAGCTAAGCGAACAGTTTCAGCTTGGTGGGCGGGGGCACCTTGCGCCCGTCGCGCCGGGCGAGCGCGAAGTCGACGGCGCTGGCGAGCGTTTCCGGGTCGGTCGGCTTGGTGATGACGCCGATGGCGCCGATGACCTTGCTGCCGAGCAGCCGCGGGTTGGCGGTGACGAACAGCACCGGGACGCCGCGCTCGCCGAGGAGCTGGCCGATCTGCGGGCCGGTGAGCCCGTCGCGAAGGTTGAGATCCACGCAGGCAAGGTCGAGCGGCGCGTCGAAATAGGATTGGGCGGTTTCGAGGTCGGGCGCGATCCCGGCCGGCTCGTGCCCGGCGTCCTCGAGGATCGCCTCCATGTTCATGGCGACGAGCATTTCGTCTTCGACAATGAGTATCCGGGCCATTGCTCTTCGAAAAATCGTGGTTCCTGTGTTCGCTTGCGTCAACTCGCGTCGAACGTGTCGGGTTCCTGACGATCGTGTCGGGGAGCCGGCGAGCGCCAGCCTACTTTACGCGCTCGACCTGCTCGAATTCCAGCTCGACCGGCGTTGCGCGCCCGAAGATGGACACGCTGACCTTCACTCGGCCGCGGTCGAAATCGAGCTCCTCGACGGTTCCGTTGAAGGAGGCGAAGGGGCCGTCGAGCACCTTGACGTTGTCGCCGATGTCGTAATCGACCTGGATCTTCTTGGTCGGCGCCGCGGCGGCCATTTCCTCCTTGGTGGAGAGGATCCGCGCGGCCTCGGCCTCGCTGATCGCCTGCGGCTTGCCGTTGGGACCGAGGAAGCCGGTGACCTTCGGGGTGTTCTTGACGAGGTGGTAGACCTGGTCGTTCATGTTCAGCTTCGCGAGGACGTAGCCGGGGAAGAACTTGCGCTCCGACTGCACCTTCTTGCCGCGGCGGATCTCGGTCACTTTCTCGGTCGGGACCTCGACCTCTTCGACCTGGCTGTCGAGGCCGAGCCGCTGGGCATCGGAGAGGATGTGCTCCTTCACCTTGTTCTCGAAACCGGAATAAGCGTGGATGATATACCAGCGGGACATGGGCTTGTGTGCTTTCCCTTGTGCGTGCCTAGCCGAGAAGGCCGAGCAGATATTGAACGATTGCGCTGAACGCCGAATTGGTGGCGAGGAAGAAGATCGCAAGGAGCGACGTCATCACCAGGACCATGATCGTGGTCCGCACCGTTTCCTGGCGAGTCGGCCAGACGACCTTTTGGATGCCTTCGGTTTTGACCTGGCGAACGAACTCGCCGACTGAAACCTTTGCCACGTCCGGGATCCTCTCAACGGATAGAAAAACGAGGTCCGCGGGGGCTTTCCCGCCGGACCTCGGACAAAGCCGCATTTAGCGCGCACGCGAGCGAGGTTCAAGGCTAAGTCAGAGCGCCGCCGATCTCGGCAGCTGAAGCGCGCAGGAGTGGAGGGACTCGAACCCACGACCCTCGGTTTTGGAGACCGATGCTCTACCAACTGAGCTACACTCCTATGGAGCGCGCAGCGGCGCGGTAGCCAGCGAAACACATTGGCGCAAGTTTCTAAAAAAGCCTCGCTTGCCTGCCCGGCGCAGCGGCCGGGCGCCCGGGCTAATCCCTTATCTCGTTCATAGTCTTGACCATGAAAGCGGTCGACCAGCCGATGAGGATGAAGCCGATCAGCGCCTCAACGGCCCCCATCAACCGCCATTCGGACGGGAAGTAGGAGGCGGTACGGCCGAGCGTCGCGTAGGCGGAGGCGGAGTAATAGAGCGCCTCCTCTAGCGTCCCCATGTGCGCCACGAGCATGTAGAAGCCGGCGAAGACGAAGATTTCGAGGATGTGGAGCGCGAAGATCATCAGCCCCATTCCGCCCAGCAGCGCGAAGGAGCCGATGCTCAACTGCGCCCGCTTGAGCTTCTTGCTGTTGAGGTTGAGCGTGTTCGAGATGATGAGCAGGCCGAGACTGTGAATGACGACGAGCAGCAGCACCAGCACTGCCGATGCGGCGAGTTGCTGGCCCAGGGCGATCGTCTTCTCGGCCAGTTGGGGACTGACGGTATTGAGGGTGTTCTCCACGCTGCCTGTAGCGAACAGCCGTGAGTGCGGTTCCCGCTAGGCGGCAATGTCGTAAGGCTGGATCTCGCCCGAGAGGTAGAGCGAGCGCGCCTTGGTCCGCGAGAGCTTGCCCGAGCTGGTGCGCGGAAGCGTTCGCGGCGGGACCAGCTCGACGATCGCGCTGATCCCGGTAATTGCATGGACCCGCTCGCGAATGTCGTCGCGGAGGCGTCCGCGCTCCTGCGGATCGGAGACGCGGCAGTGAACGAGGACCGCCGGAGTTTCCTCGCCCGACGGACCGCTGATCGCGAACGCGGCGATGTCGCCGGATTTGAAGCCGGGGAGCTGCTCCACCGCCCATTCGATGTCTTGCGGCCAGTAATTGCGGCCGTTGATGATGATCATGTCCTTGGCGCGGCCGACGATGAAGATGTAGCCGCCCGACATGTAGCCCATGTCGCCGGTGTCGAGCCAACCGTCGTCCGAGAGGCAGGCCTCGGTCGATTCCTGGTCGCGGAAATAGCCGACCATGACCGCCCGGCCGCGCACGAATATTCGGCCGATGGCACTGTCCGGGAGCGCCTTGCCATCCGCGTCGCGGACCTCGACTTCCATTCCGGTGACCGGCTTTCCGCAATTCACGATGGCGCGATAGCGGCGCGGGCGCCCCACTTCGCCGCATTCGCCGCCGGAAAGTTCGCTTTCCTCGACCAGCTCGATTCGGATGCCCTCGCCCGGCGGCATCAGCGACACCGCAAGGGTCGCCTCGGCGAGGCCGTAGCTTGGGCAGAAAGCCGCCGCATTGAATCCGGCGCCGGCAAAGGCGTCCACGAACGCCTGCATCACGTCTGGACGGATCATGTCGGCGCCATTGCCGGCAATCCGCCATCGCGACAGGTCGAACCGGTCCTCGGCCCTCGTCTGGGAGCTCATCCGGCGGGCGCAAATATCGTAGCCGAACGTCGGCGAATAGCTGATCGAATTGCCGGGGTTGCGGCTGATGATGTCGAGCCAGGCGAGCGGCCGCCGGGCGAAATCCTCGGTCTTCTGGTAGTCGACCGAAACCTGGAGGGCGAGCGGCGAAAGCAGGCAACCGACCAGCCCCATGTCGTGGTACCAGGGTAGCCACGAGATGCAGCGGTCGTTCTCCTGGATATCGAGTCCGAGCCCGTGCGCTCTCAGGTTGTCGAGAAGGCCGCGATGAGTGATCGCGACGCCGTGCGGGAAGCGGGTCGAGCCGCTGGAATATTGCAGGTAGGCGATCGCGTCGGGGTCGGCCGGCGACAAGTCGCAGTCGGAATCGTCGCAATCGGCCAGTGCCTGCCAGTCGCGAACCGGCACGTCGCCGGCGGCCTCTCCAGCCATTTCCGCGAATTCAGGCGGGACCACCATGACCGACGGTTCGCAACTTTCGAGCTGCACCCGCAACTGCCCGACGTAAGCGCCGCGGCCGCCGAAGCTGGTCGGAAGCGGCAGCGGAACCGGCCAGGCGCCGGCATAGACCGCACCGAAGAAAGCGGCCGCGAACTCGGGACAGGTCTCGGCGATGAGAGCGATTCGATCGCCGGGCTGGATACCCATCGCGACGAAGCGGCGGGCATTGGCAAGCGAGTCCTCGCGAAGCTCGCTGAAAGGGTAAGGGCGGACGAGGTTTCCGCGAGCGTCGTGGAAATTCAGGCCCTTCTTCCCCAGCGCGGCATAGTCGAGCGCGTCCGCAAGCGTATCGAAATCGGCAATCCGGCGCTCGAGGCCATCGACCGTCGGAGTCGCCCCCGGAGGGGCCAGGCCGGCATGGTCGGTCGAACTGAAATCCTGCACGCGTTTTTCCTGAAGTCGTTGACCCATCCGTCGATCCCCCATCGCCGGCTGCCCTTGCAAGCAGCTCGCGCGCCGCTCGGGGCAGGCTTTGTCATGGGTGGGGAGTGTGGCACAAAAACGGCACGATGGCTCGCTTCAGGGGTAGAAAACCGCGTCCGCCGCTCGATCGGGACAGTCTCAACGAGCTTGCCCTTGCCTATGTCGGGCGCTTCGCGACGACGCGGGCGAAGCTTGCTGCCTACCTCTCCCGAAAGGTCCGCGAGCGCGGGTGGGGCGGCGAGCGGGCGCCTGAAATCGAGACGGTCGTCGAGCGGCTGTCCGAGCTCGGTTATGTCGACGACGCGGCTTACGCGCTGTCCAAGTCGCGCTCGCTGACCTCGCGCGGTTACGGAGACCGCCGCGTCGAGCAGTCGCTGAGAGCGGCGGGAATCGGCGAGGAAGACTGCGGGGAAGCGCGCGAGCTTGCGCAGAGCGAAAGCGTCGAATCGGCGCTTCGATTCGCCCGCCGGCGGCGCTTCGGGCCGTTTGCGGACTCGAAAATCGGCGGCGATCCGCGCAGCCGGGAGCGGGCGCTTGCCGCGATGGTTCGCGCCGGTCACGGCTTTGCTCTTGCCAAGGCCATTCTCGCTCTCGAACCCGGCGCCGAGTTCGATATCGAAATACTTGAAGAAAAAACCTAGCGATTCGTGTAGAGTCGCATCGCCGACATAACAGCGCGAAAAAGGTATCAGTGGCTCGGACGACATCATCGCAAGCGCAGCAGCTCGAGCAGGAGCTGGACGGCCCCGATTGCCCTCCGGACGACGCGGCGCCGGTCGCAGCGCGCGTGAAGTGGTTCGACGCCACGCGCGGATTCGGCTTCCTGGTCAGCGATGACGTCGAGGGCGACATTCTCGTCCACTTCAGCGTCCTCAAGGAGCACGGGCGGCGAAGCCTTCCCGAAGGCGCGCTGGTCGAATGCATTCCCGTCCGCCAGGAGCGCGGGCTCCAGGCCAAGCGGATCGTGTCGATCGATACCAGCGACGTCGTTCTTGCCGAACGGCCCGCGCAACGGGCGGCGCAGCGGCCCGACCGCAGCGGCCTTGCCGAAATCGCCGGAGATTTCGAACCGGTCGAAGTGAAATGGTTCAATCGCGCCAAAGGCTATGGATTCCTCAACCGGCCGGGAATCGACGGCGAAGATGTTTTCGTGCACATGGAGACAGTTCGCAATTCAGGCCTCGGGGAGCTTCAGCAGGGTGAAATGATGGAGGCGCGTATTGCCTCGGGCCGAAAGGGCCTGACCGCTGTGGAATTGCGGCAGCCGCAGTGAGGCGAGTTGCAGTTGCGATCGCAGTCGCCCTGGCAGGCTGCAGCCCGACCGTCGCGCCTGCCGGCACGGCGCTGGACCAGGCAGACGCCGCCGTGCCCGCGGAGCAGCCCCAGACGGGACTTGCGAATGAGCAGCCCCAGACGGGACTTGCGAAAGTGCCGCTGACAATCGCGTCGGCCACTGGCGCCCACCATTTCACCGTCGATGTCGCCGCGACTCCCGATCAGCAGGAGCGTGGGCTGATGTTCGTGCGATCGCTTGCGGGAAACAGGGGGATGATCTTCCCCTACGACCCGCCGCAGCCGGTCGCCTTCTGGATGCACAACACGCTGATCCCGCTCGACATCATCTTCATCCGCGCCGACGGGACCATCGCCAGGATCACCAACGCAAGGGCGCTCGACGACACGCCGCTTCCGTCCGGTGAGCCGATCGCCGCAGTGCTGGAGATTGCCGGCGGACGCGCGGCTGAGCTCGGCATCGCGCCAGGCGACACCGTGACGTGGGGTCACTGACGCGGGGCGGCTAATGTCCGGTTTGGGTGGAAAACGGACGCTAGTGCAGTTAGCCTGGTCTTCATGGCGACGTTCGAACGCTAGTCGGGATCATCGATCGGACGTAATCGGCGCTGCGTCGCTAGCGACGTTTCAGTTGGCGCTGAGGCGAGCATCGGCTCGGTTGGCATCACCTGTTCGTTGAGCTCCCTGTGCGGCGGGTGCCTTCACTGCTGGACGCTTTCGACAGTGGACCTACGGCACTGGAGCGTTCGCAGTGAACCTCGTAGTCAAGCGCATGCTTCGCCTTGCGTAGCGTGAGTGCGACTCTTCCCGGACGATCTGCTCCAAAGCACGAGCCGAGCAGGCAACGCGACGCTCTTGATGATGAGTGGCTACGCCGATTTTGGGCCAGTTCGATGTACTTGTCGCTGACGCGGTGCACAATCAGCGATTCGCAGTCGCTAGCGTGACGATTGCCTCAGTGCATCGGCGCACGGTTCGTGAGTAGGCAATCTGCTGCGTTGTTGCAGTTGGCGCAACATGGCAAGCTGGCCAGTGCTAGTGTCCGCAATGGGTCGAAAACGGACACTAGCGAGCAACGCGCAACATTCTCCAGGCGAGCAGAATCCAGCCGGTAATCATCGCCAGCCCGCCAATGGGAGTGATCGCGCCCAGCCATAAGGGCGCGCCAAGCGTCATCGCGTAGAGAGTTGCCGCGAAGAGCGCCGCTCCGCCCGCGAGCAACAGGGCCGGCAGGCGCACTCGCGAAGCTCCTGAAAGGCCGAGCGCGAACACGGCTAGCGCGTGCCACATCTGGTAATGAACGGCCGTGTCCCACCAGCCGAGCGCCTCGGCTCCGACACGAGCCTTCAGCGCGTGCGCACCGAACGCCCCCAAAGCCACGGCGAGGCCGGCGAGGCCGGCGCCGAGCGCAACGAGCGTCCTGTCGGGCATTGCGGTGTGCGGTTCCGAAGCCACTCAGTCGCTCGCGGGAACCGGCCGGCGCTTGGTCCCGGCAAGCTCGTCATTCATGTAGCGGACTTCCGCCGCCGCCGAACGATCGCTGATCATCCAGTCCGGATGCGCGGCCTTGAGCCTCGGAGCCACGAACGCGGTGAGCGCGTCGCCGCTGAGGCCCGCCTTGCGGCCGTCGTTCACGAGCCGACGCAGGTCGAGAAGATAGGAGCGGAAATCCTCCACGTCGTGAACGTCGGCGACATCGCCGTGGCCGGGGACGTAGGTGATGTGCGCGGAGTCGGGCAGGGCGATGAAATCGGAGTCAGTAGCAACCCATTCCTTCACCGAGCCGTCGATCAGGTTGGGCGGGACCTTGCGCCACAGAAGGTCGCCGGTGAACAGCACGTTGGAATCGGGAACCGACACGGCGAGATCGCCGCCGGTGTGGCCCAGCACCGTGGTCACGACGACCTTGCGCTTGCCCAGCCAGATGGTGAGGCCGGTGCGGGTGGTGACGTCGGGCAGCGGAATGGAGTCGATCTGCGTTCGAAGAGCGGGTGTAATGCGATCCCCCAGCAGGTGGAGGTTCTCCGGGTGAACCCACGCGCGGACGTTGCGGTGGGCGATGATCGTGGCGCCCGCATTGCGGAGCACGGCGTCGCCGCCGGTGTGATCGACATGGTAGTGGGTGTTGACGACGTAGCGGATCGGCTTGGGCGTCAGGCGGTGTATTTCGCCCACGAGCGCCCGCGTCGAATCGGGGTTGAAGAAGCTGTCGATGACGAGGACTGAGTCATCGCCGATCACGAAGCCGGCATTGGCTCCGGACTTGTGCTCCGGCCCGTCTATGGCGGCGTAGATGCCCTTTCCGACCTGCTTGAGAACGAAGGGGAGCGGTGCGGGCGCAGGATCGGCGGCCGAAGCTGCCGCGGCGCCGGCGAAGAGAAGAGAGGCGGTGACGATGCGCCGGATCATCAGCCGAGAGTGAAGCGGAACGGCAGTATTGGCAATGCTGCGGCGAAACAGGGGCGAGGGGGCCGTCGTCACTCACGCGGGAGGGCAAAAGGAGTCAGGCGCAGGTAAATTGACATGAGTCACGGGAACGACCGGCCGGTTTCCCATGTTCGTTACCCGACACGGTTTCGGGGACGCAATGAGAACGGACATCGCGAGAACAGGCGGCCTGCTATTGATTGCCGCGTCCGTGCTGGGGCTGCTGGTGGCCTTGTACGACTACTTCTTCGCCTGGGGAATAAATCACTCGATAGGGGCGACGATCGTCTGCGCATCGAT
The DNA here is from genome assembly GCA_963837985.1 of uncultured Alphaproteobacteria bacterium. GTDB lineage: Bacteria > Pseudomonadota > Alphaproteobacteria > Sphingomonadales > Sphingomonadaceae > Sphingomicrobium. Next base: position 100,559 of record CAWIPN010000005.1, on the reverse strand, counting down.
GGCGCTGATGATGGGCGCGGCCCTGGTCATCGTGCTGGACAATCCGCCCGGATGGGCGCGGGTCGTACTTGGAATCGGGATCGTCATAGACTGCCTCGGGACGGCTCTCGCCGCTTACTTCCTCGAATCCGGCCTGCTGGTGGTGCTTGCACTTCTGGCCGGGGCTGGTTGGCTTGTTTTCGTCGTCGGGCGTACCGGCGCGGCGGGTAAGGCCGCGACGGAGCGGGCGGCGTGATCGGGCGAGCATCCATCGGGGTTGCCGCTGCGGCAATGCTGTTTCTGACCTCGGCCGACGCGCAGCAGCCGGGGACGGCGGCACAAGCGGCTTCGGGCCAGGAGACGCAGCAGCTGGATTTCCAGGGCTGGAGCACCTTCAACGGCGACCTTGGCGCAGACAAATATTCGCTGGCCAACCAGATTACGCCAGCCAACGTGGGCCGCCTCCGCGAAGCGTGGGAATTCCACACCGGCGACGTGTCGTTCGGAGCCAACTCGAACGGCAAGAAAATCCCGGAAACCTACTTCGAGGCGACTCCGATCTTCGCCAACGACACCGTGTACATCGGCGATTCCTACTACAAGATTTTCGCGCTCGAGCCGGATACCGGGCGAGTGAAGTGGAAGTTCGACCCGAATGCGACGCTCAAGCCGCTGACTCAGCCGGGAATGAAGTCGCGCGGAGTCGCTTACTGGCAGTCGTCGACAGGCGCTTCGGGCCCGTGCAGCAAGATGGTCTACATCGGGACCATGGACGCCAAGCTGTACGGCGTCGATGCCGACACCGGCCGCCTTTGCCCCGGCTTCGCCAACGGCGGCGTACTGGACGTCAACCAGTGGAACGACACCAACGCCAAGTGGCCGCTGTCGCTGCTCCAGCCGCCGACCGTCTACAAGGACACGCTGATCATCGGCTGGGCGGGCAAGGACTGGGCCGAGAAGGAAGCGCCCCCGGGAAAAGTGTTCGGCGTGGACGCGCGCACAGGCAAGCTCAAGTGGACGTTCCACGCCCTCCCGCCCGGAGAGAGGCAACGGTCCGGCACCGCGAACGTGTGGGCAAGCATGTCGGTCGACCCGAAGCTGGGCCTCGTTTACCTGCCGGTCAGCTCTCCAAGTCCCAACTTCTATGGCGGCAATCGGCTGCAGAAGCTTCCGCTGGCGACTGCGGTCGTGGCTCTGGATGCGCAAAGCGGCCAGGTCGCCTGGAGCACGCAGCTGGTCCACCACGACATCTGGGATTTCGACCTCAATTCCGCGCCCACGCTGGTCGACATCGACCGCGGCGGAGAGAAAATCCCGGCGCTCGTCCAGTCGACGAAGATGGGCTACCTCTTCGTTCTCGACCGCAGAACCGGAAAACCGGTCTTCCCGATTGCCGAGCAGGAAGTTCCGCAAACCGACGTGCCCGGCGAGAGGACCTCGCCGACGCAGCCGGTACCCGTGCTCCCGCAGCCGCTGATTTCCCGCCGGTGGACCGGCGTGTCGGCGCTTGCCGATGCCGCGAGCCTGGGATGGTGTAGCCGAAAGGCGAAAGAGCTTCGCTACGAGGGCTGGTTCACGCCGCCGAGCACCAGAGGGAGCCTGGTTTATCCCGCCACTCCGGGCGGGGTCGAATGGGGCGGCGGCGCAGTCGATCCGTTCCGCCAGATCTATGTCGTCAACAACAGCTATTCGGCACAAATCTACAAGCTGATTCCGCGCAAGGAATACGACCGCCGGAAGGCGCAGGGGAATCTTCCCGCAAGCTGGAGCGCGCAGGCCGGCGCTCCGTATGCCGTCGAGGTGAAGAACTTCGTCAACTGGCTCGGAATGCCCTGCTGGGCGCCGCCCTACGGCTCGATGACGGCAATCGACCTCAAGACGGGCCGCCAGTTGTGGAAGAAGCCCTTCGGCGAGGTGCAGCGCTGGGGCTTTTACATGCCGAAGAAGTGGGGGTCGACGACCATCGGTTCGCCCCTGATCACTAGAACGGGCCTGATCTTCATCGGCGCGTCGATGGATTCTCGCGCACGCGCGATCGACCTCAATACCGGCGATGTCCTGTGGACCGGGCGGCTGGATGCGCCAGCCGTGGCGAACCCGGCGACCTACACATACAAGGGCAAGCAATATGTCGTCTTCACCGCCGGCGGTAACCACCTCCTCGTTCCCGAACGGCTCAGCGACCAGGTCATCGCCTTCGCGCTTCCGTCGTAGGCGGCGCTTGCACTCGAGTGGCTGACGGGGCAGAGGCTACGCGCATGGGATTCTGGTCGAGAACGTTCACGTGGTGGGAGGGCGACACCTGGGGCACGCGCCTGTTCACCTGGCTGCGCGGGCGCGAGGTCGGCCGCGACGATCGCGGCAACGTCTATTACGAGGACAAGAACGGCAAGCGCCGCTGGGTCATCTATCCCGGCGACAATGACGCAAGCCGGGTGCCGCCCGGCTGGGCGTTGTGGCTGCGCGGGACCATCGAAGGCCTGCCCGACGAAGCGCTTCCGCCGCGTCGTCCGTTCGAAAAGCTTCCCGAGCCGAATGCGACGGGAACGATGCAGGCGTTTCGCCCCGGCGGATCGCTGGGATCGGACGGAATCCGGCCCGCATCGACCGGCGACTACCAGCCCTGGACCCCGGAATAAGGCCGGTGCGGCGCGCCGCTAAAGTCGCAGCGCTCGCGCTTGCGCTGGTGGCATGCGGCCGGGAGCAGCCGGCGCAGAAGCAGAAGCAAAGCGAGCAGGCGAAGACGCAGGTGCTGAAGGGCACGGAGCCGGGCGTTACGCCAATGAACCAGCGGGTTGCGGTGATCGGTTTCCTGAACAAGCGGAACGGAATCGTCCACGATCTCAAGATGAAGCCGGGCCAGTCTGTGCGGGCGGGCGATGCAATCATTCACCTGCGCGCGTGCGAAACCACCGCTCCGTGGGAAAGCGAGCAGCTGACCGGCGCGTTCCTCCAGCTCGACGTGAAGGGAAGCGACCGCAAGTACAGGCGCGTCTTCTCGGGCTGGGTCTACAAGGAATCACCCTCGCTCAACGTCGTGCAGAACCCCGTTTACGACGTCTGGCCCAAAAGTTGCGCGATGACCTTTCCGCCGGGGCCGCCGCCGCCTGCCGCGCCGGCCTCATCGAGCAGCCGGTCGAGCGCCCGGAAGTCCCCGGGGCCCGAAACGGCAGCTCCGGCCGAGCCCTCGCCGTCGCCCTCGCCGAGCGCCGCGGCAAGCAATTCCGAATAGCGGTCACGGGACAGGCCGATCGCGCCTAGCGAGGCGAGGTGGTCGGTCATGAACTGGCAGTCGAGAAGGGTGTAGCCGCCTGCGAGCAGCCTTGCGACCGTCCAGGCGAGGGCGACCTTCGATGCGTCGGTCGCGCGGCTGAACATGCTTTCCCCGAAAAAAGCGCGGCCGAGCTTTACGCCATAGAGCCCGCCCACCAGCTCTTGCCCGCTCCACACCTCAACCGAATGCGCGTGACCGAGGCGGTGAAGCGCGAGCATTGCGCGTTCGATGTCGCCGTTGATCCACGTTTCTGGGCGATCGGCGCAGGCGGCGATGACCTGCGCAAACGCAGTGTCTAGCGTAACCCGGAAGCGGCCCGAGCGGAGGGTGCGCCGAAGCGAGCGCGACAGGTGGAAGGATTCGAGCGGGAGGATGGCGCGGTTTCGCGGCTCGACCCAGAACACCTCGGCCGAATTGCGGCTGTCCGCCATCGGGAAGATGCCCATTGCGTAGCCCTGCAGGAGCAATCGGGGATCGAGCGCGGTCACATCGCAGGATTAAAGGATTTCGCGCACCTTGTCCTGCGGACGGCACAGCCGAACGCCTTTTGGAGTCTCCACCAGCGGCCGATTGATGAGGATCGGATGCTCGATCATCGCGTCGAGAATGGTGTCGGAATCGACGCCGGCGTCGAGAAGCCCGAGCTCGGCCGCGAGCGGCTCCTTCGCCCGGAGTCCCTCTCTGGGAGTGATCCCCGCGCGCTCGTAAAGCCGCTTCAGTTCCTCTCGCGAAGGCGGGTCCTGGAGATATTCGCGAACGGTGACGTCGCGACCCGCTTCTCGCAGGATCTCGAGCGTCTTGCGCGAGGTCCCGCACCTGGGATTGTGAAAAATCGTTGCATTCACGGAACGGTTCATCCTAGCGAAATCCAGTGCTCGATAGCGGCGGATCTTGGCTGCAACCTGCAGCCCCGGTCAAGCATTGTAGCGATACCGGAACGTTACGCCGCAAGGGTCGTTTCGGGCGCAGTGACATGCACCGTCGCCGGGGGAACTCAGGTCCCGGGGCATGGTCCGGACGATCAATTACACGGGAGAAATGACGATGCAGAAATCCATTATGGCAGCGGTACTGGCCGGAACGGCGACGCTTGCCGCGTGCGCCTCCAACCCGAACCGGGTTGCGGAAGGCGCAGGAGTTGGCGCAGTCGGCGGTGCTGCAGTCGGTGCAGTGGTGCCGGGCGTGAGCGTTGCCGAAGGCGCGGTTGCCGGAGCGGCGATCGGCGGTCTGTCGGGCGCCGTGTGGGCCGATCGCAACAACGACAACTACGTTGACGGCTATGTCTACAACGGCCAGTATTATGCCGGAACGCCGGCGGGCTACGATCCGACCCTCGGTCGTGTCGCAACGGGCGCCGCGATCGGTGGCGCGGTTGGCGCCGGAGTCGGTGCAGTGTCGGGCCTGGGCGTTATTCCGGGCGCGGTTATCGGTGCAGCAGTCGGCGGTCTTGCCGGCGCAGTGTGGGCCGACCGCAACAATGACGGGCAGGTCGATGGCTACATCTACAACGGCCAGTATTATCCGGGCCAGCCGCCTGCGGCAGCCCCGGCTCCCGCTCCGGCTCCCTACAGCGCTGGCGAGCGCGGCTAAGCTGACACGTGGTTAGTTTGCGTACAGGTCGCACCGGCTTCGTGCCGGTGCGTGCCACAGCACTCGTATTCGGCGTCGCGGCATCTGTTGTCGCGGCGCCAATCGTGTCGGCGGCCCCCGCACATGCGGAATCGCTCGTTGCAGCCGCAACGGCGACGGCCGCGATCCCGCGCGGGCAGGACGTCGGCGATTTCTACACGCTTCGCCAGGACCGGCCTTTGTGGTTCGAGGCCGGGCAGCCGACATCCGCCGCGCAGGCGTTGCTGTCGCTGCTCGACACCGCCAGGGCCGATGGGCTCGATCCGGACAAATACAACGCCGATTCCATTCGTACCGCGCTTCGGCGAGCGTCCAAGGGCAATGAGCACGCCGTTCTCAAGGCCGACGAGATGCTCAGCAGGGCCTTCGCGGATTATGCTCGCGACCTGAAGAACCCGCCGGTCACCGGCCTTCAATACGTCGATCCCGCGCTTCGGCTCGGTCCGCCTTCGCCGCTGAAGCTGCTCCAGGAAGCCGCCGCTGCGCCCTCCCTCGCCCAGTTCGTCGCCAACATGGACTGGATGAACCCCATCTATCCCAAGCTGCGCGGCGCTCTTCTAGGCGGGCAATACAGCAGCAAGCAGCGCGAGATCCTGACGATCAACCTGCAGCGGGCGCGCGTGCTTCCGACCAGCAGCCGCTACATCATCGTCAACGCGCCGACCCAGAAGCTGTACATGTACGACGACAACAAGCTCGTGGATTCGATGAAGGTCGTCGTCGGCCAGGAGCGCGAGGACCGCAAGACCCCGCCGATCGCGGGATACCTGCATTATGCGGCGCTCAACCCGTACTGGAACGTCCCGCCCGATCTCGTCTGGGACGACGTCGGCAAATATGTCGAGCAGTACGGTCTCGGCTATCTCAAGTCGCGCGGCTACGAAATCCTCTCCGACTGGAGCGACAACGCGACCGTCGTCGACCCGGCAACGGTCGATTGGGACGCGGTGAAGGAAGGCAAGGCGAAAATCCGGGTCCGGCAGCTTCCGGGGCCGGAGAATTTCCTCGGCAAGGTGAAATACACCTTCACCAATCCCTATGGCATCTATCTCCACGATACGCCGAGGAAGGAATTGCTCGACAAGAGCGTTCGCCTGTTCAGCGGCGGCTGCGTGCGGCTCGACGATGCCGGACGCCTGGGACGCTGGCTCTTCGGGCACACGCTCAAGGCGAGTTCCGATGCGCCGGAGATCAAGGTGCCGCTCGACAAGCCGGTTCCGGTCTTCGTGACCTATCTTACCGCTTTGCCCGAGGGACAGTCGATCACCTTCATCGACGACGTCTATGGCTGGGATGCGAAGCGGCTGGCGCAGCTCGTGCCGGGCGAGCAGCCGATGGCCAGCCGCTAATCAGCGGCGCCAGATAGCGCGATAGTGGGTGTAGAAGGGGATCGGCTGCCCACGGGCGTTGCGCGCGGGTTCGAAGCGGAGTTGTGACTGCACCAGCGGACAGAGCCCCGAATCGACGGCCGGATCGCCGCTCGAATGCTCCACGCTACACGAATTGACACGGCCGCTGGCATTGACGCGAATGGCGAGACCCGCCGAGCCTGACTCCATCCGTCCGCCGGCAAGGCGCCGGTAATCGGAACGCGACAGGTTGCGGACAAGCCGCGCGGGCGTATTTCCCGCGCCGCCGCCTCCGGTGCCGGTCCCGGCGCCTCCAGCCCCGGTCCCGGCGCCGCTGCCGCCCTGTCCGCTGGACGAGGACACACCGGAGCCCGCCTGGCGTGCGGCCGCAACGACCTGCTGCGTCGGCAGCTCGACCTCGGGTTTGGGGGCGACGACCGGAGACGCCTTCGCCGCGGCGGGGGCAGGCTTGCGCTCTTTGGCGTGTTTGGGTTTCGGCTTGGGCGGAGGCTTCTTCTGTGGCGGCTTCGGAGCGGCCAGGTCGAACGTCTGAAGCCGTTCGACCGCGTGGTTGATCATCGTGACGTTCAGCCCGCTCAAAAGGCCCGCGCCCAGCAGTCCCGTCACGGCAATTGCCGCGGCCATTGCTTTCCAGCGACTCGGCTGGTCGTTCGATCGGTAAGCCATTGGTCTTCGCTTCGTCCTGCCAACGTGTCAGGACGGCAAAGTTTGCGTGCCGTTCAGGCGCTGCCGCCCCCGATTTGCCGCCGCGCCAGGAGCATTGCGGCGGTGACGCAGCCGGTAAAAAGCGCACCTTCGAGAACTGCGGTGAAGAGTTGCGTCGTCGGCCCGAAAGCGCTCTCGCCGAACAGCGCCGCGACAGTGTCGAGCCGAAGCCGCGAGCCGGGAAAGCGCTCCGCCAAGAGGGCAAGGCTTCCGCCCATCAACCGGCCGCCGATCAGCGTGACGACAAGGCCGCCGACCGCTCCGATTGCCGAGGCGATGAGGCTGGCCCGGCGAATCCTCGTCGTGCCGGACCCGATCCAAAGCGACGCACCGACCCCCGCGCCGACGATCAGTCCCTCCAGCGCACCGGTGATGTCTCCCGGCGAGCGGCCGAACAGCAGGGTGAAACCGTCGAGCCCCAGCAGCTTCACCAGCCCGCCGACGCAAAGGCCCCCGAGCGCGCCCCCGGCGATGCTCCACGGGCCGAAGCGCCGCGACTGGAACGCGGCCACGGCAATTCCGAAGGCAACCCCGGCTGCGCCAATCAGAGCGACGATGATGGTCAGCGACAGCAGGACGAGAACGACCGAGATCGCGCCCATTCCGCCCTGGGCCGGGTGAGAGCCGCCGATGAAGCCGTAAAAGAGGCCCCCGACGACGCCGCTAAGCCCGCCTCCGACAACGCCGGCAAGGCCGATCAGCGCCCACGCCCGCCAGGAGAGAGGGGACCGGGCGGGCAGGGCGGCCGACGATTCCGTGCGCTCGTCTACGGGGGCGATGAAGCGATAGCCGTGCTTGGGAACGGTTTCGATGAAGCGCGGCCGCGCGGCATCGTCACCGAGCTGGCGGCGAAGGGTCCGGATGCATTGCGTGAGGGCTTCGTCGGTGACCGGCACGCCGCGCCAGACCTCGTCCATGAAGCGGTCCTTCGACACCAGCCGGCCCTGCTCGCTGACGAGAAGGGCCAGTGCGTCGAAATAGCGGCTGTTGAGATCGACCGGGCGGTCGCCGTCGCGAAGCTCGCGGTTGGCGACATCGAGGCTGAACGGATCGAAGCGGATGCAGCGGGACAATTTTCAGCAAGACCTCACAAGTTGCTCATGCCGCTCACGACCGAACGAGTCACCTTGAAGCGGAAATCAGTCGTGAAAGGCAAGACAATGACAGGTGAACTTGGAATGGGCACCATCGGCAATCGCTGGAGAGTGTTGGGTTGGGGCGCGGCGGTCGCCGTTATCCTGGCCCCGCTTGTGGCGATGCAGTTCACGAGCGAGGTGAACTGGACGCTCTTCGACTTTGCGTTCGCTATCGTGCTGATCGGCGGCGTAGGCCTTCTCTTCGAGTTGGTGGTTCGGACCTCGGGAAATTGGGCGTATCGCGGGGGTGGCGCGCTCGCTCTAGCGGCCGGGTTCCTGCTGGTCTGGATTAACGGTGCGGTCGGGATCATCGGCAACGAGGACAATCCCGCGAACCTCGTTTTCCTGGCGATCATCGCGATGGCGGTGGGAGGAACGGTGGGAGCCGGCGGCAAGGCGTCCGGCATGGCGCGAGCGATGTTCCTGACCGGTGTCGTCCAGGCCTTTGTCGGCGGCTTCGTCTTCGCGTTCGACAGCAGCGCCGAGCCGCCGGGGCGCGTTGGACTGCTCGTGCTGATCGAAGTCTTCGCGGCGATGTGGCTGGTTTCGGCCCTGCTGTTCAGGAGGGCGGCGCGGTGAGCGCGCGCCTACTCCTCAATCGGCTTCGCTCCGCTGAGATCGGCGGCCTTCCGTTCGGGGCCGAGCCACGTCCACACCGCGATGATCACCGCGGTGACGCCGCCGAAGATGGCCAGCGCGAACCCGTAATTCTCCCCTCGTCCTTCCGCGATGCTGGATTGCAGGTGGACGTTGTACGACATCAACAGGTTGCCGAGCTGGTAGGCGAAGCCGGGGAACATCGCCCGAACGGCGCCCGGCGATAGCTCGTTCAGGTGGACGGGGACGATCCCCCATGCGCCCTGCACCGCCACCTGCATCAGGAAGCCGCCGACCGCCAGCATCACGGGAGTGACGCTGAACGCCCACAAGGGGATGATGGGAAGCGCCAGGATACAGGCGATGATGATCGCTCGTTTACGGCCGATCCTTTCCGACCAGATGCCAAAGCCGATTCCGCCGACGATGGCGCCGACGTTCATGATCGCGGTGAGCGTGCCGGTCAGGTGCGTGCTGAAATGGTGCTGTTTCTGGAGGAAGGTCGGGTAAAGGTCCTGCGTGCCGTGACTGAACGCGTTGAACGCGGCCATCAGCACGATCATGTAGAGCGCGATCTTCCAGTTGCGGGCGAGTTCCACGAACGGATTTGCTTTCGGATGGTCCCTTGTCGCTTCGAACGCAGGACTCTCCTCGACCCGCAGGCGGATCAGGAACACCAGGAGCGCGGGCGCAATTCCCACGAAGAACATGCCGCGCCAGCCGATGACGTCGAACAGCGCGAAGTAGACGAGGCTGGCGACGAAATAGCCCGAGGGGTAGCCGCTTTGCAGGAGGCCCGAGACGGGCCCGCGGAGCTTTGCGGGGATGCTTTCCATCACCAGGCTTGCGCCGATTCCCCATTCGCCGCCCATCGCAAATCCGAACAGGGTCCGGATAACCAGCAGCTGGGTCAGCGATCCCGCTATCCCCGACAGTGCGGAGAAGGTCGAGAAGGCGAGGATCACCACCATCAGGATAGGGCGGCGGCCAAATCGGTCGGCGAGAAAGCCGAAGAAGAAGGCACCGAACGGACGAGCCGCCAGTGTCAGTGTGATTGCGAGACTGACCGCCGGGACATCGGTGTTGAAGTCCTTGGCGATGGCGCTGAGCATGAACGCCAGCAGGAAGAAATCGAACGCGTCGAGGGTCCAGCCGAGATAGCTCGCGAGGATCGCGCTGCGTTGCGGCTTCTCAAGCGACTTGATGTCAGCGACCAGGCCCATGCACTCGCTCCCCCCGTTGCCACTGCACTAGTGACGGCGGGAGAGCGGTTGGGCAAGCCGCAGCTGCGGCAGCAGGTCGTCAGCCGCGTGGGCGGCGGCGGTCGAAGGCAGTGCCGGTCTCCGGGGGCGGCCCGATCGGCGCCGGTTCCTCCGAGCGCGGAATCATTTCCGGATCGTGAGGGCCGGTCAGGGCCGGATCGCGCCTGCCGGTCACGCGATCGCGGATGCGGCGGACTGCCGGCGAGTTCGACGTCGCCACGAGCCAGATGACGCCGACGGCGATCATCGCCACCGGGATCGGGTTGCTTCGAACGATATCGAAAGCGTCGCGAGCGATTTCCTCGCCGTTTTCGCCGAGCATCGCATCGGGGCTCAGCCTGTCTTCGAGCTTTTCGACGGTCTCGCCGATCGCGTCCTGGGTGCGCTCGACTTCGTCCTCGAGGGTCGCCGGATCGGCGGTTGTTGAACTGTTGCGTTTAGCCACGTCGTGTGTCCTTTTCGTTTCCGGAAAGCGCTTCGGGAGCGCGTTCGAGCGTGTGCCGCGTACGCCCCGCGGTCATGGAGGTGGACTTCAGCTTCTCGCGTCCGCCGGCGTAGAGGGCGTACGCGCCCGCCAGAGCGGCGATTCCGACGATCAGCGTCGCAAGCCACAGGCTCATGAACTCGCCGAGAAGATAGGCGATTCCCATCAGAGTCACGCCAAGCCCGGCGAGGCCCAGGATCGCGGCTCCGGCCATTGCGCCGGCGGCTTCCCTGGCGTCGGTGACTGACGCGCTGATTTCCGCTTTCACCAGCTCGGCCTGCTTGTCGGCGAGATGCGCGACTTCCGAAGCGAGTTCGCGGACAAGGCCGCCGATGCTTTCGTCAGTCTTGCGGTCGGATTTCATATTGAACGCGCTTCTCTCGCCTGGCGGCGGAGGCGCGTCACGGCTCTTGGTCTCCACCATGACTATCTCCCTTGAATAAAGTGCTCTTTAGGAAAGCAACGGACCGGCGGACGCGGCGGTTGCGGCCGTTTCGGGGCGCTAATGACCTCGAGCGCCGTGTGTCCGCCCGGTCGTGGCCGAGCTCTTCTTCCAGCGACGCGACAGCTCGCCGGATAGCTTGCTGCCCTCAATCGTTGGCCATCAGGAAAGGAGAGGCACGTGAAGCACAAGCGCGAGGTGGTCGTCGTTACGGGAGGAACCGCCGGAGTCGGGCGGGCAACCGTCCGCGAGTTCGCCAGGAACGGTGCCGATGTCGCGATCCTCGCCCGCGGCGAAGGCCGGCTGCACGCGGCGAAGCGCGAGGTCGAGGAGTTCGGCGGCAAGGCGCTGGCGCTGTCCGTCGATGTTGCCGATGCCGAGGCCGTCGAACGCGCCGCCGAGCGCATCGAGAGCGAGCTCGGCGAAATAGACGTGTGGGTGAACAATGCCTTCGCGGGCATTTTCGCGCGCTTTCTCGATGTCACGCCCGAGGAATACGAGCGGGTGACCGACGTCACCTACATCGGCCAGGTGAATGGCACGCGCGCCGCGTTGAAGCGCATGGTGCCGCGCAACCGCGGCTCCGTCGTCCTCGTCGGATCGGCACTCGCCTATCGCGGCATTCCGCTGCAGTCCGCTTATTGCGGCGCGAAACATGCCATCGAGGGATTCCTGGATTCGGTGCGATCGGAGTTGATCCACGACGCGCCGGGCGTGCAGATCACCATGGTCCAGCTTCCCGCCGTCAATACGCCCCAGTTCGACTGGATTCGCACCCGCATGCCCGGAAAGCCGCGGCCGATCGGATCGGTGTACCAGCCGGAGGTCCCCGCGCGGGCGATCTATTTCGCCGCGCATGACAGGCGCAAGGAAGTGTTCGTCGGCTATCCCACCGTCCAGTCGATCTGGGGCGACAAGATCGCTTCCAGCTATCTCGACGACTATCTCGCCAAGGTCGGGTTCAAAGGCCAGCAATCGAAGGAGCCGGTCAGCCCGGACCGTCAGGATAACCTGTTCGAGCCAGTCCCCGGCGACTTTGCCGCCCATGGCCGATTCGATGCGGAATCGCGCGATTCCAGCCCCGAATTGTGGGCGAGCATGCACAAGAAGGAGCTTGGGATCGCGGCGCTCGGGACGATCGCCGCAGCCGCAGCAGCGGGCGTCGGCTTCATGCTCTCCGGTCGCAAGGGCGAAAAGAACAGGCAGGACAGCTGACCTGCGCGTGTCGCGCGCACCGGGCCCTTTTGAAACGCTCTCCAATGCCTGTACGCTGTGCGATCTCATGGCCGCAATCCTGCTCGACCGGTCACAAGGCGTAGGGTCGGACCAGCGACTGGCCCGGCCTGCGCGGGCACGTCAGCGAGCCCCTTGGCAGCCGGGAGCTGGCGCTTGAGCTCGCGAACCCGGTGACGCGCCGGCGCGCCACGCAATCGCGTCCCGCGCTAGGGTTCGACGGTGCATGGGCGATGGCCGTCGGCGGAATGATCGGTGGCGGCATTTTTTCGACCCTTGGCGTCGTTGTTGCCGCCGCCGGCAAGTGGGCCTGGCTGAGTTTCGCAATCGGCGGGCTGATCGCGCTTGCAACCGGCCATAGCTACGTCGTTCTGACGACGGCGATCGACAAGCCCGGCGGCAGCTACCAGTTTCTTCGCGAACTTGGGTACCGGAGGCTGGCAAGGGCCAGCGCTTGGGTTCTCACGCTCGGCTACATTCTGACCGTCTCCGTCTACGGCTATACGTTCGCGGCTTACGTGACCGAATTGTTCGCGGGTTCGGCCTGGACGATGAGGATTGTCGCGGCCGCCGTCATCGTCGCTCTTGCCGGAGTGAACCTGATGGGTGTCGGCGAGGCTTCGGCGGTCGAAGTGTTCGCGGTGTGGGCGAAGCTCGCCATCCTTCTCGCTTTGGCGGTCGCCGGCTTTCTCGCCTGGGATCCGCACCGGCTCCAGCCTGCACATGCGCCGGGGCTGGGCGGAGCGATTGCCGGCGCGGGCGCGGTTTTCATGGCCTACGAAGGATTCCAGCTGCTGGCGTACGACTATGCCGACCTGGTCGATCGAAACTGGCTGTTCCCGCGCGTCGTCCCGGCGGCAATCGTCGCCGCTTGCCTGGTCTATGTGAGCGTGGCGCTGGGAGCGACGATGCTGGTCGGTGCGGACGCAGTTGTCGCGAAAGGCGAAGTCGCGCTCGCCATCGCGGGGGAGGCTGCGCTCGGCAGCGTCGGACTCGTCGCAATGACTCTCGCGGCCGTTTTCTCTGCCGGGTCGGCGATCAACGCTACGCTGTTCGCGACTGCGCGGTTGGCCCGGACGGCCGCCCTGGAAGGCGACATGCCGCGAATCTTCGCTCGCGTGGACAAGGAGGGAGTCCCTTATGCAGGGCTTGTGCTGATCTCGGCGGCAGCGGTGCTGTTGTCGGCGATTGGCGGCCTTGGCGGACTGGTGACGAGCGCGAGCATGGTGTTCCTGGTGCTGTTCGCAGTCGTCAACGCGCTTGCGACCCGTGCCAGACACGCCGCCATCGCCTGGGCAGGGCTTGCCGGGACAATTGCCGCTGCGGCGGCATTGTGCGTGCATTTGCTCGGCTGGGGCTAACCCTGCCGCCGCACTATTCGGGGTTGTCTTCCAGCCAGCGCTCCAGCCACTTGATCGTGTAGTCGCCGGAAAGGAAGTCCGGGTCGTCGATGATCCGCTGGTGGAGCGGGATTGTCGTGTTCATCCCTTCGACGACGAACTCCTCGAGCGCTCGCTTCAGCCGAAGGATGCACCGTTCGCGAGTGGTCCCGTAAACGATCAGCTTGGCGATCATCGAGTTGTAGTAGGGCGGCACGCGATAGCCCGCGTAAAGGCCGCTATCCACGCGCACGTGCATCCCGCCGGGGGCGACGTAATTCTTCACCAGGCCGGGCGAGGGGACGAAGGTGCGCGGGTCCTCGGCGTTGATCCGGCACTCGATCGCGTGGCCATGCAGGTGGACCTGCTCCTGGCGACACGACAGCCCCTCGCCTTGTGCGATGCGGATCTGTTCGCGGACGAGATCGATTCCGCTGATCATCTCGGTCACCGGATGTTCGACCTGCAGCCGCGTGTTCATCTCGATGAAGTAGAATTCGCCGTTCTCGAACAAGAACTCGATGGTTCCGGCGCCGCGATACCCCATGTCGGCCATCGCCTTGGCGACGACCGTTCCCATCTTGTGGCGCTGCTTGGGGGTGATTGCAGGCGAGGGCGCTTCCTCGAGCACTTTCTGGTGGCGGCGCTGCAGCGAACAGTCGCGCTCACCGATGTGGATCGCCTGGCCGTTCCCGTCGCCGAACACCTGGAACTCGATGTGGCGTGGATCGGCCAGATATTTTTCCATGTAGACGGTGTCGTCGCCGAAAGCGGAGCGGGCCTCCGACGCGGCCTGGCTCATCAGGCTTTCGAGCTGGCTTTCCTCCGGAACGACCTTCATCCCGCGCCCGCCGCCGCCGGAAGCGGCCTTGATGAGCACCGGGTAGCCGATCTCTTCGGCGATCTTCTTCGCCTCGGCGACGCTCTTGAGCGGACCGGGGGAGCCGGGAACGAGCGGAAGCCCGAGCTTGGCCGCGGTTCGCTTGGCCTCGATCTTGTCGCCCATGATCCGGATGTGCTCGGGCTTTGGTCCGACCCAGGTCAGCCCGTGGCTTTCCACGATTTCGGCGAACTGCGCGTTTTCCGAAAGAAAGCCGTAGCCGGGGTGAACGGCATCCGCATGAACGATTTCGGCAGCCGAAATGATGTTGGGGATGTTGAGATAGGAATTGGTTGCGGGCGGCGGTCCGATGCAGACGGTCTCGTCGGCGAGCCGCACATGCATGGCGTCGGAATCGGCCGTCGAGTGAACGGCCACCGTGCGGATGCCCATTTCATGGCAGGCGCGGTGAATCCTCAGCGCGATTTCGCCGCGATTCGCGATCAGCAGTTTCTGGATCGGCATTTCAGGCCAGCAGGACCAGCGGCTGGTCGAACTCCACCGGCTGGCCGTTTTCGACCAGCACCTGCTTGACCACGCCCCCGCGCGGAGCGGTAATCGGGTTCATCACCTTCATCGCTTCGACGATGAGGAGCGTGTCGCCGGCTTTGACCGAGTCGCCCGTCTTGATGAAGGGGGCGGCGCCAGGCTCCGACGCGAGAAAGGCCGTTCCGACCATCGGGGAGCGGACGCTTTCACCGCCTTCGTCACCAACGGGCGGTTCCGCGTGCATCGGCGGCGCTGTAAGGGGCTGAGGCGCTGCGGGTGCCGCTTGCGCGGGCGCTGCCGTAGCCGAAACCGGCGCTGCGACGCCGCGCGCTACGCGAATCCTTCGATCGCCGTCGGCGACCTCGATCTCGCTCAGGTCGTTCTCGGACAAGAGCCCGGCGAGTTCCCGGACGAGACCCGTATCTACCCGCATCGGTTCACCCTTGCCCGCGGCGTTCGCCGCGCTTTTCCTCGGGACAGGCTTGCCTGCTCCGGCCATAGGTTCTTCCCCCATTTCAATTCGGCCAATCGCCGTGGCCGCAGCCCCCTTGCAGAGGTTCGGCCCCGCCGTCCAGTATCACGGCGGGTGGCGTCGTCATGGCGGGTGTCTATATGAGCGGTACGTAAATCCACAAAACTGTCACCGTAAATGGCTGAAACGGCTCAACAGCAGATGATTTCCGTAACTTTGAACGGCGAGCCGCGCTCCGTGCCGGCCGGGAGCAGCCTTTCGGCCATGCTCGTGGGCCTCGGGCTCGATCCGCGCAAGGTCGCCGTCGAGCGCAACCTGGAAGTGATTCCGCGCTCGACGCTGAACGAGGTACACGTGCAGGACGGAGACTTGTTCGAGATCGTCCATTTCGTCGGAGGAGGGTGAGTGAACGCGCCGCAGAAACTGCAGAGCGACAGCTGGACGGTCGCCGGTCGAACTTTCACGTCGCGCCTGATCGTCGGCACCGGCAAGTACAAGGACTTCGAGGAGAATTCCGCCGCGGTGGAAGCTTCGGGCGCGCAAATCGTCACCGTCGCGGTGCGGCGGGTCAATGTCGCGGACCCCAAGCAGCCGATGCTGACCGACTTCATCGACCCGAAAAAGATCACCTACCTTCCCAACACCGCCGGTTGCTTCACCGCCGAGGAAGCGGTCCGGACGCTGCGGCTTGCGCGCGAGGCCGGCGGGTGGACGCTGGTGAAGCTGGAAGTGCTCGGCGAGGCGCGAACACTTTACCCCGACATGCGGGAAACCTTCAAAGCCACCGAAACGCTGGTCAAAGAGGGTTTCGAGCCGATGGTCTATTGCGTCGACGATCCCATTGCAGCGAAGCAGCTGGAGGAAGCGGGGGCGGTCGCGATCATGCCGCTTGGAGCGCCCATCGGGTCGGGGCTGGGAATCCAGAACCAGGTCACCATCCGGCTGATCGTCGAAGGCGCGAAAGTGCCGGTCCTCGTCGATGCCGGAGTTGGAACTGCGAGCGATGCCGCAGTAGCGATGGAGCTTGGCTGCGACGGCGTGCTGATGAACACTGCCATCGCGGAGGCGAAGGATCCGGTGACGATGGCGCGAGCGATGAAGTCGGCGGTCGAAGCCGGGCGCCTGGCCTATTTGTCCGGGCGCATGGCCAAGCGCCGCTACGCCGATCCCAGCAGCCCGCTCGGAGGCCTGATCTAGGGACCAATACGCATAGGCGCGGCCGGCGTAATCGGGTTTGAAGGCTGTCGGGAACGCCCGCCTTTCCTTGCGGGTTACACCTTTGCGGAGGTGACCATGGCCGAAACCATGACGAACTTCGCCGCCGAGCGCGAGGCGATGATCGAGCGGCAGATAGAAAGCCGCGGAATCCGCGAGCCGGCAATCCTCGAAGCCTTTCGCGCCGTGCCGCGCGAGAGGTTCCTTTCCGAGGACTATGCTGACCTCGCTTATGGCGATCATCCGCTTCCGATCGAGGCGGGGCAGACGATTTCGCAGCCCTACATCGTCGCGCTGATGATCCAGGCGGCCGAAATCAAGCCGGGCGACAGGGTGCTCGAGGTGGGCGCGGGGTCCGGATATGCGGCGGCGGTGATGAGCCGCATCGCCTCGCGGGTCGTCGGAATCGAGCGACAGCCGGACCTGGTGAAGGTGGCCGCCGCGCGAATGAAGAGCCTCGGCCTCGACAATGTCACCATCGTCGAAGGCGACGGAACCAAGGGCCGTCCCGAGGACGGTCCCTACGATGCGATCGTCGCTGCCGCGAGCGGAAGCCATGTCCCGCAATCGTGGATCGACCAGCTCGCGCCAGGCGGGCGAATAGTCATGCCGGTCGGCGATCCCGGCTGGGTGCAGAAGCTCGTGAAGGTGACGAAGGGCCCCGCTGGAAAATTGATTACGGAGGACCTTGGGGGCGTGCGCTTCGTGCCGTTGATCGGAGAGGAAGGATGGAGCGATGGCTGACGCGATGACCCGCGACTTGCCCGAGTTGATCAGGGATTCGGCCGAGCCGCTGCCGGACATCGACGACGACCGCTTCGGCGCTTTCTTCGACCGCTTCGGGGACGCACGCGTGGTCTGCCTGGGCGAAGCCAGCCACGGCACGAGCGAATTCTACAGCGCCCGCGCTGCGATCTCGAAGCGGTTGATCGCGCACCACGGCTTCAACATCATCGCCGTCGAGGCGGATTGGCCGGACGCTGCAACCATCGACCGCTACGTCCGCCATCGCGAGACTCGCGAAGGCGAGGAAAAGGCGTTCGAGCGCTTTCCCACGTGGATGTGGCGCAATCGCGAGTTCGACGCATTCATCCGCTGGGTGCGCCGGCACAACCACGGCCGCGACTATGCCGACATGGCCGGCTTCTACGGGCTCGATCTTTATAACATGTCGATGTCGATCCGGGCCGTCATCGACTTCCTGGAGGAAGAGGACCCGCAAGCGGCGAAGGTGGCGAAGAAGCGCTACGGCTGCCTGGAGCCATGGGCGGACGAGCCGCAGCGTTACGGGGCGATGTCGCTGTACGAAGGCTATGCGCGTTGCGAAGTGCCGGTCACGCAGATGCTTCTGGAGCTGATGCAGCGCAACTTCGACTGCTTGAGCGAGGAATGCGACGAATGGCTGGACGCTGCAGCCAATGCGCGCGTGGTGAAGAACGCCGAAGCGTATTACCGGGTAATGTATCAGGGTGCGGCGGAGAGCTGGAATTTGCGCGACAGCCACATGTTCGAGACGCTCACCCAGCTGCTCGAAGCGAAAGGCCCCGGTTCAAAGGCCATAGTCTGGGCGCACAACAGCCACATCGGGAATGCGGCCTACACCGAAATGGGCCAGGTTCGCGGCGAGCACAACATCGGCCAGCTGGTGAAGGAGAAGCTGGATTCGCGGGCTCGGCTGATCGGCTTCGGGACCCACACCGGCACGGTTGCCGCCGCCGACGACTGGGACGAGCCGATGCAGGTCAAGGCGGTCAATCCGTCGCTGGAGGGAAGCTACGAGCGGGCGTCCCACGACAGCCGACTGTCCAAATTCCTGCTCGACCTGCGGCCGGAGGAGGTCGGGCGCGAAATCCACAAGGCGCTGATGGAGCCGCGGCTGGAGCGGTTCATCGGCGTCATCTATCGCCCCGACACCGAGCGCTGGAGCCATTATTCCCAGTGCATCCTGCCGCGCCAATATGACGGCTGGGTCTGGTTCGACGAAACCCGGGCCGTCACTCCGCTTCCGGGCGAGCAGCGGCCGGGCGACGACGAAACCTATCCGTTCGGGCTCTAGGCAGGCGCACAACCGCGCCAAATCGGACTGAGTTGGCGTGAACCCCGGCAACGCCGGACCGTAAACTCGCATGAGTTGAAGTCTGGAGGAGCCAAATGCCTGGCAACAGCGCAAGCTTTCACGGCGACTGGGACGCGCTCCTGGCCCGGTTTGCACAGCGGCGGGAGAAGGATGCGCCAGGGCCTGACAAGCTGGCGCAAGCGCAGGAAGAAGCGCTGAAATCGAGGGTTCGAAAGCCTGTCGATCCGCACCAGGCGCTATTCGAGCGCGCCACCGCGGATTAGCGGCTTTTCGATTTCTCGCGAATCCTGGAAATGGTCGTGGCGTTGCTGATCTGCTCGACGTCTGTCTTGCAGTGGATCAGCCGGATGCCCTTTTTCTTCAGCGCCTCGTCGAGCGCGGGGCCGAAGTCGGCGGTCGTTTCCACCGTCTCCGCCCAGCCGCCATAGGCGCGGGCCAAAGCGGCAAAGTCGGGATTCTGCAGCTCGGTCGCTGACAGGCGCTCGGGATAGTCGCGTTCCTGGTGCATTCGGATGGTGCCGTAGGCGCCGTTGTCGACGAGCACGACGAGCAAGTCGCATCCGTACTGCGCCGCGGTCGCAAGCTCCTGCCCATTCATCAGGAAATCCCCGTCACCGGCAATCGCCACCACCGGCCGATCGCTGAAGCGGAGCGAGGCAGCGACGGCTGCGGGCACGCCGTAGCCCATGGTCCCGCTGGTCGGAGCGAGTTGGGTCGGCATGGGCCCGTAGCGCCAGTAGCGATGCCACCAGCCCGAGAAGTTGCCGGCGCCGTTGCAGATGATGGTGTCGTGCGGGAGGCTGTCGCGCATCAGGGCGACGCACGGCCCGAGGTCGAGCTTCACGCCTTCGCGCGGCCTGGGATCGGACCAGTCGAGCCATTCCCGATGGGCTTCTTCGCCGCTCGAGAAGCGGACCAGGTCGGAATCGCTCCAGTCGTCCGCCATCTCGGCGAATTCGCCCATGTCGGCGCAGATCGGCAGGTCGGTGGAATAGACCCGGCCAAGTTCGCCCGGATCGGGATGGACGTGAACCAGCGTCTGTCCGGGATGGTCGGGCGTGATCAGCGTGTAACCGTCGGTTGTCGCTTCGCCCAGGCGGGCACCGACGGCGAGGATCAGGTCGGCCTCGCGGATCCGCTGCTGAAGCTTGGGATTGGGCCCGTAGCCGAGCTGGCCGGCATAGACCGCGCAGTCGTTGTCGATGGCGTCCTGGCGCCGGAAAGCGGCGGCGACGGGAATTCCGTGTCGCTGAGCGAAGCTTGCGAAGTGGTGCGCGGCGCGCGGGCTCCAGTCGGCGCCGCCGACGATGGCGACAGGTGCTTCTGCTTCCTTGAGCAGCTCGAACATCGCTTCGAGCGCTCCGACGTCGGGCGCCTGGGCAAGCGGAGGAACGCAGGGGCGGTCCGGCACGTCAACGGCGTCGCGAAGCATGTCCTCGGGCAAGGCGAGGACAACCGGCCCCGGCCGCCCCGAGGTGGCGACGCGCCAGGCGCGAGCGACATATTCCGGAATCCGCCGCGCGTCCTCGATCCGCGCCGCCCACTTGGCGACGGGCGCGAAGAAGGCGGGAAAGTCTATTTCCTGGAAGCCTTCGCGGTCGCGATCGCCGCGAGCAAGGTCGCCGACGAACAGGATCAGAGGCGTCGAATCCTGGAAAGCGACATGGACTCCGGCGCTGGCGTTGGTTGCGCCGGGACCGCGGGTGACGAACGCCACTCCCGGACGCCCGGTCATCTTGCCGTCGGCGTCGGCCATGTAGGCGACACCGCCTTCCTGGCGGCAGACCGTGACGGCGATTTCGGGTGTGTCATGGAGAGCGTCGAGCACCGCGAGGAAGCTTTCCCCCGGAACGGTGAAGACGCGGTCGCAGCCGTTGATCTTCAGCTGGTCGACGAGGATTCGCCCGCCTGTCCTGGCGCCGGTGCGGTTGGTCATTGGCGGGCTCTAGCGGCTGGCGGCGCAAGTGAAAACGGGTTCAGCCGCCTGCGGCGGCGCAAAGGCGCCTGCCACACAAACTTGCGCAGCGCGTCCTCAGGCCTGGTGGATCGCCTTAACCACCTGGTAGGTCTCCAGGCCTTCCTTGCCGCCTTCCGAGCCGAAGCCGCTTTCCTTGACGCCGCCGAAAGGCGCGTCGGCGATGGAGATGGCGAACGTGTTGATGCCGACCATGCCTGCCTCGATCTTGTCGCCGAGGATGTTCGCTCGCCGGCCGTTTTCGGTGAAGGCGAAGGCGGCGAGGCCGTAGGGCAGGCGGTTCGCCTGCTCGATGGCTTCGTCAAGATCCTTGAACGGGCGTGACACGGCAACCGGGCCGAACGGCTCGTTGTTCATGATGTCGGCCTCGAGCGGAACGTCGGCGAGCAGGGTGGGCTCGAAGAAGAATCCCTTTTCGCCGCGATTGCCGCCGGCGAGGACTTTCGCGCCCTTCTGCTTCGCGTCGTTCACCAGAGCTTCCACCGCCTCCGGGCGGCGCGTGTTGGCGAGCGGGCCCATGCGCGTGTCGGCATCGAGCCCGTTTCCGACCTTCACCTTTTGCGTGCGCTCGGCGAAACCCTTGATGAAAGCGTCGTAAATGCCTTCCTGGACGTAGAAGCGGGTCGGCGAGACGCACACCTGGCCGGCGTTCCGGAATTTCTGCGGAACGACCATGTCGAGGGTCTTCTCGAGATCGCAATCGTCGAAGATGAGGACAGGCGCGTGGCCGCCGAGTTCGAGCGTGATCTTGGTCACGTTGTCGGCGGCAAGCTTCATCAAATGCTTGCCGACGGGAATCGAGCCGGTGAAGCTGACCTTTCGAATCACCTTCGACCCGATGAGGTGCCGGCTGACCATGTCGGGAACGCCGTGGACGAGCTGGAACACGCCCTTGGGAAGCCCGGCATCGTCGAGCGCGCGCGCGATCGCAAGCGTGTTGCCGGGCGTTTCCTCGGGCGGCTTTGAAATGACCGAGCAGCCGGCGGCAAGCGCGGCCGAAACCTTCTTGGCGAGAAGGTAGATGGGGAAATTCCACGGCGTGAACGTCGCGACCGGGCCGACCGGCTCGTGCATCACGCGGCTGAGCTCGCCCGGCGGGCGGACGAGAACGCGCCCGTAGTCGCGCTTGATCTCCTCGGCATACCAATCGAACAGCGACGCAGCGCCGAACACTTCGCCCTTGGATTCGGCGATCGGCTTGCCCTGCTCCTGGGTCATCGTTTGCGCGATGTCGTCGGCGCGTTCCTTGAGCAGCTTGGCGGCCTTGTGGAGGATTGCGCTCCGCTTTTCGACCGGGGTCGAGCGCCACTCCGGGTACATGCGCTTGGCGGTATCGAGCGCCTCGTCGAGATCCGCTTCGGTTGCGAGCGGAAGCTCGGCAATGCTGTCTCCTGTGACCGGGTTGACGACGGGGAAGCTGTCGCGGCCTTCGCCGGTCCGCCAGCTTCCGTTGATGAAGAGCTTGAGGTCTGCTTCGTATCCCATGCCGTCCAGATAGGCGCGCCTTGATGCGCCCGCAACGGCTCGCTAGGCGAAGCAGCGAAGGAGACTTGCCATGACCAAAGACGAGCTCGCGCAGAAAATGCAGGAAAACCAGGCCTGGGTGCCGGGAAAGACGGTGAAGATCGATTTCGCCGACAAGGGCGTGATCCTGCTCGACGGCAAGGACGAGAAGGTGACGCAAGAGGACGCCCCGGCCGACACGACGATCAAGACGACCTGGGAGGACTGGGAGAAGATGGCTAGCGGCGAGCTTGATGGAATGACGGCGTTCATGACCGGCAAGCTGAAGATCGAAGGCGACATGTCGAACGCGATGCAGCTTCAGGGCGTGCTGGCGAAATTGAGGGGCTGACTTTGGCTCAGAAGATCTATCCCGACGCGGCTTCCGCGCTCGACGGGTTGCTCCACGATGGAATGCTGATCGCAGCGGGCGGCTTCGGCCTGTGCGGAATCCCCGAACGGCTGATCGATGCTATCGTCGAAAGCGGTATCAAGGACCTCACCATCGCGTCGAACAACGCCGGGATCGACAATGCGGGCCTGGGCAAGCTGCTTCGGACCAAGCAGGTCAAGAAGATGATCAGCTCCTACGTCGGCGAGAACAAGGAGTTCGAGCGGCAATTCCTGTCAGGCGAGCTCGAAGTCGAATTCTGCCCGCAAGGGACGCTTGCCGAGCGGATGCGCGCAGGCGGTGCCGGCATTCCCGGCTTCTACACCAAGACCGGCGTCGGGACGCAGGTTGCCGAGGGTAAGGAGGTGAAGAATTTCGACGGGGAAGACTATATCCTCGAGCGCGGAATTTTTGCCGACCTTGCCATCGTCAAAGGATACAAGGCGGACGAGAGCGGCAACCTCACGTTCCGCAAGACCGCGCGCAACTTCAACCTTCCGGCAGCGACCTGCGGCAAGGTGTGCGTCGTCGAGGTGGAGGAAATCGTCCCGACGGGCGAGCTCGACCCCGACTGCATTCATTTGCCGTCGATTTACGTGAACCGGCTGATCTGCGGCGCGCCGTACGACAAGCAGATCGAGTTCAGGACCACGCGCGAGCGGGAGGCGGCATGACCACGCACGACACGTTGAAGGAAGGCTGGACCCGCGACGACATGGCGGCACGCGCGGCCAGGGAGCTCCGCGACGGCTATTATGTGAACCTCGGCATCGGCATTCCGACCCTCGTCGCGAACCACGTGCCCGAAGGCATGACCGTGACTCTGCAGAGCGAGAACGGCATGCTGGGGATCGGTCCGTTTCCTTACGACGACGAGGTGGACCCCGACCTGATCAACGCCGGCAAGCAGACCGTCAGCCAGCTTGCGCAGACCAGCTATTTCGACAGCGCACAGAGCTTTGCGATGATCCGCGGCGGCCACATCGACCTGGCCGTGCTCGGCGCGATGGAAGTCAGCGAGAAGGGAGACATCGCCAACTGGATGATCCCGGGCAAGATGATCAAGGGCATGGGCGGGGCGATGGATCTCGTCGCCGGTGTCAAGAAGATCATCGTTGTGATGGAGCATGTGTCGAAGAACGGCAGCCCCAAGTTCATTCCCGAATGCACGCTTCCGCTGACCGGCAAGAACGTGATCGACATGATCATTACAGACCTGTGCGTATTCCAGCGGCCCGACCACGACAGCCCGTTCAAACTGATCGAGCTGGCGCCCGGAGTGACGAAGGAAGAAGTCGCCGAGAAGACGACGGCGCACTACGTCGAATAGCGGGGCTTGCGCTCGGACTCGCGAAGGAGGAGTCTTCGCGGGTGAGCGAATTACCGCATCCCGCCTCGGCGCTCGTCGCCGAATGGGCGAGTCATCTGGCGCATGACCGGCGGCGATCGGCGCACACGGTTCGCGCTTATGTCGGCACCGCCCATCGGCTGATCGGCTTCCTGGGCGAGTATCGCGGCGACGAGATCGCTCCGGAAGCGCTGCTCGACGTCAGTGCGGCCGACTTGCGGGCATTTCTGGCGGTGCGGCGCGCAAGCGGCCTGGGCGCGGCCTCCGCGGCTCGTGAAATGTCCGGCGTTCGGGCGTTCCTGACCTACGCGGCCGAACAGCAGGGCAGGGCGCCGCAAGTGCCCCGGACTCGCTCTCCGCGCCGGCCGAAGACGCTACCGAGACCCGCCGCGCCCGATGAGGCGGTCGCGCTGGCGGAAGACGCCGGCGCTTTCGCGTCGCAGCCGTGGATCGGAGCGCGCGACCTTGCCATCCTGCTTCTGCTCTACGGGTCGGGTCTGCGCGTCTCGGAAGCTCTTTCGCTGACCGCAAAGGACTTGCCCGTTGGCGAGGCGATCCGCGTAACCGGCAAGAGATCCAAGATGCGGATCGTGCCGGTGGTCAAAGCCGTTCGCGAGGCCATCGACGACTATGTCCGTCAGTGCCCCTATCGAATCGCGGACGAATCGCCGCTGTTCCTTGGCGCGAAGGGAGGGCCGCTAAGCGCCGATCTCGTCCGGCGGGCGGTGAGGGCGGCGCGGGTTCGCCTCGGGCTTCCCGACACGCTGACGCCGCATGCGCTGAGGCACAGTTTCGCGACGCACCTGCTTGCGCGCGGCGCCGACTTGCGTTCCCTCCAGGAGCTGCTCGGGCACGCGAGCCTGTCGTCTACGCAGATCTACACGGCCGTGGATGCCGCCAGATTGCTCGACGTTTACAGGCACGCGCACCCGAGAGCCTAGGAGAAGACGTGCCGCGAAGGACGTGGACAGTGGGGACGACCCGCGCCCGCCGCGACAGGGCCCTTTTGCCGCGCGATCCTAAAGCAAATCACTAGGTCCGCTCCGAAACGGAGCCGTTGCCTCAGCGCCCGGCGAGTCGCCGCTCGATCGCTTTCCAGATCAGCGCCGGCGTGTCGGTGCCGTTAAAGGCATCGATGGCGACGATTCCCGTGGGCGACGTGACGTTGATCTCCGTCAGCCATTTGCCGCCGATCACGTCGATTCCGACGAACAGCAGGCCGCGTTTCTTCAGCTCCGGGGCAAGAGTCGCGCAGATTTCCTGCTCCCGATCCGTCAGTTGCGTCTTCTGACCCTTGCCGCCGACCGCGAGGTTGGAACGGATTTCGCCCGCGCCTGGGACTCGGTTGACCGCCCCTGCGACTTCGCCGTCGACCAGAACGATTCTCTTGTCGCCCTCGGCGATCTCCGGGAGGAATTTCTGGATCACGTGCGGTTCGCGATACGTGCGATTGAACAGCTCGATGAGCGACGCGAGGTTGCGCCCGTCAGCCCCGATCCGGAAAACCGACCCGCCGGCAAAGCCGTGCAGCGGCTTGATGACGATGTCGTCGTGCTCGGCGAGGAACTTGCGCGCCAGTCCGAGCGATCGGGTGACCACCGTCGGCGGCATGAACTGCGGATAGTCGAGCACCCACACCTTTTCCGGCGCATTGCGCACGCTTGCCGGATCGTTGACGACCAGCGTCTCCCCCGCGATCCGCTCGAGCAGGTGCGTGGCCGTGATGTAGCCGAGATCGAATGGCGGGTCCTGGCGCATCAGGACCACATCCACGTCGCGGCCAAGATCGAGGATCTGCGGATCGCCGAAGCTGTAGTGATCCCCCTCGACGCGCTGGACGGTCACGGGCTGGCCCATGGTCCACAGCCGTTCCCCCGCCCAGCTCAAATCCTCGGGACCATAGTGAAAGAGCTCATGGCCGAGCTCCTGCGCCTTGAGCATGATGGCGAAGGTCGAATCGCCGGCGACGTTGATCCGCTCGAGCGGGTCCATCTGAACGGCTATGCGAAGCGACATGACGCCGCGCCTATCACCCTTGCCAGACGTTGGCGAGGTGGCGTGGGAGCCGTCCGGGAATCACGAAGAGGGCGTCGATCCTCACGTCGTCGCCGGCGCGCGCGAAGCGGGGAGCAAGTCGCTCCGCGGCAACGGCGACCCGTCGCAGCCGGTGGCGATCGAGCGCGAATGAGGCTGCAAGCTCGCTGCTTCGCGCCTTGACCTCGACGAAGGCGACGATCCGTCCGCGGCGAGCGACGATATCCACTTCCCCGCCGGGGACGCGCGCCCGGCGGGCCAGAATCCGCCAACCCTTGAGACGCAGGAACCAGCAGGCGAGAGTCTCGGCTGTGCGGCCCCGCTTTTCGGACTGCCGGCGGTTCACCTGGCGCTGAGCTCCAGCGCGCGGGCGTAAACGCGCTTGCGTGGGATGTTGAGCTGCGTTGCGACTTGCGCCGCCGCGCGGGAGGGCGACAGTGTCTCAAGGGCGGTCGCGAGCATTGCGTCGATCGCTTCGTCGCTTGCGGGCTCTGATTGCGCGGGAGGGCCGACGACGATGACGATTTCGCCCTTCGGTGCTGCGTCCGAGTAAAGTTCCGCGAGTTCGCCGAGCGTGCCGGTGGCGCAATCTTCATGCAGCTTGGTGATCTCCCGGGCGACGGCGGCCTGGCGAGCGCCGAGCTGTCCCGCCAGCGACGCGAGCGTATCGCCGAGCCGTTGCCCGCTTTCGTAGAAGACGAGCGTCGCCCGAAGGTCGCCAAGCTCGGCAATGGCGTCGGCCCGCGCTTTAGCCTTGGCGGGAAGGAAGCCGGCAAACAGGAAGCGGTCCGTGGGCAGGCCGGAAAGGCTGAGGGCAGCGGTCGCAGCACAGGGGCCGGGCACCGTTCGGACCTGGTGTCCGGCGGCGCGGGCGGCGCGCACGAGCTTGTAGCCGGGATCGGAAATCAGCGGCGTTCCAGCGTCGCTGACGAGCGCGATCGCCTCCGAAGCGAGGCGCTCGACGATGTTCGCGCGATCGCGTTCGTTCGAATGATCGTCGTAGCGGCGCATCGGCGTACTGGCCCCGATGTGCTTCAGCAGCTTGCCGGTCACGCGCGTGTCCTCGACGAGCACAAGATGTGCGGAGGAGAGCGTTTCGGCGGCACGCGGGCTGAGATCGCCCAGATTGCCGATCGGAGTCGCGACGACGTACAGGCCAGGGTCGAGCGGCGTTTTCATCCCCTACAGTCGCATTGCGCGAGCCCGCTTCGCAAGCAGCAAGCAAGCGCTTGAATCGCCGCCCGAAAAGAGTCACTCTCCACCTACCGTCATCGGCTGCGAGGGGAGTTGCCAGATGATAACGATTGCACTTGCAATGATGGCTGCGGGACCCAGCCAGGCCGATCTTCGGCACAGCTTCGCGGAGTGTCTCAGCCAAGCCTCGACAAAAGCGAAGTCGCAGAAGATCGGCGCGGACGGATTCGTCGCCTTCGCCAAGACAAGCTGCTCCAGTGCCGCAACGCCGTTCGCCGACGCGCTTGCCAGCACCAACGTCAGTCACGGCATGTCGCGCAAGGCCGCCGCCACCGATGCCCAGTCGCAAGTCGACGATTATTACGACGAGCGGCTGGAGAATTATAAGGTGGAGCTGGAGCCGATCGCTCCCGAGGTGCCGCCGAAGAGCAACTAAGCGGCGACTTCCGCGAGAATCGAGTCGAGGACGAGACGTCCCGCGGCTGAAGGCCTGATTCGCGGTCCGTCGGCCAGGAGCAGCCCGGCTTCGACCAGCCGGTCGCTGCGCTCGCGGTCTATGAGCGGAACGCCGAACCTGCGCTCGAGCGCATCGGGATCCAGCCCCTCGGCGAGCCGGAGGCCCATGACCAGCGCTTCGTCCGCGGCCTCGCGAGGAGCGAGCGGTTCCTGCTCCGCGATCGCATGGCCGTTGCGCTTCAGCGCCGACAGGAAATTTTCCGGCTTCTTGTGGCGCACTGTCCGCGCGCCAAGGCGGCGGCCGTGGGCGCCGGGTCCGACACCGGCATAGTCGCCGTAACGCCAGTAGGTGAGGTTGTGGCGGCTCTGTGCGCCCGGGGCGGCGTGGTTGCTGACCTCATAAGCGGGCAGCCCCGCTTGCGACGTCAACGCGTCGGTGAGTTCGTAAAGGCCGGCTGCCGTATCGGAGTCGAGCGGGTCGAATTCGCCGCGTGCGACCATCGACGCGAAGCGGGTGCCGGGCTCGATCGTCAGCTGGTAGAGCGACAGGTGCGTGGTCCCGAGAGAGAGCGCTCGCTCGAGCGACGTCTTCCAGGTTTTTTCGGTGTCGCCGGGAAGTGCGTAGATGAGGTCGAAACTCACGCGCGCGAAGTGCTTTTGCGCGGTTTCGAGCGCGGCCAGTCCCTCGCTCGCGCAATGGGCCCGGCCGAGGAAGCGGAGCGCCCCGTCGTCGAAGCTCTGGAGGCCCAGCGAGAGGCGGTTCACGCCTGCCTTGGCAAGGTCGGCGAAGCGCGCGGCCTCGACCGAATTTGGATTGGCCTCGAGCGTGATCTCCAGGTC
Organism: uncultured Alphaproteobacteria bacterium; assembly: GCA_963837985.1. Lineage (GTDB taxonomy): Bacteria > Pseudomonadota > Alphaproteobacteria > Sphingomonadales > Sphingomonadaceae > Sphingomicrobium. The sequence goes on along the minus strand of CAWIPN010000005.1, from coordinate 72,195 downwards.
GTCGGCTGCGGGCCACAGGTCGCGGGCTGCATCGATCAGCGCTTCCACAGTCGCCGGCTCCATCAGCGAGGGGGTCCCGCCGCCGAAGAAGATCGACGTCAGCGTTCGGCCGGGCAGGAGCGCCGCTTCATGAGCGAGATCGGCGAGCAGGGCCTCGCGCCACTGCTCCTGGTCGATCTGCGCCCGGACGTGGCTATTGAAGTCGCAATAGGGGCATTTGGAGACGCAGAACGGCCAGTGGATGTAGAGAGCGAGGGCGCCATCCAAATCGGCGCGAGTCACCGCTTGAGCGCTCTCACCAGCTTTCGGAATGCGTCCGCGCGGTGGCTGATCGAATGCTTTTCGTCCGGATCCATTTCGCCGAACGTCTGCTCGCGGCCGGCGGGAAGGAAGATCGGGTCGTAGCCGAAGCCCTTGTCGCCGCGAGGCGGCCACACGAGAGTGCCGTCGACACGGCCCTCGAAGCTTTCGGTCATTCCGTCGTTCGGCCAGGCCAGTGACAGGGCGCAGGCGAAGTGGGCGGCAGGGGCCGCGTCCGGTTCCGTCGCCTGGACCTCGGTCCAGACTTTCTCCATCGCTCGCAGCCAGTCGCGATTGCCTTGCGCATCTTCGGCCCAGCGCGCCGAGAAAATGCCGGGCCGGTCCTGGAGCCGGTCGACGCAAAGGCCGCTGTCGTCGGCAAGGGCGGGGAGGCCGGACAGGTCAGCGGCCTGCCGTGCCTTCAAATCGGCATTGTCGACGAAGGTGTTGCCGATCTCTTCGGGCTCGGGAAGGTCGAGCTGCTCGGCTCCGACGCAGGCGATTCCAAGCGGCTCGATCAGAGCGGCAATCTCGCGCAGCTTGCCGGGATTGTGAGTCGCGATGACCAATTTGTCGCCGACCGGCCTCATTTCGACGCCTTGACCTGCTCTTCGAAGATTTCGCCGCAGCCGATCCGGGCCAGTCTCAGCAGCCGGAGAAGCTGCTCCTCGTCGAAGCATTCGCCCTCGGCGGTAAGCTGCGCCTCGACGATCTGCCCGTCGGCCGTCAGCACGAAGTTGCCGTCGCAGCCGGCGCTGCTGTCCTCGTCGTAGTCGAGGTCGAGAACGGGGGTTCCGTTAAAGACGCCGCAGCTCACCGCTGCGACCTGCGTGCGGATTGGGTCGTCCGAAATCGCCTTCGATTCCAGCAGTTTGTTCACGGCGATCCGAAGCGCGACCCAGGCGCCCGAAATGGACGCTGTGCGCGTGCCGCCGTCCGCCTGGATGACGTCGCAGTCGAGGATGACCTGGCGTTCGCCGAGCTTGGCCAGATCGACGACTGCGCGCATCGAGCGGCCGATCAGGCGCTGGATCTCCTGCGTTCGCCCCGACTGCTTACCGCGGGCGGCCTCGCGGTTGCCGCGGGTGTGCGTCGCGCGCGGGAGCATTCCGTATTCGGCCGTGACCCAGCCTTTGCCCTTGCCGCGGAGGAACGGCGGCACCTTTTCCTCGACGGAGGCGGTGACGAGCACGCGCGTATCGCCGAAGCTGACCAGCACCGACCCTTCGGCGTGGCGGGTGAAGTGCGGTTCGAAAGCGATGTCTCGCATCTGGTCGGGGGCGCGGCCGGAAGGGCGCATGAGGTCTCCTTGAAATACTGCGGGTTCGCCGGCGTCCCTAGACCGGCAGGCGGCTCAATCCTAGATGCGGGAGCCATGAGCGGTGAGATTAGCGAGTTGACGGACCGGATGCGCGAGATTTTCGGGCTCGTCGTCGAATCCTATCTCGAGCGTGGCGCGCCGGTCGGCTCCAAGGCACTGAGCGGAACCGTCAGCCTGTCGCCCGCTTCCATCCGCGGAGTGATGCAGGAGCTCGAGGAGCGGGGCCTGCTGACTCATCCGCACACGTCCGCCGGTCGCATTCCCACCGAGAACGGGCTTCGCCTGTTCGTGGACGGGATCATGCAGGCCTCGGCGCCCGACCCGGAGGAGCGCGCCCAGATCGAGCGCCAGATCGGTCGCGACCAACCGATCGAGGAAGCGCTTGCGGCCGCTTCGGCGGCGTTGTCGGGCTTGAGCCAGGCGGCCGGGGTCGTGCTTGCGCCTAAGCAGGAGGTGCGGCTTCGCCAGCTCAGCCTCGTGCCCTTGTCGCCCGATCGGGCGCTGGCGGTGCTGGTTGGAGCGGACGGGGGCGTGGAAAACCGGATCGTGACGCTGGCGCCCGGAACGACCGCCGATGCGCTGACCGAAGCGACCAATTTTGCCAATGCGCGGCTTGCCGGAATGACGCTCGCCGAAGCCGAGGCTCGCCTTCGCCAGGAAATCCGCGAGCAGAAGGATGCGGTCGATTCGGCCGCGGCCGAACTCGTCGCCTCCGGGCTCGCGGCGTGGTCGCACGACCATGAGCGACGGCCGGTCCTGATCGTTCGCGGCCAGGCGAACCTCATCGACGACAGCGCCGCCGCCGATCTCGACCGCGTCCGCCGGCTACTCGACGAGCTCGAGAACCGGCAGGAAATCGCCCGGCTGCTGGAGAGCGCGCGCGGTGCTCCCGGGTGCCGGATTTTCATCGGCAGCGAAAACAGGATGTTCGCTCTGTCGGGCTCGTCGGTCATCGCCGCACCCTATAGAGGGAGCCATGGCGACGTGGTCGGCGTTGTCGGTGTGATCGGACCAACTCGGTTGAACTATGCCCGGGTGGTCCCCATGGTGGATTTCACGGCCAACGCGCTAACGAGATTGATTGGATGATGCAGGACGACGAAGAAGAGCTTCAGGGCACCGAAAGCGGCGGCCGCAGGCATGCGGCCGAGGAGGCCGAGGAGGTTCGCAGGGAAACGGCGGACCACTCGCCCGAGCTGGCGGAGCACGACCGGCTGAACGAGCTCCAGAAGGCGCTCGATGATGCCAACAGCAAGGCGCTTTATGCCGCAGCGGAGGTGCAGAACGTCCGCCGGCGACTGGAAGCGGAAAAGACACAGGCCGCGGCTTATGCGTCGGCGACGTTCGCCCGCGACATGCTGGCCATCAAGGACCACCTCGACCGGGCGCTCGCAGCGGTCGGAGAGGAGCTTCGAAGCGACAAGCTTGCGAGCAATTTTCTCGCCGGGATCGAATCGACCGCGCGCGAGCTGGATGCGGCGTTCGCAAGGAACGGCGTGACGAGGATCGAAGCGGTGGGACAGCCGCTCGACCCGCACAAGCACCAGGCGATGATGGAAGTGCCGACCGACGAAGCCGAACCTGGGACCGTCGTCGAGCAGATGCAGCCCGGCTACATGCTCAAGGACCGGCTTCTTCGTCCGGCGCTGGTCGGCGTGGCGAAAACCCCCGACTAGAACGGCAGGAGCGAGGCGGGAGGCGCGGCAAGTCGTGCGCCCCGTTCGGCCATGAAGACGTGGCGGACGATCTCCGCCTGCTGCTCGAGCCCGTAGCGCTCGAACGGGCGGCCGGAAACGATCGTGTAGCGATAGCGGCAGAACGGGTGGCGCATCAGCGGCAGGTAGAAGCGCCCGCGCGTCTGCGACTGCCACACGTGGGTCATCTCGTGGATGAAGAAGCCCTGCGTCGACAGCGGTTCGCGCGAAAAATCATCCGACCAGGCGTTGCCGCGCGGGTGAAAGTGGATGTTCCCGCACGGCGCCATCGCCGCATTCCTGGGGTGCAGCGGCCACCATTTGCGGCGGACGAGGCGCACCTTCGAGTAGTCAATGCAGTCGCGGAAAACCGTTCGGGCGAGTGCGATTTCGCCCGCAGTAAGGGAGCGTGAGCTAGCCACGCACGTCCGGCTTAGCGGGGCGAACTTTGCGCAGACTGCTGCTTCGAGGTTTCGGCGGGCACGAGAACGACCTTGCAGACGCGGGTCGTCGAGGACAGGCGCGATCCCGTGGTCTGCTCTTCAGCAACCCGCTCGCAGACCTGCTTCTTCACCATCTTGGGCTTGTTGGAATCCTGCACGTTCGGCTGCGACGTCTGTGCCAGAACCGGCGCCGCGCAAACTGCGAGCGCAGCAAAAACCATCGTCTTGAACATAACTACTCCTGTGGGGAACGGCGGCGTGCCTATGGCAACGGCCGCAAACATGAAAGAGATTTTCGGCGAACTGCGGCCAGCGCGCGTCTTACGGCCGTTGCCTGGGAGTGCTCGGGCTCGCCTCCAAAGTGACCCCGGCGGGATGCTTCCGGTCCAGGTGGCGCTTGATGATGCGCAAATTGCGGGTGTTCGACCGAAAGAAGAAGTCCGGTATCGCCCCGACCCAAGGGATGAGCCCGAGGAGGAAGTCGACCCCGACATTCCCGGCCATTCGTGCCATTTGCCACTTCGACATGCCGAGGTTTTTCGCTTCCCAGACCATGTAGCTGCCGAGCGCGGCGGCGGCGACGTCGCCGGCGACCGGGACCACATCGAGGATGACGTCGAGCCCGATCGGGCGATTGAGCCCCGGGATGACGAATGCCCGCTCCAGGAGATGCTCCATGGCTTCGACACGGCGCCGAACCGCGGCCGGATCCGTCCCCAGCGGCAGTCCACGCAACCCCTGATCATTGTCGCTCATCAATCGCCGGTCCGGTTCAGCTGCTGTTCCAGGCCAGTCAGCGTGTGGATTGCGAAGCGGTTCCCCGAGAAACCGACGACTCGCGCCGACACCAGCGACCAGCGGATTGGCGCTGCGATCGGGATGAACAGCTGTTTCGAGTCGATTTCGCGGGCGGCCTGGGCAAGGAGGCCGCTGCGCTGGGCAAGAATGCCCGTGTCGCGCGCGGAATCGAGCAGGTCATCGACGCCCGAGTCGCACAGCTTCGCCGCGGAGCAGGTGAACCGGCGCAGGTACCAACTCGCCGAGGAAGACGGGGCGACCTGGTCGACCAGCTTGAGGTCGGCCGGCTCGCCGAGGCCGGTTCGACTGACCGTGATGCCGATGGCGCCCCAGTCCTTCGAAAGCCGGTCGAAAAGAATATCGGCGCCCGGGCCGTCCGGCAGCGCGACTCGAACGAGAGGCGACTTGCCCTTGTCGAAGAGCTGCGAGGCAGTCGCCGCGAGTTGCTCCTGCCGGTCCGCACGCGTGCTCGATGCCCAGCCGGGAGCGACCGGGTCGGGAATATTGTCGAGCCCCGGCTCGAGAACCGTTGCGCGGGAGACCAGTCCGGGAACCGAGAGAGCCGCGACGAAGCTGTCGCGGTCGATCGCTTCGCTGAGCAGCTGGCGAACTTCGGGATCGGCGACGATCCCGGTTTTCGAGGCCGGAGCAAGCCCGAACAGGCCCCCTGCCGGATCGAACTGAAGCGATCGCCGCGAAATCGCGCCGCGCGGTACCAGCGGCAGGTCGGCAAAGGTGCCTCCGAGGACAAGATCGGCCGTCCCGGCGACGAACGCCTTGACCGCCGTGCGGGAGTCGGTCCCCGACAGGTCGAGCTGCTCTTGCTGAGACCGCTCGTCATCGAAGGTCTCCACCTCGCGCATCAGCCGAAGCGGTTCGCCCGCCTTGGATTCCTCGATCGAAAATGGACCACTTCCGCGGCCTTCGCGGACGAGGCCCATTTCCGGCTGTGCAAGAAGCTGCAAAAGGTGCGGCCGCGGCTGGTTGAGCCGGATTTCGATCACCCGGTCGGTCATCGCCACGATATCATCGACCGCGCCGAACGAATCCTTGAGCGGGTCGCGGCTCGATCGTGAAATCAGGCGTCGAAGCATTCGCGCGACCTCTTCGGCGGTAATCTTGCCGCCGTTCGGCCACTTCTCGTTGGCGATCCTGAAGATGTAGCTGAGGCCGTCGTCGCTGACGTTCCAGGTTTCGGCAAGGCCGGGCTCGATCTGCCCGCGCGCATCGAATCGAACCAGCCCCTGGGCGGCGTTTTCCACCAGCACGCGTTCGCTGGGCGAAAGCGGTCCGCGGCTCGGCTCGACCAGCCGCGGCGTGCCGTCGATCACGTCGACGTGAATTACGCCCTCGGGTTTTCGGCTGCAGCCGCCTGCGAGCGCCGCCGCCGCGACCAGGGCGACGAAATAGGGTCGGCGCAGGAACGGCAGTGCCATGACCCGACCAATAGCCGCAATGGCTCGTTCAGCAACCGTCAGGCCACTATTCCCATAGGTGTTTTACTAGGGTAAGGCAGTTGGTTCGTGGAAGTTCGGGAGCCCAATGGCTGATTACGACGGAATCTGGACCTCGAACGGGGTCAACGTCGAGGAACTTCCCGATCCGCTGGCGCCGCCCGGCGCGGCTCCGGAACCGCCGCGCGGCGACGACGAGCAACCCCCGAAGCGCCGCTTCGGGCGAGTCAGGATCACGCTCGCCTTGCTTGCGGCACTGATTTTCGCAACGCTCCTCTGGCTGGTGATTACGGCGCCTTTGTCGCGGGCGCTCGAGCCGCTCCCCGACCCGGCGATGCTGTTCCTGTCGCAGGAAGGCCGTCCGATCGCGCTGCGCGGCGCAATCAAGGAGGCGCCGGTAGAGGTCGCCAAGCTCAAGCCGCTTACGCCGGCGGCGTTCGTGTCGATCGAAGACCGCCGTTTTTACCGTCACTGGGGAATCGACCCGCGGGGCATCGGTCGGGCGATCGTCACCGATATCCGTGCCCGAGGCGTGCGGGAGGGCGGAAGCACGATCACCCAGCAGCTTGCCAAGACGAGCTTCCTGTCGGCGGACCGAAGCCTGAAGCGCAAGGCGCAGGAAGTCATCATCGCCTTCTGGCTGGAGGCATGGCTGACGAAGGACGAGATCCTCTCGCGCTATCTCTCGAGCGTTTATTTCGGCGACGGCGTGTATGGACTTCGGGCGGCGGCCCACCATTATTTCAACCGCGATCCGGACAACCTTACCCTTGCCCAGTCGGCGATGCTTGCCGGGCTCGTGCAGGCGCCGTCGCGGCTCGCTCCGACCCACCATTTGAAAGCTGCCCAGGCGCGAAGCCGGCTCGTGCTTGCAACCATGGCGGAAACCGGCGCGATCAGCGAGGCGAAGGCGCGTTCGACGAAGCTCGCCCGCCCCGTGGCGCAGGACAGGAGCCTTCCTTCCGGAACCTATTTCACCGACTGGGTAGCGCCGCAGGCGCAGGACTCGTTCGATTCGGAGTTCGGAAAGGTCCGCGTTCCCACCACGCTGGATGCCGATCTTCAGCGGCTCGCGGTTCGGGCCGTGACCCGCTCCGGAATCGGAGGCGCGCAGGCCGCGCTCGTCGCGATGCGACCCGATGGCCGGGTGGTCGCGATGGTCGGCGGCAAGAGCTACGCCGACACCGCGTTCAACCGCGCGACGCAGGCGCTCCGTCAGCCCGGCTCCGCCTTCAAGCTGTTCGTCTATCTCGCGGCCATGCGCGCGGGATGGACGCCCGACAGCATCATCGAGGACAAGCCGATTACCGTCGCCGGGTGGAGCCCCTCGAACAGCGACGGCACCTATCGGGGCAAGATCACCCTCCGCGAGGCCTTTGCGCGCTCGAGCAACGCGGCAGCTGTGCGGCTATCGGAGAGCGTCGGGCGCAACAACGTGATCCGCGCCGCTCGCGACCTCGGGATCACCTCCACGCTTCCCGACAAGCCGAGCCTCGCGCTCGGGACGGGCGGAGTCAGCCTGGTAGAACTGACCGCTGCTTATGCGGCGGTGCTGTCGGGGCGATATCCGGTGAAACCGCACGGACTTCCGGAAACGGCCGAGAAGGGCGGGTTGTCGAGCCTGTTTTCGGCGCCGCACGCGCTCGACGAACGCCGCGACCGCGAACCGATGCTCGACCTGCTGTGGGCGGCAGCCAACAGCGGCACCGGAAAGCGCGCGGCGCTGGCAATCCCCACGTTCGGCAAGACCGGGACGACCCAGGACAATCGCGATGCCGTCTTCGTGGGCTTCGCCGGCGACCTGGTCGTCGGCGTGTGGGTCGGCCGCGACGACGATACGTCTTTGGGCAAGGTCAGCGGCGGAACCGTCCCGGCGAAAATCTGGCACAATTTCATGAGCTCGGCGCTTGCCATCGACCATCGACGCGGTCCGGCGCTCCCGCCCGCTTACGCCAACAAGCCGCGGCCGCAGCCGGAGCGCTCGCCCAAGCATCCGAGCCCGCTTCCGGACGACTGGAGCGACCGAGCACTTCAGGGCATAGCGCGAGCAATCGAGGGCATGCTCGACGAAAGGTGATCAGTGCGTGGCGCTGCGCCGCACCCAGATTTCCGTGTCGCCCGATCTTGCCGCCGGCGCATAACCGGCCATGACGCGCTCGATCGCCGGCTCGCGCATTAGCCAGTCCTTTGCGGGAACATCGACGAGCACGACGTCGGGCGAGCCGTTGCGCACGTCCCTGGCGAAGGACGATATGTCCTCGCGGTAGTCGTTCCGGACTGCCTCGTCCTTCATTCCAACGAAGCGCGCTCCGGATGCGGTGTACAGCGCCGCCCGGGAGCCGACCCACTGGCCGCCGACGTTGCGAGTGACGGGGTGACCGGTCGCCAATTCCGGGCTCAACGCGATGATCTTCGGAGCGGGTGGCGCGACTTTGCGGATCGCGGCGGCCACAGCCGGGTCCGGGCGGATCGCCCAGTGATACATCGCGAATGCGCCGACCAGCGCCAGCGCGGCGGCAACCGCCGTTCGACGCGTCCTTGGCGGCGCCGACCCGGTCTGCATTGCGATCGCGGCAAAAGCGAGTGCCGCCGCCGGGAAGGCGTGGTTGGCGTAATTCTTCGCCTGGATCACGGCCGCGAGGTAAAAGCCGGCCGCTCCGAACGCATAGATCCGGCTGAGCACAGGCGCGCGCGGCGCTTCGAGAAGCAGGGCAAGCCCGAGGCAGGTCGCCGGAAAAACGGCGGGGCCGAGAAAAACCTTCCACAGCTGCTCGTGCATCGGTCCGTAGGTTCGGGCGAGGGTGGGAAGAACGCCGAAATAGGCTTGCGCGAACAGCAGGACTGCGGCCGCATAGGCAAGAACCGTCAGGCTTGCCGCTACGATTGCGGGCGCCATCGGGACCAGCGACCGGCGTTTCCATGCGGCGTAGAGAGCGGGCGCGATGACCGTGACGAGGAAGAAGGGCTTGAGGACGACGATCAGGCCGGCGGCGATTCCGGTTGCCGTCGACACTCGCGTAGGAAGCGGCTTTCCGTCCGCGACGAGCGCCACCGCGGCAAGCGCCGGAAGGGCCAGAAGCAAGGCCGCATGCTCCCGTTGCGCGAACAAGCCCATCGGCAGGAGCAGGGCAACGAAGGATGCCGCTGCCGCGGTGACGGGTGCCGACGGGCTATCGTCGAGTCGCGATGAGAGGCGGACGGTTGCGAGGACGCTGGCGACGCCGGCCGCGGCGAAAGCTGCGACGACCATCGCTTCGGGCCGAATTCCGATCAGGTGCGCCATACGAACGAGCGGAAGGTAAAGCCAGATCGACGCCGGCGGGTTCACTTCCACTATGTCGACATAAAGGCGGTCGCCCGAGCCGATTTGCTCGCTGACCGTGAGCAGCCAGGAAATATCCGCATCCAGCGGCAGCCACAGCGACTGGATTGCAATGGCGACGGCGGCAGCAGCGACTGCAATCGCCCAGGGCTGCGGATCCCAGCGCACGCCGGTCTCGGCGACCAGCGCGCGGGGTGCTCGCGCGTACGGCTCGATCGCAGTGATCTTCATGGACCCGCCGAGTACCGGGAAAAGCTGCCGAAACGGTTAACTTCCGGAAACCGACGGCTTTAAGACTTTCGCAACTCGTCGGTTCTAATTCTCCGGGCAACCTAGCCGCAATTTTGTGGTCCAGGTGAGGGAGCAGGTCTCCCGCAAAGTGGAGCCAAAGGAGACAGGACATGGCCAAGTTTCTGAAACTGATCAAGAACGACAAGGGTGCAACCGCCATCGAGTACGGCCTCATTGCAGCTCTCATCGCCGTTGCGGCGATCGGCGCGATGACGAGCCTCGGTGGTGCATTGTCGACGACGTTCAACGGAGTCGCGGGTAACCTGACCAGCAGGGCGTAAATCAGCCCTGAAGGAATGGCGGCGGTGCTGAGAGGCACCGCCGCTTTGTGTTTGTGCGAGCGTCGTTGGTTAGGAATGACCTCAATATAGACTTTGATGCCGAGCGATTTCTCTGAAATGCGAAGAAGCCAGAGTGTCCGGCGCACTGAGCTAAACATCGGCAGATATCGCGTGGTGGTTCAGCGCCCAAAACCAGCGCCAGACTCGTCTCTCAACTATCGCGAAGGCAGTTTTGATTTACTATGTATCAGCAGTTTAGGCCTAGTCCGCTGCTGTCGGCTTTCGGAATGACTGTTCCTAGGTTTTTCCGGAAGGCGTATTTACGATGTCTCTCCATGCTTCCCTACTAGTTCTCTTGCCCAATTACTTGGGTATATCACCCGCGCTGACGTGCTCGAGCTGCGGCTATTAGCTGTGCTGTCATCGCGTCGATATGTGGGTTGGGATGATTGCGAGCGGGGGAGTGATCCGTTCCGAAGGACGCGAGCGCGCTGGTCGGAATTGGCGGGAGCTCCTCGTCATTTGTACCGGCGTTGCGTCGGCCGGGCTGAACATGGTTGCACTGATGTGGACCAAGCCGCTGCTCAATTATTCGCTCCATTCCGGACGGACGCGGCTCTTGCCGAAATCGACTTCTTTCTTGTTCGTGGCACACGATCAGTCGACATCTCTGGGGTTGCTCAACAGCGTTCCGCTGGCGTTCTTCTATCATCGCGGCTGGTTCGCCTGACGCTTCAAATACTTGTGATGGTGCTATCTCGTCCGGCATCCCCGCGGAAATCGACGTCATGAGACCTATTTCCTTATTTTGAACGGTGGCTGGGCCCATGATCCACATTTTGGCACCCGCCGCAGGGCCGATTTTCTCCGAGTGGGTCGGGTACGGCGCTCGGTTTACCCGAATGCCGCTGGCGGGTGAGCTGATCGAGGTGTCGGATTATCTGTGAGCGGTTTGTTCGACGGACCGATCCGGACGCGAAAGCGGCATATCGGCTATGCTATCAGTGCACACCGCGACTGTCACATGGATGGTGACGGCTACGTACGTAATGCAACGGGGTCTGCTATGGCCAATCGTGGCCGCTGGCTCCTCGATATCTCTTCTTTCGATTCCGCTCGGATGGCATTATAGCTTTGATGGGCTGATCCTTGCCGCAGCGACCGCTATCTGGGTCAAAGCATGTTTCAAGTCCCTGAGGCCCGAGTGAATTCGACTCGGCCCATTCCGCGGGAGGGGGCGATTTGCGCGCCGGGATATGCGTAAGCGCTTGATGATCAGGCGTCGATCGGCGCCACGTCTGGTGCCGCGAAGGCCCTGACCTTCCGCTTGCCGCACCACAGCTCGAGCGGGCGATGATCCGATCGGAGGGCGAGGTGGACCGCATCGACGTCGTCAGCGGCCTCGAGATCGCGTTCGCGATCGGTCTGGCCCGTATTGGGGTTCATGAAGCAAAGACGATAGTGGACCATACCAGTCCCCGAGTCGCTCCAGGTGCGTTCGAGGTTCCTTTACAGCGAATGTGGCCTTTGCGCCAATCGGGAGACACGGGGGCGGCACTTGCCGCGAACGCCGCGCGCGGCTAGGCGCGGCGCCGATCCCAACCCGCAATCTTTTCAGGAGACCGTTCGGCCATGGCCGTCACGCGCACCTTTTCCATCATCAAGCCCGACGCAACCCGCCGCAATCTTACCGGAGCAGTCACCAAGATGCTCGAGGAAGCCGGCCTTCGAGTTGTCGCCTCGAAGCGCATCCGGATGACCAAGAGCCAAGCCCAGGGGTTCTACGCCGTCCACAAGGAGCGGCCGTTCTATAACGACCTCGTCGAGTTCATGACCTCCGGACCTGTCGTCGTTCAGGTGCTTGAGGGCGAGGATGCGGTGAAGCGCAACCGCGACGTGATGGGCGCGACCAACCCTGCCGATGCGGCCGAGGGCACGATCCGCAAATGCTATGCCGAATTGATCGAGGCCAATTCGGTCCACGGCTCCGACAGCGACGAGAACGCCAAGACCGAAATCGCCTTCTTCTTCCAACCGGACGAAATCGTAGGCTGAACGCGGCCGCCACACGGCGGATTGCAGTCAAAGCAGCGGGCTGAGCATCGCCAGCGTGTTCTGCCACATGCGCGTGGGCAGGCCGATGTCCGCTGCGTCCTCGGCAGTCACTTGCCGGGACTGACCGATAAACGTCTCTTGCTGTTCGCGGATCGCCCGGGCGAAGTCCGTGCTGGCCAGGAGGACGTTGTTTTCGAAATTGAGCTCGAAACTTCGGCGGTCGAGGTTGGCCGATCCGATCAGCGCGACCGCCCGGTCCACCACCATCGTCTTCGCGTGCAGCAGCCCCGGGCCGAACTCGAAGATTTCGGCGCCCGACTTGGTGAGCTCGGCATAATAGCTTCGACTCGCACCCGCGACGAATCGGCTGTCGTTGCGCCTGGGAAAGACGAGGATCACCCGCACGCCCCTTCGGGCGGCCGACAGAAAGGCGTAAAGAAGCTGCGCGTCGGGGACGAAATAGGGCGTGGTGACGACCAGCTCCTCGCGGGCTGAGTGAATAAGCTCGGAAAAGCAGGTCGGCATGGCGTCGTAGGCGAGGATCGGACCAGTTCCGATCACCTGCGCGATGACCTCGCCGGCAGGCGGCTGCCGACTTCCTTGCGTCAGGCACTCGCTGATGTCTGCGCCGCCTTCGCCCATCCAGTCGGAAACGAAGAGGAACTGGCAATCGCGTGCGACCGGCCCCTCGAAGCGGGCCATGATGTCGACCCACGGGGCGAAGCTCGGCTTTATCCGGAACTCGGGATCGGCGAGGTTCTGGCTCCCCACCCAGGCGATGCGATTGTCCACGATCAGCGATTTGCGGTGATTGCGCAAATCGATTCGCCCGCGCAGAAGCAGCCGCAGCGGATTCCTGAACGGAAGAGCCGCACGTGCCTGCACGCCGCTTTCGATGAGATTGCGCCAGTGGCGGGAACGGATGAACTGGCGCGACCCCAAGGCATCGGCGAGAGCGCGAACGGTGACGCCCCGCCGGGCCGCGCGAACCAGCGCCTCCTTCACCTTCAGCCCGTTACGGTCCTCGAGCCAGATGTAGGTGCAAAGGTGCACATGCTCCCGCGCCGATTCGATATCAGCGACCATGCCGTCGATGGCGGTGTTGCTGTCCTGCGCCAGCCACGCGCGGTTGCCTGCCGCAGGCCCGACCCGATTGACGGTCCGCGCAAGCGCGAAGGGCGCTGCATAGGGCGAGGCATGCAGCTCGCGAATGACGGCCTCGTTAGCGCTGGGTCGCGGAAGCTGTGCGTCGATAACTTTCCCGAACCGCCGCCGCCGGATTCGCGTCTCGCCAAGCAGAAGATAGGCGATCATCCCGACCACGGGCGCGGCGATGATGACGATCACCCAGGCGAGCCTCGACGTCGGCTCGCGGTGCGGCCGCGTGATTGCCCGGACCAGGACCGCCAGCTCGGCGACGACGAGAATTGCGGACCCCGCCAGTTCTACGAGGTCCCACGCGCTCATCGCCCGCCGATCTCCAGCAGGCGCCTCGGAGCGGCCAACTCCCAGCTTCGCGCGATCCGGCTATCGACGAGTTGCCAATCGATGGCGTGGCCGGCGACGTCGATGGCGACCCAGCCGGCAGCGCCCAGATAGGCCGGGCGGGAATAGGTTTCGGGCGCTGCCGCCACGAGCATCTCCTGTTCGTCGGGGCCGCTCGTCCTGACGCACACCACCACTCGCCCGTCGCCATGGTGATTGTCGCGGAACTGGGCGAACTGCTTGCCGGCGACGAAGAATGTCGGCTGCCCGTGCGAAAGCCGCTCCTCGGCTTCGGGAAGCTCGAGCGCCGACTCGCGAATCCGGGCGAGCGCGTCGGTCACCCGGTTACGAACCGCGCAAGCGCTTTCGGATACAGCCGGTGCTCGGCTTCCAGCACCCGGGCCTCCAGGGTCGCCTCGGAATCGCCGGGAAGGATCGGCACCTCCGCCTGCGCGAGAATGTCGCCGGCATCGAGCTCCTCGGTCACGACATGAACGCTGCACCCGCTCACGCGATCGCCCGCTTCGATGGCACGCTTGTGGGTGTCCAGGCCGCGGTATTTTGGCAGGAGCGAGGGGTGGATGTTGACCAAACGCCCGGCCCACTTGCGAGTAAATTCCGGCGACAGGATCCGCATGAACCCGGCAAGCGCGACCGTTCCGACGCGGTGATCGCCAAGAGACTGGTCCAGTGCCTCCTCCCAAAGCCGCTTGTCGATTCCGCGGCTGTCCCAGGTCCACGTCGGGATCGCCTGCTCGCGCGCCCATTCGAGGCCCGCAGCCAAGGGCTTGTTCGACGCGACGAGCACGACCTCGTAGCCGCTTGCCTGTTCGACGAGGGCCCGCATGTTGCTTCCCCGGCCGGAGATGAGAACGGCTACGCGGCGCCGGTCATGCATCGTGCGCGGCGGTCCACGGGCCTTCCGAGCCCCATGTATTCGCTGGCGCCGACACGGTGCAGCCGCGATCCCCGGCTCGGATTCGGCCGATGACTTGCGCCTTTTCGCCGCTGTCTTGCAGGCGGGAGATGACAGCGTCGGCGTCAGCGGGCCTGACGATTGCGACCATCCCTATTCCGCAGTTGAAAGTTCGCGCCATTTCGTCGGGCGCGATCGCGCCGCCTTCCTGGAGAAGCGCGAACAATGGCGGAAACTCCCACGCGCGCGCGTCGATGATCGCTCGGCAGCCCTCTGGCAGGACTCGCGGAATATTCTCGACCAATCCGCCGCCCGTGATGTGGGCGAGACCGGCGACGAGGCCCTCCCGAACCAGCGGGAGAAGGGGCTTCACGTAGATTCGAGTCGGCTCGAGCAAGGCTTCACCGAGGCTGACCCCCGGCAGGAAGGGCGCTTCGGCGGCAAGATCCCATGATCTTTCGGCGATTATCCGCCGCACGAGCGAAAAGCCGTTGCTGTGAACTCCCGAGCTCGCGATTCCGACGATCGAATCGCCGGCTTCGATCCGTCCGCCGTCAAGGAGTTCTCCTCGCTCCACGGCGCCGACGCAGAAACCCGCAAGGTCGTAGTCGCCCGAAGCGTACATGCCCGGCATCTCCGCAGTTTCGCCGCCTATGAGCGCGCAGCCAGCCGCCCGGCATCCGTCGGCAATCGAGGCGACGACCGCTTCGGCGACGTTGGAGTCAAGCTTCGCGGAGGCGAAATAGTCGAGGAAAAACAAGGGCTCGGCACCCTGGACGATGAGGTCGTTGGCGCACATCGCGACCAGGTCGATCCCCACTCCCGAGTGCCGATCGAGGTCGATCGCGAGCTTCAGCTTCGTTCCGACGCCGTCGTTGGCGGCGACGAGAAGCGGGTCGCGATAGCCCGCTGCCTTCAGGTCGAAGATTCCTCCGAACCCTCCCAATGCAGCGTCCGCACCTGCGCGCGCCGTCGAGCGGGCGAGCGGACCAATCGCCCTGACGAGGGCATTGCCGGCTTCGATCGAAACGCCTGCATCGGCATAGGTGAGCGGCTTTTGTGGCATCACGTTGCCGCCTAACCACAACCCGCTTGGATTTCCACGCCGTTGTCGCCAAAAGCGCTTGGGAATGTCTCGCCGCCACTGGTTCACTGCTGCACTCGTTGCGCTGCTCGGCCTCGCCATTGGCGGGGTCGTTTTCGCGCAAATGGAAGCGGGCGAGCGCGGAATTCTCCCGCTCGACAGCTCCGGAACGCTGGAAATCGACGGAATTCACGTCGACGTCGGCGGCAAGGATGCGCAGTCGGCGCGCTATGCCGGATGGCGAATCGCGCAGCGGGAGGGTTTCAAAAGACTGTGGGCGAAAAGCCACAACCTGCCGGTGTCGAGTGCGCCGTCGCTGCCCGATTCCACGCTCGATGACATCGTCAGCTCGATCATCGTCCAGCACGAGCAGATCGGCCCGAACCGCTACATTGCCGATCTCGGCGTGCTGTTCGACCGCGCGAGAGCGGGGCAACTGCTCGGGATTGCCGCGGTCACGGACCGGTCGCAGGCAATGCTGCTGATCCCGATCACGATCACGGCGGGCACTGAAAGCAGCCTCGAGCAGCGCAATCCGTGGCAGCGCGCCTGGGCGGAGTTTCGGACCTCCCAAAGCGCGATCGACTACGTGCGGGTGAGCGGCCTCGGGCCGGACCCCCTTCTGATCAACGCGGCGCAGGCGAGCCGTCCCGGCCGTGGCTGGTGGCGGAATATCCTCGACATCTACGGAGCCTCCGACATTCTCGTCGCCGAAGTGCACCTGCACCGCCTTTATCCGGGCGGACCGGCAAAGGCGCACTTCATCGGCCGCCACGGACCGGACGGCGAGATCGTCGGCGGATTCGAGCTCTCGGCGCCCAACAGCGCGGGAATTCCGGCGATGATGGAGGAGGGCGTCCGGAGGATGGACCAGCTCTTCACCAACGCTTACCGGGCCGGCGCGCTTAGCCGCGACAGCTCGCTCAACCTTCCGCCGCCACCGCCTCCTCCCCCTGAAGAGCAGCCGCAGCCGGAGCAGCACGGGCCCAGCCGGTACCGGATCGGAGTCGCGGCTCCCAATGCCGCGACGTACAATTCCGCGCTTGCGCACCTGCGCGCCATTCCCGGCGTGACCCGGGTCGAGCAGATCAACATCGCCCTTGGCGATACGAGCTACTTCTACGTCACCTATCGCGGCGATATCGGCTCGCTGCGATCGATCCTGGAGGCGCGCGGCTGGGGAGCCGACGTTTCCGGAGACGAGCTGAAAATGTACGTTCGAACGCCGGCGCCTGCGACGCCCGCTCCGCAGCCGGCACCATCGAACACGCCTGCCACCGTGCCTGCGAACCGGACGAGTGCAGCACCCGCGAATCGCACGGGCGCGACACCCGCGACCGCCCCCGCCACACCGGCCGCAAGTCGCCAGAACACGGTGGCCGGCAAGGTCACGAGCGCAGCGGCTGCAAACGCGGCGGGCGCAGCGACTCCGATGCGCATCAGCACGGGGGCTCAGCCGTCCGGCGGAGCAGGCGATCGGATGTGAGTTCGAAGGAGCAGATCGCTCTTCCGCTCGACTGGCCGCAGAGCCAGGGGGAATCGCGGCTGATCGTCAGCGACGCCAACAGCGACGCCTTCGAGCACTTCCGCAAGTGGAGCATGTGGCCGGTTAAGGCGACCGTGCTGACCGGGCCGCGGCGATCGGGCCGAAGCCTCCTCGCGCGCAGCTTCGTCGAACGCGTCGGCGGCAGCGTCATCGACCGGGCCGATAAATCGGACGAGGAGGCGCTCTTCCACGCGTGGAACGCCGCCCAGGAGACCAGGCGGCCATTGATCATGATTACCGAGCGGGTCCTGCCGGAATGGGAAATCGGCCTTCCGGACTTGAGGACGCGCATCGCCGTTACCCCCGTCGCGCGGATTGCCGAGCCCGACGACCGGCTGTTCCAGGCCCTCGTCGAGCTCCATTTTGCCGACCGCGGGCTTCACATCCCCCGTGAAGCGCTCCGGTTCATGACCGAGCGGCTTCACCGCGACTATGTGACCATCGAGCGCGCAGTCGAAGCGGTGGACCGCTACGCCATCGCGGAGCGTGCGCGGCTTAGCCTACCGACGGTGAGGCGCGCGCTTATCGATGCAGGGATGATCGATTCCTAGCGTCGCCGCTAGCTGCAGCTGATCCGTTCGACGTGGTTGTCCGAGGTGAGGAAGACCGTCAGCCGGTCGGAGCGAAATTCCATCGTCACCGCACTCCCCTGAGGCACCCAGCGAAGCTTCGCCGCGCCGGAAACTCGAAGCATTTCGGACCCGACCTGCTGCGTCGCCTCGCGCCCGACAAACTGCTGGATGTCCGACGAGTCGCAGCTGTGGCCGGGCGTGACCCCGTGCACCGGGACCGGCTCAGCTGTCGCGCAGGCGCTCAGGGCAAATGCTGCAGCCGCAGCGATGGCCAGCTTGACGGTCACGCGTCCACTTCCAATTCCACTTCCGCTACGAGCCGGCTCATTTTCAGCTTCCCGTTTTCGATTGCGAAGCCGAGACGCCCTTCGACGAGGTCGAGGGCATCGCGTCCGAACTCCTCGAAGCGCCAGCCCTTGAGAACCTTCAGGTCGCGCACGCCTGCGGCAAGCGCCTCCAGGTCATCGCTGCGGGCGATCAGGCGTGGCGCGACTCCCGATTCCTTGGCTCGGATCTTGAGCAGGAGTTTGAGGAGGTCGCTGACCAGCGCCGCGTCCTTGGTCAGTCCCGGCCGGCGCGGTTCGCGCGAGGGTAGCTCGGCAGGGTCGAGCGGCTCCGCCTCGGCGAGGGCCGCCATGAGCCGTCCGCCGATGTCATTTGTTTTCCAGCCCGACGAGAGCCCGCGCACCTTCGCCAGATCCTCCTGGCGCTTGGGCGGATGCGCTGCCAGCTCCACGAGCGTGTCGTCCTTGACGATTCGACCGCGCGGAATGTTCTTCGTTCGCGCCTCGGTTTCACGCCATCCGGCAAGCGCCTTCAAGCGGCCGAGGACAGCGGGATTTCGCCCGGGGAGCCGAAGCCGCTTCCACGCGTCCTCGGGCTCGAAGTCGAAGCTGGACGTATCCGCAAGCCGCTCCATCTCCTCGTCCAGCCACCCGCCGCGGCCGGTCTTCTTCAGCTTTTCGAGCAGGCGGGGGAAGACCTTGGCGAGATGGGTGACGTCGGCGATGGCATAGTCGATCTGCCTTTTGTCGAGCGGACGGCGGCTCCAGTCCGTGAAGCGCGCGCCCTTGTCGAGGCTGTGTCCAAGCATCGATTCGATGAGATTGGAGTAACCGACCTGCTCCCCGTGGCCGAGGGCCATTGCCGCGATTTGCGTGTCGAACAGGGCCCGGGGAACCTTGCCCGTGAGATTGTGGATGATCTCCAGGTCCTGGCTTCCGGCGTGGAAGACCTTGAGCACGTCCTGGTTCTCCACCAGCAGGTCGAGCAGCGGCTTGAGGTCGATGCCGTCGGCCTTGGGATCGATGGCGGCCGCCTCCTCGGTGCTCGCGACCTGCACCAGGCACAGGTCCGGCCAGAAGGTGTTCTCTCGCATGAACTCGGTGTCCACGGCGACGAACGGATGTTTCGAAACGCGCTCTACAAATTCGGAAAGGGCGTCGGTCTGGGTGATCAGGGGATGAATTTTCATAGTCTTCGCGGGCGCCATAGCGCGTGGCGACGCCTTGACAAAGTGGCAGGTGAGTGGCGAAGCGCGCCAACGAAATCCCGCACACCGTCATCCCGCCAAAGGGTCGGGTCAATGGGCCGTCCGGATGCCAGCCTTCGCTGGCATGACGAAAGCAAGAACTGAGCGAAAATATGCACTCCTACCGTACTCACACTTGCGCGGAACTGCGCGCCTCCGATGTCGGCAAAACGGTGCGGCTGTCCGGCTGGATCCATCGTCGCCGCGACCACGGGGGCGTGCTGTTCGTCGACCTTCGAGACCATTACGGAATGACGCAGATCGTCGCCGACGAAGACAATCCGGTCCAGGAGCTGCTCGATTCGCTTCGACTCGAGTCGGTCATTACCGTCACTGGTGAAGTGGTCGCACGCTCCCCCGAAGCGGTGAACCCCAAGCTCCCGACGGGCGAAATCGAGGTCGTGGCCCGCGAGGTGGAGGTGCAGTCGCAGGCCGCCGAGCTTCCGATGCCGGTCGCCGGCGAAGCCGATTACCCGGAAGAGATTCGGCTCAAGTACCGCTACCTCGACCTCAGGCGCGAGCAGATGCACCGCAACATGATGCTTCGCTCGGCCGTCATCGCGTCGATCCGGCGGCGGATGATCGAGCAGGGGTTCGTCGAGTTCCAGACGCCGATCCTCACCGCCAGCTCGCCCGAGGGCGCTCGCGATTACCTTGTCCCCAGCCGGGTTCACCCGGGCAAGTTCTACGCGCTTCCGCAGGCGCCGCAGATGTTCAAGCAGCTGATCATGGTCGCCGGCTTCGATAGATATTTCCAGATCGCGCCCTGCTTCCGCGACGAGGATGCCCGCGCGGACCGGTCCCCGGGCGAATTCTACCAGCTCGACCTGGAAATGAGCTTCGTGACGCAGGCCGATGTATTCGCTGCGCTCGAGCCGGTGCTGGCGGGTGTTTTCGAAGAGTTCGCGGACGGCAAGGGGGTCACGCCGGCGGGCGAGTTCCCGCAGATTCCGTACAAGGAAGCGGTTCTCAAATACGGCACCGACAAGCCGGACCTGCGCAACCCGTTGCTGGTCCATGACGTCGGCGAGCAGTTCGAAGGCTCCGGATTCGGGCTGTTCGCGAAGATCGTCGACAGCGGCGGCGTCGTTCGCGCTGTCGCCGCGCCGAACACCGCCGACAAGAGCCGCAAGTTCTTCGATGACATGAACGAGTGGGCGCGGAACGAAGGCTTCGCCGGGCTTGGCTACGCGACCCGCAAGGGCGGCGAATGGGGCGGCCCGATTGCCAAGAACCACGGCGCGGAGAAGATGGACGCGCTTGCCGAATCCATGGGCCTTGGCCCCGACGACGGGATTTTCTTCGCCGCGGGCAAGGAAGCCGAGGCGGCGAAGCTGGCGGGCCTCGCCCGGACACGCGTCGCCGAGCAGCTCGGCCTTATCGAGGAGGGCGAATTCCGCTTCTGCTGGATCGTCGATTTTCCGATGTACGAATATGACGAGGACCTGAAGAAGATCGACTTCAGCCACAATCCCTTCTCGATGCCGCAGGGCGGACTGGAAGCGCTCGAAAGCAAGGACCCGCTCGACATCCTCGCCTGGCAGTACGACATCGTCTGCAACGGCGTCGAGCTGAGCTCCGGCGCGATCCGGAACCACCGTCCCGACATCATGTACAAGGCGTTCGAAATCGCCGGCTACACGAAGGAGCAGGTGGACGCCGACTTTTCCGGCATGATCAACGCCTTCAAGTTCGGAGCGCCGCCGCACGGTGGCTCGGCCCCCGGAATCGACCGGATCGTCATGCTTCTCGCGGGCGAGCCGAACATCCGCGAGGTGGTCCTGTTCCCGATGAACCAGCGTGCCGAGGACCTGATGATGAACGCGCCGGCGGAAGTGCCCGCGCGCCACCTTCGCGAGCTCGGGATCCGCATCGTCGAGCCGAGTTGAGGCAGCGGCTGGCGCGCAGCCGGCGGAACGTTCGGCCGTGCAAGCCTTTCCGGCCACTATGAGCCAGAAGATCGCGCCGCCGGCAGATGGAGACGAGGACGGTCTTCCGATTCCGCGCCGCTACTGGTCCGCTGCGGCGATTTGGCTCGCGCTTGCGATGGCGGTGCTCGACGGGACCATCGCCAACGTCGCGCTGCCGAGCATTGCCAGCGAGCTCGGTGCTTCGGCGGCCACATCGGTCTGGGTCATCAACGCCTACCAGCTGACGATCACGGTCCTGCTGCTTCCGCTGGCGGCGCTTGGCGACAAGATCGGTTACCGGCGAATTTACATTCCCGGACTCGCGGTTTTCATGATCGGTTCGCTCGGCTGCGCCTTGTCCGGGAAGCTGTCGCTGCTGATTGCAGCGCGCATTTTCCAGGGTGCCGGAGCGGCCTGCATCATGAGCATGAATGCGGCGCTCGTAAGAGCGACTTACCCGGCAAAGATGCTCGGCCGAGGCATTGGTTACAATGCGCTGGTGCTGTCGATTTCGGCGGCGGCCGGGCCAACGCTCGCCGCGGTCATCCTGAGCGTTGCAAGCTGGTCGTGGCTGTTCCTCATCAACGTTCCCATCGGATTTGCCGCAATCGCGGTGGGACTCCGTGCCTTGCCGCGCGCCAGGGGGCAGGACGTCCCGTTCGACTGGATTGCCGCGATCCTCGGCGCGGCCATGATGGGTCTTGTCGTGTCCGGGGCGGAAACCGCCGCGCGCGAGGGTGCCCTTCTCGGCGGGGCGATGGTTGCCGCCGGAATCGGATCGGGCGCGATTCTCGTGCGCCGCGAGTGGGGCGACAAGGCGCCGCTGTTCCCGGTGGACCTGCTCCGGATCCGGATTTTCAGCATGTCCATCGCCACGTCGACCGCGTCGTTCGTCGCGCAGATGGCGGCCTTCGTGACGCTTCCCTTCCTGTTTCAGTCGGTCATGGGCCGGAGCGCGTTCGAAACCGGCCTGCTGATGACTCCGTGGCCGCTTGCGCTCGGGGTCGTTGCGCCTTTCGCAGGGCGTTTGGCCGACAAGGTGCGCGCCGGGCTCATCGGCGGAATAGGGCTGGGAATCCTGGCGACGGGGCTTTTCCTTCTTTCGCAGATGGGCCCCACGCCGTCGGTCTTCGACATCGCCTGGCGAATGGCGGTGTGCGGGATCGGGTTCGGGCTGTTCCAGTCCCCGAACAATCGAACCATCGTCAGCTCCGCTCCCGTCAACCGGTCGGGCGCGGCAGGGGGAATGCTGGCGACCGCCCGGCTGCTCGGCCAGACGACCGGCGCGGTCGCGGTTGGGGTGGGATTTCACCTGTTCGGGGTTTCGGTCGGACCCGAATTGCTGATGGGCGCGGCAATCGCCGCCGCGCTTGCCGCTTGCCTGAGCCTGCTTCGGCTGCGGTCGCCGCGGACGAAGTACCGGCCGCATGCGGCCGCCCCCATCGCCAGCTGAGGGCTTTCCATTACGGCTGCTGGCGGGCAGGAAAGGGCGATGCTGCTCTTCTCCCGATTATTCACCGCCGCCGCGGCGCTGCTGCTGATCGGCGCGGCTCCGTTCGAGCCCCCTGAACCGGGCACCCGGACCGTTTTTCGCCATGCGACGCTGATCGATGGGACCGGCAAGGCGCCGCAAGCCGACATGGCGGTCGTCGTCGAGGGAGAGCGGATCGGCGCCGTCCTTCCCGATCGCAATCTCTCTCAAGAGCAGCTCAAAGGCGCGGACCAGGTCGATCTTTCCGGCGAATTCCTGCTTCCGGGCCTGATCGATACGCACCAGCACTTCGCCACCCCGCCCAATCGCCCGGAGGCGGAGGCGCGGCTGAAGCGCGACATCTACAGCGGGATCACGGCCACTCGCGACATGGCCGACGATTTGAGGCAGGTGGCGGACATTACCCGCGCCGCGCGGGTCGGGGAGATCGCTTCGCCCGACATTTACTACGCCGCGCTCGTTTCCGGCCCGAGCTTCTTCGTCGATCCGCGAACGCAGGCCGTCGCGAAGGGCGCGCGTGCCGGGCAGGTGCCGTGGATGCAGGCAATCGATTCCACGACGGACATGCCGCTGGCCATCGCGCGGGCGAAGGGCACCTATGCGACCGCGATAAAGATCTACGCCAACCTGCCCGGCCCGCTCGTCTCTGCGGTCACCAATGAAGCGCACCGGCAGGGGATGGAGGTCTGGGCGCACGGGATGGTGTTTCCGGCGACCCCCTTCGAAGTGGTCGATGCGGGCGTCGATACCGTCTCCCACACCTGTTACCTCGCGTACCAGGCGATGGATCGCCGGCCCGATTCCTACCAGCACCGCTTCCCGCTCGATTCGTCGCTCTTCGTGTCCGACAACCCGGTGATGGCGGAGCTTTACGCCGACATGGCGAAGCGCGGCACGATTCTCGACGCCACCTTGCACGTCTATCGGGAGATCGAGGCCGCGGCGAAAGAGCAGCACAAGCCGCCGCTGTGCACCGTGGCCCTCGCCGGCAAGCTGACGAACCAGGCTTTCCGGTCCGGAGTCACGATCTCGTCGGGAACCGATGGCGATACCCCCATCGACGAGCCGTGGCCGGCGCTCTTCGACGAACTCGAACTGCTCCACGACAGCGCCGGCCTGCCGCCGATGGCGGTCGTCGAGGCGGCGACCCTGAACGGCGCTCGCGCAGCGGGGCAGGCGAAGGAGATGGGAACGATCGAGAGAGGCAAGCTCGCCAACTTCGCGATCCTGTCGAAAGACCCGCTCGCCGACGTCCGTAATTTCCGGAGCGTCGTCCTGACCGTGAAGCGCGGGCGGCAGTTCCCGAGAACCGACTATCGGCCGCACTAGCGGGTCGATGACCCTTCACCAGGAGAAACAGATGATTTCCTTGCGTTTGTGTGCGCTTCTTCTCGCCGGTGCCGCCGCTGCCGCGAACGCGGAGCCTGTCCGGCAGCATACGCCGCAAACGGCCGCCGACGCGGATCATCCCGCCGACGCGCAGCTGCGCGCACTGTATGACGCTTACGCCCGCTGGGACGCGAAGGAATCGGGCTATTTCGAGAACGAGCAGGGCGAGCTGAAGCCGACCGACCACCTTCCGAAGGTCGATCCGCAATCGCAGCAACAGCGGCAGGCGTATCTCGAGACCATGCTGCGCAAGCTGGATGCGATTCCTGCGGCGAAGCTTTCAGCGGCCGAACGGGTCAATGCGCAGGTGTTTCGGACCGTGCTCGAGAACGCGCTGACCGAGCTCCGCTTCAAAACGTGGCAGATGCCGTTCAACAGCGACAGCTCGTTCTGGACCTACCTCGATTCGCGCGATCCGTTCGACAGCGCCGCGGGATACCGGCGCTACATCGCGCGGCTGCGCGACGTGCCTCGCTATTTCGACGAGCAGATCGCCAACATGCGTGCGGGGATTGCTCGCGGCTTCACCGTTCCGAAGGCGACACTGAACGGGCGCGACAAGTCGATCGCCACGTACATCGAGGCCGATGTCGACAAGAGCCCCTTCTACAAGCCGTTCGCGACCATGCCCTCGAACATTCCGCCAAGCGAGCAGGCCGCGCTCCGAAGCCAGGCATCCCAGGCGATCGAGCAGGACGTTCTTCCCGCTTATCGCAAGCTGCTCGATTTCTACCGGACCGAATATTACCCGAATGCCCGGACCACGGTGAGCGCCCACGACCTCCCCGGCGGCGATGCATTCTACAACTCGCAAGTGCGCGAATATACGACGCTCGACCTTTCGCCCGAGCAAATCCACCAGATCGGTCTCAAGGAAGTCGACCGAATTCACGCCGCGATGCTGCAGACGATGCAGGACAGCGGCTTCAAGGGCACGTTCCCGCAGTTCCTTCACTTCCTGAAGACCGATCCGCAATTCATCGCCACGACCCCCGACCAGCTGCTCGGCGTGTCCGCGTATGTTGCCAAGCGAGTGGACGGAGTGATCGGCGATCACTTCGGCTTTCTTCCGCGCAAGCGCTTCGGGATCATTCCCGTGCCGCCGGCGCTCGCGCCTTTCTACACCTCGGGACGGGGCGGGCTCGAGAACTGCATGATGAACACCTACGACCTGCCGGTTCGTCCGCTCTACAACATCCCCGTCCTGACTCTTCACGAATGCGAGCCCGGGCACAGTTTCCAGATGGCGGTGGCCGAGGAGCAGTCGACTCTGCCGTCCTTCCGCCGCCACATCTACTTTTCCGGTTCGGGCGAGGGCTGGGGGCTCTACTCCGAGTGGCTCGGCAACGAGATGGGGATCTACCGCACGCCCTACGAGAAGTTCGGGCAGCTCAGCTACGACATGTGGCGCGCGGCGCGGCTGGTGATCGACACCGGCATCCACCGCTACGGCTGGTCACGGCAGAAGGCGATCGACTATCTCGCAAGCCACACGGCGCTTTCGCAGCACGAAGTCGAGACGGAGGTCGACCGCTACATCAGCTGGCCCGGTCAGGCGCTGGCCTACAAGCTCGGGGAAATGACGATCCTTGATCTTCGCAGGCAGGCGGAAACCAGGCTCGGCTCGCACTTCGACGAGAAGGCGTTCCACGATGCCATCCTCGCGCTCGGATCGGTGCCGCTCAACGTGCTGAAGGACCAGATGCAGGCGTGGATCAAGGCGCAGGCGGCGGCTCCTCCGCCAGCCAACCCTGCCAACGGCTAGTGTCCGTTTTGGGTGGAAAGCGGACACTAGTCGAAGCGTATGCAACCGTACTTCGCCATTGCAGCGCGACCTCTGCGATGGCCGCATAGTCCTGCTGAGTCGAGCGCGAGAGCTTTCAGAGCACGCTTCTCGGTGCGAGGAGCAGATGCAGCCAGTGTCGAACCTGACGTCCGTCGCAAGCGATCGCCTGGCGACCTCGACCGTCGTTGAGCAAGTTGCAGGATGCCGATCTTCAGCGCCGACAGCAGCTGCGTCAGCAGGCATCCGGACTACTCGGCGCACGAAGCTCATCGTCCGAGCAGCGGTTACATGTCGATCGATTGGCTCTGAGCAACTCTCGATCGTGCCACATTACGGAGGCTGCGGACACGCGTCCTGCAAGGCTCGATGAGTGGATAAGCGTCCTGTAGCGTCAGTCCGAATTGTCAACGAGCAGTGAGTAACAAGCGAGTACGATCGCAGCCGCGAATGAGCGTGGTGATCAACTCAGTTCCGCAATCGAGTAGGATTCGTCACCCTCAAGACCGGTCGTCAGCTCGAGCGCTAAGCAGTCTCGGTAGTGCGAAGCACGACCAGGCATGCAGCGTCTGGTACCGCGGCAGTACGCCGTCAGCTATCATCTGCCGCGGGCATGGCAGCTGGTACGCTAGTGTCCGCAATGGGTCGAAAACGGACACTAGACTGACGCGCTAAGCCGCCTTCGCTCGCGCGATATAGTCGTCGATGTTGCTGGCGAGCACCGTCATCGGAACGTTGCCGCCCAGCACGACCGCGTCGTCGAAGGCCTTGAGGTCGTATTTCGGGCCAAGCTCCGCCTTTGCCTTCTGGCGCAGGCTGTTGATGGTGCTGTGCCCGACCTCATAGCCGCAGGCCTGTCCCGGCCAGGCGCAATAGCGGTCGATCTCGCTCCTGAGAGATCCTTCCGTCTGGCCGGTCGCAGCGACGAACCAGCGCAGCGCGTCCTCGCGGCTCCAGCGCTTGGCATGCATTCCGGTGTCCACGACCAGCCGGGCCGCGCGAAACGCCATCGACTGCAAATAGCCAAGGCGGCCGAGCGGATCGTCGTCATAGGCGCCAAGCTCGTTGCCGAGCTGCTCGGCGTAAAGCGCCCAGCCTTCCGAATACGCGTTGAAGGCGAGCAGCGTCCGGATCAGCGGCAGCTTGTAGCTGTATTCGCCCTGCCAGACGTGACCGGGAATGCCTTCGTGGTACGTCAGCGTCGGCAGCGACCATTTGGGCAAGTCGGCGGTGTCGCGCAGGTTGATGTAATAATATCCCGGCACGGAGCCGTCGATCGACCCTGGAGCGGCATAGCCGCCCGGCGCTCCCGCCTCGATTTCGGGCGGTACGCGCTTCACCACCAGATTGCCCGGAACGAGCGTGTTGAACGCTCGCGGAAGGCGTGCGCGGATGTCGGCGACCCTGCCGTTCACGTAATCGAGCAGCTGCGCGCGGCCGGCATCGGTGTTGGGATAGAGATAGCTCGGATCCTTGCCGAGCGCGTCGAGGCGCTCTCCGACGCTTCCCTGCGTCAGCCCCCGGGCGCGAAGGATGGAGTCCATCTGCGCGTTGAGGCTGGCGAGCCGGTCCAACCCGAGCTGGTGGACTTCGTCGGGCGCCATCGGCGTCGTCGTGGATGCGCGAAGCGCCCAGGCATAATACGCATCGCCGTCCGGCAGCTTCCATACGCCGGCCTGCGGCCGTGCATGCGCCCGAAGCCGTTCCAGCACCGCAATCTGCCGGTCGAGCGCAGGGACGACGCGCGAGCGGACGATTTTTTGGGCGCGGGTTCCCCAGTCGCCGGGAATGCCGTTGCTCCGCTTGGCGAGCGAGGTCGCAAGCCCCGACGGGTCGGCCCGGAGCCCCTTCATCTGCTTGAGCGCGCCGTCGAGGATGAAGTCGGGCGGGCTGGCGCCGAGCGCGGCATCATGTCGAATGCGCTGAGTCTCGCCGTCGAGGCCGTCGGCGAATTCGTTGAGGCGCGCGAGATAGGCGTCCGCGTCGCTTCGCGTCTTCACCTGGTGATAGCTGTCGAGGAAGTCGGGGACTTCGTACCAGGCGCCCTGGTTCTGCGTTACCACGTAGGGCGAATTGCGGTACGAGACCTGGTTATCGAGGACGACGACGTCGCCATAGGGGAAACGGTACCCGTCGAGCGCAAGCTCGTGTGCGTAGCGGGCGACCTGCAGGTCGGTTCGGACGCGCTCGCCAAGACCGGATTGCGACACCGAATCCAGCCGCGCGGACCGGCGGACCGCGGCCGCTTTCTGCTTTTCGACACCGTGCAGCGACCTGTCGGTGAGCTGATATTTGAGCGGTGCGCGGGCGCCCTTGTCGATGCCGAGCGCGCTCGCATTTTCCGGATATTCCGCAAGCAGCTGGTCGGCAACCTGCTGCAACATAGCCTCGGTCGCGGAATCTCCCGAAGACGCACCGGCGGGCGCGAAGCGAGCGACGCCCGCGAACGCGGGAGCGGCGGTGGCAGCAGCTGCGCCGGCCAGCATCGACCGGCGGGAAATCGGCATCATTTGCATGAGGTCTCTTTCAAAGGGAGGGAAGCGTGCGCTCAGCCTCGACGATAAGGCAATTGCCTTCAACCCCGGTGATGCGGACTCGCTCGCCCGGTTGGGCGGGGCCGCCGCGGGCGCTCCATTCGCTGTCGCCGACTCGAACGCGCCCGCCGTCTTCGTCGACGGCGGTGACCGCAACGACCCTGCGCCCGACCAGCTGCGCCGCGCGGTCGTTCAGGTGAAGGGCGGCATTGTCGCTGCTCGCGGCGCCGTAAACGCGCCGCCCGACCATGACCGCGAGCACGGAATAGAGCGCGAAAAGTCCCAGTTCACCAGCAAGGCCAATTCCGAACAATATCGCGAACAGGCCCGTCACGAGCGCAGCAATCCCGATCCAGATCAGGAACACGCCGGGCACGATGATTTCGGCGATCAGGAGCAACACGCCCCCGATCATCCATAGCCAGCCCGGATCGACGCCCTCGAGCACGAGCGTCAGCCTTCGACCTTGGGAACGCCAGGCCGCGAGCGAACGACCGGTGGAGCGGTCGGACTTTTGACCGGTTGCTCGCCGAAGACGTCGCGTGCGAGCTCGCCAATTCCTCCCAGCGAGCCCATCAGCTGGGTCGCTTCGACCGGGAACAGGATCGTCTTGGCGTTGGGCGAGGTGGCGAATTTTCCGAGCGCCTCGACATATTTCTGGGCGACGAAGTAATTGATCGCCTTGCCGCTGCCCGCTTCGATGGCGTCGCTGACGACCTTGGTCGCCGTGGCTTCGGCCTGGGCCGAGCGTTCTCGGGCCTCGGCTTCGCGGTAGGCGCGTTCGCGCTGGCCTTCGGCGGCGAGGATCTGCGACTGCTTCTGCCCCTCGGCGCGGAGAATTTCCGACTGCCGCTGCCCTTCCGCCTCGAGGATGACGGCGCGCTTTTCCCGCTCCGCCTTCATCTGGCGGGTCATGGCAGTGACGATGTCCTGCGGCGGCCGGATGTCCTTGATTTCGACGCGCGTGATCTTGATCCCCCATGCTTCGGTCGCATCGTCGACGACCGAAAGCAGCCGCGCGTTGATCTCGTCGCGCCGCGACAGCGTCTCGTCGAGGTCCATGGATCCCATCACGGTCCTGAGGTTCGTGATCGAGAGCGCCATGATGCCCATGTACATGTCGGAGACTTCGTAGGCGGCCTTGGCCGGGTCGAGCACCTGGAAGAAGACGACGCCATCCACGCCGATCATCGCATTGTCCTTCGTGATGATCTCCTGCCCGGGGATGTCCAGCACCTGCTCCATCATGTTCACGCGTCGGCCCACGCGGTAGAAGAAAGGCGGAACGAAGTTGAACCCGGGCTCCGCAACGCGCACGAAGCGGCCGAAATGCTCGATCGTGTATCGATACCCCTGGTGAACGATCTTGACGCTCATCATCACGAATAGAAGCGCCAGGACGGCAATCGCAGTCATGAAAGTCGTAAGCATCTCAAACCCCCGGCTGATTGTTACGACTCATGATGCTTCGTGCAGAATGGGAACGAAAGGAAAATCGAGGTGAACGGGAATCTCCAAAGCGTTCGCTCCGTGCTCTTCCTTCCTGCCTCGAACTCGCGAGCGATCGGCCACGCCCGGGAATCCGCCGCGGACCTCGTGATCCTCGACCTCGAGGACGCGGTGAAGCCGAAGGACAAGGATAGCGCCCGGGCGGCGGCGGTGGAGGCTGCGGCACGCGATTGGCCGATGCCCGTCGCAATTCGCATCAACGCCGTCGGAAGCGAATGGCACTTGCTGGACGTCGATGCCGTTGCCCGGTCGCAAGCCGCCTTCGCGGTTCTTCCCCGGGCGGTGAGCGGCCATCTGGTGCACGAAGTCGCCGAAGCTGCGGGAAAGCCGGTGCTGGCAATGGTCGAGACGGCGCAGGGCGTTCTCGCGGCGGCTGGAATAGCCAGCGAAAGCGCCGCTCTCATCGCCGGGACGAACGATCTTTCGGCCGATCTCAAGCTGCCGCCGAACGCTGGCCGCGAACCGCTCCAGACCGCGCTCCAGACGATCCTTCTCGCTGCGCGCGCTGCCGGCATCGCCGCTTTCGACGGAGTCTTCAACGACCTGGAAGATGTCCCCGGCTTCGCCTCGCAATGCGCGGAAGGGCGCCGCCTCGGCTTTGACGGGAAATCGCTGATCCACCCGAAGCAGATCGAAGCCTGCAACAGAGCCTTTTCGCCGAGCGAGGAGGAACTCGCCCGCGCTCGCCGCCTCGTCGAGGCGTATGGCGGCGGAGCAGAGAGATTCGAAGGCGAGATGATCGAGCGGATGCATGTCGAAACCGCGCGCCGGCTGCTGGAGCGCGAGTGAAGCTTCTCGATGGTCTCCTGAGGGTCGTTCTCACCGCCGTTCATCATGGGCTGCGAACCGTCTGGTCGGTGTCGCGGCCGAAGCGGCACGGCGCGCATGCGCTCGCGCTGACGCCTGCGGGCAAGGTGGTGCTCGTGAAGCTTCGATACGCCCGCGGCTGGCGAGTCCCGGGCGGCGGCCGCCCGCCGGGCGAAGACCTGATCGAAGCCGCGCTTCGCGAGCTGCGCGAGGAAATCGGCCTCGTTTCGCACGGGGAGGCGACGCTCGCTCGCGACTGGACGCAGCAGATCAGTTCGAAGGAGGACCTGACGTCGCTGGTCGCGGTGAAGGACGTCAAGTACCGGCCCCACTCGTGGAGCTGGGAAGTCGAGCAGGTTCGAGACTTCGACGTGGGCTCGCTTCCTCGGGACTTGTCGCCACTGAGCGCGCGATGGATAGGGGCGCTTCGCCCGGTCATAGAGAAGCTCGCAACCGAAGCGGGTTCCGTGCGCTAATGGGCCATGGTTGTCATTCCCGAGCGCTGGTGGACCGCTCAATTCGGCCCCGGCCCAATCGTCGCCACTGCAATCCACAACGGGCACGACCTTCGCCCAGAGGTCGCCGAGGCCATGGCTCTGGCCGAGCCGGATCGGCTTCGCGAGGAGGACCCGTTCACCGGCGAGGCGGTGCTCGACGTTCCGGCGCACATCGTTGCCCATCGGTCGCGGTTCGAGTTCGACCTCAATCGCGCGCCCGAGAGCGCCGTCTATCGAACGCCCGACCAGTCGTGGGGGCTGAAGGTCTGGAAAGACGAGCCGGCTGACGATTTCGTCGCCCGCTCGCTTGCCGTTCATTCCGCATACTACAGGATGCTGGGCAACCTGCTGGACATCATCGCCACTCGCCACGACCGTTTCGTGCTGCTCGACGTGCATAGCTACAATCACCGGCGCGACGGGCCGGACAGCGATCCGACGCCCGTTGCCGAGGCTCCGGACATCAACATCGGCACGTTTTCCATGCCGCGCGAACAGTGGGCGTTCCTCGTCGATCCGCTGATGGAGGCGATCCGCGGGTTCGATTTCAACGGCCGCCGGCTATCGGTGGGCGAAAATGTCGCGTTCGAGGGACGAGGATACCAGGCCCGCTTCGTTCACGAGCGTTACCCGTTGCGGGGCTGCGCTATCGCTTTCGAATTCAAGAAGTTCTTCATGGACGAGTGGACCGGCGTTCCCGACCCGGACGAGCTCGGCGCAATGCGGCGGCTGGTGCGCTTCGTCGCCGACAGGTGCGAGGAGCTTTTGCAATGACTGCACAGGCCAAGATTCGCGACCATGCGGACGAGTTGCACTTCGGACCGAAAGGAGCACTTCGCGAAAGCTTCGCGACGAGCGGCCGAGTCCACATCGACCGCTGGCTCCCCTTCCTCGTTCTGCACCGGGCCAGCGAGACGAGCGACAGCATCGGCCGGCAGGTGGCACTCAACGCGCCCGCCTACCTCGTCTGGTCGCCCGATGACGATGCGGAAGCCCAAAGCGCACTGCAGCTCATTGTCGATCGTCTAAGCGAAGAGCTTGGCCCGGTGCTGCTGGTCGAGGTCGCCGATCGCCCGGCTGAAGAAAAGCGCGAGGATTCCCCAACGCTTCCCCGGTTCGATGTCGAGGTCGCCTCGTCGGCGGGCGCCCCGGCCAAAGCGGCGGCCGAGGCGCTTTCGAAGGACTTGCGTTCGATCGGCGTGGAATCGCGGCGCGCGAACGTCATCGAGCAGAGGCTTGAAGCTCCGCTTCTCGACGTCAAAGGCGCTCAGCGATTGTCGATCGGGATTCCGCAAATTCACCGCTCGCCCGACGGAACGGTCTATCCGCAGCTTGCGCATGACCTGGTCGGAGAAGTCGTCGATTCCATCCTCAGCGCGGCCGCCGAATTCATGGGCGAAGCCTCGGGCGAGCGACCGCCGCATTTCCGCTCGCTTGGCCGAAGCGCCTTCATTTCGGCCGCGTTGAACGCGGACAAGAAGCTCGATTCGCTCGCCCGGAGCTTCGACTTCCTGCTCTCCATCTCGCCCATTAACACGGCCGAAGCGCGCGACCGCTTCATCGAAGGGGGCGAGCAGCACGAGCCCGAGTTCCGTTACCGGCCGCTTTCCGTCGATCCCGACGCGGCCAAACGCGACCTCTACGCCATCGACCTGGCCGTCGTCGAAGACCTGTTGCTGGAGCGGCTGCTGCGCGAAAAGCGCCGCGAAATCGACATGCAGCTGACGATGCTCTCGAGCCGCAACACCGCAGGCTTCAGGCCGGCCTCGATGCTGCTTTACGGCACGGTCACAGACGATCTCCTCGCGGACGCACGGACAATCCTGCAGAGGGTGAAGTCGCAGCCGCGTGACAAGGAGACCTTCAACTGTGACGAGGTCGCCGCCGCAGCTCGCGACCTGGTCGCCAGTTACTGCTCCACCGACGATCGCTTCGACGCACGCGTCCAGATCCGCGACGATGTCTCCGGCCTGCTTGTGTCCGGCGACAAGCTGATGATTTCGACGCGCTCGCAAATTCCGAGAAACCGGCTCGAGCCGCTGCTTGCGCACGAGGTCAGCGTGCACCTGCTGACCTATTTCAACGGCGCCACGCAGGGGCTGACGATCTTTCGAACCGGCCTCGCTCATTACGAAGGGATCCAGGAAGGCCTCGGCGTTTTCGCGGAATGGGCGGTTGGGGGCCTGACCTCCGCGCGGCTTCGGCTTCTTGCCGGTCGCGTCATGGCAGTCGACGCGATGACTCACGGAGCGACCTTCGTCGAGGTGTACCGGCTTCTTCGGGACGAGTTCGACTTCAGCAAACACGGCGCCTTCGACATCACCGCACGCGTTTTTCGCTCTGGCGGGCTGGCAAAAGACGCCATTTATCTCAAGGGCTTCCTGGCCGTGATGGAGCGCGTTGCAACCGGTTCTTCATTGGACGCGTTCTGGCTTGGCAAAATCGCTCCGGAGCACGTCGAGGCAATCGATGAACTGCTTCAGCGCGGACTTTTGCACCCGCCCGTTTTCGTACCCGAGTTCCTGTCCCGCGAAGATGCCCAAGAACGAATTGCCGCGGCACGCGGTGGAGACGTGCTGGACCGTGTTCTCGAACTGGAGTGAATGGATTGCTGATCGCCTTTTTCGTTAACGACATCGAACGTGAGTACGAGAACTTCACCACGACGACGCTCGCGCACGCCGCCTGTCGGCGTGGCCATAGCGTTTGCTACATCACTCCCGAGGACTTCGTTCTCAATGCCGACGACAGCCTGTCGATTCACGGCCGCTTCGTCCCCGAAAAGAAATACAAGGAGCGCGCGGATTTCTTCAAAGCGCTGAAAAGTGACGACGATTGCACTGTCCGGTGCGTGGACTCGTCGGAAATCGACGTCGTGATGCTTCGAAGCGATCCGTCGATCGACTTCGATCGACCGTGGGCTATGGAAGCGGGCATCCTGTTCGGACGCGAGGCTGCCAAGCGCGGCGTTATCGTTCTAAACGACCCGGACAGCCTCTCGAAGGCGGTCAACAAGCTCTACTTCCAGAGCTTTCCGACCGCCGCTCGCCCGGAGACGCTGATCAGCAAGCACGCCGAGGACATCAAGGCGTTCGCCAAGGACCACAAGGGCAACGTCATCCTCAAGCCTTTGCAGGGTTCCGGCGGGGCAGGGGTGTTCAAGCTCGATCCCAAGAACCAGGGCAACCTGAACCAGATGATCGAGGCCATCGGCCGCGACGGCTACATCATCGCCCAATCGTTCGTTCCGGCCGCCAAGAAGGGCGACATCCGGCTGTTCATGATGAACGGCGAGCCGCTTCAGGTCGACGGCAAGTATGCGGCTCTCCGGCGCGTTGCCGCGCAAGGCGATATTCGCTCCAACATTCATGCCGGCGGCAGCCGGGAGGCGGTCGAGATCGGGGACACCGAGCTTGCCGTGGCAGAGCTGATCCGGCCCAAGCTGATCGCCGACGGGATGTTCCTCGTCGGGATCGACATCGTCGGCAAGAAGGTGCTGGAAGTGAACGTCTTTTCGCCGGGGAACCTCGAAAGCTGCTCCGAGCTTGCGGGCGTAGATTTCAACGCCCCCATTCTCGACGCCCTGGAGCGCAAGGTCGCGATCGCGAAGCAATATGACGGCGCGTTCGACAATCGGCATCTCGCAGTGCTGTAGAGCGTCGCGGTCATCGAGGCGTCGCGGCCCCTTGGCGAATCGCGCTGCCTCTGTCATGGGCCGATATGGCCGACCTGAATTCCTATCCTGACATTCCGCTGGGGCTCACGTTCGACGACGTCCTGCTCCAGCCTCGCAAGTCCTCCGTCCTGCCCAGCCAGGCGGATACGAAGACGCAGCTCACGCGCGAAATTCCGCTGAACATCCCGATCCTGTCGTCCGCGATGGACACGGTGACGGAGGCCGACATGGCGATCGCGCTTGCGCAGCTTGGCGGCATCGGCGTCCTTCACCGCAACCTGTCGGTGCAGGAACAAGCCGCGGCCGTACGCGCCGTCAAACGGTTCGAAAGCGGCATGGTCGTCAATCCCATCACAATGACTCCGGAGCAGAGCCTCGCCGAGGCGCTGGAGTTGATGACAACCAACCGCATCAGCGGGATTCCGGTGGTGGAGAAATCCGGCAGGCTGGTCGGGATCGTCACCAATCGCGACGTCCGCTTCGCCGAGAACCTGAAGCAGCCCATTTCCGAGCTGATGACGAAGGACAACCTTGCCAAGGTTTCGATCGGCACGAGCCAGGAAGAGGCTCGCCGAATCCTTCACCAGCGCCGAATCGAGAAGCTGCTCGTCGTCGATGAAGGCGATCGCTGCGTGGGGCTGATTACCGTCAAGGACATCGAAAAGGCGGTGGCCGCCCCGCTTGCAACGAAGGACTTGGAAGGTCGCCTTCGAGTGGCCGCTGCGACGACGGTCGGAGACAAGGGCTTCGAGCGATCCGCTGCGCTCATCGAGGCCGGGTGCGACTGCATCGTCATCGACACCGCGCACGGTCACAATGACGAGGTCGGCCGCGCCGTTGAACGGGTGAAGACTCAGTCCAACTCCGTCCAGGTGATCGCCGGTAACGTCGCCACCGGCGACGCCACGAAAGCGCTGATCGATTCGGGCGCGGATTCGGTGAAGGTCGGGATCGGTCCGGGGTCCATCTGCACGACCCGAATCGTGGCCGGAGTCGGAGTTCCGCAGCTCACCGCGATCATGGCGGCGGCGGCGGCGGCACGCGATTCCGGGGTTCCGGTCATCGCCGACGGCGGCATTCGCACGAGCGGCGACATGGCCAAGGCTCTTGCGGCGGGCGCATCGGCGGCGATGGTGGGGTCGCTGCTCGCCGGAACCGAGGAAGCTCCGGGCGAGACCTTTCTCTACCAGGGGCGGGCGTACAAATCCTATCGCGGCATGGGCTCCGTCGGAGCGATGGCGCGCGGGTCCGCGGACCGCTATTTCCAGCAGGACATCCAGGACCATCTCAAGCTCGTGCCGGAGGGAATCGAGGGGCAGGTCCCCTACAAGGGGCCGGTACGCGACATCATCCACCAGCTCGTCGGCGGCGTGAAGGCAGCGATGGGCTATACCGGATCGTCCACGATTCCCGAGCTCCAGGAGCGCTCGAGATTCGTGAGAATTACGAATGCAGGCTTGTCGGAGAGCCACGTCCACGACGTGGCGATCACTCGCGAGGCGCCGAATTATCCAACGCGTTAGCTCATGACGCCCGCGGCTCGCCTGCAGGCGGCAAAAGAGATCCTCGACCTCGTCGTGGACTCGACTCGCGAGGATGGCGCTCCCGCGGACGCAATCGTCACGCGCTATTTCCGCACTCGCCGCTACGCCGGTTCCAAGGACCGGCGCGCCGTTCGCGAGCTCGTCTTCCAGGCGATTCGCCGGACGGCCGAGCGGCCCCTCGACGGGCGAGCGGCAATCGTCGGCCTCGCGCAGTCCAGCCCCGAGCTGTTGGAACTGTTCGGGCAGCCGCGCGGCCCCGAGCCGCTCCGGGAATCGGAGCCGGCGAGTCCTGCCGGAATCGTGCCCGAGTGGCTGACGCAAGAGCTGTCGCCGCTCGTCGGGCCAGACGAGTGGCCGGCGTTGCTGGAACGGGCGCCGCTCGACCTGCGGGCAAATGTGGCGCGCACGAGCCGCCAATCGATGCTCGACGCGTTCGCTGGCGCGGAGCCGACGCCGCTCAGTCCGTGGGGGTTGAGGCTACCAAGCGACAGCCGGATCGACGATCTGGGCGCCTATCGCGACGGATTGGTCGAGGTGCAGGACGAGGGGAGCCAGCTCATTGCGCTCGCTTGCGATCCCGAGCCGCGCGAGAGAATCGTCGATCTGTGCGCCGGAGCTGGCGGCAAGGCCCTGGCGCTGGCGGCGGCGGCTCCCGGGGCGACGATACTGGCGAGCGACTCGAATCGATCACGCCTCGCCAGGCTTGCCCCACGCGCCGCCCGGGCCGGCGCGGAGTTGCAGGTGCGGCTGCTCAACCCGCCCCGCGAGCTGGAAGAGCTCCACGACTGGCGCGGTTCGAGCGACACGGTGCTCGTCGACGCGCCATGCTCCGGAAGCGGGACCTGGCGGCGCAACCCCGAAGCGCGCTGGCGCCTCACGCCCGAACGGCTCGACCGGCTCGCGCAGGCGCAGTCGCGCCTTCTCGGGATTGCCGCGGAGCTCGTCCGGCCCGGCGGTAGCCTCGTCTACGCCGTCTGTTCGCTGCTGACGCGCGAAGGCGCAGGACAGGCACAGGCCTTCTTAGGGTCCCATTCAGATTGGACCGCGCAGGATATAGTTGGAGATGTCGGACGTTTAGACGGTTGCGGCCGTTTGCTCAGTCCCGGCCACGACTCCACCGACGGCTTTTTCGTCGCGCGACTTCGGAAGCCATGCTAAGTCGCACGTGACATGGAGAAGATAATGCGGATTTCGCTTCGTTTCCTTGCGCTTGGCACTGCGGCGACATTGGTTGCGAGCCCGGTAATCGGGCAGCGTGCCGACAACCAGATCCTCCCGCGCTCTGTCGAGTTGCAGCAGCAGGCGGAGTTGCAGATGGCCGCCGGGAAGCTCACGGAAGCCGCGGGTCTTCTGGAAACCGCGCTCGCGGTCGATCCCCGCAACCGCTCTGCATTTGTCGACCTGGCGCGGATTGCAAAGCAGCAGAAGCTTTTCGGCAAGTCCATCCGTCTCGCCAATGAGGCGCTCGAGCTCGAGCCCAACGACCTCGAAGCGATCGAGGTGCAGGGCGAAGCGATGGTCGAGCTAGGCGCCATCCCGCGGGCGAAGCAAAACCTCGCAAAGCTCCAGAAGCTTTGCCCCGCCAATTGCCGCCAGGTCGTGGCCCTTTCGAGCGCCATCACGCGCGGGCCGACCGTCGCGTCGGCGAAGGTTCCGGACATTCCGAAGAAGGACTGATTTGAAGCAGCGGCACCGGACCGGCGCTGCTGTTCGAAAGTCTAGCGTCAGCCCAGCGCCCGCGCCAGCGCCACGAAATCGCTGACCGCCAGGGTTTCCGCACGACGCTGCGGGTCTATTCCGATGCTTTCGAGCGCCTCGAGTGCTCCTGGAACCGATTTGAGGCTGGTCCGGAGCATCTTTCGCCGCTGCCCGAATCCTGCCTGCGCCAGCTGCTCGATTCGCGAGGCATCCACGCCGTCGGGGGACTCGCCGGGAACGATGTGGACGACGGCGGAAGCGACCTTGGGCGGCGGCACGAAGGCGGAGCGGTTCAAGCGCATGGCGATTGCGGGCTTGCAGCGCCATTGAGCGAGGATCGACAATCGGCCGTAGGCGCCCGTCGAAGGCTCGGCGACGATCCGTTCCGCGACTTCCTTCTGAAGCATCACGGTCAGCGAGCGCCACCATGGCGGCCAGTGGGTCGTCAGCCACCTCACAAGCAGCGCCGTGCCGATGTTGTAGGGCAGGTTGGCGACGATGCGCGCCCCGCGCCCGGCTTGCGCGACCTCGTCCACCTGGAGTGCGTCGCGGTGCAGGACCTGCAGCCGTTCGGGATATTCTTCTGCAAGGTCGGCGAGCGCGGGGAGGAATCTTGAGTCGCGCTCGACCGCGATCACTCTTGCTCCGCGATCGAGCAGCGCCCTCGTCAGACCGCCGGGACCCGGACCCACCTCATAGACCGTCTCGCCATCGATTTCGCCGGGAATGGCGGCGAGGCGGTCCAGAAGCTTGCGGTCGAGAATGAAGTTCTGGCCGAGGGCTTTGCTGGCCGTAAGTCCATGGCGGGCAATGACGTCCCGAAGCGGCTCGGGAGGGCTACTCACGCAACGGCGCGGTTGTGGGCCGCTCGCGACGCGAGCTTGAGAGCAGCGGCCATCGGGCGGGGGTCGGCGCGGTCCTCTCCGGCAATGTCGAAAGCGGTGCCGTGGTCGGGAGCGGTTCGAACGATCGGGAGCCCGAGCGTGATGTTTACGGCGTCCGCAAAGTGCAGGGCCTTGACCGGGATCAGGGCCTGGTCGTGGTACATGCAAAGCGCGGCATCGTAGCGGGCGCGGGCCGTGTCGTGGAACAGCGTGTCGGCCGGGTGCGGGCCGGTGACTCGCCACCCTTCGCCGCGAAGAGCGGCGATGGCGGGCGCTATGATCTCGATTTCGGCGCGCCCGAGCAGGCCGCCTTCACCGGCATGGGGATTGAGGCCGGTCACGGCGAGCCGCGGCTCGGCAATTCCGAAATTGCGCTGCAACCCCCGAAGCGTGGTTCGTGCGCGCGATTCGATGAGGCTGGAGGTAATCTGCTTCGGCACGTCTTCGAGCGGGATGTGCGTAGTGACCGGCACCGTCCGAAGGGTCGCTCCCGCGAGCATCATCACGACGTTCGAAGCGGCAATTCCGCAGCGTTCGGCAACGAATTCCGTCTGGCCCGGGTGGTTGAACCCGATCGCGTACAGTTGCTCTTTCGATACCGGCCCGGTGACGACGGCCGAGGCCGATCCAGACCGCGCAAGGCCAACCGCTATCTCGAGCGCATCGAGCGAACAGTGGGCACCGGCAACCGTGGGATGGCCGGGTCGATCCTCTTCCGGTGAGGGAATCTGGATGACCGGCAGGCCGACGTCGAAGGCGGAATTGGCCTCGCTCGGGTTCTCGATGGTGGCGATGGGGCCGTCCCACACGCTGCGAATTGAGCGAAGGTCGCC
Organism: uncultured Alphaproteobacteria bacterium; assembly: GCA_963837985.1. Classification (GTDB taxonomy): domain Bacteria; phylum Pseudomonadota; class Alphaproteobacteria; order Sphingomonadales; family Sphingomonadaceae; genus Sphingomicrobium. The sequence goes on along the minus strand of CAWIPN010000005.1, from coordinate 32,546 downwards.
GATTGCAACGAAGGGGTCGAGATCAAACCGCGACCGGTTGTCCCAGCATTTCGCCAGCACTTCGGGACCGATGCCGGCAGGATCGCCAAGCGAGACGGCGAGCGGACCCGTTGTGATGTCAGTCACCCGTGCTCCTAGCGGAACTCGATCACCGCATCGCGCCGAAGATCGCGAAGATAGCGGCGAGCGCGCATGTTCACTCGCTCGTCGTTGAGCTGTGCGTAGACCGAATTGAACGTCGGAGCGGTCGGATCGACTTCGTCGCGGCCGCAAACGACAAGAACGCGAACGCCTTGTTCGATGGATCCGAACGGGCGAGTGGCCTGGCCAACCTGCATCGGAAGCATGATTTCCTGAAGAGCCGGCGGGAGATCGCGGAGCTTCACCCCGTCGCTCGAAACGACCTCGCCATTGAACTCGTTGGCGACTTTCTCGGTTCCGCCGCAGCCGCCGATGTTCTGCGCGGCTTGCGCGAACCGCGCAACGACAGGCTCCGCCTGCTGGCGAGATGTGCCCTTCGGGAAGGTGACGGAAATCTGCTTCAGGCTGAGAATCGCATTCCGCGGATCGGGGGCAAGCACCTTCCGCTCGTCCTGAAGCGCGATGATAGAGACGCCGCCGGGAACCGGGATCGGATTACTGACCTGCCCCGGCTTCATCTGCCGGACCACTGAGGCGAGCTCGCTTGGAAGCTGAGCCGGGCGAACCCAGCCCAGATCGCCGCCGACGGCCGCGGTCGATGCTTCGGAATATTCGCGTGCGTAGCCCGCAAACGAGCCCCCTTGCCTGAGCTGTTCCAGGATCTGGTTGGCGGTCGCGACCGCCTGTGCCTCATTGCCGCCGGGAGCCGACAGATAAATTTCGCCGACGCGGAATTCCTCGGCACCCTTGGACGCATTGAGACGATCGAGGACTGCCTTGACCTCGTCGTCACCGACGCTGACGGTGTTTTCGATCCTCTTCTGCTGCAGGCGCGCCCAGGCGATCTCACCCTGGATCTGCCGGCGGATCGACCGGATCGACGAGCCATGTGCCTTCAGGTAATCGGCGAGCTGCTGGGGCGTCTGCTTGTTCTCGCTGGCGACGCGCTCGACGGTGCGGTCGATGTCACGATCCGTGACCTCGATCTTGTCCGCCTTGGCGGCCTGGATCTGCAGGGTCTCGTCGATCAGGTTGCGAAGCACCTGCTGGCGGAGCGCCTCCATCTGGTCTGCAGGAATGTCTCCGCCATTGGCGATGGCGAGCAGCGCAAGGCGCTGGTCGATGTCCGACTGCGTGATGACCTGTCCATTCACGATCGCCGTAGCTTTGACGACCGACGGCAACGTGGTTCCGAACAACTGCGGGTTTTCGGGCAGGTCCAGGGGGCGATTGCCGGGGGTGGACGCCGATGCTTCCGGCGCCGCCTGCTCCTGTCCGCCTTGGGTTTGCGCGACTGCGGCCGTGGTTGCCCCGAGCGCCAAAACAAGCACGCCCGCCCGAGCGCGAGCCCGGAGGAATTCAGAAAATTGCACCACAGTTTTTCCCTTGTTGCCCAAACAAATCCGCGTCTTTCGTGTAGCAACGGCCGCTGAACGCAGGCTTAGCGGCCAAGTCCCTTCAGCCCGATCTGGAGCGCGAAAGTCGTCCCTTTGCGAAACTGCCCGAGCCGCTCATAGTCGCGACGCCAGGTAAGTCCAAGCTCAAGGCACTCGTCTTCGTAGGCGATCCCCAGGCGGTTCCGGACCGGCTCGTAGCCGTCGGCGAGCGAAAACGGATCTTCGCTCTTGTCGGTGAGGTCGATGACGGTCGCTCCGAACACCGACCAATAGCGTGCGAATTTCACTCTTCCGGCGAGCCTCACCTCTTCGCGGTCGCGCAAGTCCTCGATCATCGGATCGATGTTTCGGTTGAGCCGGAGGTAGCCGATCTGGGCGTACGTCTGGGTGCTTCCCACCGTCAGGTCGATCTCGTTTCTCCGCACTGCGAGATTGTCCTTGTCCAGCCGGAAACGGTGCGTGAGGTCGATGAAACGGCCGTAGCGGATGCGAGTTCGGCCGACGATGTCGGAGAGCCTGCTGCTGAGCCCCGTTCCCTCCGGAAAGATGACCGGCCGGCTGTTCAGTCGATAGCTCTGGCCCACGGTCGTGCTGATCGCGAGGTTGGGGCGGTCGTAGCTCCAGTCGAGACCGTAGGTGACTCGAGACGAATCCTCCCACCGGTCGTATCCGGGGAAGCGATTGAGGGCGAACAGGTTGCTGTCTTCGAGGTCGACGGAACGCGCATCTTCGTTGGGGATGCCGATGTTCGGAGTCGGCGGAGTCGCGACGATCTGGACCCTAGGGACGACCCGCTGGACCCCGCCGAACAGCGGTCCGATGAGCGGCCATTGCAGGTCGGCCGCTACGGCGGCAATTGCGCGCGTGTGCCAGCCTTTCGTGCCGCTGTAGAGCGGGATGACCGACGCCCCGGGATCGTCGGCGTGGTAGACGTCGCCACGCAGGTAGCCGGTGAGGGTGAGCTGTTGTCCCCACCTGGTCAGCCGGCGCAAATCCCATTCTGCGCTGGCGAAAGCGCGCTGAGTGTCCTGGCCGTCGATCCGAAGGATGGCGAGGCTGTTGGCCTGGAGCTTGACCTTGCCGCCGAGCACCGGCGGCTGCAGATTGAAGCGCGCGTCGATCGCCGGGAGGGCAATCGGTATCTGTTTTTGAACGTCGTCGACCCGTAGCCCCTGAAACGCCCAGCCGGCGATGCTGATGTAGGAATTGGGGGTGATCCGCTCTGCGTTCACGAAATTCCGGAGCCGGTCGTCGCGGGTGATGTCGTAGCGGCGAGTGACGGTCTTGTCGGTTGCGACCCGTACGAAGCCGGTGACGCTCCACAGCGGGTCGATTTGCGCCTTCCCGTTCGCCTCCAGATAGCCGCGAAGTTCGCGCCCGCCATTATCGCTTGGCGTCAGGTCCGAGTTCTCGACCTGGCTGTAGGCGAGAAATCCCCCGACCTGGAACGCTCCGCGGCTCGTCAGCTGGCGGTACTTGCCTTCGATCGCCGGAAGCGTGCCCGTGTAGAGATGTGGCGTAAGCGTAAGGTCGCGGTTCGGCGCCATGTGCCAGTAATAAGGAAGCGCGACCTCGAAGCCGTTGTTCCTGGAGATCTTGAGCTGCGGAACCAGCCACCCGGTCGCGCCCTGCTCCCCCGTTCCGACGCTGAAGATCGGAAGCAGCGGAAGCGTAACGCCGAAGAGCTGCAGCCGCCCGCCCCGGAACTTCACGCGCTGGCGGGACGGATCGTAGATCACCTGTCCCGCCGTGATCATCCAGCTGGGGCGGCGCGGACAGCCGTTTGCAGTTGTCACCGGGCAGGGGGAATAGGCCGCGTCATCGAGAGTGATGACCTGCCCGGAGCGAGAGCCGCGCCTGGCGGCGATTCGCCCGCCGCTCTCCAGCACAACGAGGAGATCGGTGACGACCCCGTCGCGAAGAGTGTCGGTGAGGACCACGTCTGTGCCGACCATCTTGTCGCCCTGCGGATCGACGACGACGACATTGCCCTTGGCCCGGACATCGCCGGTCTTGCGGTTCCACGTCACGGAGTCCGCGGCAAGGTAGTTGCCGTCGCGGCTCATCCGGACCTGGCCGGTGGCGGTCAGGATGTCGTTTTCGCTGTCGTAGACGAGTTGGTCGGCGCTGAACTCGACCACTGCGTCGCTTTGGCTCTCCCCGGCAGCCGGAGCGGCCGGCTGCGCAGCGTGAGCGGCAGCCGGCAAGGCCACCAGCGGAAGCGCCGCCCACCAGATTACCGAGTTGCGCAAACGCTTGCCTTCCGCCCAGTTCGCTCTTGATCCGGGCCTATCCCACCTTGGGCAATGCCCGCAATTGTCTTGCGCGGGAACTTGGCTCGCGTCGCAATCGTCTCGTCCACAGGCGGGGCCTTTTGCCAATGCCCGAACGCCGTCCTAAAGCGCTGCGGCCGCACGCCTCAACTTTTGTCAGGGACATGACTTGCATATGAAAATCGACTTCGCCGCTTCCCGCCCGAGTGGAGATTACGCGCTGGTGGTCCCGGCAGCGGGCAAGGCCACGCCTTCGCTGGCCAAATTGTCCGACAACGAGAAGATCCAGGCTGCCCTCCAGCGGCAGCGATTCGACGGCGAAAGCGGAAGCGTAGCCGAGCTTTCGATCGACGAAGACAACGTGTCGCGGCGGCTTCTCGTGGTCGGCGTCGGCAGCGACTGCATGCCGTCCGACGCCGCCGAAAAGCTCGGCGGGACCGCGGTCGCGCGGCTTCTCAAGTCGGGCGAGAGCCACGCGGTCATCGATCTTTCGGGCTTCGGTTACGATTCGGATACGGCTGCTCGAGTGGCCCTGGCGGCGCTGCTTCGAGGATGGCGGTACGACCGTTACCAGACCAAGTTGAAGGACAAGCAGAAACCCACGTTGAAGGCCGTGACCGTCGTCGGCGGAGGCGAGGGCGCAGCTCAGCGGTGGAAGCAGCGCTGGGAGCCCGTCGCAGAGGGTGTCGATCTCACTCGCAGCCTCGTCACGGAGCCGGCCAACATCATCTATCCGGAAACGTTCGTCGACCGCTGCCGTGACCTTTCCAAGCTCGGAATCGAAATCGACGTCCTCGACGGAAAGCAGATGAAGGAGCTTGGAATGGGCGCGCTCCTTGGAGTGGCCCAGGGCTCCATTCGCGAGCCGCGGCTGCTGGTCCTTCGCTGGAACGGCGGCAAGGACGGCGAGGCGCCGACTGCCTTCGTCGGCAAGGGCGTGACCTTCGACACGGGCGGAATCTCCATCAAGCCCGCCCAGGGCATGGAATTGATGAAGTGGGACATGGGCGGCGCCGGTGCGGTCGCGGGGGCAATGAAGGCGCTCGCGCTGCGCAAGGCGAAGGCCAACGTCATCGGCGTGTGCGGCCTGGTCGAGAACATGCCCGGCGGAAACGCGCAGCGTCCGGGCGACGTGGTGACGACGATGTCCGGCCAGACGGTTGAAGTCATCAACACCGACGCCGAGGGGCGCCTGGTGCTGGCCGACGCGGTCGCCTACGTCCAGCGCAAGTACAAGCCGTCGACGCTTATCGACGTGGCGACTCTCACCGGCGCGATCCTGATCAGCCTCGCGCACGAATATGGCGGCCTTTTCACGCCGGACGACGATCTTGCTTCGAAGCTGATCAAGGCGGGAGATGAAAGCGGCGACAAGCTGTGGCGGATGCCGCTCGGCGATGCCTTCGACCGAATGCTTGAGTCGCCGATCGCAGACATGAAGAACGTCGGTCCGCGCGAGGGCGGCTCGATCACCGCTGCGCAGTTCATCAAGCGATTCATCGACGATGGCACGCACTGGGCTCACCTCGACATTGCCGGGATGGCATGGTCGGACAAGGCGGCAAGCACGCACGACAAGGGCGCGACCGGCTTTGGAGTCCGGCTTCTCGACCAGTTCGTCGCCGATAATCTCGAGGGTTGAGCCGTCGTAAGTGAGAGTTGATTTCTACCAGCTGGGAGCGGCCCCGCTCGAACAGGTGGTCGCGACTCTCGCTCGCAAGGTGCTCGATAGCAAAGAGCGGCTGATCGTGGTGGCGGACGACGAGTCCCTGCTCGGGCGGCTCGACCGAAGCCTTTGGGAGCAGGAGCGGGGGAGCTTTCTTCCGCACGGACTCGCGGGGTCGAGCGATGACTCGCGCCAACCGCTGCTCCTGTCGACGCTTCCGGATGCCTCGAACCGCGCCCGCTTCGTGCTCATCGCCGACGGGAAGTGGCGAGATTCGGCACTTGCCTTCCACCGCAGCTTCTACCTGTTCGACTCCGGCACTCTCGAGGAAGCACGCAACGCGTGGCGGTCTCTTGCGCAGCGCAAGGACGCAGAGTGTCACTATTGGGCGAACGTCGACGGCCGCTGGGTCGAAAAGGCGGTTGCCGGCCAGGAGACGGCGTAAACTTCGCGAACACCGGCCGCTCTGCCCGGCGAGCAAGGGACTCGCTTCACCGTAAACCGCCGCTCGCCCGTTTACCTGGCTCTCGCAGCCCCGCCGCCGTTGCGACACAGCGCAACGGTAACAAGGTGGGACCATCGACCATGAACAAGCTGATTATCGCTGTAGCTGTCGCGACTGTCGCGGTTCCGGCGCTGCCGCAGCAGGCTATCGCGCGGGAGCGCCATCATCACGTCTATCACGGCAAGGTCTGGCGCGACTCGCACGGGCGGCTTCGATGCCGGCGTTCGGACGGCACCACCGGCCTGATCATCGGAGCGGCCGGCGGGGCGCTCGTCGGCCGTGCAATCGACACGCACGGCGAGCGGACAACGGGAACGGTTTTGGGTGCGGCTGCGGGTGCGTTGCTCGGGCGGAGCGTGGAGCGTTCGCACGTCCGCTGCCGCTGACGAGATGGCCGGCGCGCCGTTGTTTGACAAAAACTCCCCCGTCGGGGCGCCGGCCTACTACCATAGTGTATTGACACGATAACACACTGCTGTAGTCTCCGTCCCCCGCAACAGGGGGATATTCCATGTACAGCCAGAATGACCTCGACGATGCCGTTGCCGCAGGCGCGCTCAGTGCCGAATCCGCGGCGGCTCTTCGTAATTTCGTCGCCGGCGAGCGCGAACAGCCCGTCGTCGACGAAGAACAGTTCCGATTGATTACCGGGTTCAACGACATCTTCGTTTCGATTGCCGCCGTCATCCTCCTGGTCGCGGTCGGCTGGATCGGGCAGTGGGTCGGCCAAGCGGCTGGAACCGCTCTCGATGGCGACGGTCCGTCCTTCGTTGCTCCGGCTGCCGTCGCGATTACCAGTTGGGGGCTTGCGCTGTTCTTCACGGCACGCCGGCGAATGGCGCTTCCGTCCATCCTGCTCCTGCTGGCCTTCGTGGGCTCGGTCTTCGCCGCTACCGCTTTCGCGCTGGTGCTCGCGGTGGGCACGGATGTCGCTAATCACAACAACCAGCTGCAAGGCATTGTCGTCGCCGCCTCGGGAGCGATTGCTGCCGGCGCTGCATGGCTTCACTGGCGCCGCTTCCACGTGCCGATCACCATCGCCGCAGGGGCGGCCGCGGTTTCGGGCATCGCGCTCGGCCTCCTGCTCGCCGCAATCGGCCAGAACCTGGACCAGGCGCGCAATGTCATCCTCGGCTTCATGCTTCTCCTGGGTATCGGCGTCTTCCTGATCGCGATGCGCTGGGACTCGTCGGACCCGGCACGGGTAACTCGCCGCTCGGACGTCGCTTTCTGGCTCCACCTGCTCGCGGCGCCGATGATCGTGCACCCGATTTTCGCTTTGCTTGGGCTTACCAACGGCAGCGCCAGCATCGGCGAGGGGCTGGTGGTCGTGGTGCTGTACGTGCTGCTCGGGCTGACGGCCCTGACGATCGACCGCCGCGCGCTTCTCGTTTCCGGCCTGGCCTACGTCTTGTGGGCCCTTTCCGACCTGTTCAAACGGTTCGGGGCGATCGAGCTCAACGTCGCGCTGACGGCGCTGATCATCGGTTCGACGCTGCTGCTCCTGTCGGCCTTCTGGCACCAGGCGCGCGAAGCTGTCGTGAAGCCGCTTCCGGACGGGCTGCGGGCCAGGCTGCCGGTCCTGGACCGGCCGGTACTGGCTAGCCGACCAGCCGCATAAGCCGCCGCTCGAGCGGGGCCATGATCCCGGCAAGGTCGTGGCCCCGCTTGAGTACCAGCCCATGCTCGCTGACCAGTGCGAACTGGCCCTGCTTCAGTCGCAGCGCGGGGCGTTTTTCGATTCGAACTTCGGGCCGCTCCGCGTGCCGCCGAAATGCTGCGAAAACGGCCACGTCCGGGTGATGTCCAAGCGCATAGTCCCGCCAGTGACCGGCGGCGACCATTCGACCGTAAAGATCCAGGATTCGCATCAGCTCGCGCCTGTCGAACGATGCGATTGCGCGCCGGTCCCGCGGGTGGGGGAACGGCGCGATGACGCTCAAGCGCGCTTGCTCCTGACGGGCGGCGCCTTCCCGTTCCTGGTCTTCGCTTCCTCGCGAAGCTTCGCGATCTCGCGTTCGAGCTCGCACAGCCTGGCCAGCATCGGATCGGCGATTTCGTTGCACGGCGTTCCGTAAGGGAGGAATTCCCTGGGCTCGGCAGTGTCGACGTCGACCGGAACCGGCTTGGCGGGGATTCCAATCACGGTGGCGCCGGGGGCTACGTCCTTCGTGACGACGGCATTCGCGCCCACGCGAGCGCCTTCGCCAAGCACGATGGGGCCGAGCACTTGCGCGCCCGAGCCGATCACGACCTTGTCGCAAACGCGCGGGTGGCGCTTGCCGGCTTGTCCTTCGTGAGGGTTTGTGCCGCCCAGCGTGACGTTCTGGTAGATGGTGACGTCGTCGCCGATCTCCGCAGTCTCGCCGATGACGGTAAAGCCGTGATCGATGAAGAACCTCTTCCCGATCGTCGCGCCCGGGTGGATGTCGATTGCCGTCAGGAAACGCGCGAAGTGGTTGACGCAGCGCGCGAGGAAATAAAGCTCGCCGCCGTAGAGCCAGTGGGCAACCCTGTGAAAAGCGAGTGCCCAAGCCCCGGGATAGGTGAGGACTTCCCAGTGCGAACGCGCCGCCGGGTCGCGGGCTTCAACGGACTCGAGATAATCGAACAGTCCCGAAAACAAGCGCACAGTCCTTCTCAATGCCCGTCTAATTTATGGATGCGGGCAAGCGATTGCCAGTCGCATCCGTTCACAGCGTCGAATGAACGGTGGCGAGCGCCTTCATGACCGCTGCAATCCGCACCGCCGACTGGATGGTTTGCGACTTCACTCCATGCTCGAGCAGCACCCGCTCGTGACTGTCGATGCACATGCCGCAGCCGTTCATCGCCGACACGGCGAGGCTGAACAGCTCGAAGTCTTCCTTCGAGACCCCGTGGCTGGACATGAAGTTCATCCGCAGCTTTGCGGCCATGGTCCCGTATTCGGGATTCGCGACCAGGTGGACGAAGCGGTAATAGACGTTGTTCATCGCCATCAGCGCCGCCGCTCCGCGGGCCGCGTTCGCCTGCGTTTCGGAAATCCTGCTTTCCACGTGGGCTTCGGTCGCGTCCACGAGCGGTTTCCAGCCGGATCCGTGAGCGCAGGCGAGCAGCAGCCCGTCCTTGCGCTCCTCGTCCATCATCTGGTCGTTCAGGATCGACGACAGGTTGAGCCTCACGTCCTTGGCATAATCGGGCAGGGCGTCGGCGAGTTGCTTGAGGGACATCTCGGTCCTCCGTGGATTGCAAAAAATGGGCGCGGGAACGCGATTGCTCCCGCGCCCGAAAAATGGCGTGCGAGCCGGCGTTTATGCGGCCGGTCGAAGCACCTCTTCACCCGGGCTCCAGTTGCACGGGCACAGCTCGTCCGTCTGGAGGGCATCGAGGACGCGAAGGGCTTCCTGCGGGTTGCGGCCGACGTTGAGGCCGTTGACGGTAACGTGCTGGATGACGTTGTCGGGGTCGACGATGAAGGTTGCACGCAGCGCCACGCCCTCGTCCTGGTCAAGGATGCCGAGTGCCTCCGCGAGCTCCTTCTTGTTGTCGGCAATCCACGGGAAGTCCGCATTGGCGAGCCGGGGGTCCGAGCGCCGCCACGCGAAGTGCACGTGATCGGTGTCCGTCGAGGCGCCGATCAGGACCGCGTCTCGGTCCGCGAAGTCCTGCTTCAGCTCACCATAGCCTTCGATTTCGGTCGGACAGACGAAGGTGAAATCCTTCGGCCAGTAAAAGAGAATCTTCCACTTGCCGTTGGTGTCGCCGAGATCGATCGTTTCGCCGGCGGGCAGGGCGGAGGTGCCCTGCTGGACCGGCATCTTGAGGGAAGGCAGCTTGTCGCCAACGGTCAGCATTCAATTCTCCTGTGCGATTGTGAATTCGTGTTGCGATGCAGCACGTAGGTGGCTGGCAGAAATCGTTCAAGTCTCTTATGATCGCGCTTCTGATTGGAATTTTCGATTAATAAGGTCGGGCGTCGATGACCGTTCACCAACCTACGATCAAGCAGCTCCAATATCTGGTGGCGCTTCGCGATCACGGCCATTTCGGGAAGGCCGCGGACGCCTGCTGCGTCACGCAATCGACGCTGTCCGCGGGGCTTCGCGAACTCGAAACCCTGCTTGGCGTCACGCTTGTCGAACGGACCAGGCGGGTCGTCCGTTTCACTGCTCTTGGCGAAAAGATCGCCGACAAGGCCGTGCGTGTCATTCGCGAGGCGGATGAGCTTGCCGAGCTGGCTCGGGCGGAGGGGCGGCCGCTGCACGGGGAGCTTCGCTTGGGCGTCATTCCGACCATCGCGCCATTTCTCCTGCCGGCAATGCTTCCAAGGCTTCGCGGCGAATGGCCCGACCTGAAGCTCTACCTTCGTGAAGAAACGAGCCACTCGGCGTGCGACGCACTGCATCGCGGGCAGCTCGATTGCGTGCTCCTGGCGCTTCCTTATTCCTGTGGAGAGGTGGATTCGGCGCCGCTCCTCGACGACCGCCTTTTCGTCGCCTTTCCGGACGGGGAGGCGCCGGACGGACTCAATGTCGAGGTCGACGACATCGACGAGAAGCGGATGCTCCTACTCGAGGACGGCCATTGCCTTAAGGATCATGCGCTAGCCGCGTGCAACCGCCCCGAGCTTCGGGCGAATGCGGCGATGATGGGAACGTCGCTGCACACGCTCGTTCAAATGGTGGACAATGGCCTTGGCGTGACCTTCGTCCCCGAAATGGCGATCGAGTTGGGAATCCTGGCCGGCACCAATGTCGACGCGAGACCGCTTCGATCCGACCATGGCTATCGCTCGATCGCCCTCATCTGGCGCCGGTCGAGCCCGCGCGAAGCGGAGTTTCAGCTCCTGGCCACGGCGCTCCGGCGGATAATCGCCGATCTCATTCCAGCCCGGGGCAGGCGTTCGCCCTAGGCGGCTGTTTCCGACGCTCGCGCCTTCAACGACTGCTTGCCCGCGCTCCTGAGGTCGAATCGGTCGGCGTTCATCACCTTGGTCCAGGCCGCGATGAAGTCGCGGGCAAATTTTTCCTTCGCATCGTCGGCCGCATAGACTTCGCTGATCGCGCGCAGCTGCGAATTGGAGCCGAAGACCAGGTCGGTACGGGTCGCGGTCCATTTCTTTTCGTCGGTTTTCCGATCTGTTCCGACGAACTCCTCGTCTCCGCTTTCGTCAACGGCTTTCCAGGCGGTGCCCATGTCGAGCAGGTTGACGAAGAAATCGTTCGTCAGCTCTCCGACGCGATTCGTGAACACGCCATGCTTCGATCCGCCCTGGTTGGCTCCGAGCACGCGCAGTCCGCCGACCAGCACGGTCATCTCGGGAGCGGTCAGCCGGAGAAGCTGCGCGCGATCGACGAGCAGCTCCTCCGTCGGCACGCTGAAGCGGGTGGAGAGATAGTTGCGGAATCCGTCCGCCTTCGGCTCCAGCACCTCGAAGGCCTCGACGTCGGTCCAGTCCTGGCTCGCGTCCGTCCGGCCGGGAGCGAAGGGCGCGTCGATGTCGTGCCCCGCGTCACGCGCCGCTTTCTCGACCGCGGCCGTGCCGCCGAGGACGACGAGATCGGCGATGCTGACGGTCTTTCCGCCCGATGCGGCGTCGTCGAAATCCTTCTTGATGCGCTCATAGGCGTCGAGCACCTTCGCAAGCTCTTGCGGGTCGTTGACCTCCCAGTTGCGCTGCGGCTCCAGCCGGATGCGTCCGCCGTTGGCGCCGCCGCGATGATCGGAGCCGCGATAGGTGGAAGCGGAGGCCCAGGCGGCCTTGACCAGCGCGGAGACCGACAGGCCCGAATCGAGGATCGTCGACTTCAGCTTGCGAATGTCATCCTGGTCAATGACCGTATGGTCGAGCGCCGGCACCGGATCCTGCCAGATCAGGTCCTCGTCCGGGACGTCCGGCCCGAGGTAGCGAGACTTGGGCCCCATGTCGCGATGGCACAGCTTGAACCAGGCGCGCGCGAAGGCGTCCGCGAACTTGTCCGGATTGTCGCGGAAGTGCTCGGAAATCTTGCGGAAGTCCGGGTCCTTCTTGAAGGCCATGTCGGCCGTGGTCATCATCGTCGGCACGTGCTTGTCGGGATTGTGGGCGGCAGGAGCGAGATCCTCCGGCTTTACGTCCTTTGGCTGCCACTGCTTGGCGCCGGCAGGGCTGGTGACCAGCTCGTAATCGTAGTCGAGAAGCATGTGCCAATAGGCCATGCTCCACTTGGTCGGCGTCGGCGTCCACGCGCCCTCAAGGCCGCTGGTGATGGTGTCATCGCCCATTCCGCTCTTGTGGCCGCTTGCCCAGCCGAGACCCTGCTGGGCGATGTCGGCGCCTTCTGGCTCGGCGCCCACCTTGGCGGCGTCGCCGGCACCGTGGCACTTGCCGAACGTGTGGCCGCCCGCGGTGAGGGCAACCGTTTCTTCGTCCGTCATTCCCATGCGGTGGAAGGTCTCGCGAATCTCACGCGCAGAGGCGAGAGGATCGGCACTTCCTCCCGGACCTTCCGGATTGACGTAGATGAGGCCCATCTGGACCGCCGCAAGCGGGTTCTCCATCGCCGTTCCGGCGTCGTCGCCCATGCGCGGCCTGGCGCCGGCGCCGACCCATTCTTCCTCGGTTCCCCAATAGACGTCGTGCTCGGGCTCATAGACGTCAGCACGTCCTCCGCCGAAGCCGAAGACCGGCGCCCCCATGGATTCGAAGGCGACGTTTCCGGCCATGATGATCAGGTCGGCCCAGCTGAGATTGCGGCCGTATTTCTTCTTGATCGGCCAGAGCAGCCGCCGTGCCTTGTCGAGATTGGCATTGTCGGGCCAGCTGTTGAGCGGCGCGAAGCGCTGTTGGCCGCTGTTCGCGCCGCCGCGGCCGTCGCCAATCCGGTATGTGCCGGCGCTGTGCCACGCCATTCGAATGAAGAACGGGCCATAATGCCCATAGTCCGCCGGCCACCACGGCTGGCTGTCGGTCATCAGTGCATGCAGGTCGCGCTTCACCGCCTCGTAATCGAGCTTCTGGAACGCTTCGGCGTAATCGAAGTCCTCGCCCATCGGGTCGGAGGGTTGCGGCAGGATTTCGAGGCTGAGCTGATTGGGCCACCAGTCGCGATTGGTTCGTCCCAGAAGCGAGCGCAGAGCCGCTCCTTCATGCATCGGACAGCCGTTCAGGGGGTCTCCGGTTTTCGCGTCCATGGTTCGACAGCCTTTCCGCTAGAGTCTCGAACGGCAAGGCCTAGGCTCGCGGCGTCATCGCCGGAAACGAACAAACTTCGTCAGTGAGACGCGAAAAATCGATTAGTCCATGTGCTTGAGGCCGATCCGCAGATAATCGTAGCCGGTGACCAGAGTGAGGCCCGCTGCGGCCCACAGGCTGATCACGCCCACGATGTGCACCCACTGCTGCGCTGGAATGGCGCCGCCGAGGATGAGCGCGCCGAGCGCGATGAGCTGAAGCGTCGTTTTCCACTTGGCCAGCTGGCTCACCGGCATTCCGACGCGAAGCTCGGCAAGGAATTCGCGAAGTCCCGAGACGATGATTTCCCGAAGCAGGATGATGAGCGCCGGGATGATGTTGAAGTCCTGGAGTATCGGCGGATTGCCGTCTGCCTTTCGCGACGCGGCCAGCATCACGATGACGGCGGCCACCATGATCTTGTCGGCGATCGGGTCGAGGAACTGGCCGAGCTTTGAAATCTGGCCTTGGGCGCGCGCCAGGTAACCGTCGAAATAATCGGTGAGTCCGACCATGCAGTAGAGGACGAAGGTCACGCCATAGTCGAAAGGCCGCGGCTGCCACAGCAGGAAGACGAGGATCGGCACGGCGAAAATCCGCGACAGGGTCAGCAGGTTGGGCAGGGTCAGCATTGCGCGACGAGAGTTATAGCGTTTGGCGCGCTCCGCAAAGCTGGCTATGCCGTCGCCCCAGTCCATGGCAGCACACGCGCCCACCCCTTGATCCAGAACGTCCGGCATCTGCTGCGCGCACGGCGCTTCCTGCCCCTGTTTTCCACGCAATTCCTGGGGGCGTTCAACGACAGCCTGTTCAAGCAGGCGGTCGTGCTGTTCGTCACGTACCAGCTCTATTCGAACGCGGCCAAGGAGTTCCAGTTCAGCGCCATCGCGCAGGCGCTGTTCATCCTGCCTTTCTTCCTTCTTTCCGCGCTGGCCGGGCAGCTTGCCGACGATCACGACAAGGCGCGGCTGATTCGGATCATCAAGATCGCCGAAATCGGAATCATGACCGTCGGCGGGGCCGGAATCATCCTCGAAAACATTCCGCTGATGCTCGCGGCAGTGCTGGCGATGGGCGTCCATTCCACTTTCTTCGGGCCCATCAAATACGCGATCCTTCCGCAGCACCTGAAAAAGGACGAGGTCCTCGGCGGCACCGGGCTCGTGGAAGCGGGCACCTATGTCGCGATCCTGCTCGGAACCATCCTCGCCGGCGTGCTGGCGTCCCGGCCACAGTGGGCCGCGATCGCCGTTGTCCTGTTCGCCTGCCTTGGCTTCCTCGCGGGCCGCGAGGTTCCGCCTGCTCCTGCCGCCGCCGAGCGACTTCCGATCACCTGGCACATCGTCCACGCTTCGATCGAACTGGTCAGCGCGACCATGCACATCCGGCGGCTGTTCCTGGCCATCCTGGCGATCAGCTTCTTCTGGACGATCGGGGCGGTCCTGATCATCATTTTCCCGCCGCTGGTGAAGAACGTGCTCGGCGCGAACGAGCAGGTCGCGAGCCTCTTCATCGCCATCTTCTCCATCGGAATCGCAATCGGCTCGGTGGCGATAAACCGGCTGTTGAAGAGCCAGGTCTCGGCGCGTTTCGCACCTGCGTCGGTCATCGCCATGGGCGTTTTCGTGCTGCTTCTGCACTTCGTGGCGCTCGCTTGGGGCAAAGAGGGACCCGATCTCACCACGCTCGGCAACTTCCTGTTCAACCCCATGGCCTGGCCGATGATCCTGTGCCTGCTCGGCGTCGCGATTACCGGCGGGATGTTCGTGGTCCCTCTTTACGCGTTCCTGACGACGACGGTCCCAAAGACGGAAACGGCGCGAACCGTCGCCGCCAACAACATCGTCAACAGCGGGGCGATGGTCGTCGGGGCGCTGCTTGCATACGGGCTGAGCAGCGCCGGCATTGGGCCGGTCGGGCAATTGCTGATGGTTGCCGGGATGTGCCTGGTTTCGGCGTGGCTGGGCTGGAAACTGCACCAGGCCTGCGACGAGGACCGCTGCAGGGTCGCCTAAGCAATCAGGATCGAAACGAACAGAAAGCCGGCGGCGAAGGTCGTCGCGAACAGCTTCACGTCGTCGAGCAGCGCGCTCCGCCGAGGCTCGACGGGAGTGAACGAGCGCACCGGTCCGCGGCCGAACAACCGCGGATGCACGCGCGAGGGACGCCTGGGCAGGATCCGCGCCCTTTCGCGCGGGAAGGAGCCGGGTGCGGCGGCAAGGCGGGCCTGGGCCATGGGGAAATGCTTAACGACCATTTAACCATGTTCAACGGCCGTGTTGTGGATATGGCTCCGCTTGTCCCGTAGCGGGACGGGGTTCGGTCAGATGGCTGCCGGGCGCGGCAATTCGGCTGCGGGGGTGCATTGGTTCAGCCGGCATCCGCGAGGCCAGCGGCCGCAGTTGGTGACGGTGGATGGGATCGCGGCGGGAAAACCGTCAATCCGCCGGACAGATATAAGGTCGAGGATGGTGCGGACGGTGGGAGTCGAACCCACACTCCCTGAGCGGGAAGAGGATTTTAAGTCCCCAGCGTCTACCGTTCCGCCACGTCCGCAGCGGTCTTCGATATGACGGTTATAATTCGGAACCCGTCCCGCTGATGTTCAGCCGCTCGCGCATTTCCTTGCCCGGCTTGAAATAGGGGACGCGCTTCGCACCCACCTGGACGGATTCGCCGGTGCGCGGATTGCGGCCCACTCGGGCGTCACGGCTGCGGGTGGAGAAGGCTCCAAACCCGCGCAGCTCGACTCGTCCGCCGCGCGAAAGCTGGTCGGTTATCGAATCGAATACTGCACCAACGACGGTCTCGACCTCGCGCTGGGTGAGATCAGGAAAATCCTGGCACAGTTTCTGGACCAGTTCGGAACGGATCATGGCGAGTCCCCGCAAGTTCGGCACGCCCTCCCGCGAGAGAGGGCTGGGCTCACGCTGTCAGGAAACTCCCAACGGCGCAAGCCCATGCAGTCCTACTTCTTCTTCTTTGCCGGCTTCTTGGTTTCGGCGTCATTTTCCGCCGTTTCCGTGTCGCCGTCCTTGGCAGCGGATTCCTCTTCGGAGTCCTCTGCCGGTGCCTTGGCTTCGGTGTCCTTCGCAGGCGACTTGGCCTTGGCTTCCTTCTTTGCGGGCTCCTTGGCCTCCGCTTCCTTTTTCGCGGGGGCCTTGGTCTCCGCTTCCTTCAGCGCCTGGCCGAGGATGTCACCAAGCGAGGCACCGGAGTCGGACGAGCCGTACTGCGCCACGGCCTGCTTCTCTTCGGCAACCTGGAGGGCCTTGATCGAGAAGTTCGGCTTCTTGGAGCGATCGAACCCGCTGACCATCGCGTCGAACTTCTGGCCGACCTGGAACCGCTCGGGGCGCTGCTCGTCGCGGTCGCGCCCGAGGTCCGTCCGCTTGACGAAGCCGGCTGCGCCGCCTTCGGCAACCTGGACGTCGAGTCCGCCGTCCTTGACGTCGAGGACCTCGACGGTGACGATGTCACCCTTCTTGACGGCGCCGCCGGCGCCGGTTCCGCCGACTCCGCCGCGCTCGAGCTGCTTCATGCCGAGGCTGATGCGCTCCTTCTCGACATCGACGTCGAGGACGACCGCCTTGACCGTCTCACCCTTGTGATGGAGCGCGAGCGCTTCCTCGCCGGAAAGGCCCCAGGCGATGTCCGACATGTGGACCATTCCGTCGACGTCGCCGGGCAATCCGATGAACAGCCCGAACTCGGTCGAGTTCTTGACCTCGCCTTCGACCTGGACGCCGACCGGGAACTTGTCCGCGAACTCTGCCCACGGATTCGGCTGCGCCTGCTTGAGCCCGAGCGAAATCCGTCGCTTCTCCTCGTCCACCTCGAGGATCTTCACGTCGACTTCCTGGCTCGTCGAGACGATCTTGCCCGGGTCCACGTTCTTCTTCGTCCAGCTCATCTCGGAAACGTGGACAAGTCCCTCGATCCCAGGCTCGAGCTCGACGAACGCGCCGTATTCGGTGATGTTGGTCACCCGGCCCTGGAAAACGGCATCGACCGGATATTTGGCGATGGCGCCTTCCCAGGGATCGGCCTCGAGCTGCTTCATTCCGAGCGAAATCCGCTGAGTCTCGCGATTGATGCGGATGATCTGGACCTTCACCGTGTCGCCGATGTTCAGGATCTCGGACGGGTGGTTCACCCGCTTGTAGCTGATGTCGGTGACGTGAAGCAGGCCGTCGATTCCGCCGAGGTCGACGAAGGCGCCGTAGTCGGTGATGTTCTTGACCACGCCGTCGACCACCTGGCCTTCCGTAAGCGACTGAATGAGGCCGCTTCGCTGCTCGGCGCGATGCTCCTCGAGGATCGCTCGCCGCGAAACGACGATGTTGCCGCGCCGGCGGTCCATCTTCAGGATCTGGAACGGCTGCGGCGTGTCCATCAGCGGGCCGACGTCGCGGACCGGGCGGATATCGACCTGGCTTCCCGGAAGGAAGGCGACGGCGCCGCCGAGATCGACGGTGAAGCCGCCCTTCACGCGGCCGAAGATCATTCCCTCGACGCGGTTTCCGTCGTCATATTCCTTCTCGAGCTGGTCCCAGGCGGCCTCGCGGCGTGCACGGTCGCGCGACAGCATCGCTTCGCCCTGCGCGTTCTCCACTCGATCGACGAACACCTCGACCTCGTCGCCGACGCTGAGATCGGCCTTCTGGCCCGGGGCGGCGAATTCGCGAAGCGCGACCCGGCCCTCCGACTTGAGGCCGACGTCGATGACCGCCATGTCGTTTTCGATTCCGGTGACGGTGCCTTTGACGACCTTGCCTTCGAAGCTTTCGTCCTCGCCGCCGAGGCTCTCATTCAGAAGGGCCGCGAATTCGTCGCGGGTCGGAAATGCCGTTGTGGCCATAAAATGTGTATCTCTCGCAATAACAAATCAGCTTGCCGCGCCGTGCCACCATGGCTCGGCTTCATGCATGCGGACCTGGTCCAATTCACCTGCCGCCGCGGGCGAATCCCGTGGCAGCGTCCGTGGGAGCAATCGGAGCGGGAGCGCAGTCACGCCAAAAAGCGCGTAGCAGCGCCGGTCGCAGGTTCCGGATCACCGCACGCGCTCGCCGATGTGACGGGCTTCCCGCACGCGCTCAGCGCCCGCCGGACGCCCGCGCCTATATTCGACGGCGCGTTCACAGGCAAGGCGCGGCGGCTGCCGTCGCCGGCTCGATCAGGTCAGATGTTCTTCGTGCCCGTAGACGAGGATCGTCATGTAGCCGCGGCGCAGGTTCGACAGCGCCCGCCCGGTGCTGCTCTCGAAGCGCTCGCTTCGCACATCGCTGCAGCCGTACGGGGGCGAGAGGTCGCCGGCCGAAGACACGATCCGGCAGCTGCGGACGGACCCGCTGGAATCGATCGCGAGCGCCATCACCTGCCCGGCAAGGAGCGTATCGCCGGTGGGCGGCATCTTGTCGGCGAGCGGGCCGGCGGACGACCTGCCCGAAGTGGGCGTGAAGCGCCGCTCGATCGTGATCCTCGTATAGCCGCGATTGACGGCGCTGGCCTTGTGCTGAATCGATCGTGACGACGGGTCGCCGCCGCCGCAGTCTTCAGGACCGCCGGCCGCAGTGCTGGACTCATAACGGCACGACTGCTGCGCGCCATCGGCGCTCATGGTCATGATCAGCCGCTCCCACCAGGGGGATGCGGAGGCGAGGGCGGGGGAGGCGTCGACAGACGCGGCGGCGAGGACAAGCGCGGCAAGGCCGAGCACGATCGATCTCCTTCAGCGCCCGCTCCGGCAGCGTCATTGCCGCCGCCGCTACTTCCAACGCTCAAGGAAGGATTTGGTCCCGCCCTCGCGAGTTGGCGAGATGCATGAAGGGAAGCGGGGCCTGTGCGCCGGCCGACGCTGCTGCGAAGATAGCCCCAAACGAAATGGGGGCCGGCATCGCTGCCAGCCCCCACTGCGCCGAGCGAAGGATCCGCCAAATCTCACAACCGGGTCCCAGGGGAACCCAATCCTGAATTTCGGCTCACCAGCTCAGGCGTCGCCTCCCATCGATCCGCTCCCTCCAGGGGAGGAGCCCGGTAACCTCTACTCCAGTGCGCCGCCCGAAGGTTCGCTTCTGTTTCGCGCTGCCTGGCCTGACCCGAAGGCCAAAACCGACCGATGTTCCGCGGCCCTTCTTGGGATGGCCCTCGACTGCGTCCCGCTTTGCGTCCGAACGATCCGAAGATCGCCTTTCGCCGCGTCGCGCTTTCGAAAGATCATCTCTTCCGGCGCCTCGTCCCGGCTGACCCCGCTTTCGGCTCCGTTAAGAGCCTTGGCATTGTCCGCCGCGGAGATCGGATCTTTGATCGCCTGCCGCACCTTCCTGCCGTTTCCGACCCTCTGGTGAGGCGGGGACCGCCGTCCCGATCACAGGTGGACAATGACTCCGGTTTGCGAGTCGCGCCAAGCGAAAAATGCGTGAACAAGCCTGTGGATATCGTGGATATCGGGCAAAAGGCGCGGAACCTCTTTGCGGCGCCAAATCCCCCCTGGACAGGTTGCCGTTCCGTTCTCCCCGGCCTACCTCGGGCAAGTGCCTGAATCGCCTGCAACACCTCCCGAGCCGGCTTATCTCGACGGTCTCAACGCCCCGCAACGCCAAGCCGTTCTGTCAACCGACGGCCCGGTGCTGGTGCTCGCGGGAGCCGGGACCGGCAAAACCTCTGCGCTTACGGCGCGCCTCGCTCACCTGATCGCGAGTCGAAAGGCCTGGCCGAACCAGATCCTCTCGGTAACCTTCACCAACAAGGCGGCTCGCGAGATGAAGGAGCGGGTGTCCGCGATCTCCGGCGGAGCCATCGAGGGCATGCCCTGGCTCGGCACGTTCCATTCGGTCGCGGCGCGAATGCTTCGCAGCCATGCAGAGCTGGTCGGGCTGAAGTCGAACTTCACCATTCTCGATACCGACGACCAGCTGCGCGTGATGAAGCAGCTCATCCGGGCTTCCGGCCTTGACGACAAGCGGTGGCCGGCGCGGCAGCTCGCCGCGCTCATCGACCGTTGGAAGAACCGCGGCCAGACCCCGCGTCAGGTCGATGCCGGCGAAGCGGAAAGCTTCGGGCCCGGGCGCGGCCGCGAACTCTACGCGGCGTACCAGGAGCGGCTGAAGACTCTCAACGCCTGCGACTTCGGTGACCTTCTTCTGCACATGCTGGTCATCTTGCGAACCAACGCCGATGTGCTCGAAAGCTACCGCGACCGGTTCAAGTACATCCTCGTCGACGAATACCAGGACACCAACAGCGCCCAGTACGAGTGGCTGAAGCTTCTCGCCGAGCCGCGCCGCAACCTGTGCTGCGTCGGTGACGACGACCAGTCGATCTACAGCTGGCGTGGCGCCGAGGTCGCGAACATCCTAAAGTTCGAGAAGGACTTTCCGGGAGCGAAGGTCATCCGGCTCGAACAGAATTACCGCTCCACCGGGCACATCCTGTCCGCGGCCGACGGAGTGATTGCAAATAATGCCGGGCGTCTCGGGAAGAGCCTGTGGACGGACTCCGGCCAGGGCGAGAAGGTGCGCGTCGTCGGCGTGTGGGACGGTCCGGAAGAAGCGCGCCGGATCGGCGAGGAAATCGAGTCGATGCAGGCGCGTGGCCGTCCGCTTTCGAGCGTTGCGATCCTCGTTCGCGCGCAGTTCCAGACTCGCGAGTTCGAAGAGCGGTTCATCGGCATCGGCCTGCCCTACCAGATCGTCGGCGGCTTCCGTTTCTATGAGCGTGGGGAGATTCGCGACGCGCTCGCTTACCTGCGCCTGATCCACCAGCCGGCCGACGATCTCGCGTTCGAGCGCATCGTCAACCAGCCCAAGCGCGGCCTGGGCGACAAGGCGATCGCCACGATCCACACCGCTGCCCGTGCCCAGCAGCAGCCGCTGCTCCTCGCCGCGGCCTCGCTTCTCGATTCCGACGAGCTCCAGGCACGAGCCCGGAATTCGCTTGGCCGGTTCGTCGCCGATGTTGCCCGCTGGCGCGGGATGGCCGAATCCACGGGCCATGCGGAGCTCGCGCGGACCGTTCTCGAGGAATCGGGCTACACGGCGATGCTGCAGGCCGATCGCTCGGCCGAGTCGGCCGGCCGTCTTGAAAACCTGGCCGAGCTCGCTCGCGCAATGGAGGAGTACGACAACCTCTCCGGCTTCCTCGAGCATGTGTCGCTCGTGATGGACAATGACGAAGACAGGGACCGGGACAAGGTCACGATCATGACGATCCACGCGGCGAAGGGACTCGAGTTCGACACCGTCTATCTCCCCGGCTGGGAGGAGGGCATATTCCCGTCGCAGCGCGCCCTCGACGAAGGCGGGCTTGCAAGCCTCGAGGAGGAGCGGAGGCTCGCTTACGTCGCGATTACCCGGGCAAAGCGCCGCTCGACCATCCTGCACGCCGCCAACCGCCGTATTTACGGCCAGTGGACGAGCAGCCTCCCGAGCCGCTTCGTGGCCGAGCTTCCCGAGCCGCACATCGAGCAGGAAACCACAATGTCCGGCGGCGAAAGCCTGTGGCGGGCGCAGTGGTCGGAGCGTGCCGACCCGTTCGCGCATCTCGGTCCCGCGCAGTCGATGCGCGCAAGCACGCGCGGGCCGGGATTTCAGCGGGCGGCGTCGTCGGGTCGATTCAATCCCGAACCGCAGCGGGTGATCGAAGCCCGAGCTTCGGCGGTTTCGCTCGGCAACAAGGGGCGCAACGACCTGTCACTGGGGCAGCGCGTCTTTCACGACAAGTTCGGCCACGGCACCATCGCCGCCATCGAAGGCAACAAGCTGGAAATAGACTTCGAGCATGCCGGGCGTAAGAAGGTGCTCGATTCGTTCGTTTCGACAGGGTGAGGCGGAGCTTTCTCGTTCCGCCGCCGTTCTCACCCGCACCGTTTCTCAAATCGCCGGCCGGCTCGCTACAGGAAGACATTGATGATGAACGAGTCGGTTCCGCTCGATAAGGCCGAAGCCGCGTTTCTCGCCGACGGTACCGAACTCGGGCGGCTGATCGCCCGTTTCGACTGGGGGGCGACCGGTCTCGGTCCGATCGAGTCGTGGCCGCAGGTCGTAAAGACGACGGTCGGTTTGATCCTCAGGTCCCCCGTTCCGATCGTTACGCTGTGGGGCGAGGCCGGCGTGATGATCTACAACGATGCCTATTCGGTCTTCGCCGGCGCCCGCCATCCCGAAATCCTCGGCCGCGACGTGCTGGATGCATGGCCCGAGGTCGCCGATTGGAACGCCAACGTGATGGAGAAGGTGCTCCGCCAGGGCGAGACGCTGTCGTTCCAGGACCAGGAATTGACGCTCTATCGAAACGGCCGGGGCGAATTGGTGTGGATGAACCTCGACTATTCGCGAGTCGTGGACGACGACGGTCGAGCGGCCGGGGTTATCGCTATCGTCGTCGAAACGAGCGAAAAAGTTCGCGCCGAGCGGCACTTGAGCAGCGAGCACCAGAGGCTTGCCCAGATGTTTGACGAGGCTCCGGGGTTTATGGCCTTCCTCGCCGGCCCCGACCACGTCTTCACCATGGCCAATCGCGCCTATGAACAGCTGGTCGGGGGAAGGGGGGTTGTCGGAAAGCCGGTTGCCGCCGCCATTCCGGAGGTCTCCGCACAGGGTTTCGTCGAGCTTCTCGATCGCGTCTACGCAACTGGCGAGCCTTTCATCGGCCACGGCGTTCCCGTTACGCTGGCGTCGCCCGACCGGCTCCCAGTCGAGAAGTTCGTGGACTTCATTTACCAGCCGGTCACGGGCCCCGATGGTCAAATCGCGGGCATTTTCGTCCAGGGCCACGACACGACCAGCCAGCAGCGGGCAGTGCAGGCGATCCGCGAAAGCGAAGAGCGGTTCCGCCTCGTTGCCGAGCGCGCTCCGGTGATGCTCTGGATGGGCGACCCCGAAGGCGGTTGTGTTTACCTCAACAAGGCGCAGCGCGAATTCTGGGGAGTAGATTCGAACGATCTCGACGGCTTCGACTGGGGCGACACCGTCCATGAAGCCGACTCCGCGAAGCTCTACGAGGCGTTCACCGTCGCCATGTCGAAACAGGCGCCGTTCACCGTCGAGGCGCGTTATCGCCGAGCCGATGGCGCTTACCGGATGCTCGAAACGCATGCGGAGCCGCGTCTCGCGCCGGATGGCGAGTTCCTGGGCATGATCGGCGTCAACGTCGACGTCACCGAGGTTCGCGAAGCGCAGCAGCGGCTCGAGGAAATGAACGCCACGCTCGAAGCGCGGGTGGTCGAGGAAATTGCGGAACGCAGAGTAGCCGAGGCGGCTCTCCAGCAAGCGCAGAAGATGGAGTCGATTGGGAAACTGACCGGCGGAGTTGCGCACGATTTCAATAACCTGCTGCAGATCATCCAAGGCAATCTCCAGCTTTTGGAAAGCAGTCTCGGGGATGCTCCGGACGACAAGGCGCGGCGGCGGATTTCCAATGCGATGATGGGAGTCGAGCGAGGCGCCAAGCTGGCGAGCCAGTTGCTTGCGTTCGGCCGCCGGCAACCGCTTGAGCCCAAGGTGGTCAATGTCGGCAAGCTGGTCACCGGGATGGGTGACCTGCTGCAGCGGAGCATCGGCGAAGCGGTCGAGGTCGAGACACACATCGCGCCCGGACTTTGGAATGCCTTCGTCGATCCCACCCAGGTTGAAAACGCGCTGCTGAACTTGGCGATTAATGCACGCGATGCGATGGAAGGGGCAGGCAAACTCATCATATCGCTGGATAATGTTGAGTTGTCGGCAGCGGCCGGTGCCGAGGAGTCGGCGACTCCGGGCGAATATGTGATGCTCAGCGTGGCCGACACCGGCAGCGGCATGAGCGAGGAAGTCTCCGGTCGCGCATTCGAGCCGTTCTTCACGACCAAGCCGGAGGGGCAGGGATCGGGACTTGGCCTGTCGATGGTCTATGGCTTCGCCAAGCAGTCGGGCGGCCACATCGAGATCGACAGCCAAATCGGCCAGGGCACGACGGTTTCGCTGTATCTGCCGAGGGTGGAGCAGGACGAACAGCACGTCGCCCCCGCGGAAACGAACGATGCGAACGGCGGCTCGGAGACCGTCCTGGTGGTCGAGGATGATGCCGAAGTTCGCGCGACGGTCACCGAAATGCTCGCCAACCTCGGCTATCGGGTGGTGTCCGCGGCCGATGTCGCCAGCGCGATGGCGATCGTCGAGAGCGGCGCTCAGTTCGACCTTTTATTCACCGACGTGGTGATGCCGGGCACGCTCAGACCGCCTGGTCTCGCGCGTTACGTGCGAGAAAAGTTGCCGAACGTTGCAGTCCTGTTCACCTCCGGCTACGCGGACGGCGGGATCGTCCACGGCGGTCGCCTGGATCCCGGGGTCGACCTGCTGCCCAAACCCTACACCCGCAACGCGCTCGCCGAGCGCGTCCGTGCGTCGCTCAACAAGGCGAAAAGAGGCACGGCGGCCTAGCGAGGCAACTCGCTCCGCGCGAGGGCAATCGGAACCATTCTTTTCAGGCGCGGTTCGATTTCCCGAGTTGCAGGCTGTGGAGAGTGCGGTGCACGAAAGCCCCTCCGAGACGACCGTTCCGGCGGTTCGCCGATGAAGTTCGTCGTCTTCGGCCTGACGATCAGCTCATCATGGGGAAATGGGCACGCGACCCTGTGGAGGGGCCTCATTCGGGCGCTGACCTCCCTTGGACACCAGGTCACCTTCTTCGAGCGCGACGTCGCTTACTATGCGAACAACCGCGACCTGTGGGACCTGTGGGACGGGGCGGAGCTGGTTCTGTACAGTGACTGGCGCAACGTCGCGGCAAAGGCGATCCGCGAAGTCGAAACGGCCGACGCGGCCGTCGTTACCTCTTACTGCCCCGACGGTCGGGCCGCAGCGGCGCTGGTCATCGACAAGGCGCCGGCACTCAAGCTTTTCTACGACCTCGACACGCCGGTGACGCTGGCGAAGCTCGAAAGCGGCGAGCAGGTGGCCTACTTGCCTGAAAGCGGGCTTGGCGAGTTCGACCTGGTGTTGAGCTATACCGGCGGCGGCGCGCTGGACGCACTTCGCGATCAGCTCGACGCCCGGCGAACGGCCGCGCTGTACGGCCACGTCGACCAGCATTGGCACAAGCCCGCTCCTGTCGAGCGATGGTACGAAGCGGATCTGTCCTATCTCGGCACCTACGCGAGCGATCGCCAGGATGCGGTGGAGCAGCTTCTCATCGAGCCTTCCAGGCGACGCCCGAGCGCGTCGTTCCTGGTCGGCGGAAGCGCCTATCCCGAGGAGATCGGCTGGCCGGAGAACGTGCGCAAGCTCGACCACATTCCGCCCTCGCACCACCCAAGCTTCTTTTGCTCGTCGCGCTTGACGTTGAACGTCACTCGCGCGGACATGGCGCGGATGGGCTGGTGTCCGTCGGGCCGACTGTTCGAGGCCGCAGCCTGCGGCGCCGCAATGGTCAGCGACGAGTGGGAAGGGCTGGGCGCCTTTTTCGAGCCGGGCGAGGAGGTGCTCATCGCGACGGCGCCGGATGATGTCGTTGCCGCGCTCGATCTTGCCGACGAAGAACTCAAAACGATCGGACTGCGAGCTCGCCAGCGCGTGCTCGACGAACATACGTCCAGTCACCGGGCGCGCGAGCTCGTCGAGTTGATACGCGGAAGCGATACGCCGGTTCAGCAAGAAAAACAGGTGGAGGCGGAAGCATGTGGGGCGTAATTCCCGCTGCCGGAAACGGCACGCGAATCCAGCCGCTGGCCTTTTCCAAGGAGCTTTTGCCGGTCGGCGGCCGCCGCGACGAGAAGACGGAGCGGCCCAAGGCGGTGAGCGAGTATCTGGTGGAGCGGATGGTTCGCGGCGGCGCGACGAAGATCTGCTTCGTCATTTCCCCGGGGAAATCGGACATCGTCGAATATTACGGTGCCGGTCGCGCAAGCAGCGCCGATGTCGCCTTCGTCGTCCAGCCCGAAGCGGTGGGACTGTGCGATTCGATATTCCGCGCTCACACCGTTATTCCCGACGACGAGCCGGTGCTGGTCGGACTGCCCGACACGATCTGGTTCCCGCAGGACGCATTGTCCCGCCTTCCCGACGACAGGCTGTCGTTCCTGCTCTTCCCGGTCGATCAGCCGCAATTCTTCGACGCAGTCGTTACCGACGACGAGGACCGGGTGCTTGAAATCCAGGTGAAATCAAAGGCTGCCAGGTCGAACTGGATTTGGGGCGCGTTCAAGATGCCGGGGCGAATCTTTCACGAGCTTCGCGGCTTCTGGCTCGATCGCCCCGAGCCCGACGAATATATCGGCACGCTCGTGAACGCCTGGCTCGCCCAAGGCGGCGAAGCAGTCGGCGTTCGGGCCGGAACATCCTACGTCGATGTCGGTACGCTCGACGGTTATCGCTCTGCGATGCAGGCGCTGCGGGATGCGGCGCAGCCGGTCGCGGCCGAATAGCTAACGCAGGCCGGCCGGATCGAGGCCGAACGCCTCGAGGCGCTCGGCAAGGCTTTTGCCAATCCGCCGCAGGTCCTTGTCGCTTTGCGCCTCGCACCGAGCAGTCAGCTTCGGCTCGGTGCCGGATGCTCGAAGAAGCCACCAGCCGCCGTCCTCGGTAACCCGTATCCCGTCCGTACCGTCGAGCTCGAGCCCGCGCGACCGCACGTCGCTTTCGATTGCACTGAGAACTTCCGCCTTGAGTTCGTCGGGACAGGGGAGGCGAACTTCCGCAGTGGCGAAGGTGACCGGAAGCGACTTGCGAAACTCAGCGAGGGTGCGCCCGGATCGCGCCAGCGCACGGAGCGTCCGCATTGCATTGTAGAGGCCATCGTCGGCGCAATGCCAGCGATCGGCGAAGAAGATATGCCCGCTCATCTCGCCCGCCAGCGGCGCTTTCTCGCGGATCATCGCTTCCCGCACCAGCACGTAGCCCGAGGGACTCATAACCGGTCGCCCGCCTGCCTCGGCGATACCCTGGAACAGGACATCGCTTGACTTCACGTCGCCGACAATCGCTGTGCCGGGGCGATCGGAGAGGACATCTTGCGCAAGAAGCAGCAGGAGCTGGTCGGCCCAGACGATCTCGCCCTCGCTGTCGACGACTCCGATCCTATCGCCATCGCCGTCGAAGGCGATTCCAAGCTCGCGCTTTTCTTCGATCACCGCGCGCTGCAGGTCGCGCAAATTGTCGGGCACCGACGGGTCGGGGTGATGATTGGGAAACCGTCCGTCCATGTCGGTGAACAGGGTCCGCTGCCGCTCGCCGAGCCGCCCGGCAAGGCGTTCTACGATCGGCCCCGTGGCACCGTTGCCGCTGTCCCAGACGGCGCTGGCGATCGCGACTCCATCCATCTCCGCGATGAGAGCATCGAGATATTGATCCGAAACATCGACCTCTTCGACGGCTCCGCCGGCGCGCGCCGCGCGGTCGACGTGCCAGAGCTCGCCCAATGCGTCGCCGTAGAGAGGCGTACCGCCAAGCATCAGCTTGAAGCCGTTCTGGTCCGGGGGGTTGTGCGACCCCGTCACCATGACTGCGCCGTCCAGATCGAGCCGATGTACCGCAAAGCTGACGAGAGGCGTCGGGCCGGGAGGCATGCGGTGGACGTGCATCCCGCTTCGGAGCAGCCCGTCCACGAGCGCCGACTCCAGCTCCGGCGAGCTGTCCCGCCCGTCTCTCGAAACCGCAATTGCACACAGGTCGCGCTGCGATGCCATTGCACCGAGGGCGAGGCCGAGCGCGACCGCGTCGTCGGCACTTAGCGACTCGCCCACCGTCCCGCGAAGGTCGTAGGAGCGGCGAAGTTCAGGGTTGATGTGTTTTCGTGCCGTCGCCGTCATGAACGCTCCAACGGCTGTTGGAGCTTATCGTGCCGCGAGCATCCGCTGATCGAGTTGCCCGGTTTCCGGAAGCATGAGCCGAAGCTTCTTGTTAGCGAAATCGATGGACACTTTCTTGAAGGCGCGCAGTGCGTTCATGCCCAAAAGCAGGGCCGGATGGTCCTCAAGCCCGAGCTTTTTGAACGTGTGTGCGTCAGCGAAAACGACGGCGAGATTGGCAAGCGTGACCTCTCCCACCTCGAGCTTTTTCACGAACGTATATTCGCCTTCCATCGTGTCGCCGGTGACGGACTCGAGATCGATTGCGCCGGTGCTCCTCACGAGACCGGCGTTGCCCAGCCGAAGCCGAAGCGCATCGTTTCCGACGCTGACCTGCGAGCCCGTGTCGAGGACCACCGTGATCCGCTGCCCGTCGGCTATGGCGTTCGTGACGATCAGCCGCCCGTTGCGAAGTCGCCCGGTGACGACGACCGACCCGTCCCGCGAGGGGACGATTCGCTGCTCCGAAGGAACGATCGTCATGATGTTCTTGTCGAAATCGAACATGACTCGCTGCGATCGCAGCGAGTCCGTCCCGAGGATTCCGTCCGCGCCCATGTTGGCGGCGTCCAGGATCGGCGCATCGACCACACGCAATCGGCTCTTGCTCAGCTGAAGGTCGGGGACGGTCGCCGTCTGCACCGTGCTCATCCCGGTGACGGTGTGGAGCGAAACAGCTTCGCCCGCTTCGAGCCCGAGCCGGGCTGCAACGGCGCTCGAAATGGACGTCCGGTCGGCACCGGTATCGACGAGGAAGCGAAACGGGCCGGTCCCGCCCAGGCGCACGGCCACGGTCATCCTCTCGTTCATGTCCTTGCGCATCTTGACGTCGTCGGCCTGGGTGCGGTCGTCGACGGGATGGTGCTGGGCGATCGTATCGAGCGCGTTCATCAGCGATTGGGCCGGCGCTGACGTGGCAGTCGCGGCGGAAAGAACAGCGGCTATCAAGGTGATCTGACGCATTCGGCAGCGCCTCCTTCGAGGCGATTGTACACCCCATGCGGGAGGCGTGCCAGCGGAGTTGGCGAGCCGACACGTCGGAGCGCGCGCAGTCAGGACAAAGACTCTGGAAAGGTGCTGGTGAGCCCTGCTGGATTCGAACCAGCGACCTACTGATTAAAAGTCAGTTGCTCTACCAACTGAGCTAAGGGCCCTCCCAGCGGGGCCGCGTTACCGCCGGGGACGCCGTCGGGCAAGGCGGTGTGCAAAATGACGGGCGGTCAGCGCTCCTTTCAGTCGCCAGCCCGGAGCGATGCTCGCAAGTGGCTCGATGACGAAGGCGCGTTTGTTCGCTTCGGGGTGAGGGACTTTCAGCCGCCTCGACGTCCACCGCCCACCGCTCCAGTCGACGATATCGAGATCGAGCACGCGCGCTGCCCAGCGCCGACCCCTGCGGCGGCCGAATTCCCGTTCCAGCCGCTTGAGTTCCCGAAGCACGGCAGGCGGCTCGCGATCGCTTTCGACAAGAACGACGGCGTTGGCGAAATCGCGCCCGGCACCGCCCTGCGCGGGGTTGAGAACTATGGGCGAGGCATCGAACAGGCCGAACGTGTCGTCGAGACTCGCGATCGCGGCTTCGACGACCCGCGGAGGGCCGCCGAAGCGTCCATGCGGGCGATTCGATCCGACCGCGATCGCGTAGAGGTGATTTGCGCGCTTCACCATAGCTCGCCTACGGCAGGGCAATGCCGTCGACCAGCCCCGCCGATCTGTCGCCTGTCCCCAACGCCGAAGCGCCCCGCGATTGCCCCTTGTGCCCGCGGCTGGTCCGCTATCGCGAAGAATTCCGGGCCAGGCATCCCGACTGGTGGAATGCGCCCGTGCCGGCGTTCGGCGATAGCGACGCGTGGCTCGCAGTCGTGGGCCTGGCCCCCGGGCGCAAGGGCGCGAATCGCACCGGCCGCCCGTTTACCGGAGATGCCTCGGGTGACATTTTCTACCCCACCCTGCTGAAGCTCGGTCTGGCCCGCGGCATTTACCGTGGCGAAGCAGGCGACCGCCTCGAGCTGGTCGGCACGATGGTCTTGAATGCGGTGAAATGCCTGCCTCCGGACAACAAGCCATCGCCTGAGGAAATCGGCACCTGCAGCCACTATCTCGAGGCTGCGCTCGCGTCGCTCGACAAGGTGCAGGTCATTGTCGCCCTTGGCCAAATCGCCCACCGCGCGACCGCCAGGATTTTGGGGCTGAGCCGATCGAGCACACCGTTCTCACATTCCGCCGAAGCGAATTGCGCGGACGGGCGCGTGCTTCTGTCGAGCTATCATCCCTCGCGCCAGAACACGAACACGGGCCGCCTGACCGTGGAGATGTTCGAGGCTGTGTTCGAAAGAGCACTGGAGCTCTCGCCCGACGCATAACCTGTTCGGCGGGCGGGACGGACGAAGGCTGCGGACGATCGTCGCCTTCCCCAAGGAGTTGAGGAAGCGCGCCGATCAGCGGTCTTCGGCGAGGCGTCCGTAAAGGTCCGGCCTCCTATCGCGAAAGAAGCCGAAGGCAGCGCGGTGCTTTTTCGCCTGGGCGAGGTCGAGCGTCGCAATGAGCGCGCCTGTCTCCTCGGCCCCGAACTCGGTGAGGATGTCGCCGCGCTCGTCGCAGATGAAGCTGTGGCCGTAGAAATGTTGCCCGCCTTCGTTGCCGATGCGATTCGCAGCGACCACGGGAACGACGTTGGAGACCGCGTGACCGATCATCGCCCGCCGCCATAGCCGCGAGGTGTCGAGATCGGGGTCGTGCGGCTCGGTTCCGATCGCGGTCGGGTAGAAGAGGACGTCCGCGCCCATCAGCATCATCGCGCGGGCCGTTTCGGGGTACCACTGGTCCCAGCAAACGCCGACGCCGAGCGTCGCCTTGTGCGGGCCCGCCCAGACCTTGAACCCGGTATTTCCCGGGCGGAAGTAGAACTTCTCTTCGTAGCCGGGACCGTCGGGAATGTGGCTCTTGCGATAGACGCCGGCGATTTTGCCGTCCGGTCCGATCATCGCCAGCGAATTGTAGTGGTGCGGTCCCTCGGCCTCGAAGAAACTCGTCGGGATCCAGATCTTCAGCTCGGCCGCGAGATGCTGCATCGCCAGTACGGACGGGTGTTCGGCGGTGGGACGCGCCTTGGCGAACAGGGCCTCGTCCTCTTCTCGGCAGAAGTAGGGGCCTTCGAACAGCTCGGGCGGAAGAACCACCTCGGCTCCGCGCGAATGCGCATCGCGCACGAGGTCGGAAACGGCGCGGATATTGACGGCCGTGTCTTCGCCGAAGGCGAGCTGCAGCGCTGCGACGGTGAGTGTGCTCATTGCGGGACCTGTTGAGAGATGCAGTGGAAGCTTCCGCCGCCCGTGAGGATGTGGTCCGCGCGAAGCCCTACCGCAAGGCGATCCGGGAACAGCGCCTGGACGGCGGCAACGGCCGCCCTGTCGTTGGCTGCCCCGTATTGCGGCACGATGACGGCCGCATTGCCGATGTAGAAGTTCATGTAGCTTGCCGGGACGATGTCGCCGTCCTGCCCGGCGACGAGCCCCGGCGAGGGCAGGTTGACGATGTCGAGGCTCGTTTCCCCCAGACGCGCTGCCGAGTTGCGATAGACGGCGGCATTCGGGTCATGTTCCGCGGGCGAGGGAAGGGCAATTCGCCCGGGCGCGACGAAGCGAGCCAGATTGTCCACGTGGCCGTCGGTGTGGTCGTTGGCCAGGCCCTGTCCCAGCCACAGCACCTTCGTGAAGCCAAGGTCGCGTTCCAGTGCGTCTTCGATGTCCCGGCGGCTCAATCCCGGATTGCGGTTGGGGTTGAGCAGGCATTGTTCGGTCGTGACTGCCGTGCCCGACCCGTCGTGGTCGATGGCGCCGCCTTCGAGAACCCAGTCCGACTGCGCATAGGAAAAAGCCGCCTGGCCGGCGAGGCGCTCACCGACCGTATCATCCCCCGGCAGATCGTATTTGCCGCCCCAGCCGTTGAACCGGAATCCCTGCGCCCGCCGGTCCTTGCCCGAGCCGATGACTATGGGACCGGTGTCGCGCAGCCAGATGTCGCCGAACGGCTCGACGATCACCCTGGCGAAGGGGGCGAGCTTGCGAGCGGCTGCGGCTGCGTCCTGGTGGCTTGCGACCAGCCATACCTGCTCGCCCTTTCCGTCGGCGTGAACCGCGCGAGCGAATTCGACGACCTCGCGCTGTGCAGGCTCGAGATCCGCCAGCCACAAAGCCGGGTCGGATGGGAAACCGATCCAGACTGCCTGGTGGGGCGCCCATTCGGGAAGCGGAGACGGGGGCATCGGCAGCGCCTAGCAACGGCGTCGCCATGCGCCAAGCCAAAGGCTTGTTTTCAAGGCCGCTTCTGGCAAGCTGCAGCGGTGCCGAGTTTTTGGCGGGGGGAGTGATTTCGTGAAAAGCTGGTTATTCGCAGGCGCGGCTGCAGCCGCACTGGTTGTCACCTGCACAGCGGCTTCTGGCGAGCCGCCGATCGGCTCGCGCCTGGGCAGCAGGACAGAGGCGCAGAAGATCCGCGATCATCAGGAAAGCGTCCACGCTGCACATGAGCTCGCCGGCTGCATGGTTGTGA
>CAWIPN010000004.1:980000-984118 GCA_963837985.1 uncultured Alphaproteobacteria bacterium | reverse complement strand
AAGGTGCGAAACGTGATCGAGAAGCGAAGCTGCTCGTGAGGCACGATGCTGTGCTCCCACTGGTGACGGGATTCGCCTGTCAGCAGAAAGGCGGAGCGGGGCGCAAGTTCGATCTCCGCCCGGTCGAACCCGCCGGGCCGGCGGCGGCGAAAGCGCAGGGTCGCCGCCGTCCCAAGCGAGATGCCGACCACTTTTTCGAAGACCGGCCGGTCGCGATGCCATCCAATTCCGGCACCAGGATCGTATCGGTTCAAGAGCGCGTGGACGAAATCGTCAGCATCGAGACCGGCGAATTTCGCAGCCTGGGCGCGAACGGGATAAAGCCAGTCTGGGATCGGCTCGACGGGAGCGAAACTCTTGTCCTGGAAATCGTAGCGCCAGCCAAAGACCCGCGTCAGGCGCTTGCCGGTCCAGCCCTGGAAACGGAATGGCGTTAGATCGGCCCCGGAAAGACGCTCGATCAGCCCGCTCTCCTCGTCCGCGCTGATGACGTCGGGCCGGTAGTCGAGTCCGGGAATCGAGGTTTGCCCGAACAAGTCGCTCATGTCGTGAAAATCTCTTTCAGCTCCGACGGCCGAAGCTCCGGCTTGAGCTGGTCGTAGGTACACTGCTTCGGGTCCTTGTCGGGCCGCCAGCGCACGATGCCGGTCCCGTGGCGGAATCGCCCGGCCGTGACCTGGTCGTATTTCACCTCGACCACCAGCTCAGGCTTCAGCGGCTTCCACTGCGCGGAACGCGCGGTCCGCCAGCGGCTGGGGCCGCCGGGCTTGCCGCCGGTAAAGCCGGGCTCGGCAACCAGCTTCTCGAGATCGGCAGTCAGCTGCTCGCGCTCGCTCGCGGGAATTGCGGAGGTGAAGCCGACATGGTGGAGCAGGCCCTCCTCGTCATAGAGTCCGAGAAGGAGAGAGCCGACGAGGTTGCCTTTGGTCGCGTAGCGGAACCCGCCAACCACGCAGTCGGCGGTGCGTTCGGGCTTGACCTTCACCATCGCCCGCTCGCCTGCCTTGTAGGGCTGGCCCATGCGTTTCGCGATGACCCCGTCGAGTGCACCGCCGCTTCGCTGGAGCCAGCCAAGTGCCGTGTCGCGATCGGTCGTCATCGGCGACAGCCTGAGCTGGGGCGTGTTCGCGCTTTCGACGAATTGCTCGAGCGCGCGGCGTCTTTCCGACAGCGGCTCGTCCGAAAAGTCGTCCCCGCCGAGCGACAGCAGGTCGAACAGCATCAGCTCGGCAGGGGACTCTTCCGCGAGCTTTCGGACGCGGCTTTCGGCCGGGTGGAGCCGAAGCTGAAGCGCATCGAAGGACAAAGCGTCGCCGACCGTGATGATCAGCTCTCCGTCGAGGAGAAATTGCTTCGGCTCGATTCCGCCGAGCATCGCCACGACTTCCGGGAAATAGCGGCCGAGCGGCTTGCCGTTCTTGGATATCAGCTCGACGTCGCCGCCGTCGCGGCGTGCCAGACACCTGAACCCGTCCCACTTGGGCTCGTACTGCCAGCCGTCCCCCGACGGCAGCTCGGCGGCGAGCAGCGCTTCCATGGGTGCGTGCGCCTTCGGTGTACGGGCCATCTGCCGAAAAGCGCCTGCCGCTTGCAGTCGTTCCCTTGTGCGAACCGAAGCGGTCGTTACGCTGCCAATTCTTCGGGAGGGGAATATCCGATGCCATTCAACGTTGACTCCGCGACGGCGCGCTTCATCGACAGCCTTGGGCCGGCAGCGTTGCAGAAGGCGCATGACTATACGGTCGGTAAGGAATGGATGCTTCTGTGGGGGCTCGTCGTCTCCGCGATCGTGACCTGGCTGATCGTCCGCAGCGGTGTCCTTGGAGCGATCGAAACGAAGCTCCGCCGGCGCGGCCTCGCGCTGCGGGCGTTCGTCGTCGGCGCAATCTATCTCGTCGTTTCCGCAATCCTGACGCTGCCGTGGACCCTCTATGCCGACTGGTGGCGGGAGAAATCCTATGGGCGAACGAGCCAGCCGCTCGGTGATTTCCTCCTCCAGGGCGGCATCGGCCTGGTCGTCAGCGCCCTTTTGGGCGGAATCTTCCTGATGCTTCTGTACCTTCTGATCCGCAAGGCAGGTCGCACGTGGTGGCTATGGTCCGGCGGGCTGACGGCGATCGCTTTGGCAGTGGTCATGCTGCTCTCGCCGATCCTGATCGAGCCCTTGTTCAACACCTATAAGCCCGTTCCTCCGGGGAAAGTCCGAGACGCGGTGGTCGAAATGGCCGGCCGGGCGGGGATCCCGCCGCACAAGATCTACATGTACAACGGGTCTCGCCAGTCGAACAATTTCACCGCCAACGCGGGCGGCGTCGGAAGCACCGCGCGCGTGGCCATTTCCGACGTAGCGTTCAAGAACGCATCGCTCGCGGAGGTGCGGGCGGTCACCGGTCACGAGATCGGCCATTACGTCCTCAAGCACACCTGGTGGGGAATCCTGTTCTTCTCCGTGATGTCGATCGTCTTCTTCTGGTTGGCCGACCGGACCTATCCATGGTTCGCGAGGCGGTTCGGAACGAACGCGCCGATCGGCGACCCGCGCGGCGTTCCGGTGCTCGTCTTCATTGGGTCGCTGTTCGGCCTGCTGGCGCTGCCGCTGCTGAACACGTTCAGCCGCACGCTCGAGAATCAGGCGGACCTGTATTCTTTAAGGACGGAGAACCTTCCCGACGCGCTTTCGAGTTCGCTCGTGAAAACGGCGGAGTACCGATATCCGCGGCCCGGACGCCTAGAGGAAGTCGTCTTCTACGATCACCCGTCCGTGGAGGCCCGAGTCCACAAGGCGATGGAGTGGGAGGCGAGTCATCCTGCCAATCCGCTCGATCCGCCAGTGCCTGGGCAATAGGCTGGCGGCTAATGTCCGTTTTCGACCCATTGCGGACATTCGGGCGGCGACGCCAATGCACTTTTCACCGGCCAAGCTGCCCGCGGATTGCTCCCCCGGGAAATTCAGCATTGTGGACGTTGACATAATAAGCCGCCGGGTTGGCGATGATCGCTCGGATGAGGTTCGGGTCGACGCTCGCGCAGCCGCTGCTGCTGCCGTTCGTTGGGGCGGTGAGCGGGACGAGATGATCGCCCGACTGACCGGCAACGCCGACGTGGATGTGGGCTGCGGTCGCAGGCGCGATATCGGCCACCTTGACCGTGTAGCAAAGGCGCGAACGAGCGGGATCGAGGGTCACGACGGCGATCCCGCTTCCATCCGGATCGCCCGCCCCCGGCACCTCCGCAGCGCCTGACAGTGCCGCAGTAAGCCGGAGTAGCGGCGACGGCGCCTGCTGCGGCTGCATCGTCGCGCAGCCGGCGAGCGCGGCGGCGCCAACGATCGCCAGAGACGCAGAATCGAGACGGTTCATCGGTGAGCTCCTCTTCAGGGTTTTTGCGTGTGCAACGCCTGACATTACGAACAATCGGACCTAAAGGCTGCGCCGTGCACGCCGTCCTGACCCGATCGAGATCGACGCGCTTCGCCTGGGCCGTGGCCTTGGCGCTGCTGCTCGTGATTCGAGTTGTCACGTCGGCCGGGTACATGCCCGACGTGGAGCAGGGCCATCTGACGCTGATGCTCTGCCCTGACGGCGAATGGACCGTGCCGTCGACGACGATGCCGGGAATGCCCCACGACGGCTCCAAGGGCATTGAAGGGCACCAGCAATGTCCGTTTGCGGCGGCGGCGGCGATGCCGCTGTCCAATACGGCTCCTGCACCGCTGGTCGCGCCCGTTGCGCTCCCGTTGGTCCTCGCGGGCGCGCCGATAATTTCCTGGATTTCGGCGCGGCCGCATTTCGCGCGGCCGCCCTCGACCGGACCGCCGTTCCCCGCCTGAACCCAAGTCACGTATTTCAGTGGTCCCGCCCTTGCGGGGCCTCAAGGGGATTCTAAACAATGCATATGTCCATTCGCGGGGCTGCCCTCGGCAGCCTCGCCACTGCCGTCTTTTTCGCGCTCACGTCCAACGCCTACGCCTGCGCCAGCTGCGGATGCACGCTGACCGGCGACTGGCTCAGCCAAGGCCTCGCGGCGCAGCCGGGCACGACCCTCTCGATGCGATTTGATTTCGTGCCGCAGACAACTCTGCAGTCCGGCACGTCGAAGGTGGACCGTTCTTCCATCGC